>JAFYHQ010000005.1 GCA_017539105.1 Erysipelotrichaceae bacterium
ACTTATACATTTATAACATAACAGTAAAGAACTTCATAATAAAGCAGAATTATTTCATCTTATTATGAAATACAACTGAATGATTCATTTCCACTTTCTTTTTAGAATAAAATCAGAAGCAGTATCTATACAGCTGATAATGCATAAGAAAGGGGGATCGGGTGAAAAGAGTATTACTGGTCTGCAGTGCGGGAGCATCAAGCGGCTTCATGGCCAAAAATATCCGCATCGAACTGAAAAAGAGAGGTTTGATCGACGAATATTCTGTGATTGCCAGAAGCGATTCGGAACTGACCGAATATATCGATGATATCGATATGCTGCTGCTGGGTCCGCATTTGAAGTACCTTCTGGAAGAAGAAAAAGAATACTGCCGCAAACACGGCAATATTCCGGTCTATCTTGTCGACCAGAAAGCGTATGGAAGTCTTGACGGCAAAGCTATCGTTGACTTTGTCGTAGAAAAATTCAACGAATTGGAAAAAGGAGAATAAATATGCAAAAATTTATGGATTACATGACTGACGTTGTTGCTCCGAAATTGAACAAACTCACCAGAAACCCGTATATCGCGGCAGTGCAAGATTCGATTTTGGCAACGATGCCTTTGATCTTTATCGGTACGATCGGTACGATTCTTGACACGATCAGAGAAGCGTTCCCGAGTTTCCCTGAATGCAGCGGATTTGCTTCCTTCTCATTCAGCTTACTGTCCCTGTTCCTTTCTTTCCTGATCCCTGCTTATATCATGGAAAAGAAAGACCAGAGAAGAACGAGAAACCAGGCTGCTTTAGCCGGTGTTGCTCTGTTTATCATGGTATTATGCCCGACGATCGCGGATGGCAACTTCACCGTGATCTGGAGAACCTTCGGTTCCGGCGGTATGATCGTCGCAATCGTTACCGGTATCTTTGTCGGCTTCGTCATGAGCTCTTTTGGCAAGATGAGACTCTTCGGTGATGACAGCGCCATTCCGGATTTCGTTACCGTCTGGTTCGATACTCTGATCCCGATCCTGCTGTGCATGTTCGTAGGCTGGGTTCTGACTTCTGTTCTTCATGTCGATCTTATCAGCACGATCAACAGCATTTTCCTGCCGTTGCTGGCCTTCGGTGAGACGTTCTGGGGTTTTGTCCTGATCAACTTCCTGGCTATGACGTTCTTATATTCTTTCGGTATTTCGACCTGGTGCTTATACGGCGTCACTTCCGTTCTGGCCCTGACCGGTATCGAAGCGAACATGGCTGCCGCAGCTGCCGGACAGGCTGCTACGCACCTGAATATCTATGAAGTCACCTGGATCATGACGATCGGCGGTACAGGCGCTACCTTGTCTCTGTGTCTGATGATGGCTTTCCTGGCGAAATCCAAGAGACTCAGACTCATGGGCAGGACCTGTCTGGCTCCGAGCATGTTCAACATCAACGAACCGCTGGTTTACGGTACGCCGATCTGCTTCAATGCGATGCTGATGGTACCGATGTGGGCACAGGGAATCATCAATGCGATCATTACCTGGTTTGCTTTCAAGGGCGGTCTGGTACCGGTTCCAACGAAAGTCTTCCAGCTCTGGTACTTACCGAAACCGATCTATGCGTTCTTCTCTACAGGCTCTATCGCCGGTGCGATCCTGTGTCTGGTTCTGTTTGCCGTATCTTGGGTGATCTACTATCCGTTCTTCAAGGCATATGACAAGCAGTGTGTCGAAGAAGAAGCTGCAGACGCTGAGTAATTAAACAAACATTTGGAGGTTATATATGAGTCAGATAGAAGATATGAACACGAGATCGATGAACATCATCCTTCATGCCGGAGATGCCAGAGTAGACTATACCGAAGCGTTGGATAAGGCAGAAAAAGGTGATTTTGAGGGAGTCGATGCTTTAACGGAAAAAGCGAACCAAGAGATCATCGAAGCGCATCGCATCCAGACCAGGATGATCCAGGATACCATCGAAGAAGACGACCCAGATATGACCGTGCTGTTTATTCATGCTCAGGATACTCTGATGACGATCAAGACGGAATTCGCGATGACGAAACGGATGATCGATCTCTACAAAAAACTGAGCAGCAAGGAGTAAAACGATGAAACAAGTACCTGCCGGTTTTCCGGAAAACTTCCTCTGGGGCGGCGCCGTTGCGGCAAACCAGTGCGAAGGCGCATGGGACGTCGATGGCAAAGGCCCGAGCCTTGCCGATATCGAAGAGCTTCCTGAGAAGTATGTTAAGACGGATGTCTTCAACTTCCGTCATACGTATGCGGATCTGGAACGTCATATCAACGATAAAACAGGCAACTATCCCAGAAGAAGGGGCATCGATTTCTATCACACCTACAAGCAGGATCTGAAACTAATGAAGGAGATGGGCTTCAATATGTTCCGAACGTCCATCGCCTGGACCAGAATCTATCCTACGGGAGAAGAAAGCGAACCTAACGAAAAGGGTCTTGCCTACTATGATGATCTGATCAACGAGATCGTAAGCAATGGCATGGTTCCTGTCATCACCATGTCTCATTATGAGATGCCGTTGCATCTGGTTCAGAAATACGGCGGATGGTACGACAGAAAACTGATCGAACTGTTTGTGAAGTTTGCGAAAGTGATCCTGGATCGTTATCATGACCGAGTCAAACATTGGATCGTCATCATCCAGATCAACAGCTTCGGCTGGGGTGCGGATTTTGCCGGTCTGGTTCTGACGCTGGATTCCCATGAAAACATGCTGGAGGCGAGATATCAGTGCCTGCATCATCAGTTTGTCGCGAATGCCTTGATCAAGGAATATGCCAAGAAACTGGATACCGAGGTCAAAATCGGCGTGATGAACGGCTGCAAGTTTTCTTATCCGAAAACCTGTCTGCCGGAAGATTCGCTGGCTGCCTATCAGCACAACCAGATGAATCAGTTCTTCTATGGCGATGTGCTGCTTCGCGGAGAGTATCCGGGTTATGCCTGGCGATTCTTCAAGGATCAGGGCTTCAACATCAGAATGGAAGAAGGGGATCTGGAGAACATCCGAAACAATCCGAGCGATTTCTTCTCTTTCTCTTACTACTGTACGAATATCGTCAGCAAGGAAAAGGGTCTGGAGGAGAATCCGCTGCTGGAGAAGACGGTCTATGGCTGGTCCATCGACCCTAACGGCTTGAGATATCTGCTCAATGTCTACTGGGATCGCTGGCAGAAGCCGCTGTTTATCGCTGAAAACGGTATGGGAACGTTTGATGAACTGAAGGATGGCGAGGTCCATGATGATTACAGGATCGCTTATCTGGAAGCTCATATCGCCCAGATCAAGCAGGCGATCATCGACGGTGTCGACTGTTTCGGCTATGCCGAGTGGGGTCCGATCGATATCATCAGTTGTTCGCAAGGCGAAATGGATAAGCGTTACGGTTTCATCTATGTCGATCTGGACAACTATGGCAATGGTTCCGCGAAACGTTACAAAAAAGACAGTTTCTACTGGTACAAGCACATCATAGAAACAAACGGATCTGAATTGTAGAAAGATAAGGGAGGTTTCTGACCTCCCTTCTGTTTATGGAGGATGTATGAAAGAAGCTGACAGACAAAGACTGGAACAGACGATCGAAACACTTGCATCCTATACGGAAGCCGTTCCATCAGGAGTGCAAAGGATCAGCTACAGCGACGAATACAAAGAAGCGCAGCAATATCTGGTGAAACGGATGAAGGAGCTGGATATGGAAGTCAATGTCGATCCCATTGGCAATCTTATGGGCGTGCTGAAGGGATCGGAAGATCTTAAGAAGATCATGTCCGGTTCGCATCTGGATTCCGTCAGGAATGCAGGAAAGTATGATGGAGCAGCAGGCATCGTTGCCGCCTTGGAAGTGGCAGAGATGCTCAAGGAAGAAGGAAGGAAACTTAGGCATCCATATCAGATCATCTGTACGGTCGGGGAAGAGGGCACGAGATTCAATCAGACTTTGCTGGGAAGCCAGTTCTTCTGTGGGATCCATGGCGAGAAACAGTTAAATTCCTTTACAGGATTTGATGGCAGAACATTGCAAGAAACATTGGAGAGCTATGACCTCGAACAGATCGCCCCTGTCATTGCTTCGCATACAGACGATATCGCCTGTATGATCGAACTGCATGGCGAACAGGGACCGATCCTGGAACGGGAACATCAGACCATCGGCGTTGTTGAGTATATTGCCGGGATCGTCTGGCTGGAAGTCAGCATTTCCGGTTTCAGCAATCATGCGGGGACCGTTCCGATGAATATGCGCCAGGATGCCGGCATCGAAGCATACAAAGCGATCCTGGAGATCGACAGCTATGTCAAAGAAAAATACTGCGACAAAGCGACGCTGACGATCGGACAATTGAATCTGAGTCCCGGCAGTTCCAACTGCATTCCCGGACAGTGCATCTTTACGGTCGATATCCGTTCCGGAAGCAAAACCATCATGGAAGACATCACAAGGATGATCCATGAAACGCTGCAGGAATGCGAACGAAACGGTTTCGAAACAGACATCAGGAAACTGAACGAGAAAGAACCGACGGCCATGGATGTAAGTCTGCAGAAACTGATCGAAGCATCATGCAAAGAAACATCCATCAGCTATCGCTACATGGATAGCGGAGCCGGACATGATTCGATGATCTTTGCCTCGCAGTTTCCTACGGCCATGATCTTTGTTCCAAATGTCAGGGGAATCAGCCACAATCCGGAAGAGTTGATTCTGTCCGATGATCTGAAACAAGGGACCGATATCTTGTATAGAACCATCTGTAAACTGGATGAAACGGAGTAAACGATGAAGAAAATTGATGAAAAACTGGAATTGGAAGAAGTAGATATGTATGTGCTGTTTGCGAGAATGTTTGCGGACATCACCAAAGAAGTGGAAGTGCGTTTCGGCCAGGAAGGGCTGGATGCAATCAGAGAAGGTGTCAGACAATTCGGACTGAAAAGAGGTCAGAATATTGCTGCAAGAGCACAAGCGATGGGCCATGAGATTTCACCCGAATTCTATCTTTCATGTTACGACATGGGAAGAAGCGATTATTTTACCAGTGATGACAAGGTCAGCAAGGAAAGAGTGGAACAGGATTTTACGCAATGTGTATTTGCAGATACCTGGACAAAAGACGGAACTCAGAAGTATGGCATTCATTACTGCGAGATGATCGATCCTGCAATTGCTGAGGGATACTGTTCCAATTTCAAATGTATCCACGATAAACACTTTTTCAAGGATGGAATGTGTCACTTTGTTTTTGAAATGGATCAAAAAGATAAGGAATAAAGAACATGAAACATGAGATCTTTTGTGAGATATTGAGAAACAATATGGAATATGCAACAGGCTGTACCGAACCGGCTGCTGTTGCGCTTTGTGCTGCTTTTGCACGAAAGTATCTGGAAGGTGATATCCAAAAGATCGAAGTAGAAGCCAGTATCAATATCATCAAGAATGTCTTTTCTGTTGGCATTCCAAACACAGACAGAAAAGGATTGTCCTATGCGGCAGCTTTAGGAGCCATCGCTGGTAATCCTGACAAGAAACTGCAGGTAATCGATTCGATAGGTCAGAAAGATGTCGAAAGTGCAATCGTTCTCGTGGATTCAGGGAATGTTACCGTAAAGAAAAAAGAGACAGATGAAAGACTGTTTATCGGAGTCTTACTAAGCAATACAAATAATTATTCGAGGTGTATAATCAGTGGCTCCCACACCAACGTCACTTTAATTGAAAAGAATGGAAGAGTATTATACGAAAACATGCATGATAAATCCGTCGATTTTTTAAAACAGGATGAAAACGTATTGAACCTTCAAAACATTGTTGATTTCGTTAATGAACTGGATAGAACCAATGACGATCTGAAAATCATTGAAGATGCTATCTACTATAACAGCGAAATTGCTATGAAAGGGCACGAACACGGATATAATCTAGAAACAGGCAGACAGCTCAACGATCTGTTTTTTGAAAGAGGAGAGCCTAAAGATCTGCTGTCTGCTGTCATGATAAGCACGGCAAATGGCGTGGATGCCAGAATGGCAGGATTGAATCATACTGTCGTAACAAACTCCGGATCAGGAAATCAGGGAATTACTTGCACTGTTCCCGTTCTGGAAGCGGGAAAATACCTTGGCAAAGAGGAAGATGCAGTTTTTAGAGCAGTTACTTTGTCTCATCTGGTTTCAATTTATATACATCGTAATTTTGGGCTTCTGTCTGCCTTATGCGGAGCTGTAATCGCTGCTACTGCGGCATCTTGCGGAATCAGTTACCTCATGGGCGGTTCGATAGGAGAAATTAATTGCTGCATCAATAATATGCTGGGTACACTTTCGGGAATGCTTTGTGACGGTGCGAAGGCGGATTGTTCGATGAAAGTAGCTACCTGTTGTGCATCGGCATGTTTCAGTGCGTACATGGCCATGCATGGTAAGAGTATCTCAAACAATGAAGGAATCGTTGAAAAAGAAGCGAAAGATACAATCAAAAACTTTGTCCGATTATCGGATGATTGTTCAGAAATAATGGATGAGACTATGATCGATATAATGTTGAATAAAATAAAGACAATACAGTATTTTTCCCCTCAAAAAGAAGCATCACAGTATAGAGATGCTTCTTTTTGAATATATTCTTGAATAGATCGTTATTACACATTATGACTGGCGGCTGCTAAAAACTTCTATTAATAATGATTTAGTGGGGATTTGTAGCAAGTTGCTTCAAATATAAATGTCGTCTGTGAAACGACCAAACGATCCGGTATAGGCAGGATAATAAAACCGGAGGAAAAGAGAATGAAAATAGACGAGAATAAACTGGTCAAATATCTTGAAACACACATCGGTGAAAACACCACGACTTACTGGCTTGCGAAGGAATGCTCCGTTTCGGAAGATGAAGAAATGGATTTTGAAACCGATTTATTGATCAGAAGGATCGCTGAAGAAAACGGGTTTAGACTGAATGATGATCATCATGCATATGAGGAACTGGGCATGCCGTGGGTCATCGATTTCTTCATCGAGGTTGCAGACGTCGAAAAGGACATCGCCCGTATCAACAAAGCATCACAGCTGAAGATGAAGCGCCTTCTGATTCTTGAGGAGTACGGAATATACGACGAATACAAAGATCGTTGGGTCGCTTTCAGATTCAGTATTCCCTGGCAGATAAAGAAGATCTATGACGAAGTGAATAAAGAAATCGAAGAATATGAAAATGAGGGCATACTGATCGACTAAAGATTAATAAGAAAACATACGATACATACGAATTGTAGCAAGTTGCTACAGACAGGATTGTCGTACTGGCCGAATATTCGGACAATCTCCATATCTTTGAAAGACTAATATGATCTTGAAGGGAGTATGACAGAGATGATGAAACCGAAATATCCGTACAGTGTTATGATTGCAGCAAAGCAGCACAGCATCAGCAACTGGGATGACCTGAGCAGAAGCACGATATGCGGCTGCTACCACTGCAAAAAGATATTCCTGTCGAACGAGATTCATGACTGGATAGGCATGGATGGAAGATCTGCGGACGGTGCGACAGCACTGTGTCCGTTCTGTGGAATAGACAGCGTCATTGCCGAGAGTTCATCCTATCCGCTGAAGCAGGACTTTCTAAGCTATATGAACAAATACTGGTTCAGGAACGAGAACCAGGACACAATTTCACCGAATTCGTAGCAATTTGCTACAAAACATATGATTACACTGAATTGTAGCAACTTGCTACAATTCTTTCTTTTTTTGGAAAGGAAGGATAATATGCTACTGTTTTTTGTATTGGTCTCAATTGTGTTGATACCTTTACTGTACTTGTTTCTGGGACTGCAGGTGATCTCTCTTGGAGACTATGTCATGTCCGGTTTCGTTGATGATTTCAGGTTCCTTTTTGATATTGCAAGATACAGGGATTATCCTGAGTTTCTGTATCTTATACTCTTTCTGATGATGCTGACGATCTTATCGTTTTTCTGGAATGTCATCTTCTCCAGAAACGCAAGAGAAAGACACAAATCAAGATTCAAGACCATAGAAGAAAGAAGAAGAGTATCAAGGCTTGCATGGCTTCACGAAGCGAAAAAGGGAACGCAGCGTCTGGATTTCAATTCCAGGGGAATCAATCTTCAGAACAGGACATTCAGGGGACTCTGTGATCTTGTATTCGATGGTCCCAAAAGAATGTGGAACATCATCGTCTCCGCTCTGAGACTTTCAGATGTTCACAAATTCAACACGCTGCATTTCTGGAACATAGATGACATAAAAACCTGCAGAAGGGGAGGTCCTCCGATCGTTACAAGAAGAAGACACATATGGGTGGATGCAGAGGATGCCCATTCTCTGGTTGTAGGCACGACAAGATCGGGCAAAACATTCTCGATCGTCAACATCCTGATCCAGTCCCTGAGAATGGCAGGAGAATCGATGATTGTCATGGACGTCAAAGGAGAACTGTATGCGACACATGGCCAGTCTTTGATTGATGACGGATACGATGTGAAGGTCGTTGACTTCATCAATCCCAGAAGATCAAAGAGGTGGAATCCGTTCGGCATCATCATAAAGAAGTATCGTGAAGCGTACGATGATTACAGAAGGCAGATGAATACCGCAGAAACTTCAAAGACTGTAAATGACATTGCAGCAGACAGGATCATGATTACTCAGCTGAAAAAGAAAACAGAGAACAACAAAGAAAATCAGGAAATACTGCAGGAGGAGATCAGAAAGCTTGAGAAAGAGATAAGGGAAACGGAGAAGAGACTTCCCAAACCCAACTATTCGGAAGCTCAGGAACTGATCTCCGATATTGCGATGAGGCTGTGTCATGAAGAAGATGCCAGGGATCCCTTCTGGCCGTCATCGGCGACTACGCTTCTGGAGGGATACATCAACTTCCTTCTTGAAGAGCATACAACAGATGAATGTGGAAGAAACGAATTTCTTCCGGATGAGATGATCAACATGCGGTCGGTAAAGATGCTGCATGAACTTGGCAAGACCAGGATCGATCCCAGGAAAAACGACGGCTGCACAACGATCCTGCAGTACTATCTGAATCATTACAGGAAGCATACGGATCTTTCATTCACGAAGCTCAATGAATACGTGGATTCTCCCGACAACACAAGAGGTTCCATCTCTTCCGTCTTCTCGGAGAAAATCAAGTATTTTTTGACAAACGAAGATATCCTGAGAATGACCTCGGTATCCGATTTCGATCTGAAGCAGCTGGGAGAAAAAAAGACCGCCATCTTCATCGGAATCCACGACGAGAAGGGAACCTACCACGAACTTCCTTCCATCCTGATCTCCCAAACATACGAGGAGCTGATCAAACTGGCCAGAGATCAGGAGAAATCGAGATTGAAGATTCCTGTATATGTTGTATGGGACGAATTTGCCAACGGATCCAAATGGGAAAATATTGTAAATGCGCTGACCGCAGGACTGTCCAGAGGAGTCAGGTTCTGTCTTGTAATCCAGGACTTCGGGCAACTGATCACAAAGTACGGAAAGGACAGGACATCTACGATCCGGTCAAACTGCCAGAATCTGTACTATCTTCTGGCAGGTGAAAACGATACGCTGCAGGAGATTTCGAAGCTCTGCGGTACCAAAATCATCTGGAATAGAAACAAAAACGACAAGATCGAGGTGCCGGTCATGTCGACCGATACGCTGCAAAAACTATCAATGGGAGAAGCCGTCATCATAAGGCAGAGAAAGAATCCCTATAAGGCAAGGCTGTTGCCTTTCAACAGGTACTGTTTCAGTCTGCCTGATACAGTACCGCTTCCGGAACGTCAGCTGCCGGAAACGCCGTTCTTTGATATAGAAGACAGCTTCAGATTAAGAAGGAACCAGACAGATGATTCCGCACTGAGCAAGAAACCGGAAAAAGAAAAGAAGGCTGAAAAAAGCGAGATAAAGAAAGGAGACAAGGCGGGTTTCAATGAACACTAAGGTACTATGGATGCCTGTAAAGATCATGGGCATCTTTTTTATTGTCACGCTGCTGATCGTCATACCGGTATGCTGCGTATTCGCTCCGATCGCATACCTGGGATCCATATTCGGCAATTCCTTCGGTACACTCAGAGAAAGCTTCGATGGATCCTATGACGCGGATTTCTCCAACGATCTGGATTACTTCATCCATGAAAACAGAGTCTCGATCGATTACAACGCCATGACAGGATGCGTCCTATACGAAGCAAAAGAAGATCCCGGGGAATGCCTGGACAATGTAAATCTCAATACTGGAACGATGGATCCGGATTACCATGACCAGAAATTCCTGGATATCACGGATAAGCTATTTATCGGATCCTATGACGATTCCTATTTCAGGAAAATCCGTGTGCTTGGCAAATACACCGTTTCGAAATACGAAAAGGTCGGAGAGCATGAAGAAATGCAGAACGGCGTACCTGTGATTGTAGATGATTACAAATGGGTCTACTACCCGGAGATCAGAAGAGGAGAGTGCATCAGCGATGATACGATTGCCTGCAACATCATCCTGGAAGACGAATGGGTCTATCCATTTCAGGAGATATCATTCTCGATGATCAGAAACTACGGGCTCAACGTAGATCCAGAATCCTATGAGATCAGCTTCAACACCAATCAGGTGTGGCAGGGCGACATGCTGTATGCATTCTCAAAAGGAACAGTCCTGAGAGCGAACTCGAATGAGATCCTGCTGCAGATCGATGCCAATGATATCGATCTTTACGCAAGATACGAATCGAAGGACGGATGGCTGTCATCTCTGTTTGAGGTTGGAGATGTTGTAGAGGCAACGGAGGTGATCGGGTATTCTGAAGGGGAGACGAGACTGTCCGTATATAATTCCTCAAATGAATATATCAATCCTGCCTTATTTGCTTTTGGATCCGGTTACTATCCTGGTCTAGGCAGCGGAACGATCATCTTCGGCATGGAAGACTTCGTTCCCGATTTCTCGGATCTCAAAGTGTGGCTTGGATATTCTCAGGGAGGAATCAACCCCTATGGCGACAAATGGATGGGGCAGTGTACCTGGTTTGCCTGGGGACTGTTCTACCAGCATTATGGCTTCGATCCGGGCTTCAGGGGAAAGGGAGAAGACTGTGCCTATCAGGCATACCAGCATCTCAAGGATCATGGATGGACGTTCTCAAGCTCGCCATCGCCAGGAGCGATCTTCTCGACGACCAACTTCAACCATGTCGGCATTGTCGCAGGAGTGATCGACGAGGATACCATGGTCATCGTCGAAGGAAACTTCAACCACAAGAACGATACCCTGGAAGAATTCATCTCTCTTCCGGACTGGGCGATGAGGACGGTATCAACGCATTACTACAAGAAAGGAGTAGGCTATGTATTCTGCAATCCGCCACAAAACTGATGGGCCTTTGTACGTATACAATGCTCTACTTAAGCAGGATAAAGGGTTTGTATACACCCCCTGTATACAAACCCAGTTGAACAACTCGACTCCGCCAAGTTTTGCCTTTATTCAAAGGCTTTTTTTATTTCTAATGATCACCAGACGTATACGCAGGTGTATACAAACGCATATTAGAGTATACGTTTTTCAATTTGTAGCAAGTTGCTACAAATGTCAAAGAAAGGAGAACCATGTCAAAGAACGATAACGTGCTTACGGTCAGGCTGAGTCCTGATATGCTTCTGAAACTAGACGAACTGATCGGATTCTATGAAGAGGAAGCAGACCGGATCGGCATGAGACCGCCGGGAAAGAAGGAGATCGTAGAGGATGCGATCAGAGATCTCTACTACAAGAAGATCAACGAGACCAGAGACGGCGATGTAGTAGACAGGATCAACAGCATCGTGGAGGACAGAGTGAATGTCAGCATGAACAATCTTCACAGAAAGATAGACGAGCTTCTGTATCTCACGATCAAGAACGACTACGGAAACAAGCTGATTTACAGAAGCCCCAGCATCATTCCTCCGCCTCCCAAGATCAGCGATGCGATCGAGATCATTGTCGATGAACGGTCCGGATGGAACGATGCACTGGACGAGTTCATGCTCAAGAGAATGAAGAAAAGAAAGAAGGAGGAATAGGATATGCCGGATCTATTCTGCAAGGCAAGATATTTCAGGATAGGAGCAAACGCTCCTAAAAACAGCTGCTTCAAGGGAACAGTCACGACGCAGTCCATATTCGGAGACGCAGGCAGCTACTTCAACTACTGTGAAAGATATGCAGGAAAGGAGAACGATTCTCTGATGAGCTATACTGGAAGATACGGATACACAATGTCTTCAGACGGCTATCTAGATGATCAGGAGAAAAAGAAAGAATTCATCAGAAAGGGGACAGAAGCCCTGAACAGAGAAGGGGCGGTTCTCTACGAATTCGTATGCAGCATGCCGGACTACGTAAGCGCGAGCAACTACAACCTTGCGAGTCAGGATCAGTTCGCTCCGGCGATATCCTCAATCATGCCCGTTTATCTAAAATCGATCGGGCTTGATCCCGACAACGTATCCTGGTGGGAGGATTTCCATCCGGAGAACAGGACGAGTTCCGTTCCACATCCGCACATCCATCTTCTGTTCTTCGAGAATACGCCTTCGGGGAAGTTCGACCAGACTTATGGAAAGCTTCCTAAAAAGGCGATCAGCACATTCAAGAGGTTGTTCGGAAACGAAATGCTCAAAAGAGAAGACCAGGGAATGTACAGGGATCTGTTCAATGACATCAACGTTTCCAGAAGAAACATGCTGGATTCACTCAGCCATACCGATCTGGATAAGATCAGTTCACTGAAGGATCTATACGCCGTACTTCCGGGAACCGGAAGGCTGCAGATCAATTCAGCGAACATGGCTCCATACAGGGATGCGGTGTTCAGAGTCGTGGACAGTCTTGTTCAATCAAAGGAATGCAGAGAATCCTGGAACAGATATCTTGAAGCGCTCGACAGGTATGAAGGACGGATCAACGAGAAATCCGGATCCGAAGTTTCAGACAGGAAGGAAAAAGAGATCGCCAAGATAACGGATCAGATCGCCAACCGCATCCTTTCAAACAGGAAAGGATACATGGAAGAAAACTCATATGAAAGAATTCTAAGCAACACAGACAGCAATACATCGGAAGGTGGAAAGAAAAGGACAAATACAAACAGTCTGTTTGTCAGAGAAAGACTTTCTGGCAGAAACTCAGCTGTGGGAACAAAAAGAATAATCAATAGCCTTCTTGCAAAAAGACAGCGAGAGATCGAATCGGAGATCGAAGTGTTCCTCAACGAGGATGGCAGGTCTCTGGATTTGTAGCAACTTGCTACAAATCAAGATGACGGCAGGAAAGAAAGGTGCAGCTGTCATCTTTTTTGAGCCGTTTACTTGCTAGGATGAGTATACTAGCAGAACTATACGCAATTCTTATGGAGGGAGAATTATGATTAAAATATTTGGTTATGTTAGAGAAAGCACGATGCAGCAGGCCATGTTTGGCTACAACATCGAAGAACAGAAGAGAGTAATCGAAGATTACTGCAAGTATCATTACAGCGATTATAAGCTTGAAGTATTTGAGGAAAGGGGGAAATCGGCAAGATCTTTGAACCGCCCTGAACTAAAAAGCCTTCTTGAAACCGTTAAAAAGGCAAAAGCAGACAAGGTGGTATTCCACAGTCTGGACAGACTGACAAGAGACATCAAAGACCTGTACATGCTGATCGAATTCTTCGACAAGAACAAGATCGAACTCGTATCCGTAATGGAGAGTTTGGATCTGAGTACTGCCATAGGTAGATCGCATGTTTTTAATTCCGGCGTATATGCGCAGCTTGAATCGGAGAGAACATCGGAAAGAACCATAAGAGCTCTAAAACAGGCAGTACTTGAAGGAAAGTATCCGTTCAGTACTCCACCTATTGGATACGAAAGAGTAGACAAAAGACTTGTCCCAACACAAGACAAAGAGCAACTTGATCTTGTGCAGTATATATTCAGTTCTGTTGCCAGCAACGAATATACTCTGGAGGATCTACAGCACGAGATCAGGATAAGATTCGGAAAGAAGGTCAGTGACAACAGGCTGAGAAAGATCCTGAAGGAAAAGCTTTACATCGGAACCATGGAGTACAGAGGAATAGTGGTCGAGAACTTCTGTGAAGGCATCGTGGATCCTGTAATATTCAACCGAGCCAGCAAGAATCACGCATTCCGCAAGCAGAGCAAGAAGAATCTCGTCTATGTTTTCAAGAATATCGTCAGGTGTACAAACTGCGATGTTCCTATGGTTCAGACAAGCGGTACAGGATACAAAAACAAGAGATATACATACTATATGTGCCCGGTATGCGGAAGAAGAGCATCCCAGGAAAAGATGATAGAAAAGAAAAATGCTCAGCTTCAGAAAATAACAAACCTTTATTTTCAGGATGAAGAGGGGTATTCGGAAAAGAAAAAGGAGATATCACATTTGCGAAAGAGACAACGAAAACTCATAGAGGAACAGAAGAAACACGAACTAGATGAAGATATATTCTATGAACTCTACATAAATCTTGACGATGAAATCAACCTACTACAGAAGGGAATTGATGGAATCAAAAAGAACAATAAGCTATTTGAGAATCTGAGCCCAGTTTTCCAGAAAGATATAGTTCATAAGTACATACAGAATGTGGAAATCAGATTCAATAATAGGACATACGGCATCAATATAATACAGAAAGACATGTAAATTGCCTAACAATAGGACTAAGTCTATCGGTTAATGATTGATGCTTTTTTATGCTCAATATGATTTCTGGAGAATTTGAAATGGATTTATAAACTATAAGAATACTTACAAATGCTCAATGTCATGAAGTGCCTGTGGCCTGATTGACAAAGAGCCATAACTGTATCATTGCTTTGAATTTCTGTCTTATCATCTTCTGGTATTTGATAATAACGACAATCGTGATAAGATAGAAATTGTAATAAAGCAAATTTTGAGCTTACAGGATGCGGTACTTTTTTAGTAA
>JAFYHQ010000025.1 GCA_017539105.1 Erysipelotrichaceae bacterium
ATGATCGGGAACGAGATCATCACCACCAGCAGCATCGGTGCCAGCTTGAAGCCTGCCAGCACGATAAACAGGTACACCAGAGAAGCCGTAGGAATCGCCCTAATTGTGATGATCGACGGCCTTAACAGTTTCTCCAGAAAGGGATCATTCCCGCTCAGCAAGCCAAAAAACAGTGCCAGAACGCAAGACAGCAGAAAACCTCTGACCATTTTCAGCAATGTCTGAAAGATACAGCGGTAGGTATATTCTCTGCCTAAAAGATAGAAGACATAGCGCAACGTCATGATAGGCCCCGGGAAGACCATCTTCTGCTGACCCACCAGCATCGATAGGATCTGCCACAGGACGATCAGCAAGACCGTTCCGCCCAGCCAGTATCCCGTATTACTGGAAGTAGATCTCCTCACTCGTTCCTTCCATTCCCAGTACATTCAGGAACGCATCGATATCCGCTTTGATGTCATAGGCTTTCTTGAAACCTAAACCCATCGCGTTGATGCCGGAAGCGTTCTTCTGTTTGAAGACATTGACGACCACTTTCGGATTGAACCCGTACTGTGCCGTCGCTTCTTCATCCGTGTATATGCTTAAGCCTTCTGCAACCAGTTCCGGATCGGCGATCGCGTTTTCGATCGAGTTCTGCAGGTTATTCAAGAATGCTTCCACGGTTGCCTGCGGAACGCTGTTTTTCACGAATACGGCAGCCTGTATCATATCCATTCCGGACTTGTTTTTGTATTCTTCCTGGATATCGGCATAGACTTTCGCATTCTCGTTATTCTTCAAAGCGCCAAACAGAGCAGGCTGCGCCACAAAGACATAGTCGACAGGCGTCCCTTCCAGGTCCACACCGGCAGTCAGATCGGCAGCAGCTGTCTGTACATCCGCTTCATACTTCAGGTTCTCATCAAAGGTATCGCCATACAGATAATGCCAGATCTTGTTCGGAAGCATCTTTTCCGTGCCGAACAGTACGACGGTATCTCCTTCATTCAGGGTTCCGTCTTCATCGTTTCCGGTCGAAGCCAGATAGAAGTTGCCGAACGTGATAACCGCAGCCAGCTTGTATTCCGCTCCATTCTTGATCGCGTTCACGCCGCTGCTTAAATCGACAACGATGACATCAGGAGAACTGTCTCCCGTCCACAGCGCATTGATCGCATCCGCAGTAACACGCGTGTAGTTCCCGTTTGAAATCTGATCATAGAACGCCAACACCGGAGCACCCTTCGGCGTAACGATCGTCAGATCTTCCACTTTCATTTCTTCTGCAGGTTCCTGTTTGTTTCCGGCACAGGCACCAAGCATCAGAACAGCTAATAATAATGTAATAATCTTTTTCATACTCTTGACCTCACCTGTTCATTATATATAATTAAGAGTAATAAATATGTGATTTGGATCACGGTCATGACAAAACTGTTAAAAACATTATCAGAAGAAGAAAAAGCGCTGTTTCTCCGTAAAAAACTTGAAAAAGGCAATGTTTTGTTTCGGGAAAATGAACGCTGCGAGTTTGTCGGGATCGTGCTTTCCGGTTCTTTGAAGATCGTTTCCTATCTCTCCGATGGCAAGGAAATCATCTACAACGAGCCTCAGGCGGGACAGATGTTCGGCAACAATCTGATTTTCTCTTCCGAACCTTACTACAAAGGCGATATCGTCTGTCAGAATGATGCGGAGATCGAACTGATCTCCAAAGAAAATCTGCTGGAACTGCTAAGGAGAAATCCGTCATTCCTGACAGATTATCTTCAAGCCCAATCCGATTTCACCAAAGATCTCAACGACAAGATCAAGCTACTTGCGATCTCGGGAGCGGAAGAACGGCTGCTGTACTATCTGAATCTTCACAAGAGTCAAATCACCTATGATTCCATCACATCCCTGGCAAATACGTTATTCCTGGAACGGGAAACCCTATCAAGAACCATCAGCAGGATGGAAGCCAAAAGAAGCATCCTACGCCAGGGAAAGACGATCATACTGTTATAATTGAGAAAAGAGGTAACGCTATGTATTCATTTGAAAACGATTATTCCGAAGGCGCTTGTAAGAAGGTTTTAGATTATCTTGCAGAACACAATGAGGTCCAGACAGCAGGCTATGGGCTGGATAGTTACAGCGAAGAAGCGGCTTCGCTGGTAAAGAAACTGATTGGTAAAGAAGCCGATGTCCATTTCATCACAGGCGGTACGCCATGCAACGCCTTGGCTATCGGTCTCTTGCGTCCATATCAGTCTGTCATCTGTGTGACTTCGGGTCATATCAACGTCCATGAGACAGGCGCGGTCGAAGCGACAGGCCACAAGATCGATGCGGTGGAAGGCATCAACGGTAAGATCACCCCGGAAGCGATTGAGAAGGTCGTGCTCTCTCATACCGATGAACACATGGTACAGCCAAGAATGGTTTTCATTTCGAACGCCACCGAACTGGGAACGATCTATCACAAGGATGAACTCCAAGCCATTTCCGCAATGTGTAAGAAACATGATCTGTATCTCTATTTAGATGGCGCCAGGATCGCAAACGCGCTCACAGCAGCCTCAAATGACCTCACTTTGAAAGATATCGCGGAACTGACGGATATGTTTTATATCGGGGGAACAAAGAACGGCGCTTTATTGGGAGAAGCCATGGTGATCCTGAATGAGGATCTCAAGAAAGACTTCCGTTACTATATAAAGAGACAAGGAGCGATGCTGGCGAAAGGCAGAGTGATTTCCCAGCAGTTCATCGCCTTGCTGCAGGATGATACCTATCTCGAAAACGCACGCAACGCCAATGAGAATGCGCAGTATCTCAGAAAAGCCTTGCTGGCAAAAGGAATCGAAATGTTTATCGATTCCGAGACCAACCAGATCTTCCCTATCCTGCCGGATGCATTGATAAAAAAACTGCTGAAAGACTACCAGTTCCTGGAATGGGGAAGATACGATGAAAAACGGACGACGGTACGGCTGGTATGCTCCTGGGCGACCAGAAAAGAAAACGTCGATGCGTTTATCGATACACTGAATCATTACATATAAAAAGAATGGGATCTAGGATCCCATTTCTTCTCTGACTTGCTTGAGACATTCGATCACGAAATCGATGTCATTTTTGGTATGGTTCGCACAGACCTGCGTACGGATACGGGCCTTCCCTTTTGGAACGACCGGATAAGAGAACGCGACCACATAGACACCCTTCTCTCTCATTCTTGCGGCAAATTCTGCAGCTTTCGTTTCCTCATACAGCATGATCGGTACGATCGCATGCGTGCCCGGGATGATGTCAAAACCATTCGCTGTCAATTGTTCGCGATAGTAATCGACGACTTCCTGCAGTCCATCTCTCATGGATGTGCTTTCTTTCAGCATCTTGATCAGTTCGATACTTGCGCCGACGATAGCCGGAGCCAGTGTATTGGAGAACAGATACGGTCTGCTTCTCTGTCTCAAAAGATCGATGATCTCCTGTCTTCCTGAAGTATAGCCGCCCGAAGCGCCACCTAAAGCCTTACCCAGGGTACCTGTGATCACATCCACTCTTCCTTCGACTCCGCAGTATTCCGAAGTGCCTCTTCCATGATCTCCTACGAAACCGACCGCATGCGAATCATCGACCATCACCAGAGCCTGGTATTTATCTGCCAGATCGCAGATCCCTTTCAGGTTCGCAATGATACCATCCATGGAGAAAACCCCGTCCGTGGCGATCATTTTGATCCTGGCGCCATTCTGATCCGCTTCCTGCAGCTTGGCTTCAAGATCCTCCATATTATTGTTTTTATAACGGTATCTCTTGGCTTTGCACAGACGTACGCCATCGATGATGGATGCGTGGTTCAGTTCATCGGAAATGATCGCATCTTCTTCGCCTAACAGCGTTTCAAACAGTCCCCCATTCGCATCGAAACAGGAAGAATACAAAATCGTATCATCCGTCTTCAGGAACGAAGAGATCTCTTTTTCCAGAATCTTATGGATATCCTGCGTACCGCAGATGAATCTTACGGATGCCAGTCCGTAGCCTCTTTTGTCATAAGTATCTTTTGCTGCTTGTATCAGTCTCGGATCGTTACCTAAACCGAGATAGTTGTTGGCGCACATATTTAATAATTTTTTGCCATCGCCCAAGGTGACATAAGCGCCTTGCGCGGAAACGATCGGGGCTTCTCCCTTAAACAATCCCGCTTCCTTGATGCCTGCCACTTCATCGGCATAATACTTCAATGTTTCCTGTTTATTCATTGTCCAGCTCCTTTACCTTAGACCAATCAAGTATGACTTTTCCTGATTCTCCCGACAGCATCGCATCGAATCCTTTCTGGAAATCCCTGATATCGAAATGATGCGTGATGATCGGCTTAATATCGAGACCTGCCTCGATCATCGTGGTCATCTTGTACCAGGTATCCCAGACCTTGCGTCCATAGATACCTTTCAGGTTCAGTCCCTTGAAGATGACGCTTTCCATATCGACAGTCGTCTCATCCGGCAGCAGCCCCAGCAAGGCGATATTGCCGCCGTTCTTCATATTTGTGATCATCTGATTCAACGCTTTCGGCGATCCGGACATCTCCAGTCCGACATCGAAGCCTTCCCGCATGCCGATCTCTTCCATGACATCTTCCAGTTTCTCTTCTTTCAGATTCACAGTCCTGGTCGCGCCAAGCTTCTTTGCGAGATCCAGACGGTACGGATTGAAATCGGTCACGACCACGTGTCTTGCACCGGAGAACTTGACGATGGCAGCCGCCATGCAGCCGATCGGACCTGCGCCCGCGATCAGGACATCTTCGCCCAGTACATCATAAGTCAGAGCGGTATGCGTCGCATTCCCATAGGGATCGAAGATTGCATAGAGTTCTTCCTCGATGCTTTTTCTGGTCTTCCAGACATTCACATAAGGAATGACCAGATATTCCGCAAACGCGCCATTCCGGTTGACACCGACACCTTTTGCGTCTCTGCAGTTCTCTTTGTGTCCTTCCAGACAGTTCCGGCACTTCCCGCAGGTGATATGGCCCTCGCCGGAAACGATATCGCCCACGTTGAAGCCTCTGGCACCCTGCCCGACTTCGACGACTTCCCCGACATACTCATGTCCGATGGTCAGACCGATAGGGATCGTTTTCTGCGCCCACTTATTCCACTGGTAGATGTGCACATCCGTCCCGCAGATCGCAGTCTTTTTGATCTTGATCTTGACATCGTTGTAGCCTACTTTCGGAACCGGGACTTTCTTCATCCAGATCCCTTCTTCCGGTTTTTCTTTGACTAAAGCCCACATTAATTGTTCATTATCCATGTTACGATCCTCTATCTAAATTATAGCTCAAACAAAAAGTGCTTAAAGCACTTCTGTTATTTCAGTTTGAAAGAAATCTTACCCTTTCCTTCATCATAAGATACTTTGACCAAAGCGCCATTGATCAGAGTCATACCCGGGAAGGTATGTCCGAGATCGGCTTCGCAGATCTGCGGGATCTTTTTGAAGACTTTGGCGGTCGCTTTGATGTAGTCGAGCTTCTTGTCTTCGACTTTCGGGAAAGCGGCTCTTCCTACCAGGACGCCTTTGCAGTAACGAAACCATCCCGCATTCTGCATCTGCAGCAGGGTCATGTAATAGTTGTAGGATGACATATCGAAGAGGTCGAAATACCACACGATGCCATCGTCTTTGTATCTCTCGATGAATTCATTGGTATGATCGAACGGCGTACCGATGAGTTTTGCGATGACTTCGATGCATCCGCCGATCAGCCTGCCTTCGAATTGTGTGGCATTCCTGCTGATCCACTCTACATCTCCATAGATTTCCTGTTCCGTGATGATATCGAGGAAACTCTTGTATTTCTTGTAGGATTTCTGAACGGGAATATTCCCTTTCAGAACTCTGAAGAACGTACGCTGGCTGCGGTCTTCTTTCGCAACGAATCCCGCACCGTTGAAGCCATACAGTGTCGCGATATCCAGCCCCGTGGTCACCATAAACAGAAGATTGGTCGGATCCGACATTCCCGAGATCCATTTCGGATTCTCTCTGATATGTTCGAAATCGACATAAGGCATCATTTCCAGCATGAAGTCTCCGCCCTTGGCGCATAAGACTGCCTT
The DNA here is from genome assembly GCA_017539105.1 of Erysipelotrichaceae bacterium. Taxonomy (GTDB): domain Bacteria; phylum Bacillota_I; class Bacilli_A; order Erysipelotrichales; family Erysipelotrichaceae; genus Colivicinus. The sequence goes on from JAFYHQ010000025.1 coordinate 6,111, forward strand.
GACCTCGGGATCCGTGATCAGTTCATCCAGTTCCTTTGCCCGTTTGCGTGCCGTCGTACTGCGGACATTGTCGTTTCTTACGGAAGCCGTCTCTTTGATCCGATAGCCATGGGATCGTATGACTTCGTTGGATTCTTCAAAACTTTCCAGTTTATTCCCGGCTCCAGCGCTTGGCGCACAGATGCCGATCAGGTCATTATCTTGTAAAAAAGCAGGGTATTTCATAGTTTTATTATACTAGAATTGAAAAGGAATAAAAAAGTTTGCATTACCGTACTATTTATTCTAAAATAGTAGTTGCATATATTTGCTAGTAAAGGGGAGTTATGACAGGAAAAGTAAAGTGGTTCAACGCCGCTAAAGGTTATGGCTTTATCACCGGAGATGATGGCAAAGAAGTATTCGTTCATTTCTCAGCGATTCAAGTTGATGGCTATAAAACACTCGATGAGGGTCAGGTCGTCGAATATGAAGTAAGAGAGGGTGACAAAGGCGCTCAGGCTTACGACGTCAAGAAAGCCGATTAAAATAAAAAGAACGGTAAATGTTCTTTTTATTTTATAAGCATGACCGCCAGTCCTGCGATCAGAAAGAGCAAGGCAGCAATGAGGCTTTCCGGAATGAAGCCTTTTTCTTCGCGGTTGTTGTAACGCATATCGCGGCTGACTTTTTCATAGCGATTCAGATGAGGACCGGCGGAAGCCGCATTCTGTCCTAACATGGTATGCATGAACGTGAAGCTGTAGGCCATCAGGATGCATCCCGCCACGAACAAGGCATCGCTCAGACGGAAACCCAGAAGATCCATGCTGAACCATGTCACGATCGCTCCGACGATCAAACCTATGATAAATTTCATGAAACTGAAGTTTTCCATAGCATCCTCCTCAACGTGACTATCTGTTATATCTCATCATCAGAAGGATTGCCGCAGCAGCAAACTCGACCAGTCCCACCAGCATGACTTCCGGAGCAATGTCCTTTTTCTCCATATTGTATTTGACCTCGGTATTGAAACGCTGATACTGGTTCAGTACGGAACCGGTGCGGCCGATCGTTCTGGCTGCTTCGTTATGAAGGAAAGCGAAACTCCAGGCGATCGTGATCCCGGCAACCATGAACAAGGTATCGATCAGCGTGAAACCGATGACATTGACGCCAGCCCAGGTCAATGCTGCGCCCATGATGACGGTCGTGATCAGTTTGAAATAATTGAAATCATCAAACATGTCTACTCCTGTTTCAGCGAATCGCTGTTGATTGGGAAAGTGAAATATGTATTCGGATATGGCTCATCTTTTAAAGTGAAATGCCACCATTCTTCTTCCAAAGGCTTGAATCCATGATTCAGCATCGCTTCCCTGAGGATCATGCGGTTTTCATATTGCTCCTCTGTGATATCCATGTAGTCGGGATGAGACAGTTCTCCGAAATAATCGAAGGTTCCTCCCATATCCACTTCTCTTTCACTGTTCATATCGAACAGGGTCAGATCCACGGTCGAACCCCTGCTGTGACCGGAGTGTTCGGCAATATATCCCAACGGGAACAGGACATCCTTTTCCAGTTCCGGATAGAAGTACTGTTTCATCCTGGTATCATCGAAATCCTGTGCCCAGCGCATGAAATGGTCGACTGCTTTCTGGGGGCGGTAGGCATCGAAGATCTTCAGACGGTAGCCCTTCTCTACCAGCTCGTCACTGACTTCTTTCAGGGCCTGCGCGGCTTCTTTGGTCAGAAACGCGAGCGGTTCCTCATAGCCATCGATACGATCCCCGATGAAATTGTAGGTGGAATAGTAACGGATCTCCAGGATCACATCCGGAACGGCATCCGTGATCAACACGAAATCGCTGGAATCGGACGATAATCTTGTTCCGTCTTCCATATAAGTTTCTTTCTCTTCCATCGCTGTACCTCCGCAGGCAGACAGTGCCAATAGCAAGAAAATCATAGCAAGGATGATTCTTTTCACTTCAGATGACCTCCTCTGTCTCATAAACATTATACCGAATCGGAAACACACATGAAAGAAAGGCCTGTTCCTTAAACAAGCCTTTCTTGCGTTATTTTGTTTCCCTTACTACGTAGTTGTCGTTTTCCACATCTACGGTGATCTTCTTGACATCGTAGTTCTCCAGGATGTATTTCGCTACCAGCGATTCGATTTCACGCTGGATATGACGTTTCATCGGACGTGCGCCGTAGGTTTCATCGAAACCGCATTCGACGATCTTGTCCAACGCTTTGTCTGTGACGGTCAGTTCGATCTCGGATTCCTTCAGTCTGTTCTTGAAGATGTTCAGGAACTTCAAGGCGACCTTGCGGATCATTTCCTGATCGAGAGGATTAAAGATGATGATCTCATCGATACGGTTGATGAATTCCGGTTTGAAGGTCATCTTGACGATCTCGTCATAGGCTTTCCGTTTCTTTTCCGGATCCTTTTCAAAGGCGAATTCGCTGCCCAGGTTGGATGTCATGATGATGATCGTATTCTTGAAGTCGACCGTCACGCCTTTGGAATCTGTAATTCTTCCGTCATCCAGGATCTGCAGCAGGATATTGAAGACATCCGGATGGGCTTTTTCGATTTCATCAAGCAGCACGATAGAATACGGTTTTCTTCTGACCGCTTCGGTCAGCTGGCCGCCTTCCTCGTAACCCACATAGCCCGGAGGAGCGCCGATCAGTCTCGAGACGCTGAATTTCTCCATGTATTCGGACATATCGATACGCACGATCTTGGATTCATCGTCAAACAGCTGTTCCGCCAGGGCTTTGGCGACTTCCGTCTTGCCGACACCGGTCGGGCCCAGGAAGAGGAACGAACCGATCGGACGGTTGACATCAGAAATCTGTGCCTTTGATCTTAAGATCGCGTCCGTGACCAGTGTCAGCGCTTCGTCCTGGCCCACGACCCGGATCGAGAGCTGATCCTTCAGTTTCAGGAGTTTCTCTCTCTCGCTGGACATCAGTTTCGATACATCGATATGCGTCCATTTGGAGACGACCTTAGCGATGCTCTGTTCATCGACGACTTCCGACAGCATTCTTCCTTCATCTTCTTTTTCACTCAGTTCATTCAGCTGTTTCTCCAAAGCAGGAATGGTTTCATACTGCAGCTTGGAAGCTTTCTCATAATCCGCCCTATTCTGTGCTTCGGACATTTCCAGCTTGGATCTTTCCAGAGTTTCCTTGATCTCCTTGCTCTTCTGGAGATCTTCTTTTTCTTTGGACCATCTCTCTTCGAGAACGTTCTTCTTCTGCTTCAGTTCCTCAAGATCCTGTTCCAGTTCCGCCAGACGCTTGTTGGCTTTTTCGTCTTCCTCTTTCTTTAGAGAGATCTTTTCGATTTCCAAAGTATCGATCTTACGGCTGATCTCATCGAGTTCCTGCGGTTTGGAGTCCATTTCCACTCTGGTGGAAGCGCAGGCTTCATCGACCAGGTCGATGGCCTTATCCGGCAGGAAACGGTCGGAAATGTATCGGTCTGACAACGCGGCAGCGGCAATGATCGCGTCATCCTTGATCTGCACGCCATGGTGCGCTTCGAAACGGTCTTTCAGTCCTCTCAGGATGGAGATCGTATCCTCGACGCTCGGTTCATCGACGCTGACTTTCTGGAATCTTCTTTCCAGAGCCGCATCCTTTTCGATGTACTGGCGGTATTCATTGAACGTGGTCGCGCCGATGCATCTGAGTTCGCCTCTTGCCAGCATCGGCTTGAGCAGATTGGCTGCGTCCATCGCGCCTTCCGTCTTGCCTGCGCCAACCAGATTGTGCAGCTCATCGATAAACAGGATGATCCTGCCGTCGGCATTTTCGATTTCTTTCAGAACAGCTTTCAGCCTTTCCTCGAACTCGCCTCTATACTTCGCTCCCGCGATCAGGGACCCCATATCCAGTTCGATCAGGTCCTTGTCTTTGAGGCCTAACGGGACATCGTTATTGAAGATACGCCAGGCAAGTCCTTCAACGATCGCGGTCTTACCGACACCCGGTTCGCCAATCAGCACCGGATTATTCTTGGTTTTGCGGGATAAGATTTCTATGACTCTGCGGATCTCGTCATCCCGTCCGATGACAGGGTCGATCTTTCCATTTCTGACATCTTCGACGAGATTGCGTCCGTATTTCTTTAAGGGATTGAGATTGTTTTCGTCTTGCTGATTGTTGATCATCGTATTCCCCCTTTCTGAAGCATATCTTGCTTCGATATCGTCTTTGGAGAATCCGCAGTATTTGCGCAATTCTTCGCTGACGGACGATTGATTGAATAATATCGAGATAAACATATCAAACATCGATATGTATTTGTCCTGACGCTGTCTGGAGCGCTGATAGGCTTCGTTGTAGGCTTCCGCGACATAACGGCTGACCGTCGGCTCCGAAACGGAATTGCTCGAAGGAAGCTTGTTCAGATACGTGTCATTGACCATGATCAGCTTATTCACATCCGTATGCATGCTTTCGAGAAGTTCCGTCACATCCGCTTCATTCAGGAACGCCGCCAACAAATGTTCGCTGGACAATTCAGAATGATTATGTTCCTTGCACAGACTCAACGCGTTCATCAGGATCATCTGCAGTTTTTCTGTCATCAATTCAGGATTCATCGCTCCTCCTTTCTGGCACTTCTATTATATGAGTGCTAACACATCGGTATTATTTAAGTAGGTGTTACCCTACTTAAAGTTCTTTTTGAATTTATCGAAGACCGATTCTCTCTTGCGGTTTGCCAGTTTTTCGTAGAGTTCCTTTTCTTCTCGGGAGAGTTTCTTAGGAATCTCTACTTCAACCTTGACATACTGGTCTCCCATATTCGAGGTTCGGATATCTTTGATGCCGTAGCCCTTGATCCTCAGCTGCTGACCGGGCTGGGTCCCTGCCGGGATCTTCAGTTCGACATCGCCATAAGCGGTAGGCACATCGACCGTCGTTCCCAGGGTCGCATCGATCGAAGAGATCGGCACGGTAATGTAGATGTTGCTTCCGTCTCTCTGGAAGTACTTATGCGGCCTGACATGGATCTCGATGTAGAGATCGCCATTGGGACCGCCATTCTCGCCCCGTTCGCCATAGCCTTGCAGACGCACCTGCTGGCCCGTATTGATGCCGGCAGGAATGGCGACTTCCACCTGCTCCTTGACATTGTTGTAGCCTTGGCCGCCGCAATGCGGACAGATCTTCTTCACATGTTTGCCTGAACCTTTACAATCCGGACAGACAGACTGCTGCGAGAAGACGCCGAAGGCCGTTCTGGATTGCCGCATGACTCTTCCCGAACCTCTGCAGGTCGGACAGGTTTCAATATCCGATTTGCTTGCGGCACCCGTTCCATCGCAGTACGTGCACATCTTGTCGACACTGATATTGATCAGCTTGTCGACCCCATGGACCGCATCCAGGAAATCGATGTCCATCGTCATATAACGGTTGTCGCCCTTGATCGGTCCGGTCCTCCTGGAAGAGGATCTGGAACCGAAATTGAATCCGGAGAAACCGCCTCCCATACCTCCCATGAATTCTGAGAAGATATCGGAGAGGTCGTCCATATTCATGCCGCCGAAGCCCTGCGAGAATCCGCCTTGCGCAAATCCGTCCATGCCCGCATGACCGAACTGGTCATAGGTGGCTTTCTTTTGCGGATCGGACAGAACCTCATAGGCTTCGTTTATTTCCTTGAACTTCGCCTCGGCATCCGGCGCTTTATTGATATCAGGATGATACTGCTTGGCCAACTTGCGATAAGCCTTTTTGATATCATCTTCACTGGCTCCTTTGGACAAGCCTAACACTTCGTAGTAGTCACGTTTGTTGGCCATGCTGTCTCCTTTCTTCAGTTATTACTGTTTTGCTTTGAAATCGGCATCCACGACATCGTCATTGCTGTTCGTGGAACCGTTGTTTGTGAAATTGCTGTAGTCAGGACCTGCCTGATTGTTTGCCTGCTGCTGGTACATGGCTTCTGCCATGGCCTGCGCCGCTTTTTCCAGTTCATCCAGCTTATTCTTCAGATGATCGTAGTCATTCTCATCGATGGCTTTCTGCAGTTCGTCTCTCAATGCCTTGACCTGAGACTTCTGGTCTTCCGTGACATTCGGATTCTCTGCTTCGAGCTGCTGATCGATCTGGGCAATGAAGCTTTCCGCCTTGTTCCTCAGTTCGATCTCTTCCCTTCTCTTGTCATCGGCTTCCTTGTTTTCTTCGGCTTCTCTGACCATCTTATCGATTTCCGCATCGGATAATCCGGAAGAATTGGTGATCGTGATCTCCTGCTTCTTGTTGGTGCCTTTATCCAAGGCAGAAACATGGACGATGCCGTTGACATCGATATCGAATGTGACTTCGATCTGCGGGATGCCTCTTCTTGCCGGAGCGATGCCGGTCAGCTGGAAGTTGCCCAGGGTCTTGTTATCGGCCGCCATCGGACGTTCGCCTTGTAATACGTGAATATCTACGGCAGGCTGATTGTCGGCAGCCGTCGAGAAGATCTGCGACTTCTGCGTAGGAATGGTGGTATTTCTTGGAATCAGGACAGTCATGACACCGCCCAGGGTCTCGATACCCAGGGACAATGGCGTGACATCCAGCAGCAATACGTCATTCGGGTTGTTTCCGCTCAGGATCGCGCCCTGGATCGCGGCACCCATTGCCACGACTTCATCCGGGTTGACCGAACGGTTCGGTTCTTTGCCCAGTTCTGCCTTGACAGCTTCCTGGACGGAAATCATTCTGGTCGAACCGCCAACCAATAATACTTCGTCGATATCCGCCGGGCTTAAACCGGAATCCTTCAATGCCTGTCTGACCGGTCCGACTGTTCTGTCTACCAGGTGTTTGGTCATCTTATCGAAGTTGGCTCTGGTCAGATCCATTTCCAGATGCAAAGGTCCTGTCTCATCGGCCGAAATGAATGGCAGAGAGATGTGGGACTGCACCATGGAGCTCAGGTCTTTCTTGGCTTTTTCTGCAGCTTCCTTCAGTCTCTGCAAGGCCATACGGTCCGCTTTCAGATCGATGCCATGATGTTCCTTCTTGAAGTTGTCTACCATCCAGTCGACCACGACATTATCGAAATCATCGCCGCCCAGATGGTTGTCGCCTGCGGTTGCCAGGACTTCGAACGTGCCATCTGCCAGATCCAGGATGGAAACATCGAAGGTGCCTCCGCCTAAATCGAAGACCAGGATCTTCTGTTCTTTGTCGGTCTTGTCGATACCGAAGGCCAATGCGGCAGCCGTCGGTTCGTTGATGATCCTTTCGACTTCGAATCCGGCGATCTTGCCGGCATCCTTGGTAGCCTGTCTCTGGGCATCGTTGAAGTATGCCGGAACGGTAATGACTGCTTTATTCACTTTTTCGCCAAGATAATCTTCGGCATATTTCTTCATGTACTGCAGGATCATCGCAGAGATTTCCTGCGGCGTGTAATCCTTATTATTCACATGGACTTTTTCCGTCGATCCCATCTTTCTCTTGATCGATGAAACAGAGTCTTTATTCGTTACAACCTGTCTCTTTGCCGCATCGCCGACGATGATCTCGCCATCCTTGAATGCGACGACCGAAGGAGTGGTCCTGTTCCCTTCCGGATTGGTGATGACTTTCACATCATTGCCTTCCATGATGGAAACGCAAGAATTTGTCGTACCTAAATCGATTCCAATAATTTTTTCTTTCATTTTCTCTTCCTCCTTATTCGCTTACTTTGACCATAGCCGGTCTCAAAATACGATCTTTCAATACATAGCCTTTCTGTAGCACGGCAATGACGATGCCGGATTCCGTCTCTTCAACTTTCTCCTGCATGATGGCTTGCGCTTCATTCGGGTCGTAAGGCTTGTTCAGGCAGTCGATCTCATCGACCCCTTCTTTCTTCAAGGCATTCAGCAGCTGCGTATATGTCATTTCCACGCCCTTCTTGAACGCTTAATCCTCTTTGCTGACTTCCGTCGCCATCGCACGTTCCAGATTATCCAGCACCGGCAGGATCTCTTTGGCGAAATCCTGGATGCGATACTTCCGCATCTGTTCCGCCTCGCTGTTGAGACGCTTCTTCAGATTTTCCGTATCGGCATACGCTCTGGCATAATCATTCTTCAGTTTATCGATCTGCTTATTGAGTTTCGCGATCTCGTCTTCTTCATTGATATCTTCGACGATCTCTTCCACATCATCGGCAGTTTCGGTCGTATCTTCGATCGTTTCTTCCGCTTTTTCTTCTACGGCTTCTTCGATCTTTTCTTCTTTTTTCTTCTCTTCTTTGTTTGCCATATCCTATCCTTTCTGATTGAACATATCCTCGATCTCGCGACAGATGAAATCCAACAGGCTGACGACTCTGCTGTATTCCATACGTCTTGGTCCTACGACCATCAGTCTCGCGTTATCCTCAGGATTTGCGGATAAATGGATCTCATTCGAGACGATCGCAATATCATCCTTCCAGACCAGTTCCGTGCCTCTCGGCGTGACCGCAACGACTTCGCTGCCCGAGCTCTGGCGATCCACCAGACTGCGGAACAGTTTGGAATCATCGAAGAATTTCGTCAGTTCTTTCAGTTTCTCGATATCCGAATATTCCGGCTGATACATCATATTGGAACTTCCTTCGAAATATAATGTTTCGGATGCAAACTTTACGAAAGCCCCTGCAAAGGCGTTGTACAGCATCTCGAAACGCTGTACCGATTTGGTCAGGATCGGCTTCAGGCTTTCCAGACGTTCCGGCAGATCCGGGATCGGCGTGCCTTTCAGACGGTCATTCAGGATATCCGTACAGGTCTCGATATCATCGATCGTGACTTCATCCTGGAAGTTGAACGTCTTGTTTTCGGTATGACCCGTATCCGTGATAAATACGCAGACCGCGGTCTTGGGATCGATCTGGAACACCTTGATATGTTCCAGAGTCTGATTCTTCGCATTCGGCCCCAGCATGCCGCTGGCCAGATTCGTCATTTCCGAAACGATCTTGCAAGATTCTTTGATCGCATCTTCGATATTCGCCGAACGGCGGTTAAAGATATTAGCTAAGGCATACTTGACTTCGTCATCCATATCCTTCTTCAGAAGATGTTCGCAATAGTACTGATAACCCTTGTTGGAAGGAATACGCCCTGCCGAAGTATGAGGCTTTTCCAGATAACCCATCGACTCCAGCGTTGCCATATCGTTACGGATCGTCGCGCTGGAATAAGGCAGATCATACTTGTCGACCAGTGTTTTGGAACCTACCGGCTCTGCCGTCGCAACGAATTCATCCACGATCGCTTTCAGGATATCTACCATTCTCTGTGTCAATGCCATAGCCTCACCTCCTTTAGCACTCTAAACTACCTATTGCTAATATACACCTTATTGTTAGCACTGTCAATAGGAAAGTGCTAAAAATTTGCTATGTAAAAATAGCATTTATATTGAAGAGAAATAAGCGTCTCTTATCTTTGAAAACAAGTAAAAAATCGTTCTGATCTGCGCATGGAACGATATGATATTTATTGATGTCCGATCTGCTTATGCATAGGCCTATATAAAAAAAGATATGCCAGGCATATCTTAGGATAATTGATTACTGATACAGTTTCTTGCTTACCTCATCGATGATCTGTTCCGGAATGTAAGGGCTGATATCGCCATTGAAGGAAGCGATCTCCTTGGCGATCGAGGATGACAGGAAGGAGAGTTCCGGCTTGGCGACCAGGAAGATCGTTTCGATATTCTCATCCAGTTTCATGTTTGCGGTAGCAAGAGCCAGTTCCGATTCATAGTCGGAAACGGCTCGTATGCCTCGGACGATGACCTTACAGCCCAGTTCCTTGGCCATGGTGACCGTCAGTCCGTTGCCAACGATCGCTTCGACATTCGGAAGATCCCTGACACACTTCTCGATCAGTTCTTTCCGCTCCGCATCCGTAAACGTGCAATGTTTGGAACGATTCTCCATGACCGCGATATAAAGCTTGTCATAGATCTTGCTGGCGCGACGGATCACATCGAGATGTCCGACCGTGATCGGATCAAAAGTACCGGGATAGATGGCTTTGGTCATTGTTTTTCTTCCTTTCGATAATATAAGAGTTTACAGATCCCATATCTTCTTTCCTTGAAACAGGAATATCCGGGATATTCAGGCAATTGCGTATCCTTGCGGACTTCCACAATCATTATACCTTTTTTATCTAATACATTATATTCGCGGACCAGTTCGAATACTTCGCCATATTCCTGAAACGCATACGGAGGATCCACGTAAATGAAATCAAAACCCGCATCCTTCAGTTGCTTGAGACAATCCGCATATTCCAGATCCATGATTCTGCGTTCTTCCTTGAGCTTATCGAGATTCTCACGGATGATTTTTACCGCTTCTTTATTATGATCATTGAACACGACATCCTTTGCGCCTCTGGACAGCGCTTCGATTCCGATCGCTCCCGATCCGGCAAACAGATCGAGAAACAAGGTTTCATTATGAACGGTGATACTCGAAAAAAGTGCTTCCCGGACCATGTCCTTGGTCGGACGGGTGATTTCATCCCCTTCCAGCGTCTTCAGATTCGTTTTCTTGTATTTGCCTGCGACGACTCTCATTGATGGAACGACCTTTTCATTTCGCTTTGCGCCAGAGCAAGAGCCATCAAAGAAGCCAGCAAGGAAGAACCGCCCGAGCTGACCATCAGCAATGGCACGCCGGTCAAAGGGATCAGACCGGAAACTCCGCCGATATTCAGGATGAAATGGACAACGAAATAAGTGAATACGCCCAGCATCACGATTTTGGAAGAGAGACGCTCCGTACGGATGGAAGCAGTCACGATCGGAATCAGAAGGCATCCGTACAGGATCAGAAACACGATAAAACCGATGATTCCGGTTTCCTCGACGATGACAGGAAGAATGAAATCGTTGGATGGATTCGGGAAGTTCATGTATTTATGAATGGAATTGCCATAGCCCAGACCGGTCCATCCGCCATTGGCGAAACTGACCAGCGACATGATCAGATGATAGCCATTGTCATACTGGTACAGAAACGGATTGGCGGCAGCCAGAAATCGCGCTACCCGATAATCATCGGCATATTTCATGAGAAATGACGTAAACGGCGGAGACATGGCCAGAACGATCACTCCTACAGCGATCAGCACAAGAAAGATCATGATCCCCTGTATCTGTTTTAGCTGCTTATGTCCCGGAATCAGCATCATGCAGTAACAGATCACGAAAAGAACGACAGCCGAACCGATATCGCGCTGTACGAAGACGATGATCAGAACATACAGGAATGCCGCTGCCGCGTATTTCTTGAAAAACTCCAGGTTCTTCTCTCCCCGGTCGACCGAAAGCAGTTTTCCTGCGAAAGCGATCATCAGAACCTTCGCGAATTCCGATGGCTGTATCGTAAACATCGGTCCGAGCCGGATCCAGGCATAGGCGCCATTGGTCTGTCCGAAAAAGCGGCAGGCGATCAGCGCTCCCAGCACCACCAGATAAGCGAACCAGAACAGATAAGTCCGAAAACGATAGATCGGGATCCATAGGAATATCGCATAAGCGATCAGACCTGCGATGGCATAAGCACTTTGCCTGGCGATCATTTTCGTCAGGTACTGCGTATCCCCTGCGCCATTGCCCATCTCGGCAGAAACGACCATGAGCGAGCCTAAAACGACGGTCACGATCGCCGCGGCCAATATGATCCTGTATCCTATCATCATATTCTTTTTTTGCATAAAATCATTTTATCATATGAAATGTGATATGATGATGATGTATGTTGATCAATAATGACACAATAATCAAAGACGATGACGAACGCATCAGAGAAAAATCGGAAGATGTCTCTTTTCCTGTTTCCAAGGAAGATAAGGAACTTCTGATGGAAATGATGGAATATGTCGACAAGTCCACGAATGAAGAGATCGCGGAAAAAGAAAACCTGCGGGCTGCCGTAGGCATCAGTGCGATACAACTGGGCATTCCCAAGAAAATGACTGCCATCATCATCAAAGACGACGAAGGAAACAAAGTCTATGAATATGCCCTGGTCAATCCCAAGATCGTTTCCCAATCGATCGAAAAAGCCTATCTGGAGTCCGGCGAGGGCTGTCTTTCGGTGGAAGACGAACATCAGGGCTACGTCTACCGTTCCGCGAGAGTCAAAGTCAAAGCCTATGATCTTCTGAAAGAAGACTACATCGAAATCAAGGCGGAAGATTATCTGGCCATCGTTCTTCAACATGAGTTAGACCATTTCAAAGGCATTCTCTTCTATGACCGCATCGATTCGAACAATCCGTTTCATAAAGAAGACAATGCCCATCCAATTGAATAATCAGGAATAATCATTTAGAATTGTTTTAGATCATTATAAACAATATAATTCAGTCTATGGAGGTTATATGAAAATAAACGATATTGCCTTTAGTCCATCGGAGGCTCCATCTTCCTATGGTTATAATGGCGCCAATTATGATGCGAAAAACGATACCTTGGTCTATGCCCTGGGAGGTTTAGGCGAAGTAGGAAAGAATATGTACTGCTTCGAACATGACGATGAGATCGTCATCATCGATGCAGGAATCAAATTCCCGGATGATGAACTTCTGGGAATCGACTATGTCATTCCGGACTATACCCACCTGATCAAGAATAAGGATAAAATAAAAGCCCTGATCATTACCCACGGCCATGAGGACCATATCGGAGGGATCCCTTTCTTTCTGCTTTCCTGTCCGGTAAAGAATATCTATGCCCCGCGATTTGCGAAAGCGCTGATCGAAAAGAAACTCTCGGAACGCAAGAAACTGGCTTCCTTCGAAGTGACCGAAATCAACGATGATTCCGCGATACAGACCAAATACTTCCGTATCGGTTTCTTTAATACGATCCATTCCATTCCGGATTCCTTAGGCGTTCTGATCAATACGCCAAACGGAAGAGTGGTCGAAACAGGCGACTTCAAATTCGATCTGACCCCGGTAGGACAGAACTCCGATTACCAGAAGATGGCCTATATCGGAGCCGCAGGCGTGACATTGCTGATGTCGGACTCCACCAATGCCGAAGTCGATGGCTTCTCCATTTCCGAGAAACAGGTCGCTGCCGCGATCAACGATATCATGCGCAAGACGACAGGAAGGATCCTGATCTCTACTTTTGCTTCCAATGTCAACCGTCTTGCCCAGATCATCAAAGCTGCTAAAAACAACGGCAGAAAAGTGCTGGTCCTGGGAAGATCCATGGAAAACATCGTAGAGATCGGCCAGCATATGAAATTCATCGATGTCCCGGAAGATACCTTCATCTCCCAGGAACTGGTCAACCAGTATCCTCCGGAGCAGCTGTGCATCGTCTGTACGGGATCGCAGGGCGAAGCCCTGGCTGCCTTAAGCAGAATCGCCAACGGCTCCCACAAGTATGTGAAAGTCATTCCGGGCGATACGGTGGTCTTCTCTTCGAATGCCATTCCGGGCAATGCGATCAATGTCGGAGGCATCGTCAACCAGCTGATGCGTAACGGAGCCAGAGTATTGGAAAACAACGCGTTGTCCTCTCTGCATACCACGGGACATGCCTCGCAAGAGGAACAGAAACTGATGCTGCAGCTGATCAAGCCGAAATATTTCATGCCGATGCATGGCGAATACAAGATGCTGAAACTGCACGCCCAGTCCGCCATTGAAACGGGAATTCCGAAAGAGAACTGCTTCATCTGTGCCAACGGCGATGCTTTGGTACTGCACCAGGGTGAAGTCTATCGTTCCAATACCAGAATACAGACGGATGCCATCTATGTGGATGGAAACGACATTTCCGGTTTATCTACTTCCGTCATAAAAGATAGAAAGATATTAGCCGACAACGGACTGGTTGCGGTCATCGTATGCATCGATTCCCGCAGCAACAAGATCCTTTGCCGTCCGGGTATCGTCTCGAGAGGTTTCGTGTATCTTAAAGATTCGCAGACCCTGATCAAGGAAGCCGAAGTGCTGACTTATGAAGCGTTACGTAACGCGATGAAACAGAAAGTAACCTTTGGCGATCTGAAGAACTGTATCAAGAATACCTTGGAACCTTTCCTGTATGAAAAAACACGAAGGAATCCGATCGTGATCCCGGTCATACTCAATCATGTGGATGCACTAAAAAAGGAGAACTGATTCTCCTTTTTCTTTCGATTGCATTTTCTAGACCAGCCTGTCAAACAGCCGATAGAATTCTTTTCTTGACGAACGAGGCAAGGAAACGCATTCTTCGATCGGCATGGAGACGATCTCATTGTTCTTGATGCCTACGCATTCTCCGCCTTTTCCTTCGATCAGAAGTTCTACCGCTTTCGCTCCCATCCGGGAAGCCAGCACACGGTCGGTCGGGGTCGGCGAACCGCCTCGCTGAATATGTCCGAGGATCGTCGCTCTGCCCGCAAAACCGGTCGCTTTGGAAATCTTGTCCGCCAGATTCTGCACATCGCAGATCTTCTCGGAAACGATCACGATAGCATGCGATTTCCCCAACTTTTCCAGATATTTCAGCTTCTCCAGGACCGCTTCTTCATCATAGCCCGTTTCCGGCGTGATTACGACTTCTGCGCCGCAGGAGATGCCAGAATAGATCGCCAGGTCGCCGCAATGGTTACCCATGACCTCGACTACGGAACAGCGGTGATGCGAATTGGAAGTATCTCTCAGCTTATCCACGCACTCTACGATCGTATTCAATGCCGTATCGAAACCGATCGTAAAGTCAGTCCCCTCGATATCATTATCGATCGTACCAGGCAATCCGATACAGTTGATGCCATGCTTCGTCAAAGCAAGCGCGCCACGATAGCTGCCATCGCCTCCGATGACCACGACCGCATCGACATTATTCTCTTTCAGCTTCTCTACACCCTTCATCAGTACGGCTTCTTCCTTGAATTCCGGCAATCTGGCACTGCCCAGAATCGTGCCTCCGCTCGAAATCGTCTCCGAAACCGAGCTTCTCTTGAAAGGAATATACAAACCTTCTACCAGACCCCTGTAGCCATCCCTGATGCCGACGACTTCGATCCCGCTCATCAGTGCCGTTCTTGTGACTGCACGAATCGCCGCATTCATGCCCGGCGAATCTCCGCCTGAGGTCAATACACCAATTTTCTTTATCATACCTGTGTTCTCCTTCTCATATTTTCACCCGTTAAGACAAAATCATCTGCCAGGATATCGATCCTTTCCATCAGACGTCTCGCTTTCATCAGGTTGGATTTTTCTTTGCGGTCATACTGGTAGTGCTTCAGCAGTTCTTCCTTGCTCAGATTGGACGTAAAGACCGTCAGAAGATCATTCTCCAAACGATATTCCAGAATCCCCAGCAACACATCATCCCGTATGAATTCCGATACGCTTTCCGATCCGATATCATCCAGAAAAAGATAATCCGCTTTCTTTAAAGCGCTGATGCTCTTCTGGGCAAGATCGGGATTGTTATAGATGTTGTTACGGATATCATAGAAGAAATCCGCGACTTTCACGAATGCGACCTTCTCGTTGTTCTTGACCAAAGAATTCGCCAAAGCGATACAAAGATAGGTCTTCCCTACCCCCAAGTCTCCATAAATGTACAGACCCTTGCGGCTCTTCTTCAGCAGGATCGCTGCCAGCAGCGCATAGAGTTTCTCCTGTGACTGCGTATAACGGATATTGTTCATATCGAGATCCATCAGCTGGATCGGAATATCGCAATAGAGATACCTGCTCTTAAGATCTTCCTTCTCTTCCGCTTTCAACGCATACGGACAGTATTCGATCTCTTCCATCAGGATATCGTCATACGTAAAAGCCAGACGCTGTCCCTTGGACAGCTGCACGCAATGACCCAGTCCTTTGCAGTTATTGCAGATCCTGCGTGATTCCAGAACTCTTAAGAAACTGTTGAAATGTTCGTTGAGATAATCATCAGAAAAACCATATCTTTCGATAAGTTCTCTAAGATAACGGTCTTCTTTGATCATTCCGAGATCTTTATTCATTTCTTCCCCATCATCGTCAGTATCTCATCCAATTCATCGGTACTGATACTGACATTATCCTCGTCGTTATAGACAGGCAGCTGTTCTTCTTCTTTCACGCGGTGACGTCCTTCGTTCAGACGATCCAAAGCCCTGTTCGGATCATTCACATCGTTGCGATGGAAATCCGCGGCGATCGGATAGATATAGTTCTCAAGAAGACGATTGTTGCAGGATTTCAAAGTATGCTGGATCAACACATTGATGACGCTCTTGTTCAGATGATACTTGAACGCAAGATTGTATAAGATCTTCTTATCGTATTCCGTGACTTCCTTGCCTTCCTGCAGATTCATCAGATAAGTCTGGCAATCCACATCATATTCGTTCTCCTTGACCTTCTGATAATCGATCCTGGAGTTCATGCACAGATAGCGCAGTTCCTTGAGATTGAACTCCTCCTTGCTGCGGTTGACCGCCGTAGCCACATAGGAACGCATCTTGTCATAGCTGATACCGTAAAGATCCGCCAGCGTGGCAATCGTACGCAGCACTTCATCCGTGCGGTAACGCAACGGAAACATCAGCGAGGATATATCTTTCAGGAAGACATTGATATCGAACAGCGTATTGTAGTTGTATCTGATCGGATTGATGCTGTCATTCAGATCTTTTTCATTGGCCATGGACCACTTGCTTAAGTCATTGACGGAAAGCACTTTGGTGATATCTTCATAGCCATAGTAGTTGTCGATGCTCTTCATCGTCGAAAGGATGCTGCGGTAATAGTTCCCGGAAGTCTTCATGATGAATTCCCTGACCAGGATATCGTCCTTGATGAATTCCTGCATCTTCATCGGTTCATTGAAAATCAGGACATAACGGTCTTCCTGTTTCAGCGTTTTCACCAGCCGGTACATATTCAAAAGTTCCAGATCCCGTTCAAAGAGATCGATCGAAATATTCAAAGATGTCAGGATATCATTGATCTCTTCAAAAGACAGCTGGGAACCTCTTAAGACAAAGTATTCATACAGGATCACCGCGTCATTGCCGATCAATGGCGCATAGAAAAAGACCAGGGAACGCAGATGTTCTATGGACAGCTCGCAGCGGATATCGGTCTTATATCTTTCTTTTCCTAGCATGGGATCTCTTTCAGCCATTCCTCAAGGGAATCGTACAGTTCCTGCAGACTACCATTATTATATATGATTTTATCGGCTCTTTTCTTTTTTTCTGAGACTCTCATCTGCTTTTTCAGACGAGCCAAAGCCTCGGACCTGCTCATGCCGCGATCCTTCAGACGTTTCAAGAGAATATCCTGATTCGTAACCACCAGCAGGTTCTGATCGAAGTAACGGTCCCATCCGGCTTCAAACAGCAATGGCACTTCCGCGAACAGAAGCTCTTCCTTATGTTCCTTCAGACGTTCCAGGATCAAAGGATGCATGAGATCCTCCAACTGCTTTTTCTTGGAAGCATCGCCAAATATCAAAGAGGATAACGTGCTCTTATCCAGTTCCCCATCGACGATGCATTCCGGGAAAGCCTTCTTCACTGCTTCATAGCCGGCATTGCCTTTTTTAAGAAGATCCCGGTTCTCTTCATCGCAATCGAACACAGGATAGCCTTTTTCTCTTAAATATCTGGAGACTTCGCTCTTGCCCGAACCGATGCTTCCGGTAATGGCGATCCTGGTCTGTTTCTTCAGTTTCTGGCAGGAAGGACAGTAATAGGTTCCTCTTCCTCCGACAGCGGTCTTCTGGATCTTTGTGTGGCAGACCGGACAGTTCTTTACCGTGTGTACCTTCAGATCCAGCTGAAACAGACCGGTCACGCCCAAGGAAGACGTATAGGAACGGATGGTCGTGCCTCCCGCCTGGATGGCTTCATCAAGGATCCTTCTTGTTTCCTGGATCATTGTCTGAATCTCTTCGTCATTCAGAAGATCTGCACTGCTTCTGGGGTCGATCTTCATCGCATACAGGATCTCATCGGCATAGATGTTCCCGATCCCTGCCACAAACGACTGATCCAGCAATACGGTTTTGATCGCTATCTTCTTATTCTTCAGATATTCTTTGCAGTATTCCAGATTGAAACGATTGGAAAACGGTTCCGGACCGAGATCCTTGAAGCTCTCGTATTCCCCGTCTTTTTCGATCAGTTCCATCCTCCCGAATTTACGTACATCATTGTAACGAAGCTGCTTCCCGTCATCCAGATAGAAGATCACGTGATCATGCTTATCGAAGGGAGTATCCTCATCCAGAATGAAATACTTCCCCTCCATCCTGAGATGCGATACCAGCGTAAGATCATCCATTTCAAAAAGCAGATACTTCCCTCTGCGTTTGAAAGCACGGAAATGCTGGCCGATCAGCGACTGCTTAAAACGTTTCTCTGAACAGGAAACGATGGGCTTATATAATATCCTGATATCCGTGATGGCACGGTCTCTGATCCTTAGAGCCAGCGTGTCGAGAACGGTCTGAACCTCAGGCAGTTCCGGCATTATTTGGCCTCGTACCAGTCTCTGCCAATGGCTAACGAAGCATCCAGGCGGGTCTTCATCTTGTAGGCATTCATCATGATTTCAGGAATGGCTTCCTTCATGAGCCCGACTTCCTCTTCCGGCACATCGAAGATCAGTTCGTCGTGGACCTGCAGGATCAGCTTAGATTTCAAGCCTTTTTCCTTCAGGAAATCAAATGCTTTGATCATGGCGATCTTGATGATATCGGCAGCGCTGCCCTGGATCGACGCGTTCATCGCTGCACGCTTGCCGAATTCCCGCATCATATAGTTCCGATCATTGATCTCATTGATATATCTGCGTCTGTTTAGAATCGTTTTCACATAGCCGTTCTTCTGACAGAAATCGACCTGTCCGTCCAGATATTCCTTGATCTTCGGATAGGTCAGGAAATAATCATCGATATAGCGTTTCGCGTCTTTGAAAGACAGCTGGGTCTGATTGGCCAGTCCGAAGTCGCTGATGCCGTAGACCACGCCGAAATTGACGGCTTTCGCATGACGGCGGTCCAGATCGCTGACTTCTTCCCTTCTTAATCCGAAGATGTCCATTGCGGTCTTGGTATGGATATCGATGCCGGAATTGAACGCTTCGATCATCTTTTCTTCATCAGCCAGGGAACTTAAGACACGCAGTTCGACCTGGGAATAGTCCGAACTCATCAGGAAACTATCAGGAGAAGCCTTGAATGCTTTCCGTATTTCTTTGGATTCATCGTCTCTGATGGATATATTCTGAAGATTCGGGTCATAGCTCGAAAGTCTTCCGGTTGCCGTGATGGTCTGGGAGAAAATGGTATGGATCCTTCCATCCGGCGTGATGTATTTTTTCAGTCCTTCGGCATAAGTCGAATACAGTTTCGCATATTTGCGCCAGTCCAGGATATAGGCGATGACAGGATGGTAGTCAATGAGCTTGTTCAGGACTTCCGCATTCGTGGATCCTTTCTTTAGATCCGGAAGATCCAGTTCTTCATACAGGACCTCTGCCAACTGTTTCGGCGAACCGATATTGAATTCATGGCCGATGGAGTCGTAGATCTTCTTTTCCAAGGCATCGATCTTTTCTTTGGTTTCCAGTGCGATCTTGTCCAGTTCTTTCTCATCACAAACGATTCCGGCATTTTCCATCGCAAACAGCACATAAGTCAATGGCAATTCGATATCCTGATAGAGCGATTCCATCTCTTTCTGTTTCAGTTCTTCTTTCAGACGACCGTAGACTTGTTTTAAAGGCGCTGCGACGTGATTCAGATAGCCGATGATATCTGCATCCTTGTATTTGAAAGGCTTCTTGACCGTGCCGAAAACGTCCTTGATTTCAGGAATATCGATGTCACAGTAATGTTTGAGGATGACTTCGAGATCGGTATTATAGTTGTTGGCAAGAAACGCCATCAGCATGATATCTTCATTATTCTTACCCAACGGAATACGGTTGTATTCGAAACAGTGCAGTACCGCTTTCAGGTCATAAAAGATCTTCTTATTATCGCCGGATAAGAAAGACAAGGTATCCGTATCTTTCAGGAGATCTTCATACGTGATATATTCCGCTTCTTTCTCATTGACGAAACACAGTCCGATGATCTTGCGTTCATAGTAAGAAAACTCATCCGAAACGACATAAATGACCGATTCCTTCAATAATGATAAAGAGATCTTCTTTACCGCCTTGACTTTCTCTTCGACCTTCGGCGTATCTTTCTCATTCTCCCGGATCAGAGAATTCATCTCATACTTGCGATAGAAGGCATTCTTGCCTGCATTATTGATATGGACCTTGAAATCATCCAGTTCGTTGGGAATCTCGACATCTGTCTTGATGGTAGCCAGCGTCTTGGACAGGAAACAGGAATCCTTGTCTTTCAGCAGCTTCTCCTGCAGCTTGCCTTTGATCTCATCGATATGTTCATAGATGCCCTCGCAACTCTCATAATCATTCAGAAGCTTGACCGCGGTCTTGTCTCCCACGCCTTCGACACCTTTGATATTATCGGACTTATCCCCTGCCAGACCCTTGTAGTCGATGATCTGCTTCGGTGTCAGCCCGTATTCTTCTTTCAATGCTTTCTCATCCATTCTGGCGATATCGGACATACCCTTGCGCATCACATAGACGCTAGTCGTGTCATCGATCAGCTGCAGCATATCCCGGTCGCTTGAAAGGATGCAGGTTTCGAAATCATATTTCTTGGCCAAAGAACCGATGATGTCATCGGCTTCGATATCATCGAATTCCAGATATGGAAGCTCATATGCTTCCAGCATCTCCCTTACCAGATCAAACTGCATCGCCAGTTCCGGAGGGGTTTCCCTTCTGCCTGCCTTGTAGTCGGGCATCATCTCATGGCGGAAGGTATGTTTTCCCTTATCAAAAGCGACGACACAGTAGTCAGGCTGGATTTCCTTCAACGCCTTGTTCAGCATATTCGTAAAGGCATATACCGCATTGGTATAGACCCCTTTGCTTGTCTGCATGACATTACCGTAGCTCGTCGCATAATATGCCCTGAATAGGACGGAATTTCCGTCGATCAGCAACAGTTTCATTTATTCCCCCGTCTCGGTTTCAGCCGCAAGTTCCGGTACCGTATTCGGTACGGCAGAGACTGCCATATTCTCTAATATGCTCAGATTCTCATACATCAGGGACAGGTAGTCTTTTCCTGATTCGATCTGGGCATTGGTCAGTGATGAAATATTGTTCAAGGTGACTCTCTTCAGTCCCAGTTCTTCTTCCAGCTGGTTGAAGACCGTCATCATTTCTTCGGTCATGTTCGGTTCATAGGCGATATAGGTCACGCCATCATTGATGATCTTGGCTTTGATGATGTCAAGCTGTTCCTGGTTCGGAACGACGCCGTATCTGGATAGAGACAGCGGATAAGTCTGAAACCCAAAGTCTTTCTGCCAGCAGCCGAAAGATCCGGTCATGGCTACGAATTTGATCGATTTGTTTTCTTTGACCAGTCTTGTCGCCAAAGCCTGATAGGAAGCATCAAGGGCGATCAGCTCATCCGCCAGCGCCTTGTAGTTTTCTTCAAAGAATGCAGACTGCTCCACATAGTTGGAAGAAAGATACTCATAGACATCTTTGGCCATGCAGTACATGGCACCGGGCGACAGCCAGATATAGGGGTCAAGATCATAGGTATCGATCTCGCCGAAGACATCGCCTTCATAGTAAGGACCTTCGATATATGTTACCTTGCCATCGACGATGATCGGGGTGTAACGTTTGTATTCATAAAGACAGTTCAAAACAGAAAGATCGCCTGCCGCCAGGTCGATATCCAGTTCTTTGATCCGATCCTGATAAAGATCCATATATGGTTCCAAACCGCCGATATGGAACAGTACGGAGGAATTCTCCAGGATCTCATCATAGTCCTCGACGATGTTTGCGACCTGAACCAGGGTACGGTTCTGAATCGAGATCGGTTCGATACGGTTTCCGCCGATCCTGTTCAAAAGATAGCCGATCGGATAGATCGTATATGCCGTATAGCGTTTGACGCTGGAACAGGAGGTCATCAGCAGGATCATGAGGATGATCAGTAGCTTTTTTATCGTTTTCATAACATTAATCATTATACCTTATTCAGGACGTATTTCGCATAGTATATTGGCTTGCCTTCACTGACGAACTTGGCCTGGTAGGCCGTCATGGGCTCGCCTTCCAAGTAATAGTTTCTGTCTGTTTCAACCAATGTAAAATCAGACTCTTCAAAATAAAGCAAGGAATCGTCATAGAAGGCTTCGTTATCGGTTTTGAGGATAAGAATACCCTGATCTTTCATAATCTTCGCGTAGCGGCTTAAAAACGGCGGATATGTGAGTCTGCGCTTGTGGTTGC
Source organism: Erysipelotrichaceae bacterium (assembly GCA_017539105.1). Taxonomy (GTDB): domain Bacteria; phylum Bacillota_I; class Bacilli_A; order Erysipelotrichales; family Erysipelotrichaceae; genus Colivicinus. The sequence continues at coordinate 28,508 of JAFYHQ010000025.1, forward strand.
GCTTCTTTGGCCATGGATCGGAGAAATGAAGATAGATCACATCGATGGAATCCGGATCGAAACACTCTTCGATGTTTCCGGCATCGGCCAGCAATACTTTGAAATTCTCCAGATCGAGATCCATCGCCTTCCTGATCGCCCTTGCCACGCAGGTCTCTTCTTTTTCCAGACCGACATAAAAGATCTCCGGATGTCCGGAAGCGGACTCCGTGATGAAATCACCCATGCCCATGCCGATCTCCACATGCAAAGGAAGATCGCTTTCATGAGTATAGTGTCCTTCGATCAGATATCTGTCTTCGTTTTCCAGAAACGGGGTTACCCATTTCTTCTTTCGCATACGCATATCTTTATTATAAGATAAGAAACCGGATTATTCCTGCCGGATTAAAAACTGATTAGAATTCTAAAAAACAATCCGTTTCAGGATTGCGTTCGTAAATGTGTACGATTATGAACTGCCATACAAACTGAATTTATTGAGCAAACCTGAATAAATCAGGTATGGCATCTGCTCCAAATGTCTGTATCCCCATTCTGTACATCGCTTTGGCATGGATCCTGTCGTGCCAGATGAAGCGCCGCAGAACCTTCCGCACCGACCATCGCTCGCCATAACTGCCTGTTACAGCTTCAAGTGATAGAAAACCGTCAATGGATTCAAGTGCTTCAAAGCCCCTTGCCCTGCAGGAAACGATCGTTCCTTCATTGTCGGTCTCTACACCGATTTCGGAGAAATAGTATTCGTTGACATTCTTCGTGTGCTGATACATTTCCTGTGCAGTACGAGGCACTGAACCGTAGAATGTCTCGCGATAAGGAAGAACGCTTTTTTGCTTGTCGGGAAATGAAAGATAAAGCGCATAAAAATCTTCGGCGGATTTCATTGCCAGAGATTTGAGATACTGGTATTCTTCGGCTGTCAAAGGCCTTTCTTCAGTCGCAAACAGGACATCGCTGTCCGCATCTCTGATCTGCAGATCGGATTCCTTTTCCTGTACGATCTCAACATCATAATCGTCAAGCGGTGTTTCATTCAGCCACAACTGATACCGCCGTATTTCTTCCGGCATCTTTCGTATTGCTTCTTCTTTCGAGGCGCCTCTTGTAAAGGCTCCGACAAAGTTGCTGGCATAAAGAATGCTGTCATTGCCATTATGTTCCCATACGCAATCAATCTTCATTTTCATCCCTCAAAACTCCGAATTGTTCGTTTCTTTCTATCATTATAAAACAGCTTTGGATAAACCAAAGCAGTTTATCTTTACTGAATCATGTTCAAAAAACTGAACGATTATGAACCTCCCCATGGGATATTCATGATGAAAGCAGGCATCACCGGCAATCAATCCGGTTTTTCTCCGTTGAAATAGCCATAAGTCTGGAAGTTGTCAACGCTCCAGTCCTTGCATTCACCTGTATTTGTAACGAGTTCTTCATCGCTGTAATATCTGGTAGACATGTCAAGATATTCGGACAGCACAAAGTCGTAACGGTTTTCCGCTTCGTTCCAGCTAACGTGGAGAATTCCGTTTTGGGCATACTGCATGTTCTCGTACCATCCCTTTTTGGAAAAATAGTACCATGCTTTTTGGGTTCCTCCGCCTTCTTTCGGTATCTCTGTTTCATGTATTCCATAGGTCTCATATAGCTCGGAAGGACACCATTGCGGTCTGGTATATTCCCAGTACTGAACAAGCCACCCAGCCGTTACGGATACGCTGGACGGCTCCATCTTCAGATTGTCAGCCACCCATTCATAAGGCGTATTGATCTTGTCTGAATTAATACCCATGTCTTTGAAGCTCTTTCCCATCGTGACGTGGCCGCTGATCGTAAATCCGTCAACACTGATATTCCCCCCATTATACGCACCCGCAAATTTATCAAAGGCAAATGAAGTTCCGCCATAAGTGATCGTAAAATCACCGTTTGCCTTAAGATCAAGAACCGGCTTTTCGGAAATATAGTTATAGACTCTGTTGAGATAATAATCATAATCATGTTCATCATCTGCTTCAACAAACCTGCCAAGGGCGGCCATCAGCGGATTGTTGTAAGGTTCCCCCGTTTCAATCGGACCATAATATGGCTTTAAAACCGTTCCCTGCTGTTTGGCGCTTGGAACTACGGTGATGTTTACCGGATCGGATTCGATACCCAGAAGCTTCTTTTCATTATCGGTATTCGTCGCATATTCGCACAGCGTTATTGTTATCTCGACAGGATTTGAAGGATCATCCTTATCAGCTATGTCATCATAGCCAAGGTATATCGTTCTGTCGAATGTGCCTTCCTTGAATTCGAAGAATTTCTTTACGTTAACTCCGCTTGTTGTGAGAACTGAAACGCAGTACCCTTCAATAACGTGATCCTTAGCTGCCTCTGAAGGTTCAGGGAACGAGATGATGACCTTTCTGCTTTCCTTGTCATCGGTCACGATCGGTTTTGGAGTCTTGTTTAGCACATAGAGGGTAGCACCCGATTCGCCTGTTGCCTTAGAATCTCCGCGCAATCCATGTATTTCCATGATTCCCAGAAAATTATGAGCTTTGGCTCCGCCGTCATAATTTATAAAACCCGGTATGAAGTAACCTTTTGAAGTAGGATAATAATCAGCTGCAGGCAAAAGCGTCACTTCCGGATACTTGTCTGCCAGATCGGCATCCGGAACCAGAATGCTAGGCTGAACCGTACCAGTCGTTTGCTGGATAAAGGTATGAATTTTCATAAAGTAGTCGCCATCAACAATGGCATTAAAATGAGGCTTTCCCCCCGGTTCCGCGACGATCCAGTTCGTGGGCTTGTACTCTCTTGCATAGTAGGCTACGTAAACGTTTTCTTCTACCGCTTTCCGCTCGCTGATCAGCCAGTCGCGGTAATACTGCCCTAATTTTTTGGGAGAAAGAGCGAATACGGAACACAGAATATCTGGAATATCAGCTTTTGTGACGGCAGAGCCCGGGATTCCCAGATAGGTACGTGCAATCAGAAAATTACGTGCAGTGACCTTTTTCTCCGGATGCGTGTCTGCCAGATACATGGCAAACCTTCCCAGATTATACCCTTCATGTATCATCAGATTATTCAGCTGATCTTTACCCAGTTCTGCAGGTTCATAATTCAATGGCACCCTGAGCGTACCCCAGTAGTTGGAATCAGTCAGCTTAGGATCGGTCGTTATGATACCCTGATCCTGATAATATGCACGTGCATCTCTTTCCAGATACAAGGCTACCATTTCATCAAAACGCGGCGTATCCGTCCTCGGATCGATCTGAAGCCTGTATCTGTTCTGACAGATATGAAGAAGTTCGTGGGTAATAGTCAGAAGATAATTATCTCTATCGATCTGTCCTCCCGTCTGCATTTCATGCAAGCGGAGGTTGATATAGGCAGATGAAACATATCTGTTCATCGCCTCTCCAAGAGCGCCTACGTTGTTCACGATTTTAAACGGAACCTCATATTTCGGCATGTAAAGACGTTCTTTGCCACCGAGATATTCATATGCCGTTTCGACACATTTGATGGTATACTCAACCAGTTCAGGCATTTTTAACCGTTTCAGAAGCTCTTTGTATTCCTGATCGGCTTCCAATGACTGCCTGTAGTATTCAGCAACATGATAATTGGAACGCATGCGTTCAAAAACATTCAGAACCTTACGGTATTCTTCCGCCTCATCTTTATAGTGCTGCTCAATCTCGGCCATTCTGGTGGATATTTCTGCCATTTGAGGATCTGCATCCTTCATGACCCATTCAACGCAGAACGAACCATATCTGGTCGTTCTGTGAACGACTTCAACATCACCTTTCAGAGGGTCGAATTTTCTTTCCCAGATATAATACTTGTTACGGGCATAATACTCCGTGACCGCAGCTCCAACCATCACCGCACCCAGAATGCCTAAATAAATCGTCATAGCAACAACACTGTTCTGATTGGAACTGAAAGTCAGTTTTGAGCCGTCAAGGGATGATGAATACACATAATACTCTCCCTCATCATTTACCCGTAGCATTCTTATGCAGTCGTACATGGATGGATCGATATCCAGCGTGGCCAGATCGATCGTTACGTCATATTGTCCCGGGATAATCTCATCGCCATTCAATCCGGCATCAACTTCCCATGCGGCTACGGTCATGTATCCCTGTTCAAACAGATCGTCTTCAGCAGTAAGAAAACTCTCCATGCTGTCATCAACTGTAGTGAACTTGACTTCGGTATCCTTATAAAATGCGTTGGCCTCAGCCGAAACCGTTATGCCCTCACATGGTGTATCATAAATCGGTTTGCTGTTGCCGATGACTTCGCTGTAAGGAATGATTTCATCTTCAGGGTCGATATCGTTACTGATGTTTGTCTCATCAGAAGCCTGTTCCCTGATCATCATGAAATCTCCGGATTCTTCTTCCGAAAACCACATGGCTGCGATCAGATATTCTTTTCCGTTCCATGAATAAAAACGCTTGATCTCAAGGACACAGTCATTACCGGTCAGCTTCAGTTTCTTGTTTTCGTCAAAATCACCGCCAAATGGCTCGTATCCTGCCTCTTCATCTGTTTTTTCGCGGGTCCTGTCTCCATCATCAACAAGCCTTGGATGAAGAACGATCTGTATTCTCGGATCGGCATTGTTGCTGACGATCATCTCAGCAAAGCCAAGTTCCTCCGACATTCCTCCGCCTGAAGAATCATTACGGATCTTGATATTGTATCTCCATGTGCCGTTGGCCTCGCCCATGGCAAGATTCTTCCTGTCTTCAGGAAGACCTTCGTATATCATCTGTCCGTAAAGTTCATCAAATTCTTCAAAGCTTAGTTTGCTGATGTCGTAATCCTTACCGGGCGAAGTATCTATAGCCGCAGAAGAACCGCATCCTGCCAGCATGGACAGAACCAGCAGTATTATGACGATCTTTTTCATGTATCAGTACATCTCCTATAACTCTTTCGTTTATTTGGTCATTGAAGAACCATGCACACAAAACCTGTTTTGTAACGGTCTCATCATCTTTCAAAGCACTATCTTCAAAACGGGATATGCATGATCTGATGACTTGATGATATGCTTGAATCTTATATATTTATTATAATTGAAAACGCCATTCTTTTGAATGGCGCTAATGTTTATGAGTTATCTTCATAAACCTGTGCGATTGTGAACTGCCATACAAACTGTAATTTGTACCTTTACTTCTCATTTTCTATATAAAAGGATCTCAGCAATCCATGGTTGAACACATTCGATCCTTTTGGCACTTCTTTGATGACATGGTATACATTAGCTACATCACCCATGGCCATGATCGTCATAAGCCAGAATACGATAGGTACAGCAATGTTATATGGCATTGGAATAAAATCCGGCAGTATCAGCCATACGGCAAAGGGTATAATACCGAGAATAAACATCGGAGCCAGACACATAATGATAAAACGCTCCCTGCTTATCTCCTTTTCGCAATAAACGAAATAAGCACCTTGCTCTTTAGATTTCCAGATCTCCTTTACCGCATCCGCCGGATAAAAGAGCGCATGAATGATCTCGTGGACAAAAGTCAGCAGATAGACCGAAACGATTACCAGGACAAATGAGACTGCCACATCCAGTCCCATCGTCAGATGATAATCCAGATCTTTAATTTTAAAATATGTTGCAGCAACCATAACTGCAAATAATGGCATCAGAATGATCAGCCCTCTGCCAAATTCTTTCTGCAGACTGGAAACAATGCCATATTCAACGGCATTGTTCGGAATGTCGCATCTTTTGATAAGCTGATCATCTGAAATATAATTCCCTTTAAACACTATATTTAACACCGGCACACCTCTGCATCATATATCTGCTTTCATGAATTGCCTAAAGTAATCGTTATCTTTTACTTCACCCTTTGTTCCGGCTTTTTCTATGATGCCATCTTTCATGATAATGAACTGATCGGCATCCTTCACTGCCAGATAGTCATGGGCTATGACGATAACTGTACGTCCTTTCATCAGTTCTTTCAATCCTTCAACTACCTGGGCTTCGGTCTTGACATCCAGATTGGCTGTCGCTTCATCAAGGATCAGATACTGCGGATCCTTCAGCAATGCCCTGGCGATGGCAAGTCTTTGCTGCTCACCGCCGGAAAGCCTGCTTCCCGCAGGCCCGGAAACATCCTTCTTCATAGATACCTACCAGAAACATGTCGATCGTATACAGAACAAGGTTCTTTATCCAATCGGGATTCAGCTGCGGCTTATCAAAAGAATATGACAGGATACCAAGCAGCATGAAAAAGAAGGAAAAAATCAGTGTCGGCAAAAGGTGTTTTATCGAATACCAGGTCTGATTCTTCATATAGGAAAACGTCTTTTTTCCCGAGATCAGATAAAGAAACAGCAGCGTTACGGCCGTTATCACAGAAAACTCGATCATGAGACCAAAATTATCTTCTGCCAGGATCCTGCTTCCAAGGATCATCATGCCGATCATCGATAGAACGCAAGCGGCATATAAGGCAACGTTCAGATATTTCTTACTTTCACTGGATTTCATGTTTTAACCTCATCGTTTGCTGAATACACAACTATATGTACCTATAATATAACATAGCTGTTTTCTCATTCGTTAATACTTTTTTCGACAAAAAGTCGCATTCCAAAAACGATAATGCAAGCCCTCAAAAAAACAAGTCTCCTGTCTTCTTCGATTTACATCCTTATCCTTTCACTGATATGATTAAACTATCTAGAGGAGATAAGTATGGGCAATCATATCAATTATGAACACTTCCAGAACTTCTGGATCGAACAGCAGAAGACTGCGAAACATATGGACCGGGAAGATGCTCTGGAACATATCAAGGGTTTCATCAAGAGACATAACACCTGCGGTTTTGCGACCGGAACGGGAGACTACATCAGATGTACACCGATCGAATATACGTACATGAATGATGAATTCTGGTTCGTTTCGGAAGGAGGAAGCAAGTTCATCGGTCTGGAGAAAAACAAGAATGTGTCTCTGGCGATTTTTGAATACTACGGGGATGTCAAGGATTCCCATGGCCTGCAGGTCATGGGCAAGGCGGTCCTTTATGACCGTGACAGCGATGAGCTGAAACAGCTTCTGGCATTCAAGGGGATCCCTTACGATGTCATGAAGGCGGCAGCCGTCGAAGTCGCCGTCGTTAGAGTGATTCCGGAAGTCTATGAGATGTATGACACGGACTTCGTGAAACAGGGATACGATGTAAGACAGATCGTCAGATTCTGATATAAGAAAGGATTTATTATGAAACTCAATTACAAACGTACATTTATCGTAGGACTCGCATTCCTATCCATCTGCGCATTCTGGCAGATGTATGATAATGTCATTCCTCTGATCCTGACCAATACTTTTCATCTGAATGAAACGTATACCGGAGCGATCATGGCAGCCGACAATGTGCTGGCCCTGGTACTGCTTCCGTTGTTTGGTTCTTTATCGGATAAGGTCGATACGAAAATCGGCAAGCGTATGCCGTTCATTCTCTTTGGCACGGGATGCGCAGTGATCCTGATGAATATCCTGCCTATCCTGGATAATTCCTATTTCACTGCCAACAGCAATCTCAAGGTCATCTCCTTCGTTATCGTGCTGGGCTTACTGCTGATTGCGATGGGAACCTACCGTTCCCCTGCGGTTGCCCTGATGCCGGACGTGACGCCGAAACCTCTGAGATCGAAAGCCAACGCGGTCATCAACCTGATGGGTGCGGTAGGCGGCATCATCTATCTGGCGATCGCTGCTGTGCTGTATCCGAATTCCAAGACCCAGGGACTGGCACATATCGATTATCAGATCCTGTTTATCGCTGTTTCCGCAATCATGTTCGTGTCGGTAGGAATCTTGTTCCTGATCATCAAGGAACCGAAACTTGTCGAAGAAAACAAGGAACTGGAGAAGCAGCATCCCGAATGGAATCTCGCAGAAGATGACGGGTCGGGGCATGAAACGCTTCCGAAAGAGGTCAAGAGATCTCTGGGCTTCCTGCTGGCTTCCATCGCTTTGTGGTTCATCGGCTACAATGCCGTAACGACCTGGTTTACGACGTACGTATCCGTGGTCATGGGCCAGGGTCTAGGCGGAGCAAGCACGTGTCTTCTGATCGCTACCGCAGGTGCGATCGTATCCTACATTCCGATCGGCAATCTTGCTTCCAAGATCGGCAGAAAGAAAACCATCATGATGGGGATCATCCTCTTGGCCGCGATGTTCTTTGCGGGATTCGTTCTTACCAGCATCTTCAAGAACATCAATGTGATCATGTTCATCTCCTTCGCTCTGGTCGGACTTGCCTGGGCGGCAATCAACGTCAACTCGCTTCCGATGGTCGTCGAGATGTGCAAGGGTTCCGATATCGGCAAGTTCACGGGTTACTACTATACCGCTTCCATGGCTGCCCAGATCGTCACACCGATGTTTGCAGGCACGCTGATGCGACTGATTTCCTACAAGGTACTGTTCATCTATTCCGCGATCTTCGTGCTCCTGTCCTTCGTCACAATGACGCAGGTCAAGCATGGCGACCAGAAAGCCGAATCCAAGAAGGGTCTGGAAGCCTTTGAAGATATGCCTGATTAAAACAGAAACTGAATTCATTAGAATAAAATATCGTTCGCATGAACGATATTTTTATCATGAACGATATGAAAAACGTATCAGATCCTTAGTGCTACCTCCAAGGCAATAAACAGCTTATTCAGGCTGTGGTTCGCATCGTGCAGTCCTTCCGTTTCATAACCGCTCTCGCTTAAGACGTCACCTGCTTCCAGGAAATCATAAAGGGTAAAGCCATGGAAATCGCAAAGTGCCTGTACTCCTGCAAGCTCCATTTCGACGGAGATGCAGCCTTCTTCTTTTCTTCTGGTAACCAAGCCTATCGTTTCCCGCATCATGGCATCGGTCGTCCAGTTTCTTCCTTTGACAAACGGCATGCCGATTTCCGTAAAGATCTCAGCCAGCCTGTCTGCTGTCTTTATTTCGATATAATCGGCAGCCGGAGCATAATAATAGGAACAGCCCTCTCCGCGGTAGCTTTCTGTCGGAATGATGAAATGACCCTTCGTCTTTTCCAGGTCCAAGGAACCGCAGGAACCGAACATCACGAATTTCGTCGCTCCTGTCAGCCAGTTCACTTCGCCGCAGAAGGTCGAGGCGCAGGCAGAACCGACTGCGGACAGATAGAATGCGATTCTTTCGCTTTTGTATTCAAGACAATAGATCGGCACATCTCCATTGCACGCCTTGATCAAAGCGATTTGCTCGCATTCGAAATGTGTCAGCAGATAATTAAATATCTCAATGGAAAAAGTGATCAGACATTTGTCGATCAGATGTTTCTTTTCTCCATAGAACATTTCGGTTTTCACGATAGGTTCTGTTTCATCATAAAAATCATTCAGCATTTTCGATTCCCTCGATATGACAGCAAACGCTCTGAAAACCAGGGCGTTATCCGATATGATCCTGTTGATCAGCCGCGGCTAATCGTCAAGTTCCTTGTCGATCAGTTTTATCGCTTCCTTGTAGATCCGTACGGCTTCTTCCGCATACTGCCTGACTCCAAAAGACTCGTCGATATCTTCTAAAGAGTTTTCTACGATGATAAGAGCCAGATCATGGATACGCTGTTCTCTGTCAGTCATGGCATGTGCCTCCTCTAACTTGATTATACAAAAGAAACGGAAAGATGTTGATATTGCATTCGTAATTGTATAATAATATAGCAAGTTTAATTCTTATGAAACGATTTCCATAAAGGAGGAAACAAGAAATGTTGATGGGTTTTGTCGGTCTGCCGATTTCGATTACTTTGTACTGGCTGATGCTGCGTTCCAAAAAAGAAGATCCGTTTCCCAAAGGAGGCCTGCTTCGTCTGCTGATCGCTGCAGTGATCTCCGTAGCCCTTTCTTCCATCCTTTCCTTGCCGATGTCGATGATCGTCGCGATCTTCCGCAGCGGAGCTCTCAAAGATCTGCCCGGTTTCATTGAACTGATCCAGAACGATCCTTCCGTTCTCAAACAGATGATGGAGAATACCGATAGCGGCATCCTGTCGATGACTGTACGGTCTATAGTCGATATGTTTTTCTCTGCCGGATTGCTGGAGGAGGGTCTCAAGTACCTGACCTGCCGCATGGCCATCCGGAAAGAAGGCATGGTCCGTACCTGGATGGATGCTGTCGTCGCTTTTGCGATCGTAGGTATCACGTTTGAACTTCTGGAAAATGTCGCGTTCGGCGCAGGTTCCGATGTAGTGAGCACTTTGCTTCGAGCTCTGGCTTCCGCGCATTTCGCTTTTGGCGTCATCATGGGTTATTTTCATGGAAAATCACTTGTTACAGGAAAAAAGAGATACCGCCTGCTTTCCTTCTTTGTACCGCTCCTTTATCATACAGTGGCCAACGGCCTCATGGCATCAATGAGCCTGAGCAAGATCAACTATGTCATAGGCGTCGCGTCTTCCATCAGTTATATCATTGCTGCAATTGCAGCGGTGATCATTGTTCTGCACTGGCAGAAAAACAAGACTTTGGATGTTCCGGTCCTTCAGAAACAGGATCAGGCATAGATAAATACGATAAAAACATATAATAAAAGCATTCGTTCCTTTGGCCGAATGCTTTTTTATGCTGTTTTCCTGATAAGGAAATATCTCAATGATAAATGTATTTTTCCGCCAGCATGTCGATGAATCCGCTTTCTCTTTCGATGAATTCATTCACAAACTGCAGTAGTTTTTCGTTCCCCTTCGGCATCAGGATGCCCAGTTCTCCATGCGTGAAAGGTTCCGTGATCAACGGTGCGGCAAGCCTACTGTCCATCTGTACATAATAGCCTGCTTCCGCAACCTCCGTGATCATCACATCGGCTTCCCCTTCTGCGATCAGATGAGGGATTTCCGCATTCTTCTCGTGGATGATCAGCGTCACTTCGGGAAGATTCTCTTTGACGAATCGTTCGTTGGTCCCGCCCGGATTCTCCATGACGGTGACTTCTTTCTTTTTGATATCTTCCAGGGTCTTGTATTTATCGGCATCTTCCGTTCTGACAAGGATGGTTTTCCCATTGACAAGATATCCTTCGGACATCAGGGCTTTTTCTTTTCTGTCATCGGTGATCGTAATTCCGCAGATCGCCATGTCGAATTTCTTGTTCAGGGTATCTTCCATCAGGGTCGGCCATGTGGTTGGGACATATTCGATTTCCACGCCCAGTTCATCAGCAATGGCTTCCGCCAGTTCCACATCGAAACCTTCATAGGTTCCCGTGTCTTCATTCAGAAAGGACATCGGGATATAGTCCCCGGTCATGCCGACTTTAAGGACGCCTGTTCTTTTGATCCTGCGGAAAGGATCGCTGTATTCTCTGTATCCGAAGAATGCTCCAAGCATCAGAAGCAGGAGAATGCCAATCATAAGATTCTTGCTGATTCGTTTCATAAACTCTACCGTCTCTTTTTCTATTCTCCGTTACAGATCCTTGATCATTCTTGTGACAAGTTCGATATATGTTTCCGTAAACCGCTTCGCATCCACATCCAGAGCGACGCTGTGCCGTTTTTCCGGAAGATTCAGTTCCCTGAAGGTACCGATCATCCTGCCGTTTTCTTCGACCGTTAGATTGCATCTGAACCAGTTTGTGATGATGGAAGGATCATAGCTTGCAAAGGCAGCCAAAGGATCATGCATGGCTCCGCCTGTTTCTTCATCCTGATATTCGTTTACGTAATAGAAACGGGCGATCTCATAGAGATTCTTTCCTGCCTCATTGATTTCTTTCCATTCTTTGATGTCACTGACTTTAAACAGCGTTTTCAGAGTCACATCCAGCGGAATCACATTGATATGTGCTTCGGATCCAAACACATATTTCGCCGCAACAGGATCATCGAAAATATTGGCTTCGCTATAGATATCCCGGTTGCCTTGTACCGTCAAGGCACCGCCCATGATCGTGATATTGATCCTTTTCATGGCTTCCGGATCCTTCTTCACGCATTCGCCGAAATTGGTTAACGGTCCTACGAATACCACATGCAGATCTTCGCCATATTTTCTTGCGCAATCGACGATGAAATCGACGGCACAGATATCTTCCGCTTTCCTTTTCGGTTCTCCAAGATCGACATTGCCGATGCCGTTTCTTCCATGGATATCATCCAGTCTGGGATCTCTGTAATAGCTGTCGCTCTTCCAGTTGTGTTCCATGCCCCGATAGACTTTGACATCTTCCCGATGGAACATTTCCAGCAGCAGCAGGCTGTTTTTTACCGACTGATCGACACTCACGTTTCCGAAGGTCGTAGAGATTCCCAGAAACTCGATATCCGGATTTGCCAGGATATATGAGATCGCCAAAGCGTCGTCAACGCCGGTATCGCAATCGATGATCATCTTTGTTTTTGCCATATGTTTCTCCTTATTTCACTTTAATCAGTGCTGCGCAGCCTGCCGGCAGTTTTCCTTTGAATTCTCTGGAAGAAATGACTGTTTCTCCTTCAAAAGAATATGCTTTCTTCGACAGATTCGCAATCAATACATATCTGCCTCTTTCAAAGAGGAACACTCTGTTTTCTTCTTTGATTTCCACATGCGGATCTTTCAGTTCCTGAATCGTTTTTCTTAAAGAAATCAGCCTGCAGATGAAATGATACAATGATTCCTTGTCTTTCATGGCCTGTCTGACGGAAAGCGTATTCTCCGGATTGAAAGAAAGATATGGTTCCTTCCCTTTTGTGAAGCCATGGAAAGGTTCCGTATCATCCCAGATCATCGGGATCCGGGTCCCTGTCCTTTGATAGCCGCCGTCTTTTGAAGAGATATGGGAAGTCTTCATCTCGATCTCGTCGCCATACAGGACAAAAGGAATGCCAGGCAGACAGAACAGCATCATATAGAAGACTTTCAGTTCCTCATGGTTCAGATAGTTCGCGATACGACAGGTATCATGGTTGCCGCTGATCAGTGCCAGATAGCTCTTTGTCTTCTCCGCTTCCATAAAGCGCTCTTTCATATCGTTCAGAGTAAAACCGATATCGTTGTTTCCATGAATGATGGACGTGCCTCGCGTATTTTTATCGCTTCTAAAAAAGCGGTGATAGAAATTGTCCCAGTGGTCCAGCACGAAATCCGCATCGAAGCCCGCTTTGAATGCGCGTTCCGGATAGGACCATTCACTTACGAAGAACGCTTCAGGATATTCCTTCCGGATCCTTCTGAACATCCATTTCCATACTTCGATGGTCGCGGATTTGTCTTCATCGTTCTTGACCAGGGAATCTGCCATATCGACACGGAAGCCATCTGCTCCGTTCTTAAGCCAGTAACGCATCACTTCAAGCATGTATTTCCTGGCAAGGAAAGTCCTCTTGTCTTTGTAGGACATCTGCCACTTTGGTTGTTCTATCTCTTTGAAGCCGTAATTGAACGCCGGCTGATGCGCAAAGAAATTCACCATGTAGCAGCCATGCCGGTCGAACATGCCGGAGATCAGATTGTTTCCTTTATTCCATAAATTATCGTTCCAGATGAAAAGATCGCTGTATTCATTCCGTTCTGCTTGGGCGCTTTTGAGAAAATCCGGATTCTGGAAAGAAGCATGTCCGATGACCAGATCGACGATGATTTTTATGTTCCTGTCATGTGCCTGTTTCACCATTTCCCTATAATCATCCATCGTACCGAAACGGGGATCGATATCAAAAAAGTCTTCGACATCATAGCCTCCATCCTTGAAAGGAGAACGGTAGAAGGGATTGAACCAAATCGCATTAAAACCCATCCCCTGAATATAATCCAGTTTGGATGTAATGCCCTTCAGATCCCCGATCCCATCGCGGTTGCTATCGGAAAAAGAAGTAGGATAGATCTCATAGACGATCATGTCGCGGAAAATGTTTTTGCTCATAACGATTCCTTTCTTTCAGGATCTCTTACTGTCATTTTAACATCATTTCGAATCAAAAAAGGTCCCGATATTGGGACCTTCCTCATTCGTTCAAATTATTTCTTGCCGAAGACCCTGACTTCGCCGCCATGGCTCTCGGTTTCTTTTTTCTCGGTATCTTCCTTCTTGTTCTGAGTCTTTTCCGGTTTCGGAAGCAGGTCTTTCGCAGAAACGTTGACCTTGCCCTTTTCATCGATTTCGATGACCTTGACCTTGACGATATCGCCAAGCTTCAGGACATCTTCCGGCTTGTTGACTCTTTCATGAGCGATCTTGGAGACATGAAGCAGCGCATCCTGTCCCTTGAACAGTTCAACGAAGGCGCCATACTTTTCCAGCTTGACGACTTTCGCATCGTAGATCTCGCCGATCTTGGCTTCTTTGCAGATCTCATCGATCATCGCTTTCGCTTTATCGATCGCTTCCTTATCGGAATGATAGATCACGACCTTGCCGTCATCTTCGATATCGATCTTGACATCGTCGCAGTTGTCAATGATTTCGTTGATCGTCTTGCCGCCGGTACCGATGACTTCTCTGATCTTGTCGGTAGGAATATGGAACGTAACCATCTTCGGAGCATACTTGCTGACTTCCGGACGCGGAGCGGCAATCGCCGTTTCCATGTTGTCAAGAATTTCCATTCTACCCTTATGAGCCTGCGCCAATGCTTCCTTGAAGATCTCTCTGGTGATGCCTTTGCACTTGATATCCATCTGCAGAGCGGTGATGCCTTCTCTTGTTCCGGCGACCTTGAAGTCCATATCGCCATAGTGGTCTTCCATACCCTGGATATCCGTCAGAATGGAGTAGTTGTCACCCGTAGTGATCAGGCCCATAGCTACACCGGCAACCGGAGCCTTGATCGGAACGCCTGCCGCCATCAGGGACATCGATCCTGCACAGATCGAAGCCTGGGAGCTGGAACCATTGGATTCCAGGACTTCAGCGACAGTTCTTATCGCATATGGGAATTCTTCTTCGCTAGGCATGACCTGCAGCAAAGCTCTTTCGCCTAAGGCGCCATGACCGATCTCGCGACGGCCAGGAGAACCCATTCTGCCGACTTCACCAACACAGTATGGCGGGAAGTTGTACTGATGCATGAATCGTTTTTCTTCGATTTCTGTCAAATCATCGACGATCTGGTTTTCGCCTAAAGGACCTAATGTCGTAACGGATAATACCTGTGTCTGTCCTCTGGTAAACATGGCGGAACCATGGACACGCGGCAAGAGATCGACCTGGGAATCCAATGGCCGGATCTCGTCAAGCGCTCTTCCATCCGGACGGATCTTTTCATCGGAGATCAGTCTTCTGACTTCATTCGCGATGATTTCCGTACAGTACTCGCCTGCCTGTTTCACATACAGATCGCGTTCCTTCTCGCTCAATGCTTCATCTTCAGCGAAATGATTCTTCATTTCCTGCGTGATGCCTTCCTGGGCTGCATAGGATTCCAGCTTGTCATGGATAGAAACAGCCGCTTCCAGACGTGCCTTGCCATTGGCATTGATATAGTCCTTGACTTCATCTGCGATCTCGTAAAGAACGACTTCCATCTTTTCCTTGCCTACTTTGGCAATGATCTCTTCCTCGATCTCGCAGAGTTCTTTCACTTTCTCATGACCGAACATCAGCGCATCCAGCATCAGTTCTTCGCTGACCTCATGCGCGCCTGCCTCGACCATGTTCAAGGCTTCCTTCGTACCGGCAACCGTCAGATCGATCAGAGATCTGCTTGCCTGTTCGCTGGATGGATTGACAATGAATCCGCCATCCACATAAGCGACCTTCACGCCGGCGATCGGGCCATCGAACGGGATATTCGAAATGCACAGCGCCAGGCTCGCACCCAGCATCGCGCTCATTTCCGGCGAACAGTCGGTATCCGTAGATAATACGGTATTGACCACCTGTACCTCGTTACGGAAGCCTTCCGCAAACAACGGACGGATCGGCCTATCGATCAGACGTGCCGTCAATGTGGCATGTTCGGAAGGACGGCCTTCTCTTCTTAAGAAACTTCCCGGGATCTTTCCGGCAGAATACAGTTTTTCTTCAAAAGAAACCGTCAGCGGAAAGAAATCGGAATCTTTGGCGACATTGGATGCACAAGCAGTAGACAATGTGACCGTGTCACCATACCTTACCAGTACAGACCCTCCGGCCTGTTTTGCGATTTCGCCAGTCTCGATGCGTAACTTTCGACCATAGAAATCATACTCAAATACTTCTTTCATCTTTTCTCTCTTTCTTGTTAAACGTAACTATTCTAACACTATATTTATAAAAAGTAAAAAAGTTATAATAAATATATGCAGTTATCGAACTCGGTACAAACAGTTCTTGATGAACTGATCCGCCATGGATATGATGCCTATCTGGTCGGAGGAGCGGTGAGAAACTATCTTCTGGATATCGAAAGTGACGACTATGATGTCACGACCGCAGCCAATCCGGATACGATCAAAGAGATCTTCAAGGATTATCGTTTTTATGATATCGGCAAAAAACACGGAACAGTCACGGTCCTGATCGGCGAAGACAAGATCGATGTGACGCCATACCGTTTCGAGTCCGATTACCATGATCACCGTCATCCGGATACCGTTTCGTTTACGGCAGATCTTAAGGAAGACCTCGAGCGTCGCGATTTTACGATCAACGCCATATGTCTGGATTATGAGGGCAAGGTCATCGATCTGTTCGGAGGTATCAATGATCTGAATCATAAGCTCATTAGAACGGTCGGAGATCCTTACCGGCGTTTTCAAGAAGATGCTCTGCGCATCCTTCGGGCGTTACGTTTCGAGGCGAAACTGGACTTTCAGATCGAAGAAAAGACTGCGGAAGCCATCCATGGATGCAAAGACTTGCTGAAGCATATTTCGAACGAACGCAAACGCACGGAACTGCTGCAGATCCTGTCTTCTCCGGCAGCCTTCCGTATCATCAATGAATACCTCGATGTGTTCAATACCTTCATGAAATTTAAACCGGTCGATAAAGAAAAGAACGATTTCTCAGAACCGTTGTTTGCTTTGGCATATCTATTAAAAGACAATGAAAACAGTCCTTTGAAAGAACTGAAATACTCCGCAGATGAGATCTCTCTGATCGATACATTGATCGAAGCGACAAAAGCCGATCTCAGTGATGATTACGGATTCATCCAAGCATTATCCAATCCGTTCCAGAAAGAAACCCTGACGTTCCTGGAAGACTATCATCATCTGGATCTGCAGGATCGTTATGAAAAACTGAAAGGATACATGATCACTCCGGATCAGCTGAATCTCGATGGCGATACGATCAGAAACTTCGGATATCACAATAAAGAAATCGGACAAATCAAGAAGACACTGACCGAAATGGTCCACAGGCAACAACTGAAGAATGAAAAAGAAGCTTTGCAAAATTTCCTGGCAAGCCATACAATAGCATTATGAGCAAGAAGATCATCAGCTACATCTCGATCGCGGAACTGTTTATGGCATTCATTGCCTATTTTGCGTTTGCCTATCATTTCGAGACCGATCCGAAGATCATGAGGATACTGGCAAATACCGATGCGACAGCGACATTATTAAGGCTGTGCATCTACATCGTTCCTGGCATCAATCTGATCAATGGAATGTTCGGGATCATCTTTTCCAGCAAAGGTCTTTTATTCTTTGTGATGCTGTTGGAGATCCTGGCTGCTTATCTGACTTTAAGCTATACCGGAAAAAGCGATTTCATGAATGTGCTCGGCGTCATCATGATCGTGCTGGCAATCCTGGATATCGTATGTCTGATCTTCCATAAGCCGAAAAAGAAAGAGAAAACACCAAAGAAAAAGAAAAGTGCTGACTGATTCAGCACTTTTTTCTTATTCTATCGCTTATTTACGTTTCGCGTAGTCTTCGCTGATCGCTGCGCCCCAATCGGCACTGATGCACTTTTCTTTGCGATAATTTTTCACAGCTTTGTCAAGGGTCTCGAAATTCGTTTCGACTCCTTTGACATCACAAACAAAGTTGACTGAACGATCCGGTGCGATCCCGTAGTTTTTTGCGGTCTCTACGGCATCGATATTGGCGCCAAGGAACAGGAATTCCCATCCCTTTTCTTTCTGTTCGGAAACCATTTTCTTGACCTCATCCGAAGAATAGCGGTGCGAATCATTCTCCTGTCCATCCGTGATGATCACAAAGATCGTATTCTCCGGCACATCCTCTTCACGGATATACTTATGGACATTGCGGATATGATGGATCGCATCTCCCATCGCATCGATCAAGGCCGTACTGCCAGAAGGTACATATTCTTTTCTGGTCATCTCCGGGATCTCTTTCAATGAGACTCTGTCATGGATGACATTGCTCTGGCTGTTGAACAGAACAGTCGAAACCAGGCATTCGCCATCGACATCTTTCTGTTTCTCAATGAACGAGTTGAAACCGCCGATCGTATCATCTACCAATCCATGCATCGAACCGCTGCGGTCCAAAATAAATACCAGTTCCGTTAAATCTTTCTTCATTTCCTTTTCCTCCTTCGTATCTCTACGATGTCATCTTACCTGATAGAGAAAAAGAAAAGGTCGTCTGACAGACGACATTTAACAGCCCAGTATTTTCTGATCTTGCTCAAAGAGGATCTCATTGATCCGGAAGATATCATAGATCTTATTTTCGATACAGTATCGGATGATCAGATCGAACTTAAAGCTCTGACTTAATACGAAACCCGCCCGTTCCATCAGTGTATCGGTATCTTTCTGATTCAGTTTCATGCCGATCGCCAAGGCGGCAACGGTTTCTTTCTTCGGACGGTAATCCTTATTGTTTTTGATGTGATTGAAATGTTTGCGATCGATATTGGCTTTCTTATAGACTTCCGGATCGGTCAGTCCCCGTTCATCGATCATGCGGATCAGACATTCGGAAAAGGATTCATCCGGTTCGAAACGGGCATCTGTCGCAAAGGCGTACAGATCCATCGATTCCATTTCGGCTTCTTTATGCGATGTCTTTATTTCATGATAGATGAAGGATGATTCTATTTTGGATTCCGGTTCGACTGACTGCGCTTTCTTCCTTTTCGGACGATAGGAGACCGTACTCAGAGACTGACTTGGCTTTGCGGCATTATCATACTGTACCGGAGCCAGGATCCCATCCAGATAGTCATGGATATCGGTATAAAGCCTGCTTGCGGTATCGAACGCATCTTTGCTGTAGACCAGCAGATAGACCTGCATCTCGTGCTCCAGCAGGAAACCGGTGATCGTATCGGTAGCGATTCTGAGCGCTTCGCCTTTCGGGAAGGCGAAAGTTCCTGAAGAAATCAAAGGAAAAGCGATCGATTCCAGATGCAGCGAATCAGCCAGTTCCAGGCTCTTGCGGTAGCAGGATGCCAACAGTTCATTCTCGTTGTGCAGGCCATCTTTATAGACAGGTTCGCAGGTATGGATGATATAGGAAGCATTCTCAAAATCATAAGCATCCGTGACAACGGCATCGCCTACGGATAAATGGCCGATCTTTGCACAGCGTTCGTCCAGACGTTTTCCCGAGAGTTCATGAATCAGTTCATCCGTTCCTCCGGAACCTGAAAAAGAACTGTCGGTCGGACATACGATCGCATCTGCTTTGATCCTGCGTATATCGTTTCTGCTTATTACTAATGGCATCGTTTCCCTCGTAAATCCTTTACTATTATAACCGAAGCGGCTTTTCATGAAAACATGTGTCTTACTGACGGATACATAAAACTGCTACAATAAGGATATGGGTTTATATGCGATCGGCGATCTTCATCTGCATTTCCAGTCGGAACTGAAAGCGCAGGCACAGCTGAATGATCCGGTATGGATCGATCATGAAGAAAGATTCATGGCCAACTGCAAAGATCTCATCTCGGATGATGATACTTTGGTTCTGGTCGGCGATCACAGCTGGGGCAAGGACCTTTCGGAATGCGAAGAAGACTTTGCTTATATCAGACAGCTGCCCGGAAGAAAGATCCTCACCAGAGGCAATCACGACATGTTCTGGGATGCGAAGAAGACAAAGAAACTCAATGATCTGTTTCAGCCGGAACTCACCTTCCTGCAGGATGGATTCGAGATATACAAAGACTACGCTTTGGTCGCAACCAAGGGCTATACATTCGAAGGGCCTTACTATATCGACCAGAGAGGCCAGATCATCGGTTATGATGAAAGCAACAAGGAACACGCAGACAAGCTGGTCAAACGGGAAGCGGAACGGATCAGAAAATCACTGGATGCGGCAATGGCTGCGGGATATACGAAAATCATCCTGTTTCTGCACTATCCGCCTACCAATGTCATGGAGAAAGAAAGCGTCTTTACCGATCTTGCTGCTGCTTATCATGTCGAACAGGTCATTTATGCGCACTGCCATGGAGAACGCCGTTTCAAAGACAGCATCCAAGGCATGTATAAAGGCAGACTCTATCGTTTGGTTTCCGGCGACTATCTCAACTGGGAGCCATTGAAGATCCTTGACTGAAACAATGCAGACATTTGTCTGCATTGTTTTTTATGATTTCAGATATTTCTTATCTTTTCTGATCCTGATAATCAGGCAATATTTCCACCTTCAGATCAGAATTCCAGGTGCAGGAATCCGCATAAGCGATGCATGTCTTGACATGTTTCGTCTGATCCATCGAAGCATACAAAGCATATTCGTTATGAACCAGTGCCGGAGCTTCCTCAGTCAGAACGACCCAAGGCATGAAAGTTTCTTCATTGTCGCTGTATCCTCTGGTCGGATCGGCCGCATAAAAGTCCGATGCTTTCAGTTTCTGATAATCCGCATCCATCCTGTGTCCGATCAGCAATACATAATGATCCCCTGTCGTTCTGCTGTATTCCTCATGTCCGGGAATATAGGCATAAGTCCCGCTGGTAAACAGGATCACCGGTCTTCCCGCTTCGATCTCGTCATACGCTTTCTGCAAGACTTTCTCTAACGGATCGGATAAAGCGACATCCTCATAATCTGCCAGACGCCAGACCGCGCCATCGCCGTCGTAATAGTCGTACGGATCTGCGGTCTTGCCATCCAGGATCCCTCTGGCATACGCCAGACAGAAAATGCTACACAGATATTCATCTTGCTGTCCTACCTGAAGGATCAGACGCCGATCGAAATCCAGCATTCTGTATAAAGTTCCGTTTTCATTCGGATCATTGGCGATCAGTTCGATCCCGTTCTGTTCCGTTACGACCGTCGTTTCTGTTTCGTTTTCCGAAACCGTTTCTTCTTTTGAATCATTCTGGACTGCATTCGTACTCTGCCCTATCGTGACAGGATCGTCCAGCATCGCAGGAAAAAACACATTCTTAAAAAAGAAAACAGTAAACGCCAGCACTCCCAGCAATATCAGTCCCAATAGAATCTTTTTCATCATAGCCTTTATTTCCAATTATGATTATAACTGAAGAAAATAAATTATAGAATCATCAGCGATCTTTTAGTTCCGTATAGTCGTTGATCCGATCGATGACGATCTCATCCAGGATCGGCTTATGATCCTTGCGATAGATCTGTATCGCATTCCGACATCCTGCTTTTTTCGCATCCTGCACTCCGGTATCGCTGTCCTCGAACACCAGGCAGTCTTTCATTTCCAAGCTGATATTCTTAGCGCTTTTCAGATACATCGACACTTTATCGCTGTAACTGATGCAGTCGTCATAGACGATCTTATCCATATCGAACCATTCTCCCAACCCGAGATATTCGAAATAATAATCGAAATTCATTTTCGGAGCCAGAGAAGCGATATTGACCGGAATGCCTGCTGTTTTCAGATGATCCAGATAATCAGCCAGTCCCGGCACCAGGGAAAACATCTTCCGTTCCTTCGCAAGATGGATGTATATTTCTTCTTTTCTTGTCCATACGTCTCTGATCGTATCCGGATCGCAAGGAAGACACAGTTTCTGCAATATCCCTTTCGCAAACGATGTGTTCTGATAGGTTGCCATACCCTTTGAAAATACATTGAGATCGTCAACCTTTTCCTGACTCAGTTCATTGATGATCGCTAGCCATGCGATATCGTTGATTTCCTTATCGAAATACATCGTTCCATTGAAATCAAACAGAACGCCTTTATATCCTTTCATATATTTCCCCTTGATTTTATGATAACCGAAAAAACGATTCGTTTAGGGATTTTTCACAGATGAAAGAGTTTTATCTACGCAACGTTTTATTCTGCAGCAGCATGAAAAAAACAGGTATAATTTATCTGTACAAACCTATCGGTTCATAGAAAGGATTCCATATGAAAAAAGAGACAAGACAAAGATTATCCAGTCTTCTGCTTGTTGCTTTGATGCTTTTCGCAAGTCTGGCATCAAGAACCGCACATGCAGAAGAAACTCTACTGAAAGGCGAAGGCTCCACAGTCAATGAAGAAACTTTTCAATCGACAATGGATGCAGATCTGCAATCAAGGACTGCAAGATCAGCGATTCTTAAGCTCAATACCTATCAGGTTTCCTTTGATCTGATGGGCGTATCGGCGGAAGCAATCGATGTTCAGGAAGTTGCTGAAGGAGACAAAGCGATCAGACCTGACGATCCTGTGACAGAGGAAACGGATTTCACTTTTGCCGGATGGTATAAGAACGCGGTATGCACGGAAGCATGGGATTTCGATACGGATACGGTCACGCAGGATACCGTGATCTATGCGAAATGGACCCATGAACATGACGGCATCACGTTCATCGCCTACAACAAGAAAGACAGGCCTGTAAAAGGCAACTATGTCTTGAGCGAAGATATTCAGACGAACCTGATGTGGGAATTTTACAGTCCGAATGATATCAATCTCTGTCTTCATGGCCATGAGATTTATTACGCGCATGAATCCTATGTACAGAGTTATGCCATAGAAGTCTACAAAGGAGTGACTCTCAGTCTCTATGACTGTCAGACAGTTCCCGGCAATATCCGTGCGATGGAAGGAAGCGGCATCTATGTCGGCCCGGGAGCAACCCTGAATATGTACAACGGAAGCGTATCCCATAACAGGAAAATGTCGAATTCGCCGACGAGCGGTTATGGCGTCATTACATATGAGAACAGCAATGGCGATGGTATCTTCAATATGTATGGCGGTGTCATCGGAGATAATGACAACACAGGCGTTTACCTGTGGGGCGGCGGTATCTTCAATATGCATGGCGGCACGATCAGCGGAAACGGTCTGGTCAATGCATGTCATGGCGGCGGCGTTCACATCATGGGTGGCGGTACCATGAACATGAGTGCGGGAACGATCACCGGCAACAGCGTGCAAGCCACCAGCAACCACCGCGGAGGCGGCGTCCAGGTAGAAAGCGGCAAGTTCCATATCGTAGAAGCAGAAAACGGAATGACCGGTATCATCAATATTACCGGGAACAAAAACTACTCCGGCTGGACCGGAAATGTCGATGTCTGCAACAAGCCTATCTATGTCGAAGCACAGCTGAGTGCCGACAGCAAGATCGGTGTCTGGACTTCTGCGACACCGAACGCACAGATTCCGGATCAGTTTGAAGTCGTTCTGACCGATGGACTTCTGAATAATGGAACACTGGATCATTTCCAGAGCGATATGCCATATCATCGCGACATGGATGACAACTATTTCCCATACAAGCTGACGATCAACGATGATGGCGAGCTCGTATTGAGACAGGTCTTCCTGGTCGATTTCGATGCGAATGGCGGTACGGGAGAGATGGAAACGCAAGAATTCATAGCGGGTTATAACCCGCTTCCGGAATGCACTTTCACGCCACCGGAAGGAATGGTCTTCGATGTATGGACATCCACTATCGGCGTAGGCGGTCCTGCCGGCACACCGGCGTTCATCGATCGCGATTTGACGGACTTCACGATATTGCAAGCAACCTGGAAGGAAGCTCCGGTAAGCAATCATACCGTGACATTTGTTTCACCGAAGACCGCCGTACCGGAAACGCAGACGGTTCAGCATGGCGAAAAAGCGACAAAACCGGCAAGCCCTGCTTTTGGCGATGAGGTAAACGATTATGATGAGACACATCTGTTGTTCGATGCCTGGTATACGAAGCCTGCAAGCGAAATGGCCAGCGGCGAAGCAAACAGTTTCAAATTTGATTTTGATACGCCGATTACAGAAGACGTGACTCTCTACGCGGCATATCGAGGCATTTGCAACGCGATCACATACGACCGGACATATCAGGTTAGAAACCAGGGCGGAAC
>JAFYHQ010000026.1 GCA_017539105.1 Erysipelotrichaceae bacterium
AAGGAGGAAACATATGAATAAATTTGAGCGTCCGAAATTCAAAGTAAGTGAATATGTGGAATCAGATCATTATGGGAAGTTCGTCATTTCCCCTCTGGAAAGAGGCTTCGGTACGACGATAGGCAACGCTTTAAGAAGAACGATGCTTTCATCTTTGCCTGGCGGCGCGGTTTATTCCGTAAAGATCGATGGAGTCTTCCATGAATTCTCCTCGATCAAGGGCGTCAGAGAAGATGTCACGATGATCGTCTTGAATATCAAGGATCTGATCCTTGATATCATGGATGAGGATACTTATACGTTAAGGATTTCCGCAAAGGGTCCTTGCACGGTAAAAGCCGAAGATATCATCGTTCCGGCAGGTGTCGAGATCATCAATCCTGAACTGGAGATCGCTCATCTTGACAAGGGCGGAGAACTGGAAATAGAACTGTTAGCTAGAAAAGGTAGAGGCTATGTCTCGGCAGACGAGAACAAACTTCTGTATCAGGGCTCATCGCAGGGCATAGGGACGATTTATACGGATGCGATCTATACGCCGGTCGTCAAGGCGAATTACAGCGTAGAGCCGACGCGTGTCGGTCAGTCTGCGAAGTATGACGAACTGACGATGGAAGTATGGACCAATGGTTCGATCGATCCGAAAGAATCCATTGCTTTGGCTGCAAAGATCCTGGTATCTCATCTTGAACTGTTGACGGAAGTCGATGCGGAAGTCACCGAGATGGGTACCGTGATGAAAGATTATGTCAATGAAGGCAACGCCAAGAAGAACAACATGACGATCGATGATCTCGATCTGACTGTAAGATCATACAACTGTCTCAAACGTGCAGGTATTTCCACCGTCGATGAACTGACGCAGAAGACCGAAGAAGAAATGAGCAGAGTAAGAAATCTTGGCAAGAAATCTTTGAAAGAAGTCAAAGAGAAACTGCAGGCCATGAATCTATCATTCAAATCTAGCGATGACTAAAAGGAGGTAAACAAACTATGTGGAATCGTAGGTTAGGCAGAACAGCTGACCATAGAGTAGCCCTTCTTAGAAACATGGCTACAGATTTAATTCTTAAAGGCAAGATCGAAACGACAGAGATGAAGGCGAAAGAACTGCGTAGCGTAGTCGATCATCTGATCACTGTTGCAAAGAAAGACGACCTTGCGGCTAGAAGACAGGTTGCTGCATATCTGAGAGATGTCGAAACCAAAGACGGCAAGTCTGCGCTGCAGGTGCTGTTTGAGGAAGTCGCTCCGCGTTATAAAGACAGAAATGGCGGTTATACGCGTGTTGCGAAGACATACATCAGAAAAGGCGATGCTGCCCCGATGGCAACCATCGAACTGGTATAATAACACAAAAGCTCCTAACGGAGCTTTTTAAATGCTTTGAATGTCTGTATTGCAATCATGCGGTCAGTTCGCCGCAGATATCGTCTTCCATTTTCAGTTTGATCTTATCGACATCGTCATAGTTGCTTAAAAGATAATAAAGCTTGGTGATGGCCGCTTCGCTGGTCATGTCTCTGCCGGAAATGACGCCTGCTTTTTTCAGTACGCTTCCAGCTTCGTAGGCGTTCATATCGATCGATGCCTGCGGGCATTGCGAACAGACGACGACAACGACATTGTTTTTCTTTGCCTTTTCCAGCATCGGCAGCAGTACGCCGTTGTCGGCAGGAATGTTGCCGGAACCGAAGGTATCGATCACGACGCCTTTCAGTTTTTCCGTGATGATGGATTCAAACAGTTCGAATTTGAAGCCAGGGAAGATCGTGATGGCTCCGATCGGTATTTCTTTGAACAGCTTGAAGCGGAATCGGTCGTTTTCCGGAAGGAAAGCGGATTCGTTGTATTTGATCGCGATTCCTGCGGTCGCCAGAGTGGGATAATTCGGACTTTCAAACGCCCGCATGCCATTGGCAGAATACTTGATCGCCCTGTTGCCTCTTAGCAGCAATCCGCCGAAATAAATGCAGACCTCTTTCACTTTCCCCTCGCCTGCGATGATCATCGAAGTGATCAGATTGTCTCTGCCATCGCTTCTTGTCTCGCACAGAGGGATCTGGGAACCGGTCAGGATGACCGGCTTGTTTAATCCCTTCAGCATGAATGACAGCGCCGATGCGGTATAGGACATCGTATCTGTGCCGTGCAGGATCACAAAACCGTCATAACAGTCCTTATTGTCTGCAATGATCTGCCCGATCATATTCCATTGGGAAACGGTCATTCTGCTGGAATCCAGAAGAGGATCCGTCTCTATGAAATCCCATTCCGGCATGGAATGTGCCTTCAGTGAATCCATATGATAGATCGCACCACGGAAGTTCTTGCCATCCGGCTTGTAGCCTTCGCTGGTCCAAGTCATTCCGATCGTTCCGCCTGTATGTAAGATCAGTATTTTACTCATATGATTTATCCTTTAATCCAGTTTTATTATAGCTCTTATGCTCATCGCAAAAAAGAATGATTCCTGTCATGTGTAAAAAAAAGCCTGTCACGAAGCTCTATTGGATCGTATATAAGAAAGGCAGGACATCTACCAGCAGCAGTCCCGCGAAATAAGCGACCGCATTGCTGAAGAAAGAACACAGGTAAGGCATGGAAACGCCCCTGGCACGCTTGCTGAGCAGGAAACCCTGCAGCAGGAACCAGAGCAGATAAGGCAGCCACATAAGCAGGATATATTCGACGTAGCTGAAGCCGTTCCTGTAGCTGTACAAAGCGATTAGCGTATTGATCAGAGCCTGATACAAGAAATTGCCGAGGATCATGTATCTTATCTCGTTGTTGTAGGGCTGGGCATACAGGATCGCCGTAACGACGGCGAATATCGTCAGGATCACGGCACGGCAGAGCGTGATGCGGATCATTTTCAGATAGTCGTAATTTCGTTCGACACTCATGCGTCCATGATCGATGACGGCTTTGAACGGACTGCTGAGCGAATATCTGTCAAGCGGATCGGAAACGATGACGGTTCCTGTATCCGGAAAATACAACAGGATCTTGAATTCTTCCGGAGGATAGTATGGCCAGTACAAAAGGCCATCCGTGACATCCTGGAAATAGTTCAGATAGAAGAAATGATCGGTATCCTGATATTCCTTGAAGAAGTTCCTGACTTCTTCCGGAGCGTTCAGATCAAGTTCCATCTGATAGGACCAGGTACCGCTTTCGGATTTCTTGGAAAGAAGGGTCCCATAGCAGGTTTCCCGGATTCCTTCAAAAACGACTTCCGTCGTCTGATAATATCCGTTCCAGATGCCCGGGATCGTAGCCAGCAGGGCCGTGATAAGGAATAACCGTTTCAGCACAACACTATTTTACTATGATTGGGAATCATTATTAAGAGAGAATTCAGGTTATGTGAAATAATATAAGTGAACATGGAAAACAAGGATACCGGTACGATCCGGCAACTGATGCTGCGGCTGCTGCCGACGCAGATCATCATCGCTTTTGTGAATTCTTTGAATACGGCCATTACCTTGTCGTTTTCTACGGCGTTTCTTGATGCATACAGCATGTATGCGGTCGGCAGGTTTTCGCCGATACGGACGGTCATCAATGCTTTAGGCGCGATCCTGTCCAGCGGTACCGTGCTGCTGTGCGGAGAATATCTGGGCAAGAGCGATAAGAAGAAACTCCAGAATGCGTTCTCCCTGAACCTGCTGGTTTCGTTTCTTTTGAGTCTGATCATCAGCGCTTTGCTTCTGATGATGGTGATGTTTGATCTGACGCCTCTGTTTGTGAGCAGCACGACAGCAAGGAAGTTCTTCTCGCTGTATGTATTCGGAAGCATCCTGGGTGTATTTCCTAAGATCATGAGCGCTCAGCTGTCGGTCTTTCTTTCTTTGGAGAACCAGAACAGGAGATCGAATCTCTGGAATATCCTCTACATTCTGACCAATCTCTTTTTCGATGCGTTGTTTGTGATCGTCATGAAAAGAGGGGTGCTGGGACTGGCGATCGCTTCTTCCGTTTCTTCCTGGATCTTCCTGCTATGCGAAGCATCATATTTCTTAAGGAAGGATTCCGCTTTGAAACTGAGCCTGAAAGACATCGATCCTTCCGATCTCTTCAAAATCATCAGGACCGGAGCTTCCTTGAATGCCGGCTATATCTATCAGGCGTTACAAAGCATCGTTGTGAACCGGCTCTTGGAGAATACTATGGCGTTCTCCGGAGTCATCATGTATGCATCGGTCAACAGCGTTCTCGGTCTGGTCTGGGCTTTGCCTAACGGAATGATCGCGGTATCAAGGATGCTGATCGGAATGAGCACAGGCGAAGAGGACAGAGCGGCCCTGACTGCTGTTTTCAGAAACGTACTGAAGAACTATCTTCCTTTGATGGCGATCGTTTATGCGATACTCTTTGTGACTGCCGGTCCGTTGACTTATCTGAACGTGATCGATCCTGAACCGATCGAGATCATGCTGTTTCAGCATGGGCTGCGTATCATGCCGCTGTATATGTTTTTTAGCATCGTTATTTCCCACTTTACCTGTTATGCCCAGGCAATGGGCAGGCATTGGTTCGTGCAGATCGTTTCCGTTTTGGATGGATTGCTGAATATCACGATATTTGCATCCATTCTGATGAAATTGTTCGGTATCGATGGCTTGTACTGGGCTCATGTGCTGAATGGCGTCGTTGTGATACTGTTTATGCTGATCTATGCCTGGTTCAAAAGAGGACGCTTTCCGAATACGATCGAAAAAATGCTGGCATTTGATGATGAATTCGGCGTAGAAGAGAATGACAGGATCGATATCAGCGTGTCTTCCGTGAATGAAGTGGTATCATTGTCCAGACAGATCCAGTCGTTCTGTCTTGCGAAAGGAATCGATGAGAAACGGGCTTATCTTGCGGCTCTGGCGACGGAGGAGATGGCAGGGAACATCATCGAACACGGTTTCACGAAAGACGAGAAGAAACACACGATCGACATCAGGGTCGTCTATAAAAACGATAAGATCCTCTTGAGACTGAAAGACGACTGTGTCGCGTTCGATCCTGAAAAGAGATATCTGCTTTCTCAGGATGATGTTACCAGAAATATCGGCATCCGGATGATCTATAAGATCATGGATGATATCAGATATCAGAATATCCTGGGTATGAATGTGATGACGATAAGAATATAATAAAAAGAAAAGGAGCCTTGGGCTCCTTTAATGATACTGAAACAGTATGATTCTATTCCCAGCGATTCAGGATATATCTTCCCGGATCGTTATAGTTAATGACTTTGGCATAGTTTCCGACTGCCGTGGCATTGTCCGGAATATCCTTGGTGACGACACTGCCTGCACCGATGGTGACGTTGTTTCCGATCTTCACATCTTCTACGATGCAGACGTTCGGTCCGATATAGACGTTGTCCCCGATCGTTGCGGCATGCTTCTCGTTGCTGCCGATGGATGTGAACTGGGAAAGATTGCAGTTGTTACCGATGATCGCTGTCGGATGAACGACGACAGGGCCTCCGTGTCCGATATATAAGCCATAGCCGATCTTCGTATTGCGAGGGATCTGAATGAACCTCTTGGTACGGTTCAGTCTCCAGAGAAGAAAACCGTAGTATTTCGATAAGCCTTTACTTTGACACATCCGGAAGGCATACTGGAAACGGAAAGTCCGATTCAGAAGATAGCCTTTGAGAAATGTCACGAAATCAGTCTTTCCATAGTATCTTTTCAAATCACTTCTGATATAGTCGTTCATAATCTCTCCTTTAATATCTGGCGGTATATCTGCCGCTCACGTTGACGATCATCGTCCTGTTATGGGTATGGATCCTCTTGATGTTGAAACCGTAATTGCTGTGGACATGTCCATAGAACCAGAAGCGCGGTTTCAGTTCTTCCAGGAGTCGGATGAAACATTCGAAACCCTGGTGGGCATAGTCTTCCAGTTCGCCAAAACCTTTGATCGGCGCATGTGTCACAATGATATCCACGCCTTTTGCTTTGATGATTTTCAGTTTCAGCCTTGCGATCCTTCGTTCCATCTGCACCTCCGTATACTGGATGCCCTCTCCATTATACAGGAAAGAACCGCCCAGCCCCAGGATACGTATTCCCTGATAGACGATCAGATCGTCATCGATACAGATGCATCCTTCCGGAGGATCTTCTACCAGCTTTCCATCATGGTTGCCAAGGATATAGAATAACGGCTTGTTGGTAAGGGTAACGATATATTCCAGGTATTCTTTCTTGAGATCTCCTGCGGAGATCAGGAAATCGGTATCTTTCAGCACGTTTTTTACGCTTCCCGAATACAGGACCATATCCTCTTCATCCGCGATGCAGGTGATGTTGTAGAAACCTTTGCCGTAAGACAGACGAAGCTTGTTTTCTGATATGACCTTGTCCAGCTGTTTATCGCTCATCTCTACCAGATAGTCATAGGTATACATCTCCAGCAATGCCGCGAGGCAGTCTGCGTGGTTTTCATGGATGCCTTTCTTGTCCAGTTCGGCCTGCAGTCTTCCATAGAAACCGACCAGAGTGATCCTTTCGCTTTTGGTCCATTCGTGGTCTTTCTCCATATTCAGGCAGCGTAGCAGCCGTTCATAATATTCCGGTTTGGTGAACTGGAGGATATACAGTCTGGAATGTTCATAGAATTCCAGAAAGTCGTAATAGAGAAGGATGGATGGTTTCTCGGATTTCGGCGGGAGCAGTCTTGTCACGTCAAGAGAGATGAACGGTGCGCCATAAGATTTTAAAACGCTGACACGCTTGTTTCCTTCGGCAATATAGAATTTTCCAAGATACTCATAGGCGGTAGGAAGTTCGTTGATCCCTTCGTCCGAGAGATGATATTTGCAGACATTGATCCATTTGGCAGCGAATTCGCTTTTGTCCCCCAGCAAAGGCATGAAATCGCTAGAAAAGCTGAAGGAACGTCCCTGAGTCTTGGTGCCGACAATCAGCTCCGCAGGCACATCGATATGCCCCAGTCTGATCGCTTTGCATGTTCTGTCATCCACGATATCATCCAGTACCTTCAGATAGAGATCTTTCTTGTTCAGACGGTTATGAAAGATGGTCTTTCTGGCGATCTTATGGGCATAGAGATATTGCGAATAAGCTTCGTTGTCGTGATTCACGCTTTCATTTTAACCTTTCTGCAACAAGCTTACAAATCATCGGATGATGTCCTGGAAACAGATTCCTGTTCCTTTGGAAGGCCTTTTCCATTAAAATGGAATCAGAGAGGTAATATCTATGATCCCTGAACAATACAAAAACTACATGTTCAATGAAACGGATTTTTTCAATGAAGAATATAAATGCGAAGATCCCGAGAAAGAAGCACTGGTCAAAGAACTGGCTAACATGATCACGGATGACATACAGATCCATAAAGCTGAAGATGTCGATGTGCATTATCCGGATTTCTGGATCCTGGATCGTCTTCTGACCAAGGAACAGGTCAGATTCATGCTGTCGTTCAAGAAGAAGAGGACGGTGAAACTTCTGCCGGAACAGATGGCAGAACGCAACAACATGACACCAGAGGAAGCCGAGAAGATGGCGTTCGATATCTGCGAGATCGGACTGATGGAATTCGATCGGGAGAATCCGGAAAAAAGAAGGCAGTATTTCATTCCGAAATGGGTCGTTGGTTCGGGCGAATATATGATGATGACATCGAGACTTCTGGAGAAGCATCCGGAGGTTGCGACATTCTTCAACTATGCTTCGAGCGTGCCAGTAGGCAAGGTGGCGAGATTCGTTCCGCCGGGAGGCGGAGGACTTGGCATGCATGTCATTCCGGTCGAGAAGGCCATCGAACATGAGAGCAGATCGGTCAGTGTCGAACATCTGTCCCACTGGCTGAAGAAATATGACAAATACTGTGTCGATGTCTGTACCTGCAGAAGGCAGCAGGCGATGCGTGGAGAAGGCGTGGGCGATATCGAAGGAATGATGTGTCTGGCGGTAGGGGATATGGCGGAATATTTGGTGGAAACCAGAAAGGATGCGCATTATATCACTTATGACGAAGTCATGGAGATATTGAGGATCGCCGAGGAGAAAGGTTATGTCCATCAGATCACCAATCTGGATGGGGAAGACAAGATCGTCGGCATCTGCAACTGTTCTCCGGGAACGTGCAATGCTTTGCGGACATCGCAGCTGTTCAATACCCCGAATATGTCTGCTTCTGCCTACCGTGCCCATGTGGATACGGAAAAGTGCGTAGCCTGTGGCAAGTGCGTGGAAGTCTGTCCGGTCGGCGCTGCCAAGCTGGGTCAGAAGCTTTGCCTGAAAGACGGAAGCACGATCGTCTATCCGAAGACGGAACTGCCGGATGCCCAGAAGTGGGGTCCTGACAAATGGAACAAGAACTATCGCGAAGATTCCAAGATCAACGTCTACGAGACAGGAACCGCGCCATGCAAGACTGCGTGTCCTGCCCATCTGGCGATACAGGGATATATCAAGATGGCATCCGAAGGAAGATATCTGGACGCCCTGAAGCTGATCAAGCAGGATAATCCGTTCCCTGCGGTCTGCGGCGCTGTCTGCAATAAGCGTTGCGAGGAACGATGCACCAGAGGCCTGATCGATGAACCGATCGCGATCGATGAGATCAAGAAGTTCATTGCCGCTCAGGAACTGAATGCGGAAACCAGATATATTCCAAACTGCTACAACGATGTCGGTGAACAGTGGGGCGATGAATACAAGGTCGCGATCATCGGTGCCGGTCCGGCAGGTTTGACGGCAGCGTTCTATCTGAGAAAACAGGGTTATCCGGTCACGGTATTCGAGAAAGAAGAAAAGCCGGGAGGCATGCTGATGTACGGCATTCCGAACTTCCGTCTGGAGAAGAAAGTCATCGAGGCCGAAATCGACGTGATCCGTGCCATGGGTGCCGAGATCCGCTGCGGTGTCGAAGTAGGCAAGGATGTCACGATACAGGAATTAAGAGATCAGGGATACAAAGCGTTCTATCTCGCCATTGGTATGCAGGCAGGAAGAAAAGCAAATATTCCGAATGAAGACTATGCGATGTCAGGCGTCGATTTCTTAAGGAAAGCGAACGCATTGAAAGATACATTCATCAAAGGCAAGACCGTCGTGATCGGCGGAGGCAATGTGGCGATCGATGTCGCGAGGACCGCGTTCAGAGCCGGTGCGGATGATGTTGAGATGTATTGTCTGGAAAGCCTGGAGGAAATGCCTGCGGCAAAAGATGAGATCGCAGAAGCCAAAGAAGAAGGCGTTGTCATCCATAACCAGTGGGGTCCGAAAGAAATCCTTGCGGAAAACGGAAAGATCAAGGGCATCGTCATGAAACGCTGTACGCGTGTCTACGATGAAAACAAGAAATTCAATCCGGAATATGATGAGAATGAATTGCTGACGGTCGAATGCGACAACGTGATCCTGTCCATCGGACAGGCTGCGGTATTCGGGGATCTTCTGAAAGATACGAAAGTGGAAATCAGGCCGAATGGCACGATCATTGCTGATCCTGTGACCTTCCAGACCGCGGAAGAAGATATCTTTGTCGGAGGAGACATCTATCATGGCGCAAGATTTGCGATCGATGCGATCGAAACGGGTCATAAAGGCATGATCTCGATCAATCGTTTCGTCCATGAGGGACAGAGTCTGACGATCGGCAGAGACTTGAGGGAATTCAAGGAACTCGACCGCGATGATGTTCTGATCGAAGGCTACGACAACGCCCAGAGGCAGGTTCCTGGCATGAAACCGGGAAATGCCGTACATACCTATGAAGATCTCAGGCTTCCATTTACCGAGGAACAGATCCGTATCGAAGCGGGCAGATGTCTGGGCTGCGGCGCGTCCATTGTCGATACGAACCGCTGCATAGGCTGCGGTCTTTGTACGACAAGATGCGAATTCGATGCGATCCATCTGAGCAGAGATATTCCGGAAGCATCACGGATGTATACGGCAGAAAACGGCAAGCTGAAAGCGATCCTGCCATATATGGCAAAACGTGCCGTCAAGATCGTACTGAACAAAAACAAGAAATAAACAAAAAGGGAGCTAAGTCTCCCTTTCGTTTTCCGCTTCGATTTCTTTGATGTTGCATTCGTTTCCCTGAAGAAGGAAAGTATGTTCGCTCTTACAGTAGGGGCAGATCCTTCCGTATTCGACAGTCGGATATTCCTGTCTGCAGTCTTCGCAGAAGGTGATGGCAGGAATGCTTTCGAGTTTCATTTCACACTCCTTCAGCAAAGGATGTCTTACTTTGAAATAGTTCCAGCAGTCTTCGAAGTAATCCGTAATGATCCCTGAGACTTCTCCGATCTCCAGAGTGACGGAACCGATCCTGGTCAGGTGGTTTTCTTCCGCGATTTCATCCAGCGTCTTGGCAACATGCGTGACGATACTTAATTCATGCATCTTTGTTTTCTTTCCAGTCTTTTGTTTCTTGGATCAGCCAGTCTTCCCATTCTTTCATTCCTTCTCCGGTCTTGGCAGATACGACGAAGATCCGGATATCGGGATTCAGATAACGAACCCGTTCGATGCATTTGTCCAGATCAAAGGAGAAATAGGAAGCTGTATCGAGTTTCGTGATCAGCAGGACATCGCTGGTCTGAAACATCAAAGGATATTTCAAAGGCTTGTCGTCGCCTTCGGGAATGCTTAGAATCATCACATTCTTCGCTGCGCCTGTCGCAAATTCCGCGGGACAGATCAAATTGCCGATATTCTCCAGAAAGACCAGATCGA
Organism: Erysipelotrichaceae bacterium; assembly: GCA_017539105.1. Taxonomy (GTDB): domain Bacteria; phylum Bacillota_I; class Bacilli_A; order Erysipelotrichales; family Erysipelotrichaceae; genus Colivicinus. The sequence goes on from JAFYHQ010000026.1 coordinate 10,743, forward strand.
TCCCTTCAAGATCCATCTCTTCCAAGCCTTTCCTGGTCATTCCCGCATCCATGTGACACATCCCATCGGTATGGACCTGGATGGAAACGGCACCCAGTTCTTCGATCCTTTTCGCATCCACATCGGCTTCGATATCCGCCTCCATGACCGCAATCTTCAGACGGTCCTTCAGATCCGTGATCGTTCTGCTTAACAGCGTCGTTTTCCCGGAACCGGCAGCAGACATCAGATTGATGAAGAAAAGACCTTTTTCTTTCAGTTCCTGATTCAGTTTCTGGGCATCTCGATCATTCGATTCGGTTACGGAACGGTGGAGTTCGATCACTTTCATAGCTGTTCCCTCCATTCATGGATCCTGTTTCTAAGGTAGGCGATCCATTCTTCGATTCCTTCTCCGGTCAGTGAACTGATATACAGGATCGGAGCCTTTTCATTTCTTGTACGGACATTGTTCAGGAATCTTTCTTTATCGAAATCAAAGACAGGCATGGCATCGATCTTATTCACAAGAACGATGTCGCTGACGCTGAACATCAAAGGATACTTCAAAGGCTTGTCATCACCCTCGGGAACGCTCAGGATCATCGCTTTCAGCTGCGCTCCGACATCGAATTCTGCCGGACAGACAAGGTTCCCGATATTCTCCAGAAAAATAAGATCCAGATCGTCCAGACCGAGCTTGCTTAAACCGCGATCCGTCATATCCGCATCCATGTGACACAGGCCTCCGGAATGAAGCTGAATGACCCGGACTCCTGTTTCTGCGATCGTCTGGGCATCCACCATGGAATCCACATCCGCCTCCATGACTCCGATACGGTATTCTTCTTTCAAAGCATCGATCGTTCTCAGCAGCAAAGTGGTCTTGCCCGCTCCCGGACTGGCCATCAGGTTCACGAAATAGACCTTCTTTTCGATCAGTTTCTCTCTTGTTTGCAAAGCGGCTTTCTCATTATCCGCATTGACCTGTTCTTTTGTTTCGTAGATTTCTATCATGTCTAGATTATAACCCTTTCTTTTACCTAGCGAAGCAATAAATGGTTATCGAAACAATGGCTGAACTTCCGGTCATGTGTCACCAGAATCACATTCTTACTGCATATCAGGAATGAAAATGATAAAATAAATAAGCATCGGGAAGGATTCCCGATGGAAATAAGTTCATCCTATACATATTATGGAGAAAGATACATGGACATTAAAAAGGGAATATCTTATATCGCGTTCGGATTCTTGTTTACGCTGGTAAATATCAATCTGCAATTAAATGGGGGATCTTTGAATATCACGCCGGATTTCATTGGCTGGATCCTGATGTTTTTTGCGTTTGATAAGCTTGGATCCTATGTCGGAGGCAAAGGATACATGAAATGGATCGCGCTGGTTCTGGCGATCGCGACAGGAGTCATCTGGGTCTGTGGTATCGCAAAACCAGAACCGGATCTCGATATCATCAAGACAGTCGTATCATTTGCATCGGTACTGTTTATGTTTGTTCTCTTCGGTATCCTGGAGGGGATCGCAAGAGACCATGCTCCTTCGTTCGAGAAAAACATCTCGATGCTGAAGATCGTGAATCTGGTTCTATACATCGCGTTCTTTGTCACCGCGATGCTGACGGCGCGTGATATGGATACGTTCGCCATGCCGGCGTTCATCCTGGGTGCGGCAGCGCTGATTGCGGCAATCATTACTGCTGTCACGCTGATTAAATTCGGGATCGCGATTGAAGACTGATTTCTTGAAAGGAAGCCGATATGAAAGAAATAATCGTAAATGATCTGATTCTATGCTATGACGAACCATTCCGGGTCCTTGGCGAAGAAGAAACCAATCAGATGAAGTTCTACAACGACAGTCAGGGGATCTGCATCCGGAATGACGAGGAACATATGATGGTGACGGTAGGAATCAAACAGATCAATGGCATCATGAATCTGCTTCTTACAAACAAGGATCTTGTGAAGAAAACGGAAGAAGATATCGCTCATGCGATGAAACCCTATGCATATCAGCTGTCAGGTCATCTGACAGAGAATGCCGACGGGCAGGAGATCCATGGTTTCGCTTATGAATATGAAGCAGAAGGAAAGCCGATGTATGGCGAAGCCTATGTCGCCAAGAAAGACAAAGTGATCTACTATCTGTATCTCTATGTACGCAGGGAAAACAAAGAAGATTGTCTGGGAATCTGGAAGAAGATGATCGGCGATCTCAGATGGAAATAATAAAAAGGGTTCGATCGAACCCTTTCTTTGTGTCTATTTGACTTTCTTTCCGTCGATGAACACCATTTCCGGTTCGACGCCTGCCGCAAACGGAGATTCCTTGAAGATGCAAAGATCGGCATCTTTTCCAACCTCTAAAGAGCCTACCCGGTCATCGATACCCAGATGTCTTGCGGGGTTGATGGTGATGGCTTTCAGCGCATATTTTTCATCCAGACCGTTACGGATCGCGATTGCCGCGCACATCGCAAGATGCTGCTGAGGGATGACAGGCGCATCCGTGATGATGGATACCGACAGACCCTTTCTGGCCAGGATATCCGGGGTGGTCCAGGACTTGTTCTGCAATTCAAATTTGGATGCATGCGTCAAGGACGGGCCTACGGCGCATGGATAGTCGTATCTGCTCAGGATATCCGCAATCAGATGTCCCTCAGTGACATGTTCCAGAGTCAGTTTCACATCGAATTCCCTGGCGATGCGGATTGCTGTCAGGATGTCGTTTGCCTGATGGGCATGCGCTTTCAGAGGGATCTCTTTCTTCAGGACCGGAATCAGCGCTTCCATCTTGGCATCGTATGCCGGTTTCTTGAAGATATCGTCTCCCGCCGCCTCTTTCTTTGCCATGTATTCTTTTGCCTTATTCAGCATCTCTCTTAATTTCGATGCCGTAGACATTCTCGCAAAGTTCCCTTTCTCGCGATAGACTCGCTTCGGATTCTCGCCAAAAGCGCATTTCATCGCGACAGGATCCTTGACGATCATTTCATCGACACACTTGCCGTAAGTCTTGACCGCAATGAACGTGCCGCCCAAAACATTGGCGCTGCCCGGCCCCGTGCCGACACAAGTCACGCCGGCATTCATCGCCTGAGAGATGGTAGGGTCCAGCGGATTGAACGAATCGATCCCTCTCAGCTGCGGAGAAACGATATCATTCATCTCGTTATAATCCGATCCCTCGAAACCGATGCCATAGCCATCCAGTCCCAGATGCGAATGCGCATCGATGAAACCCGGATAGATCAGTTTTCCTTCCGCATCGATCGTCTTCTCGTTCTTTTCTGCCTTGATCTTTGTTTTGATTGCGATGATCTTGCCATTTTTTATTTGTATGTCAGCTTTGTATGGTTCTTCATGCACCGCATCGTATATCGTTCCATTTCTGATGATCATAAGTCATCCTCCCTTTTCTATCATCATATAAGAAACCCGGATTTTTCACCACCCGAATGCATAAACGATATCGCTGATTTGTGATCATTCATGAAATAACAGATATTCCGTTGGTATAAAATAGAGAAGGAAACGATAGAAGGAGATCAATCATGAAAATAACCGTTGCAGGCGTAGGCTATGTCGGACTGTCGCTCGCAGTCTTGCTGGCGCAACGCCACACAGTCACTGCCATCACCACCACCGAATCCAAAGCGGAAAAGCTGAATCAGTTCATTTCTCCGATACAGGATGACGAGATCGAACGTTTCTTTGAAGAAGCAAGAGCAGGCAAGCGCAAGCTGGATCTTTTTACGACGACAGACAAGGATGCGGCTTATGCTTCCGCCGATCTGGTCATCATTGCCACTCCGACCAATTATGACGAAGAGAATCATTTCTTTGATACCTCGGCCGTGGAGGACGCGATCGAACATACCTTGAAAGTGAATCCGGATGTGCTGATGGTCATCAAATCGACCATCCCTGTAGGTTATACGGACTCTGTCAGGAAGAAATACAATATCAAGAATATCATTTTCTCTCCTGAATTCTTAAGAGAATCCAAAGCGTTATATGATAATCTGCATCCTTCCCGTATCGTGGTAGGAGCTTATGAGGATCAGAAGGAAGAAGCGGAAATGTTTGCAGGACTGCTGAAAGAAGCGGCTTTGGATGAGGATGCCAAAGTGCTCATTGCTCCGCCGACGGAAGCGGAAGCGATCAAACTGTTTGCGAATACCTATCTGGCAGTCAGAGTGTCTTATTTCAACGAACTGGATACTTATGCGCAGATGAAAGGGCTGGATACCAAAAAGATCATCGATGGCGTATGCATGGATCCGCGGATCGGACCGCATTACAACAATCCTTCTTTCGGATACGGAGGCTATTGCCTGCCAAAAGATACCAAGCAGCTTCTGGCGAATTACCGCGACGTTCCGCAGACGATGATCGAAGCGGTCGTAAAGTCAAATACGGTCAGGAAAGATTTCATTGCCGAGCAGATCCTTGCCAGAAAACCGCAGACGGTCGGCGTCTACCGGCTGACGATGAAAGCGAATTCCGATAATTTCCGGGCATCTGCCATCCAGGGCGTCATGAAACGGATCAAAGCAAAAGGGATCCCGGTCATCATCTATGAACCGACACTGAAAGACGGAGATACGTTCTTCAATTCTCTGGTAATCAACGATCTGGAAGAATTCAAGAAACAAAGCGATGTGATCATTGCGAACCGTTTCGATGAAGATGTCTTAGGCGACGTGGCAGACAAAGTCTATACCAGAGATCTTTTTAGGAGAGACTGATATCCAGAGTTACTTGTTAGAATAATCACAAATCAAGTATAATGATGGTACGGAGGGGTAAATCATATGAAAGTATTATTAGCGGGAGCTTTCGGTAATCTGGGCTATGAGATTCTGAAAGTGCTTGTTCAGAAGAAACATAAAGTTGTTGCTGCTGACTTGAAAGAAAAAGAAAACAACGGCTTGGAGGGGAAGTATACGTTTAAGGCCATCGATGCGACGGATCCCGAGACATTGAAAGGGATCTGCGACGGTGTCGATATCGTCATCACGACCATGGGTCTGACGACTTCTTCTACGAAATTTACGGCTTATGATATCGATTATCAGGGCAATATGAATCTTTATAATGAAGCAGTCAAAGCGGGCGTGAAAAAGTTCAACTATATTTCCGTCATCGCCTGTGACGAACCTGGCGCGGAAGAAGTGCCGATGCTGCATGCGAAATACATGGTGGAGCAGGAAATCAAGAAGGGCTCGCTGGAGTATGTGATCTATCGTCCGACGGGATACTTCTATGATATCGTCAAGGTTTTCAAGCCTTATGTCGATAAAGGTGAGATGCAGCTTCTGAAGGGCTATCACGATGTCAAAGCGAATGTCGTCGACTGTCCGGATTTTGCACAGTTTATCGTCGAACATATGAAGGATACGAATGTCACTTATGAAGTAGGCGGTAAGGAGACCTACACTTATGAAGAAATGGCCAAGATGTGCTTCAGAGCCGCAGGCAAGCCTACCATCATCAAGGACAGTCCGATCTGGATGTTCGGCCTGCTGGCAAATCTGCCTAAGATCAAGAAAGAAGGCAAACATGATATCATCCTGTTCTCCAAGTGGACTTTGTCTCATGACCTGGTCGGCAAGGATGTGACGGGGGATGCTTCGTTTGCGGAATATATCAAAGATTTCTTTGGAGGTAAAGCGGATGCTTAAGTTGGATCCTTCCTATATCGGTAAAGTATGGCCCCCATTCATGTGGACCATTACCATTGTGGCTGCTTTAGGCTGCTGCATGGGTTTTAAGTCTTTTGTCTGGTTCATGTCCGTAGGCTACGGCTTTGCGGTCATGTGTATCGGTGCATTCCATCTGGTATTCGGCCTGATCAATCATACGCTGACAGCCGCGACAACAATCCTGTCGGTCTTGCTGATGATCTACGGCTACCGTCTGGGCGGATACATCCTGAAGAGAGAACTGACGAATAAAGATTACAAGAAAAAACTGGATTCGACCGGTTCTACCAAAGCGATGCCGCTGCCTGTATCTTTGTTCATGTGGGCCTACAGCATGCTGATGTATACGGCACAGACCAGCGCGGTCTCTTACCGTATCATCAACAGAAGCCAAGACAATCTCTTTGTCTGGCTGGGCATCGTCATCATGGCTCTGGCGATCCTTGGCGAAGCGACTGCCGACAAGCAGAAATCTGCTGCCAAGAAAGTCAACCCGAAACGTTTCTGCGATACCGGACTCTACAAGTATGTCAGATGCCCGAATTACTTCTCCGAAATCATGTTCTGGATCGGCGTTACCGTCAGCGGTATCGGTGCGGTCCAGGGCAAACAGTGGATCATCGTGCTGATCGCTCTGTGCCTGATCACTTATATCATGTACAACTCTGCTTCGAGACTGGAACTGCGTCATGAGAAGACCTATGGTCTGGATCCGGAATATCAGAAGTATTCCGATACCGTACCATTGCTGTTCCCATTTACGAAACAGTATCATTCCATGAAGGTATACAGAGACTGATATGAAAGAGTTTTCTGTACCAATGGCATTGGTCGACTACATCCCGGTACTGTTCTTCGGATTGGGAGTGACGATCATTGCGAACGAATTATACAAAGAGCAGCGCAAAGGGAAGGGACTTCTCTTCCTGACCGGAGCAGGTCTGGTGATTGCCGCAGGTTTCCTGAAAGCGACCTATAAGCTCCTGTATGCCTTGGGCGTAGGAGAATTCGCCTGGATGTCCGACCAGTTCTTCTCCAATCAGGCTTTCGGATTCCTTCTGGCAGGAATCGCTCTGGTACTGACGGTTGTGAAGAAAGAAAAGGCGTATTCCTTCCTTCCGACCATGGCTCTGGTAGGGATCATGGTGGTCGGTTTAGGCGCGCTCGATGCGGGATTATGTTTCCTTGCCAGCAAGGCAAAGAAGAGAAACGCCCTAGTCTGTTTCATCGTATCATTCTTCCTGTGTCTCATGATGGGTTATCTTTCCAGCAAGGATTTCGATAAAGCGTTCATGAACTGGGTAGCTCAGCTGATCAATATCGCCGGACAGGGGCTGTTCTATCTGGGAGCGCGTTTCCTGAAGGGTACAGGTCTGAAAGACCTGATTTGAAGCGCCAGAAATCATACGTAATACGCAAGGCATCTTTTTCCTTCGGAAGAGATGCCTTTTTCTTATCCAAACGCAGCGTTTATATGAAATATGCTAAAATTGAACTAGAATCAGATTGCCGATATGATCGCGAATATCAATCATGTGAAAACAGTATTGGGAGAGAAACGGGCCAAGAAGAAACTGGGCCAGAATTTTCTCATCGATGCCAATATCGTCGGTAAGATCGCCAGAGAAGCCTGCGATAAGGATCTCAAGACCATTGAGATCGGTCCCGGCTTAGGCGCTTTGACGGAGTGTCTTTTGAAGTACTCTTTGTCGGTGGATGCCTATGAGATCGACCCGGAGATGTATGAGATCTTAAATCATACCATCGATGATGAACACCTGAAGGTCTATCTGCAGGATTTTCTGGATGCCGATCTTGGTATTTATCAGGAAAAAGTCAATATCGCTGCCAATCTTCCTTATTATGTGACTACGCCGATCCTGTTTAAGATCTTTGAGTCCGATCTTGTTTATGACAGGATCACGGTCATGATTCAGAAGGAAGTCGCTGATCGTATCCTGGCGGAAGCGGATACCGAGGACTATGGGGCTTTGAGTGTGGAAACGGCTTATCTGTTTGACGTCCACAAGCTCATGGATGTGTCACGCAAGGCGTTTTATCCGGAGCCTGGAGTAGATAGCAGTGTTGTCGTTTTCGCTTTGAAACGGGCCAGAAACCGCCTCTATGAAGAAAGTCTCTTTACCCTGGTAAAAAACTGCTTCCGGATGCGTCGCAAGACCCTCCATAACAATCTCAAAGACTTATTCCCTTTGGAAACGATACAGGAAGCCTATGCCTCGCTCGGATTCAAAGAAAACATCCGGGCCCAGGAACTGACATTGGATCAGTTCATTGCCTTGCACGATAAACTATATGAAAGATAAAGCCTACGCAAAAATCAATCTCGCCCTGGATGTCTGCGGGATCCGGGAAGACGGTTACCATCTGATCGACTCCATCATGCTGCCGATCAACTTTTATGATCTTCTGGAAATAAAGATCAGCGATCGGGATTCCTATCGCTGCAACTGGCCTTATATCCGATACAACGAGAATCATTCGATCCACAAGATGATCGAAGTACTGAAAGAAAAGTATCAGATCAAAGATCACTTTATGATCGATCTCTATAAAAGCGTTCCGATCCAGGCGGGTCTCGGAGGAGGCACAGCAGATGCCGCCAGCACTTTGCGGATCTTTCAGAAGCTCTATGATCTGCATCCTTCCGAAGAAGAGATCAGAGAGATCTGCATGAAAGTGGGAGCGGATGTACTGTTCAACTATTACAATGTCCCTGCCAGAGTGACGGGAGTCGGCGATATCCTGCAAGAGATCAGCGTAAAGAACGACTATCATATCATGCTGGTCAAGCCGAAGAAAGGGGTATCCACTCCTGCGGCATACGAGATGATCGATCAGAACGACTGCATACATCCCGATATCGACCGGCTGCAGAACGCTTTGGCCGAAGGGACAGCGATCGATGGCCTGCTGGGTAATTCCTTGCAGGAAGTCGCGATGATCCTGAATGAAGAAATCAAAGAAGTGATTGATGCTCTCAAGGAAGCCGGAGCGAAGAACGTCCTGATGTCAGGCAGCGGCTCGACGGTTTTCTGTATCAGTGAAAGCAAGCAGGAAATCATGCGTTTATACAAAGCGTTGCGTAACAGTCATTCTTATGTAAGATTTGGAAAAATATTAAGAAAATAAATTGTATAATGAGTTTATAAAAGGGGGAACGCCATGATCAACGCTATCATTTATATCAAAGATGCTGAAGAGAGACAACTGGCAAAAGCTCCGTATCGAGGTGGAAACCTGTTGCTGCACGCAGTAAAAGAGTTGCGAAAGATCAAGGAGATCGAGAACATCTACCTGGTCGGAACGGATTTTGGAGTGCCTGGCTGCCGCAGCAAGGGTAGCATCGAAGAAGTCATGAGTACGATCGACAGCAATGGCAAGACCCTTTTGCTTTCTCCGCTGTATCCGGAACTGAACGATGAAGATCTCAGACGTCTTCTGAATAAAGAAGGGGAAGCTTCGTGTATCGTTTATGAAGGCAATCTTTGCGAAGTGTTTGCCATCAATAATAACAGGCTGGCGGATCTGCCGAACGTAAAATTCAATCCGGTCGAAATCAAACATAAAAAGATCGTGAAGTTCACTGTCGAAGATGCTTTGAACTCCAAAGAGGAGAATCTGGACGATGTCGTGGTATTCGCTTTGACTTCCAGCGTAAGCATCGTCAATGAAGTGTGCAACTATCTGAATATCAATCCGGGGAAGGTCGATGTCAAGCATTTCGCGGATGGCGAGACTCTGGTAGAACTGGGAGAGAGCGTCAGAGGCAAGAGATGCTACATCATTCAATCCACCAGCAAGCCTGTGAATGAGAACCTGATGGAACTGCTGATCTGCGTGGATGCCTTAAGAAGATCCTCGGCAACCGAGATCACATGCATCATTCCTTATTATGGTTATGCCCGTCAGGATCGAAAGGCGATGCCAAGGCAGCCGATCACGGCAAAACTGGTTGCATCCATGCTGGAAACGGCAGGAGTCAACCGTGTCGTTACTTTTGACCTGCATGCTCCGCAGATCCAGGGCTTCTTCCGTTGTCCGGTCGATGACCTGACTACGGTCCCGATGATGGGACAGTATTTCCGCAGGAAGAATTTCCCGGTGAATGATATCGTCGTCGTTTCTCCTGACCATGGCGGTGTCAAGCGTGCGCGCACGCTGGCTGAAATCCTGGGATGTTCCCTGGCGATCATCGATAAGAGAAGGCCGAGAGCCAATGAAGTCGAAGCCTGTTATGTCATTGGCGATGTCAGAGGCAAGGATGTCATCATCGTCGATGATATCTGCGATACGGGAGGATCTCTGCTGGCGGCGACGGATATCCTGGTGGACAATGGGGCGAGAGATGTCTATGTCTGTGTGACGCATGGCTTGTTCTCCAATGATGCGGCAACACGGATCGAGAACTCCCGGATCAAGGAGATCGTAGTCACCAATACGATCGTGGTTCCGAAAGAAGAATTGCAGAAGACCTCCAAGATCACGGTATTGTCCGTAGGATGGATGCTGTCGAAACTGATCCTGGCGGTGTCCTGTCATACGCCGGTATCGGAAGTCTATGCATTATATGAATAAGGAATCGAAAGATTCCTTTTTTCTTGATAAAGTATTATATAATAGAGCTGTTGCTGGAGAGTTATCGAAGTGGTCATAACGAGCCGCACTCGAAATGCGGTTGTCCAACCGGGCACGTGGGTTCGAATCCCACACTCTCCGCCATTTTTTATTTCAAGAGGGCAGTACCATGGATTTCTTCAAGAAACATTTAAGCACATTATCGCTCATCGGCTTGCTGGCAGGCGTTCTTTTCGGTTTGTTCTGTCCGCAGCATACGGATTCCATCAGTTTCATCGGCGCTTATTATGTGCAGTTTCTGAAATACATGATCGTGCCTGTGGTGTTTACCAGTATCGTGGTTGCGGTCTATGATTCCAGCCGATACAAGGATAAGATCATCGGCAAGACGTTGTTTGTGTTTGTGACGATGTTTGTCTGTACGTTCCTGATTTCTTCTCTGGTCGTGACACTGGTCGATCCTGTGAAGGGTTTTACGTTTGAAGGAGAAAAATGGAGCGGGAGTACGACGGATTTTTCGATAATAAACATACTGACGAATCTGATTCCGAAGGATCTCAAGAAATTCTTTAGCGGAGGATATCTGTTTTCCTTGATTCTTCTGTCGGTGATCGTCGGTTTTGTTTGCGGAAAGATTAAGAACGGTCATACAGTCATTACTTATGTGCAGAAAGCGAAAGCGTTCTTCTTCAAGGTACTGGAATACTTCATGTATGTGACGCCTCTGGCATCCTTCTCATTGATAAGCAATACGGTCGCGAAATACGGATCGGTCCTGCTGGGGGTTGGCGTAAGATATATCCTTACAGCATACCTTTGCGCGCTGATCGCAGTCATTCTGGTCATGATCCTGCCGGTACTGCTGATATGCAAGATGTCGCCTGTCACTTTCCTGAAAAAGGTATACAAGGTCTGGATGGTCACGGTCAGCACCTGTTCCTCGGGGGCAACGCTTCCTTATACCATCAAGGTATGCAAAGAGGAATTCAATATCCCGGAGCGTATCACGGATGTGGTGGTTCCTCTGGGTACGACGATCCATATGTGCGGGGGAGCCGTATCGTTTGCGTTGCTGGGATTGTTCTGTTCCAGGATGTATGGCGTAGAGATCACTTTATCGAAATACCTGCTGATGCTGGTGTCGGCGACCCTGATCAATATGGCAGCTCCGGGCATTCCGAATGGCGGTGTCGTGATCGGCGCAAGCTATCTGCAGATCCTGGGCATTCCATTAGACTTTATCGGCTTCTACAGCGGCATTTATAAGCTGCTGGATATGTGCTACACGACCCTGAATGTGACCGACGATATCGCATCGAATGTCATTGTCAACAGGATGTGCGAAAAACAGAAAGCATAAAAAACCCTTCCATCTGGAAGGGTTTTCATTATTTCTTGTAGTTGTCCCACATCGTGTCAGTGGCTTTTCTGATCATCGGTATGACCTGATCGACCAAGGCAGGATCCCAGGTTTCCGGTTCATCGCGGAATGGGGTGGTCTTGTCTTCACGGTTGTCGAAGATGCCGATCGGCACATGATAAGTCTTGTCATCGATCTTGACCGTGACCGTATTTTCCATTTCGGAATGTTCCTTGAGCCAGATCATATCGCAGACGCCATAGGTATGATACATGACCTCCAATGGTGTTTCATGGAAGAGGCTGGAACCATCCGCTCCCGGTTTTGCCCGGTCATGGTTCTTGCGTCTGGATTCTTCCGGCGTGACCCAGATGTACAGGATCGCTGCATGCGTCAGGATCCTGTCAGAGAACTGTTTCAGGCTGTACTGGTAGCCTTCCGCACCGCTTAATGGCAGGGTGGAATTGATATCGCCGCCTCTGGCCATTTCAATGACCGTGGTCTTTCCTTCCATGGTATCCGGATAGTTGTCATATTTGTCCTGCAGCATCTGCTCGCATAGCGGAGTCATGCCTTTGTACAGTTTCTCCATGACATCCTCAGGAAGCTTGTCGAAGCCATCCTCGATTCCGACATCCTTGCAGGCTTTGATGAAACGATCGATATAGTATTTGGCGACATTGTCCGTTTCGATCCGTTTCTTCTCAAAAAGATCATCATAGTCTTCATTCAGCATTCTGATCAGCGCGCCGAAGTAACGGTCATCACGGAATACGGAACCCGGTTCATCCGCAAAGACCGGTTTTTCGCCGATCTTGACGAGTTCTTCATCGATGCAACGCATCATGTAGACGTAAGGGAAATCATCCAGCTGGACATTCTCGCCGATATGGAATTCCTTGCTTAAACGTTCCGGTTCGACATTCGCCAGCAGGTGGCGGACTTCGCTTTTGCCCGAAGCCGGCAGAGCAAACAGCAGTACGACATCAAAAACATTATCTTTCATAACAGGCTCCTTTTTTATTCTTTCTGTTTATTCAACGATTCTTTGTAGGTTTCCAGCATCAGTCCGTTCATCATATAGGCATTCAGATAGGTCGGTTTCAATGCTTTCTCATAATCTTCGACCAGAGGCTGGTATTCCGGGATCGAACTGATGATCACGTTCGGAATGATCAGGGAATCTTCTGCCTGGCCTTCGATGTAGGTGACATAGACATATCCTTTCGGAACGGAAGTCTGGTGGGTAGAGAACTTTTCGATGATGGAAGTTTCAAACTTCTTCATATCATTATCGTAGATCTCCACATTCAGTTTCCAGTAGACATGATTCTTCAGACGGGCATCCCTTCCGAAACGGACAAAGGTCCCATCCTTGATCTTGGCCAGAGCCACATCCCCGTTGGAAACTCTTTTCCTGATCAGCAGACGGTCTGCATTCAGGTCGTAATAAGAATACAGGGACTGCAGCACGAAGATGAATAACGCGAAAAGCAGGATGGTCGCTATCTTGCGATCTGCCCAGGCATCGCGGTATTTCAGCAGCAGAAAAATACTGACGGCATCGATCAGAACGACGATGCTCAGCAAGATGGTCGATCTTTTATATAGTTTCAATTGCATAATCTTTTCCTCATATTGATTTTATCATAAGTGTTTTGATGATAGAATGGATTATATGATCTACATCATGTCAGACATCCATGGCCTCTATGACCGTTATCTGAAGATGCTGCAGAAGATCGATCTGCAGAAAGAAGATAAGCTCTATATTCTCGGAGACGTGATCGACCGGGGGGATATGGGGATCGATATTCTGATCGACCTCATGGAACGCGATAACGTCGAGCTTTTTTTAGGCAATCATGAGCACATGATGCTGACATATCTCAATGGGATGGATCGGATCAGCTGGTTCTATGAAGCCAACGGTGGAATGGTGACCTATAAGCATTTCATGGCTTTGAATGAAGAGAAACGGGAAGACATCCTGGCATATCTCTATGACACGGCTATCGTGAAACACCTGGACATCAACAGCCATCATTACGTCTTGTCCCATACCGGCGCTCCTGAGGATGGCAAGGATATCTATACGCACGATTACTTCTATGATCTCATGAAGATACAGGATCTGGTATGGAACCATTATCCTTACAGCATCGATCTTCTGAACCTGAAAGAATATACCGGTGAGGAAAAGACATTCATCTCTGGGCACATCGTAACAAGACGTCTGCACGACAGCGACAAGGTCTATATCCAGGATTTCGGAAACGGCTACACCTGGATCAACATCGACTGCGGCTGCGCCTTAGGAAAAGGCTACGGCTATCTTTCCTGTCTGGTCATCGATGACAGCGGAGAAATCAGAGATATCCTTTACGTAAGCTGAAAAAACAGGCTTTACGATTATGTGAAATCTATGTGATAAACATGGGAACAGCATTGAAAATGCTGTTTTATTGTGCCACAATATTATGTATAAGGAGGTTCATTAATTATATGAGCAATTTAATGTTAGGTATAATTCTGGGTCTTTGGTCAGGTGTGGCTATGGTCCTGGATTTATCCGGTTTAGGTGTTCGTACTCCTATAATTACGGGACTTTTAGCTGGTCTTTGCTGCGGTGACCTCAATATGGGCCTGCAGGTCGGTTCAGTCATGCTGATCAACAGCTTAGGTTTCTATACTTATGGTGGTGCTACGATCCCTGATTTCATTACTGGTTCCATTTTCGGTACAGTAGTCGGTGCCAAGACCGGTAACGTCGATGCAGGTATCGTCGTTGCTCAGGGTATCTCTCTGCTGATGTCTGAAATGGATATCTTAGGTCGTGCTGCTACGACAGTCTTCCAGCACATGGGCGAAGCTGCTTTGGCAAAGAACGATATCCCGAAGTTCGAATTGGATACTCTGTTAGGTGTCCTTCCTTGGGCTCTGTCAAGAATGCTCCCTGTCTTACTGGGCATGATCCTGATCGACAACGTCGTCGCACTGACGAACTTCGCTACTTCCATCGAGTGGGTTGCGAATGGTCTGAGAGTCGTTGGTAAGGTATTACCGGCAGTCGGTTTCGCTCTGCTGTTATCTTACATGGATCTCAAGAAGTACTGGCCTTTCTTCATCATCGGCTTCGTTCTTTACGCTTATGCCGGTATGGGAACAGTAGCTCTGGCTTTAGTCGGTTTAGCTGCTGCCAGCTTCTTTGTTACAGGAGGTGTTAAATAATGTCTAAGAAATTATCACAGGCTGCTTTAAAGAAAGCGTGCAACAGACATAACTGGGCATTACAGTGGTGCTGGAACTATGAAAAGATGCAGGCTGCAGGCTATGCATATGCAATGGTTCCTGTTGTAAAAGAATTATATGATGGTACGGAAGAACAGTGCCGTCAGCTTGAAAGACATATGCAGTTCTACAACACTCACCCAGGATCATCAGCATTGATCTGCGGTGCAGGTGTTGCTCTTGAAGAAGGCGGACAGCCGGAAGTTCACGACAGCCTGAAGGTTGCCTTGATGGGTCCTTTAGCTGGTATCGGTGATACGATCCAGGCCGTATTAGTCACTCCTCCGTTCAACATCATCGCTGCTGGTTTGGCAAACGAAGGCAACGCATTAGGCGCTATCCTGTTCTCCACATTACCAGTATTGGCATTATTCATCCTCAGATGGCCGCTGTTCAACTATGGATACAAACAGGGTGCGAATGTCATCAACGATGTTTCCGGTGCAGGCACGATCGATAAACTCCAGGTCGGTGCCAACATCTTAGGCGTTACTGTCATGGGCGGCTTCGTTCCTTCAATGATCGGTGCTACATTACCTGTCAAATTAGGTAAAGACCTGACCATCGATGGCGCTACTGTCGAAGCTCAGACATTACAGTCTGTCTTAGACGCAATCTTCCCATGCCTGGTTCCGCTGGCCCTCACCTTCGGCTGCTACTACCTGATCAAGAACAGAAAGATGTCTCCGTTAAGAGTCATCCTGATCCTCTTCATCGTAGCATTCGTATTAGGTGCTTTAGGCTGGATGGCTTAATCATCTGAAAGAAGAAACAGAAAGTGCAGGAATATCCTGCACTTTTTCTTTAACAATAATGTAAACGCTTACCGATTATGTTAGAATAATAAGCGGAGGTAATATCATATTATGATCAAACATTTAAGAATTGATAATAGACTGATCCATGGTCAGGTTGCCGTTACTTGGATGAACTCCATCGGTGCCGACAAGATCATCGTCTGCAACGATAAGGTCGCTGCCGATCCGATCCAGAAGATGGCTCTGCCTATGGCTGCAAGAGGAAATACGGTTTATGTATTCTCGATCGAAGAGACGATCAACTATGCCAAGGAACATCCGGATGAGACGATGTTCATCATCTGCAAATTCCCGACAGACGCGCTGGCTATCCTTGAATCCGGTCTGGAAGTCGAAGAAGTTAACGTCGGCAATGCCGCTCCGATCCAGGGCACGCAGTATGTCATGGTTACGAAATCCATCGCTGTTACCAAGGAAGATGCGGAATGCTACCGTAAGATCGCCGAGATGCGCGGTGGTGTCCTGAACAGCCGTCTGACGACGATGAATGAGACCGAGAACTTCCTGGAACTCTTAAGCAAGAACGGTCTGTAAGAAGCAGTTAAAGAAAGTATTAACACGGAAGGAGTGAAAGCTCCTTTTTTGTGTTTCATATGATTAGTTCATACATTTAGACAGGATGAAACATGCTACAATTAAAGTAGTCTTATTATCAATCTGTGTATGGAGGAAATCATTGAATGAAAGTAATTAAAAGATTGATGCAATGCATGCTTATCGGTCTTCTTTTGTTTACGTCATTTACGACGACAACAAAAGTTGAAGCAGAAGGCGAAGCTTCTTCGACGTGGGAATCAATCGAGGATATCGATGCGGCAGTTAGTAGCGGCAAATCGGTAGCGATCACCATGACTACGAACAAAAGTGATGGTACTACTCCTACCTATGCCTTGCCAGCTGCGAAGTTCACGTCAGGTGCTCCGAATGCAGTCGTTGCGACCAAAGATGTTAATGGTGTTCTTACAATTAGTGGAACGGAAGCGGATTATGGTTGGACCATTACCCCAGTTGAAGGTGAAGATGGGTACACTATAACCAATAATGAAGGCGATTACCTGTATGTTATAAGCAATAACAAGGGCGTAAGAGTCAGCAACAAGCCAGATAAAGGATATGTATGGAGCATAACCGATGATTACTTGGCTGCAGCCGATCCCGACGGAAAAATTAGATATCTTGGTGTCTATAATAATGCAGATTGGAGATGTTATAAGAGAGGCGATACAACAGGTGAATTCCCATCCAATATCGCTGATCAGACTCTGGAATTCTGGACAATTAAGGAATCGACCGGACCGGAACCGGAACCAATCATCGCTCAACTGGATAAATTCACCACAGCTCCTGAAAACGATAGTCAACTGATTATCTACTACCCGGAAGACAGCGTGGCTTTGACAACGACCGCCAACGGTAGCAAGCTGGCGGGTGTTGCGGCAACCGTTGAGAATGGGAAACTCAATCAGACGGCTTCCATGGCTTATCTTACTGTAGTTCTTGATACTAATGGATATTATTCATTCAAGGATGCAGAAGGTAATTATCTTACTTCCGGAGCAACCGGCAGTTCTTTGAGTTTCACGACGGAAGCGAATAATTATTCATTATGGACTTTACAGCAGCAGAGCGACGGCACATGGTTCGTGCCAAATGCCAATGCTGTTTATAATGGCGAAAGTCAGCAGTATCTGGAATATTACTCCGGTTTCACGACATATGGTTACAGTGAAAACAGTAGCAACCAGTATAAATTCGAATTCTACGGAGTCCATGGTTCAGGCGGACCGGTTATTCCTCATGTTGAATCAATTACTGTCAGTCCGACGGAAAAGGAACTGGAAGTCGGAGACACTGTCCAACTCGAAGTGACCGTATCACCATCCACGGCAACAAATCAGGCAGTAACTTATACAGGATATGATTCAAGCGTTATTTCTGTCAGCGAAACCGGCTTGGTAACCGCTCTGGCAGAAGGTACGACGGCAATCACGATTACTTCTGTAGATACTCCAAGTGCTACAGCAACATGTACAATTACTGTTGTTACTTCAACGGCTGTTCAAAAGGATTACGGTCTGGTCAGTTCATTGGCTACAGGCGATAAGGTCATTATCTATAACAAAGGAAACGATAGAGCGGTAGACAATGCCTTCACAAACAACAAACTCGTTGGCGCCGATGTCGATCCTGTCGAAGGCGTCATCACGACCGACAACGAAGATATCGTCTGGGATGTCACGGTCAACAGCGACGGCACTGTCACATTCACGCAGGATGATCTGACATTTGGCGGAAACTCCAGCAAGAAGCTGGCATTCACAAATGTTGCTTATGCGAACTGGACGCTGTATGGACCGGATCGTAATGATTTCGTATATTATCTGTCTCTTCCTGAAATGCAATCGAATTATGGTCCGTATCATCTGGAATACTATAAAGGCGAATTCAAATTGTATGGAACGAATGACGCGCCAGCTGATAAGAATGCGTACGGTGTGCAATTCTATAAAGAGGATGCTGATCCGGAAACACCGCAGACTGTGCTTGTTGAGTCGATCACAGTCGATCCAAGCGAAGTAACGCTGGAAATCGGCGATACGCAGCAGCTGACGGTGGAAGTCAGTCCGTGGGATGCCGCAAACAAAGCGGTTACTTATGCAGCTGCAGATGATACAGTCGTATCTGTAAGCGATACCGGACTTGTGACAGCGCTTGCTGAAGGAACGACATCGGTTATCATTTCTGCAAAAGACGAATCAGGCAAGACTGCAACGTGTGTCGTCACCGTAAATCCTGCTACTGTTCCATTAAAGAACTATGGTCTGGCAAGCACATTGGATACAGGCGATAAGATCATTATCTTCAACGATGCCAGCGACAAAGCATTAGGCAACACCGTTGACAACTACAATCTCGCTGCAATCAGTGTTGCTCCAGTCAATGGCGTCATCACGACAAGCAACGAGGATATCGTCTGGACTGTCACAAAGAACGATGATGGCACTTATGGATTCACCCAGAATGATTATGTGCTGGGCGGAGTCAAGAGCGGAACCCATTACAATCTTGTTTGCACGGAAGCAACCGATACGAACTGGACTTTGAATGGACCTGAAAATGACTTCACATATTATCTGTCACTGGATGATATGGAAGCAGATGAAGGCAAGACGGTTTGGATGGAATTGCATAGCAATGTATTTAAGATTTATCCTACAGATATTAATCCATCTGGCCCTGACAATAAACCTTTATTTGGCATGACTTTCTATAAAGAAGATCATGAACCGGAAACACCGGTAACCGACATTCTCGTCGAATCCGTCACCCTGAACAAGACGGAACTCGAGCTGACGATCCTTGGATCCGAGACCCTGCAGGCTACCGTGCTTCCTGAGGATGCCACAAACAGGAACGTCACATGGTCCTCTTCCGACATGACCG
>JAFYHQ010000027.1 GCA_017539105.1 Erysipelotrichaceae bacterium
GCTGATAGTATTCCTTGATTCCTGACAGGATAATCCTTTCCTTGCCGGATCCGTCATCCAGCCTGAATTTCAGAAGCTTCTTCGATTTCGGAACTTCTTCGCAAGCCAGCACTTTTACGACACGGAAATCAGATTTTGAAAAAGTCTCGAAGTCGACCAGGTCTTCAAACAGCGGTTCGATCTCGACTTTGGAAAAATCGATTTTCTCTTCGCTCTTTTCCACCGTCTTGATGACGGATCTTTCGCCTTCTCTCGGTTTCATGGTAGGAAAATGACGCTGCAAAATTTATAACTTTTTATATCTTCTTATAACCCGTTATAATTTCTTCTTTTCCAACTTCGCTTTATATATGTTTATATATTTTCTTATAACTTCTCTCCAATTGGGGGTCAATCAGGGGTCGTTAAGAGGGCAACAGAAGAAAGATGCGGTGCGCTTGTTTCGCATCAGTCACGCGTCGATGCGCTTTCTGATCCCTGTTTTTTCAGCTGTTCATTTCACCTTTCCTGTATCTGCGTTGCCGAAACCGCTCTGTTTTCTGTCCGCTTCACTTATCGTGTTTTTGAAAGGAAACCGTCAAAAACAGATATAATTATTACAAGAGGTAAAATACCATGAGTGATGCATTGAACATTGTAAAAGATACGACACTGACTTATGACCAGACCCTACTTGCGTTGGCCAAACTCGGAGAGAATACCGACAGCAGCATCGTCTATTCAGACGAGTATTATCAGGCAAAGGCAGCAGGCGCTTTATGTGACCTCAACGAGGGACGTCTTCCTTACCGGCCGCGTTATATCTGTCCGGATTATGAACTGCTGTTTCAAAAGGGATGTGATTTCCTTGGCCTTACGCCGCCGAAAGATCTGCTGGAAGCCGTCAATGATCTGGAAATCTTTTACAGCCATGTTCCTTCCGTCACATGTTACCCCGTCTATCTGGGAGATCTGGACCGGCTTCTGGAGCCCTTTGTACTGAAGGAAGACAGGGAATATGCCAAGAAAATCCTGAAGCTGTTCCTGTTGCATATCGACAAGGTACTGACCGACTCTTTCGTGCATGCGGATATCGGCCCGGAAGACTCCGTTACCGGCAGACTGCTGCTTGAGCTTACGGAAGAGATGCAGTTGGCGATCCCGAACCTGACCTTGAGATATGACCCTCAATTGACCAGCGACGATTTCGCTCTTGCCTGTATCCGCTGCATGCTGAAGACGGCAAAGCCTTCCTTTGCAAATCACAGGATGTTTGTCAAAGAATGGGGCGAGGATTATGCCATCGCATCCTGCTACAATGGATTGAAAAAAGCAGGCGGCGGTTTCACTTTACCGAGACTGAAATTATACGAATGTTCGCTTACCGCAAAAGATGTCGATGATTTTCTGAACCATGAGCTTCCAAGATACATCGATCTTCAGCTTGAGTATATGGATAAACGCGTAAGATTCTGCGTCGAAGAATCCAATTTCTTCAAATCGAATTTCCTGGTTACGGAAGGCTTTGTAAAACAAGAAAACTTTACCGGCATGTTCGGTCTGGTCGGACTGGCAGAATGCGTCAACCATCTTCTGGGCATCGAAGACAAGAAGAAAGGCTTCGGTCTGAATGAAGAAGCAACAAAACTGGGTTTAAAGATCATGGATGTCATCGATCAGAGAGTATCTGAACATGAAGCGCCTTACTGCGATGCGTTCGGACACCGCTATCGTCTGCACGCGCAGGTCGGCATCGATTCCGATGGCATGGAAGATTCTCCGGGAACCAGAATTCCGATCTTTGCGGAACCTACGATCCTCGAACAGCTGGAAATCAATGAAAAGTTCCACCCTTACTTCCCGACAGGAACCGGTGATATTTTCAAATTCGAAGAAACCTACGAGAAAACGCCGGAAGCGATTCTGCCGATCATCAAAGGTTCTTTAAACAGAGGCTTACGCTATTTCTCCGGTTATCTGGAAAACTGTGATGTCGTGCGTGTCACGGGTTATCTGGTAAAGAAATCGGAAATCGAGAAACTGAATCAGAAGAAACAGTCTTTGAATAATGTAACGATCTTCGGCAAAGGCGCTCAGGACGGTGCCCATGCGCTGGATCGCAGAGTAGTGAAACACGATGATCACGGCACCCGTTAATCGCATCATTCCTTTTTCCAATGTAGATGGTCCATCAAACAGGATGGCCATCTTTTTTCAAGGCTGTCAGTTCAACTGCCGCTTCTGTCATAATCCGGAAACGATCCACATGTGCAATCACTGCGGCGACTGTGTAAAAACCTGCCCTGCCAACGCCTTAAACATCATTGATCAGAAGGTTGTGTGGAATAAAGACGTCTGTGTCGGCTGCGATACCTGCATCAAAACCTGCAGACACAACGCTTCCCCTAAAATCACCTGGATGGGCTGCGATGACCTCCTGAAAGAAATCGTAAGGGTCGCTCCCTACATTGAAGGCATCACGCTTTCGGGCGGGGAATGTACGATCCGAAAGGATCTCATCATGGAACTGTTTCCCAAGGTGAAGGAAATGGGGCTGACGACATTGCTGGATTCCAACGGCTCCCTGGATTTTGAACAGAACAAGGAGATACTTGAATACTGCGATGGTGTTATGCTGGATGTAAAGGCTGTGAACAAAGAGTTCTCGGACTGGCTGATCCGCTATCCGAACGAAACCGTTTTGAAGAATCTTGAATATCTGCTCAAGATAGAAAAGCTCTATGAAGTCAGGACGATCATCTTCCCCGACAGGGATCAGGACAACGAAGAAACGGTCCGGTATGTTTCCGGGATCATTCAGGACAAATGTTTCTATAAGATCATCCGCTACCGGCAGTTCGGAGTACGCGATGAACAAAGAAAGATCCTGGGAGACTTTACGACCGGGGAAGCATATGCCCAAAGCTATGTCGATCTGGCAAAATCCCTTGGAGCCATTAAGGCTTACATGGTTTGAATTATTGATCACTGATCTACAAAAAAGATGTTTCAACAGAAACATCTTTTTTGTTTATCATTCAGTACAGCTTTGCTCCGGCAGGAATGTGCGGATCCAGCATCAGATGAACAGCTTTATAAATGTCAGTATCCATATGTGGACAGGGTAGAAATACCGGTACACGATACGGAACCACTTCGGGATGTTTCCGTATTCACCGCTGTATAAAACAATGATAGGTATTGTAAGAAGCATCGGACAATGGACTTTCAGGCAATCCAGGATATAGTCAAGAGAGAGATGATACTGCCAAGGCATGCCGAAGTACAAAACGAATACGGAAAGAGCGAGGACAGGGATTGCGAGGAGCGTAATCGCCGTTACCATTCCGAAACGCCAGACGGGGCTTTGTCCCTCATGGTGCTTAAGATACCACAGATACATGAGCATCAGCACTATGCCTCCGCCGCCGTATCCGAGACAGCACACCTGATTCGCTGTTATCGCCAAGATCCAGATAAGGACCTTCTGCCAGTCCGTCTTTATTTTTCCGGCGCATATGAACGTCAATCCGTAGGTAAAAAACTGAGGCAGCTGATTCTGGACCCAAGGGAAATAGAACGCGCCGTAAAAGGCTTTGTCGAACGCCGGCTCGGAGACGACTGCCATGACGCCCAGGATGATCATGAACCTTTTCAGGCGCTTGCCGCTAAGATGACGGAAGGAATCCACGATCATGAATGCGTAGATCGGAAATGCTATCCTTCCGGCGATTTCCGCGAATTCTTCGTTCAGTATGCCAGGGTACGCAGCGTTTACATGATCTATGAGCATGCTGACCATTGCGACGATCTTAAGTATCAGACTTGTCATCTTTATACCTCCCGATTGTTTCGACTAAAAACTGATGTTTATTGTATCAATCCGTTGCATACCCGCTGGTGATTGTTGCAGTTTAATATAATTTTGCTCCGGCCGGGATGTGCGGATCGGCCATCAGCAGATGAAGCTTCTCCTGACCTTCTTCCTTGTGTTTCGCGCTTATCAGCACGCCTTCGGAATCGATTCCCATCATATTCCTTGGCGGAAGATTGACGATTGCTACGCAAGTCTTGCCGATCAGTTCTTCCTGCTGATAGTATTCCTTGATTCCTGACAGGATAATCCTTTCCTTGCCGGATCCGTCATCCAGCCTGAATTTCAGAAGCTTCTTCGATTTCGGAACTTCTTCGCAAGCCAGCACTTTTACGACACGGAAATCAGATTTTGAAA
>JAFYHQ010000028.1 GCA_017539105.1 Erysipelotrichaceae bacterium
CTGGAGGACGTGCCTGTTGTTATGCCGTTCTCGTAGGCCCATAATACTGCTTTATAGAAGAACTTGTCTTCTGTCACATCGCTGAAAGGATTGCTTCCTTCCGGTTCAGGGCATCCTACCGCTCTCCACAGGAAGGTGACTACCTGTCCTCTGGTACAGTTGTCATTGGGAGAGAACTTGGTACCGCTTGTGCCTGTAGTAATACCATTATCGAATGCCCAGTAGACGGGATCAAAGAAGTACTTGCTGCTTTCTGCCACATCGGTGAAGAGGACTCTTACCTCAATGGAATCGGTATATCCCGTATTCTGCTCTGTCGCGGTGATTGTTACGATGCCTGCCTTGTGCGCAAATATAATCGCATTGTTCGAGACTTCCGCGATCGAAGGATCGGAAGTGCTCCATCTGATGGTCTGGGTGCTGTTGTGAACGGTAAGCTGGGCGGTTTCCCCTGCCACGACATATTCCAGTGGATCGATACTGAAGATATCGGTCCTTGTCCATTTGCCGGACCACTCCTGCGCATTGTCCGGATACTGCTGCTGAAGCTCCGTTTACGTCTTCAGCAGATCGGGGTCCTCATGGGACCAGTGCCCGATCGGAAGCATGGCGTCTTCGCGCCATAAAGTGAAACCCGGACCCAGGACCACCTCCGTGAGGGAGGAACACATCCTGAACATTTCCGTCATCCTGCCGATCACATCCTCGTCCAGGATATGAGACGTATCGAAATTGCTGATATCCAGATTGGCAAGAGAGGTGCAGCCGTCGAACATCCTGTACATCGAGGTGGTGCACGGCGTTTTGAAATGGCTCAGATCGAGCGAAGTCAAAGAGGAGCAGCCCATGAACATCCCGTTCATCTGCAGCACTTTGTCCGTTCTAAAGGAGCTGATGTCCAGCGAACTTAACGAGGAGCAGTTGATGAACATGCAGTTGATGTATTCGGCATTCGAGGTATCGAACTGTCTCAGGTCTAGCTCCGTTAAGGAAGAGCAGCCATCGAACAGGAAGCTGAACCCATCGGTGACGCTGGTGTCAAAGCCGGACGCATCGAAGGACTCGAGGCTGCTGCAATCGTAGAACCATCCGACCATATCGTCCGGATGTATCGTGTATCCTTCCGCCACATAGGCCCTCTTGATCTGTTCGCGTCTTTCGTGCCATGGCATGTTCCAGGCATCGAGATTCAGCGATTCTATATTCCCGTAGACATAGCCGTCATATTCATCGTCATTGATCGTGACCGTCTGATAGGAACCGTCTTCATAGTAGTCGCTGCTTCTGAAGAAGATGAAATCTCCTTCATCGGTCAGAATGGCATAGGCTTCCGGCTCTTCCTCGATGACAGTAAGAGTGAGCTCATTTCCGTCTGCTGATACTGAATAATCGCTGTCATCGCTTGTGAAGTTCGAAATATAGTCCTTGCTGACGATTCCTGCAACTGAAGCTGTAAATATACCTGGATTTGCCATCGTTACGCCAATCGAAGCAGATGGATCCAATGCAGCGCCTATCGTTATGACCTTGCCTGAGGCAAGATAAACATTTTCCGTCACTCCGTTTCTGACATTGTTCTGGATCTTTGCAGTTCCCGAAACAGTAAACGGGGCTGAAGTGCTGCCAGTAAACAGACCATTGGTATCGGTGAGCCCTGATATTTCTCCGCCTGTCATCGTAAAACTGCAGTTGCTGTTAAATCGAATTGCGCCATGACTTGCCGTACCGGTGATCTTGCCTCCGTTCATTGTGAAACTGCAATCATCTGCACTCCAGAAATCAACAACAGGCGCACTGGTTGCATCGTTAGATAGGGTTCCGCCTTCCAGGATCAGATTGCCATTATGGGCCCAGATCAAACTTCCGCTTCTTTGGGCATTTACAGTAAACAAGCCTGTTTCAGATTGACTGCTGTCTTTGATTGTCAAGGTTGCTCTACAAAGAATTTCATAATCTCCGGTAGTAGCAAATTGATGGCCGTTAAGATCCAGGGTGTTCGTGTAGATGTGTTCGCGGTCACCGCCTGTCACTGTCACATCCTGCAGAAGCGTCAGTGTCGTGCCTTCAGTCCATGCGCTCATGGCACTGTTGATGTCTGTATAATTTGTGACTGTTGATCCGTTAGTTATGCTTGCGACTGCTTCCATCTCCTTCTCAAACAAAGCATAAACCGTTTTTCTTCCGTCATTTGTGAATACATACGGATTATCGGAACTGATCAGATCAGCGATTGAATTACTGGTTGACCATCCGATAAACGTATAGTTTTCTGCGGGATTGGCTGTAAGGCTTTCAAGCGTGCCTTCAATGATAGTTGTCTGTATGTTGCTTGTTGTCTGTGGAACTCTATTATATATATATCGCTGTATGTTACTGTTCCGCAACCGTATCCTTGATTATTTGTCAGGTCATAGACTTTAAGTGTCAGGATACTTTCATAGATCGCATGTAAGGTCGTGTCTTTCGTAATGGCAGTGCCATTGAAATTGAAACCTCCATCCCACAAAGTATCATAGGTCAGATCGGCAGGTGCTACTTCATCCCACATCCGGAATCGAAGTCCGGTCGTGCTGTAATCGACAGCTTCTTCATAGTTTACCGGTTTTGCAGGTTTTGTGGCCTTTTCACCGCGTTCAACCGTTTGACTATCCGGAACCGGTGTGTAATGACCGCCCATTTCAAAGCTTACAGTATAGCTGGAAACCGGGAACTGAAGCATCTTATAGTCATACTTCTGTCCCGGATTGCTATTGACAGCGATCGCAGTCATGCCTTCCGTGCCTTCTGTATCTGCCCAGCCTGCGCCAGCGATAGAATTCTTCACTGTACCATCCACTGCTTTTCCGCTTCCGATGACGGTGACCGAGACCGCATTCTCACCGACCGTCAGGTCTCCGGTGATCCCTCGGCAATTGTTGCTGCTGCCGATGCCTACGGCTATAAGAGTGCCGCCGTTGATCGTTACGCTCCCCTGGATTCCATAGCTGTTATAATTCTCAGGATAATTCACTATGGCATTTACGGTACCGCCGTTGATCGTTACGCCATGTCTTGCGTTTATGTCTTTAAAATGATTATCGATCGTACCGCCATTGATGATCAGCTCATTATTGGCATAAAGGCCGGCACTGACGGTAACAGTGCCGCTGATCGTTAAGCTGCCATTGGAAAAAATATCACCAAGAGAACCTGAAACCGTTATGGAACCATTTCCGGAAATAGTTAAATCCTTGTTTTCTCTCTGACTTTGGATACCAAACGGAAAATTATTGATTACTGAGTTTCCTTCCAATACAATATTCAATGCATTTGCGCCGCTATACACAATACCATAATCGCCGCTTCCTGTAGTGATACTTGCGTTATCCAGAGTCAGGGTGTTGGTGTCTGCATCATAGCTCACCGTAACGGTATCAGCGCTAGTGATGTTCGAAGCGTTTGCACTTGTCACTCTAGTGCCGGCGACCCAGAGAGGATATTCAACCACATTCCATTTCGCCCAGAATTCCTTATCTCCTGTATCTGCCGCTGAAATGACTGATACAGGTGTTCCAGTCAGGTCTTCGTTGTCATACCATCCGCCAAAAGCAAAACCGTCTTTCGTTATATCCGTCGGAAGTGTAGCTCCTGTCCCATATGTATAGCTGGTAATATTTCCGGAATGAATCGTTCCGCCGTTTGTATTTAATGTTACACTATATGTCTCTTCCATAACAGTAACAGTAACTGCTGTCACATAGTAGTGGTCGCTGTTACTGTAACAATAAATCAGGGTTGATGACCGATTGAGGTTTGAAAACGTTACGACACTCTCGTTTTCAGAATCCCAGTTATTATTGCTATCTCTTCGAATCCAGCTTTTATCATTCGTCGAATCTGAAGATAATGTGACGGACACTTCTTGCAATTTTGCTCCTTCCGGAGCTGTTATCGTCATAGTCTTGCCGCTTTTTGTGCCATTAAGATGAACGGTATTGTTAGCCAGTATTTCGCTGCAAGATATCACAATGCCATCTTTCGTGTATTCGTTTCCGCTTGGCGTATCTGTGCCGAAATCGATTG
This sequence comes from Erysipelotrichaceae bacterium, assembly GCA_017539105.1. Classification (GTDB taxonomy): domain Bacteria; phylum Bacillota_I; class Bacilli_A; order Erysipelotrichales; family Erysipelotrichaceae; genus Colivicinus. Next base: position 4,063 of record JAFYHQ010000028.1, read on the forward strand.
TTACACTATTTGTTGCATGCACGGTTTGAACAAATGCCGGCATCATGGTAATAACCAATGCGAATGCCAGCAACAGATTCAATAATTTAAACTTCGTTTTTTTCATGATGGAAACAGCTCCTTTTTAATGGTTTATATTATTCTTGCAAATTACATACTCTTTGATTGTCGTTCTGCATTATTCGCATAACAAACACTTCTGAGCATCCTCATCTTGCATCTACTGTCTTTATTTTATCGCATTTCCTGCCATTATAGATATTTCATTCCGGGAATGTACGGTTCTGTGACAAGGCATATCAAAGGAACTCGCGGATGGAAAGATTTTTTAAATCAACTGTTCCTTCTGGATCAAGAATCCGCGGTATTCTTCAATGATGTTTTCCAGGTCGTCATAGGTTCTGATCTGATTGAGCCTGGCTTTATAAGATGCGGCTCCATACATGCCTGTGAGGTAATGAGGAGCGAGTCCCCGCATCTGCGAGAGCGCGTTCTTTTCGCCATAGAGACCGATCAACTTTTTCGCATGGATCAGGCAGTAATCCAGTTTATCCGAAGCATCATATTTTCCGGTTTCATGGCCATGGAGATGATCGTCAATCTGTTTCAGCAAGAACGGATTGCCTACCAGGGCACGGCCGATCATCACGGCATCGCAGCCTGTTTCATCAAGCATACGCTGAAAGTCTTCCACGCTCTTGACATCGCCGTTTCCTATGACAGGAATGGACAGATTCTCTTTCAGGATCCGGATATGGGACCAGTCTGCCAGCCCTTCGTACATCTGCGAACGGGTACGGGCATGCAAAGCGATCAGACGGACACCCGCATCTTCCAGCTTCTTCGCAAGCGAGACGTAATTCATATGCTGAAGATCCCAGCCCAGTCGCATCTTGACGGTTACCGGTTTGGAAACATGTTTTACGACTTCTTTGACGATCTCAACGGTATGTTCCTCATCTTTCATCATCGCCGATCCCGCTCCGGTCTTGACGACCTTGCTGACGGGGCAGCCCATATTGATGTCGATCAGGTCGCAATTCGTTTCTCTGTCAAGAACCTGGGCGGCATAGACCATCGTATTCACATCGCTTCCGAACAGCTGCAAAGAAACCGGATGATGTTCATTCCCTATCTTCAGCATGTCCATGGTTTTATTGTTCCGGTAGTAGATCGCTTTATCGGAAACCATCTCGGTATACACCAGCCCCGCTCCGAATTCAAAGCACAGCTCACGGAACGCCTCGTTGCTGATGCCAGCCATCGGCGCGACGATCAATCGCTCCTTGATCTCGACCTCATTTATTTTTAGCATAACTCATTACCGTTTTTATATCGTTTTCATCGAAACAATACGTCTTATCGCAGAATTCGCATTTGATTTCCAGTTCTTTCTCTTTTGCGATCTCTTGCAGGTCTTCTTTCGATAATGTCAGAAGATTGCGCAGGAAGCGTTCTTTCGAACAGTCGCAATGGTAACAGGCGTATTCTTCTTTCAGTACAACGAAATCATCAAAGAGGCTGCTCATATATGCATACAAGTCGTCATTGCGCTCCAGAACGGCTGAAATCGGCTCCAGTTTGAGATTTTCAAGATAACGGATATCTTCTTCCTCGTGATCCGGAAGCAGTTCGATAATCATCGCTCCCGCGGATTTCACGCTGTCGTCAGAGTCTACCAAAACCCCTACCGCGACAATGGAAGGAACCTGCTCCGAAATCAGGAAATAATAAGCGAAATCATCGCCGATCTCCCCGCTTTGCAGATGGACTTCGGAAGTATAATTCTGTTTCAGCTTCAGATTCTTGGTGACTTTCAGATAGCCATCCGTACCTACCGCCAAACCTACCGCAAGCTTATGCGAATCGGGATAAGTCTCATAGATATGGGGATTCCCGCAGAATCCCTTGATCCTGCCATTGCTTTGTCCGACGCAAAGGATGGTTCCGATCGGACCATTCCCATTGATCGTGACCGTGACGACTTCTTCATCGTCTTTCTGTCTCAACGCCATTAATGCGGTAACTGCCAACGTACGACCCAAAGCGGCACACGAAGTCGGCCAGAGATCATGAAGCGTTCTGGCCTTCTCGACCATTTCTTTCGCATTCAGGATGCTTACACGCACATGTCCGTTTCTGGCAGTACCGATCAGTACATTCTTTTTCATATGTTCACCTATAGGAAAAAACGACTTATTTTGTCGTTTTTTTCGTCTCTTTCTTTTTGGTATCTGTCTTCTTTGCAGGTTTGGCAGCCGTTTTCTTTGGCGCTTTCTTCTGCGATTTATGATGTTCCTTGATCAGTTCATCGATCTCTTCCGCTGTCAGAGTTTCCTTATCGATCAGCGTTTCCGCAATCAGGATCAGATCATCCTTGTTTTCTTTGATGATCCTGCGGGCATGTTCATGACAGGAATCGATGATCTTACGCACTTCCGTATCGATCTCATATGCGACCTGGCTGGAAGCGTTCGATGGCGAAGCATAGTCTCTGCCTAAGAAAACAGAATCGTTTCCGCCATTGTACTGGATCGGTCCCAGATCGGACATGCCATAAGTCGTAACCATGTCTTTTGCCAGATTTGTCGCCGCCTGGATATCTCCGGAAGCTCCGGTGGTGATATCATCGAAGAAGATTTCTTCCGCGGAACGTCCGCCCATGTAACAGGTGATCGTATCCAGAAGTTCCCTGCGGGAATTGAGGATCTTTTCCTTACGAGGGGTGATCAGGTTGTAGCCTCCCGCATTGCCGCGCGGAATGATCGTGACTTTCTGAACTACGGCGCCATCCGGCAGATTCAGTCCTACGATCGCATGACCCGCTTCATGATAAGCGACAAGCTTTTTCGTATATTCATCATAGGTACGCGATTTCTTGGCAGGGCCCATCATGACACGATCGATCGCTTCATCGATCTGTTCGATATTGATCTGCTCCTTGTTTTCTCTGACGGCCAGGATCGCCGCTTCATTCAGCACATTCTCCAGATCGGCACCCGAGAAACCGGGGGTACGTTTTGCCAAGGCTGCCAGATCCACATCCGGAGCCAGTTTCTTGTTGCGGGCATGGACTTTAAGGATCATTTCGCGTCCCTTCTGGTCAGGCAGGGATACCGTGATCTGCCGATCGAAACGTCCGGGTCTCAGCAAGGCAGGGTCCAGGACATCGGGACGGTTTGTTGCGGCAATGACGATGATGCCGGAATTATCTTGCATGCCATCCAGTTCGACCAGAAGCTGGTTCAAGGTCTGTTCCCTTTCATCATGGCCTCCGCCCAAGCCTGCGCCTCTCTGGCGTCCTACCGCATCGATCTCATCGATAAAGATCATGCATGGAGCAGTCTTTTTCGCTCTCGCAAACATGTCTCTGACACGGCTCGCGCCGACACCGACAAACATTTCCACGAAGTCGGAACCGGAAATGGAATAGAATGGCACATTCGCTTCGCCTGCGACTGCTTTTGCCAGCAATGTCTTACCTGTACCTGGCTGACCGACCATAAGGATGCCTTTCGGGATCCTGGCACCCATTCTGGAGAAACGTTTCGGATTCCGCAGGTATTCAATGATCTCCTGCATCTCCTGCTTCTCTTCGTCGCAGCCTGCCACATCGCTGAATCTTACTCGGATATTGTCTTCCAGATGCGCTCTGGATTTTGAGAAATCAAAGGCCTGCTTATTGGAGTTCATGCCTCCCATCCGATTCATGATGATCACGCCGATGACCGCAAAAGCGATCAGCGGCAGTACGGAACTGACGATCTCCAGAAGGTAATTCGAAGCATTTGCATCGACGAAGGTCACATTGTCGACATCCTTGAGTTCTTCCATCAGTTCATCGACTGTTTTTTCCGTATTCGGAATGATGGATTTGAACTGATACGTTCCATTCTTTTCTTCATATACGCCGGTAATGGTCATCGTATTGTAGTCGACCGTGACTTTGACGGAATCGATATCCTTGGTCTTTATCAGCTGATTCAGCTGTTTATAATCCAGTTCAGTATTCGTATACCGGTTCGGATTCGAAAAGACCATCATCATCAGAAAGACGGAGACGATCAGATATGGAATCAGATTCAGCAACGATCGGTTGTTATTGTTATTGTTCATCTATTATCCCTCGTAAAATTCTTCTTTCAATACGCCGACATACGGCAGGTTACGGTATTTCTGGTTGAAGTCCAGACCGAAACCGATGACAAATTTGTCTTCGACCGTAAATCCGACATATTCCGCCTGGATATCGACGATCCTGCGACTTGGTTTATCTAATAAGGAGACGACCTTCACGGATCTGGCTCCTTTGGAATACAGCAGTTCCTTGACTTTCAGCAAAGTCTTTCCGGTATCAACGATATCTTCCACGATCAGGACATCTTCTCCCTGAATGGAACGATCCAGGTCCTTAAGGATACGGACATCGCCCTGCGATTCCGTTCCGGAATAGCTGGCAACCGCCATGAATTCGACTTCACAGTCGATCGAAATGTTCTTCATGAGTTCCGCCATGAAAGGGACCGAACCCTTCAGCAAGCCGACGATCACCAGATCCTTATCCGCATAATCCTCGGAGATCTGCGCGCCCAGTTCACGGCATCTCTCAACGATTTCTTCTTCACTGATCAAGACTTCTTTCACATCATCACTCATCATGGCACATAAACCTCCGTAATACTATAATTTTATCACATATATACCAGGTTTTTGACTGTAATGATATATATCGCAGCCAAGTCCCGGAAGCAGGATGACTTCGTCTTTCCGGTTGAGAACGACCGGCCATGTGATCCGTTCTTTCAAAGGGATCTTGCGGTCGATGAAGAAACGATTGATCTTCTTGGTGCCATAGCGCATAAGTATTTCATCGCCTGCTTTGGCATTCCTTATCGTGATCGGAAAGTCTTCTTCGGAAAGCGTCAAAGCTTCGACACTGTTTCCATAGAAACTGAGACGGAAATGCTCATATTCTCTTTCTTTAAGATCTTCCGGGGATTGGAATACATATTCATAATCTTGAGGAATCGCAAAGATATCGACACTTCCATATTCTTTTGCCAGAATGGTTCCATCATCCCGCAATACGCATAGTTTCGTTTCCGTGAGCTGCTTTAGCATCTCTTCATAGTAACGCAGCGAATGTCCTGGAAATATCATACGCAGATGATCGATCAGATAAGGCAAAGCAAGAAATTCTTCCGCATCGTAATGATCACGGGCGTTCTCTTCGATGATGTTCTGCTTTTCTTGCAGGCAACGGTTTTGTGATTCGATTTCTTCCACGATCTTTTCTTTTTCAGAATCATCCATCTGATCGACGATCTGATGCCGGATCCGGTTGCGTGCGTAACCGTTATGAAGATTCGATTCATCGATCCCATAAGGGATTTCATTCTCCTGACAGTACTTCAGCAACGCTTTCTTATCCATTTCCAGGAAAGGCCGAATGACTCTCGCTCCCTCGATGACCGTATCCTCAGCCAGTCCGTAATGACTGACACCAAGTTTCTTTTCCTTCTGCATCAGATAAGTCTCGATCAGGTCATCTTTATGATGTGCAACCATGACTGCTTCCAGATCGTTTTCTTTGCACAGCGACGCAAAAAAAGAATACCTCGCTTTACGGGCATAAGCCTGAAAGTTTCCTTCGACTTCATTGGAATACACATTCAAAAGATGAAAAGGAATCTGATGCTTTTCGCAATACTGCCTGACCAGTTTCTCATCCCGATCCGCGGTATCCCGTCTATGATAATTCACATGCGCGGCTTCCAGATAGTTTCCTGCTTTCCAAAGCACATCCAAAAGGGCCATCGAATCCGGACCACCCGATACCGCTACCAGATATCTTCCTTTGAAGTTCTTCAGATCTGTCATCAATTATTGAAACGGAAAAACATGATATCGCCATCTTTTGGCTGATAATCCTTGCCTTCCAGTCTGATCTTGCCTGCTTCTTTCAGTTTCGCTTCACTGCGATATTCCATGATATCGTCATAGGTATAGACTTCGGCTCTGATAAATCCTTTCTCAAAGTCTGTGTGAATGATTCCCGCACATTTCGGAGCGGTATAGCCTTTCTTGAAGGTCCATCCCCTGCATTCGTCTTTTCCAACCGTAAAGAAGGTTTCCAAGCCTAACGTCTTATAGGATTTCGCGATCAGTTCATCCAGACCGCTGCATCTGATATCAAGTTCCTGCAGGAATTCTTCTTTCTCTTCCTTGGAGAGATCGGACAGCTCTTCTTCGATTTTCGCGCTGATCGGAACGACCTCGGAACCTTCCTTTTCCGCATATTCCCTGACTGCCTGATAGTGTGGATTAGAATCGGGATCGTTGATCTCATCCTCCTTGATATTGCAGACATAGATCACCGGTTTTGCGGTCAGGAAATGGAACTGTTTCAGATATTCCGTTTCTTCGCTGCTGAACTGCATGGAACGGATATTGATATTCTTGCCTAATGCTTCATGGATCTTCTTTAGCAGTTCATATTCGAAGATCGCTTCCTTGTCTTTCGTATTGAGCGCCTTCTTCTCGACCTTGCTGATACGGTTCTCGCAGGAAGCCATGTCTGCCATCTGCAGTTCATAATTGATGATCTCAATATCATCGACCGGATCGATACGGTCATAGACATGAGTGATACTGTTGTCTTCAAAACAGCGGACTACATGGCAGATCGCATTGACTTCCCTGATATTGGCCAGAAACTTGTTTCCCAGGCCTTCGCCATTGGAAGCGCCTTTCACAAGACCGGCGATATCGGTAAATTCAAATGTGGTAAAAATCGTCCGTTCCGGCTGGAACAGTTCGCTCAGATCGATCAGCCGCTGATCCTTGACTTCGACTACGCCTACATTGGGTTCGATGGTCGCAAACGGATAGTTGGCGGCTTCGACTCTGGAATTGGTGATTGCGTTAAATAATGTGGATTTGCCTACATTGGGTAATCCGACGATTCCTGCAGTTAAACTCATATGAATACCTCATCAATAGTTTATCATTATTGCATGGTAAAATGTAGCTATGGAACTGTTACAGATAGACAAATACAAGGCGGACTTTCTTTCGGATTTCGCTTCTGAGATATTTATTGATTATTACAATGATCTTATCGGCCATGAACAGTCTGTTTATATGGCGGATCTGTTTCTCTCACCGGAAGCGATCGAAGAGCTTATCGACAAAGGCGCGGTGTTCAGAATGCTGATGGAAGAAGAACGGCCCGCGGGATTCACGGAGTATGTCAAAGAAATAGACAGGGTTTTTCTTTCCAAACTCTATGTTTCGAAAACGGAAAGAGGCAAGGGACTTGGCAGGATCCTTTTTGAAGACTGCAGGAGATACGCTCTGGAAAACGGTATCCATAAGATCTATCTTACTGTCAACAAGTACAATACCCCTTCGTATGAGATCTATCTCCATCTCGGCTTCAAAGTCATCGACGCGGTTGTGAACGATATCGGACACGGCTATGTGATGGATGACTATATCATGGAACTGGAAATCTGAACCAACAGAAAAGCCCTTGGCGAGGGCTTTATCTGTTCTGCTTATAAATTGGAAGATTGTTAATGAAAAAATTATTACAATATATTTATATCATTCAGTTGTGAAAAATATGTGAAAGCATATTTTTTATTGTTTTATCATCAGCATCCGGTCTTTTCCGTTGATGTCTTTGAATACTTTGATCATCGCATCAGGGAAATACTGCTCTGCCAGTTTCGTGAGATTTTCTTTCTGATCATATCCTATTTCGAAAAACAGCATTCCATGTTCCTTCATGATCTTATGTGCGTTCTCGAAGATCTCCCGATAGAAGCGTAAACCGTCTTCTCCTCCGAACAGCGCTACGTGGGGCTCGTAATCATAGACGGAATGTTCGATGTTTTCGTTCTGTTTGATATAAGGAGGATTGGAAACCAGGATATCGACCTTGATATCGTTATCGATATACGGTTCCAGCATCGACCCCTGGAAGAAGGTGATCTCGCAGTCATTCAGCGAAGCATTCTCTTTCGCGACCTCCAGAGCATCTTTGGAGATATCCGAAGCATAGACATGCAGATGATTTTCTTCCTTTTTCAAAGCGATCGCGATCGCTCCCGAGCCCGTTCCCACATCGCAGACCTCGACATCCTGTCCGGAATAATACTCGTCATACTGTGAAAGGATCAGCGAAGTCAGTTCTTCCGTTTCCGGACGCGGGATCAGCACCTTCTCGTTGACGATCATCTTGTAGCCATAGAAATAGGTATAACCCAGCACATAATTCAAAGGTTCATCGTTCAATAAACGTTCGATTCCATCATCGAATTTCTTCCGTACCCTGTCATCCGCTTCCTTATCGAGATCCAGATAAAGATTGATTCCAAATTCATTACAAAGCTCAAAGACAAAAGCTTTCACCACTTCCGGTGAAAGACTCTTTTTCATAAAAAGATCGCGATACTGATGAATCAGCTGATTATACGTTGCCATTGAGCAGTTTCTCTTTCGCTTCATTCTCCAGCAAGGCATTGATGATATCATCCAGTTTGCCTTCCATGATCCGATCCAGCTGGTTGATGGTCAGACCGATACGGTGATCGGAAACCCGGTTCTGCGGATAGTTGTAGGTACGGATCTTTTCCGAACGATCGCCTCTGCCGATCTTGGAAAGACGGATCGCACCTTCTTCTTCCAGTTTCTGCTGCTTATAGTAGTCATAGATCCTTGCTTTGATGATACGCATGGCCGTTTCCTTGTTGGCAATCTGATTACGTCCATCCTGGCAGTTGACGGTAATGCCGGTAGGCTTGTGCACGATACGTACGGCGCTGTCCGTCTTGTTGATGTGCTGACCGCCTGCGCCGGAAGCGCGGTGTGTCTCGATTTCCAGATCCGCTTCGTTGATTTCAACATCCTCGTCTTCGACATCCGGGAAGACGATAACGGTTGCGGTAGAGGTATGTACCCTGCCCTGGGTTTCGGTCTTAGGAACGCGCTGGACGCGGTGGGCACCGGATTCGAATTTGAAGTGACGGTAGGCATCGTTGCCTTTGACTGCAAAACTGATTAAAGCATAGCCTCCTGCTTCCGATTCCGAAGATTCCATGACTTCTACCTTGTATCCCAGACTGTCGGCATAATAGGAGTACATGCGGAACAGATCGCCTGCAAAGATGTTTCCTTCATCACCGCCGGCAGCGCCTCTGATCTCGACCAGACAGTCGTAAGAATCCTCCGGATCACGCGGAAGAAGCAATTCTTCGATGCGTTCATCCAGCTTTTCCAGCTTCTCTTTGGCATCATTGACTTCCATTTCCGCCATCGAACGGATCTCCTCATCTTCATCCTTCAGCATTTCCTGTCCATCATCGATGATCTGCTGATACTTCTTGAGATCCTGATACGCGTCATAAGCCGCTTTCAAAGAAGCCTGTTCCTTCGACAGTTTCGTATATTTCTTCACATCGGAAACGATCTCATCCTTCAGCATGAGTTCATTGATTTCCTGATATCTTCTTTCGATTTCCTGTAGTTTTACGATCCTTGCATCCATAATTAATTTCCAAACGTAATACGCGGTTTATCCGGAACTTCATGGCAATGACGGCATCTTGCTTCATAAGACTCGGAAGCGCCAACCAGAATGATCGGGTCATTGTAAGAAGCAGGCTTGCCATCGATGATACGCTGGGTCCTGGTGGCAGGAGCCCCGCACTTGTTGCAGACGGCAGCGAGTTTGGTGACGAATTCCGCTTCGGTCATCAGCTGAGGCATCGGTCCGAACGGTTCGCCTCTGAAGTCCGTATCCAATCCGGCAGCCATGACTCTTATCCCGCGGTCCGCCAGTTCATTGCAGACATCGCAGATCTCGTCATCAAAGAACTGCACCTCGTCGATCGCTACGACCTGTGTCGTACCCTTGACCAGATCCAGGATCTCCGAAGCCTTGCTGATCACATGCGATTCCACCGAAGAACCCGCATGCGAAACGACCTTCGTGTCCGAATAACGGTTATCGATCACCGGCTTGAACACCATGATCTCTTTCTTCGCAAATTCCAATACTTTGATCCTACGGATCAGTTCTTCCGTTTTCCCTGCAAACATGCAGCCGCTGATCGTTTCGATCCAGCCATCTTTATAACTCTGATACATAAACCCACCTCTTCAACACTATTATAAACGATAAAAATAGAGGTCTCGCCTCTATTTTTGATCATTCTTTAAGCCATACTTCTTATTGAATTTCTCGATCCTGCCCTGTGAAGCAGTGAATCTCTGTCTGCCCGTATAGAACGGATGACAGTTCGAGCAAGTATCGACCTTGATGCCGTCCTTGGTTGTCGAACCGGTTTCAAATGTCGCACCGCATCCTGCACAGGTAACCGTGACCTTGTAGTAATTCGGATGTATACCTTTTTTCATCTTTTCCTCCTTCTGCCTTGGATATCTTTGTCAATCCAAAGAAAGTTAACGCCTATTTAATATAACATGAATCATTCCCATATTCAAGCATTTATTCGATATCCGCACCCAAAGCCTGAAGCTTGCTGACGATCGAATCATAACCGCGATAGATATGATAGGCATTATGGATGTTTGTCTCTCCATCCGCCATCAATCCGGCAATCACAAGAGCCGCTCCGCAACGCAGATCGGTCGCAAAGATATCGGTTCCATGCAACGGCGTACCTCCATGAATGGTCGAACTGCCTGTTTTATACTGGATATTCGCACCCATCTGATTCAATTCATGGCAATGCTTGAAACGTTCCGCATAGATCGTTTCTTCGATATGGGAAGTGCCGATCGCTTTCGTCATTAACGAAGTCAATGGCTGCTGCAAATCGGTCGCAAAACCAGGAAACGGCTGGGTAATGATATCGACTGCTTTCAGGTTCTCCGATTCCAGGACCCGTATATAATCCGGACCCTGCATCAGTTTGACCCCCATCTCTTCCAGTTTGGAAGTCAATGCTTCGATATGCTGAGGAATGACATTCTTGATCGTGACATCCTCGCCGATCGCTGCTGCCGCGATGATGTAGGTTCCCGCTTCGATCCGATCCGGAATGATATCGTGGATGCAGCCTTTCAGACGGAAGACCCCATCGATGGTGATCTCGGAAGTGCCTGCGCCTCTGATATGGGCGCCCATCTTGTTCAGCATGGACGACAGATCGATGATTTCCGGTTCCTTGGCGGCATTCTCAATGGTCGTTCTTCCTTGGGCGAAACAGCTTGCCAGCATGATATTGATGGTCGCTCCTACCGAAGCGAAATCCAGATAGATGTCCGTACCTTTCAGCTCTTCGGCATCGATCTCGATGATATTGCCATCCTGTTTAATGGTTGCGCCTAACGCTTCGAAGCCCTTGAGATGCAGGTCGATCGGTCTTGGACCCAGGTTGCATCCGCCCGGAGAATACATCTTGACATGTTTGAAACGTCCCAGAAGCGCTCCCATGAAATAATAGGAAGCTCTCAAGCGCATGACATCGTCATCCAGAAGATCGACATTGCAGATCTCGGTCGGATCGATGGTCAGTTCATCGCCATTGGCTCTGACATCGATATTCAACAAGCCTAATAATTTGACCAGGACTTTGACATCCTCGATCTCCGGAACATCATACAGTTTCACGATCTCGCTGGCTAATACGACCGACGGCAAAATGGCTACTGCCGAATTCTTACAGGAAGAAACAGTAACCTCGCCATTGAGTTTCTTATTGCCATGGATCTTGATGATTTCGTTCATAAATTGATACTAATTGACTTTTTCAGCCCAGACTTCACCCATAAAGCCGATGCAGAAATAGACTTCATCATTGATTTTTGCCCATTTACGGGTCTCTTCATATTCATCGTCGATGATTTCCATGACTTGGAACTGCGTACCATTCTCGGCCTTGGAATTGCCGTTATAGGTCGTCAGATCCGCATCCATGCCGGGAGCTTTCCGGAAGGACAGCGGTCCATCGACAACTTTATAGATCAGTGTGCCTGTCGCACTTGAAGAATCAGAAGAAGACGGGGACGAAGAAGAGGAAGAAGACTTCAGTTCTTCGATTTGCTTATTCAGATCCGCGATCTGCGCATCCTTATCGGCGATCTGCTTCTTATAATTGTTCTCATTCGCTTGTAGCTGCAGATAACTCGCATTGGCCGTGACATAGGCCTGATGCTGCTTATAGGCATAATAGACCGCGGCAACCGATGTCGCCAGCAGCAGAAGCATGGCGATCGCACACAAAATCAGCGAAAGATTGACGCCGCTTTTTTTCTCATGCGTTTCATCCTCATCATCGTCATCGTCGCCATAAAGTTCTTCATCCGTCATCTTAAAGATCGACAGATCAGGATCGGAATATCCTGTTGACGAATCGGTTGTTTCAGGCGTTTCGGTTTTATCTTCGACAAAATCCGGTATCGTTACCGTTTCCGTTTCAAAAATTTTGTTTTCCTCTGTATTTCCCATATACTCACCTCACTGAGCTCTCTCTTCGAACAATACCCGATATCCTTCATAGCGTCCATCCAGCAAAGCGCACTGATTCGCTACATCGAAAATCGAAGTGATGATCGTGCCATCCGCATTCATATGCTGTTTGAATACATCCACCAGCAGTCTCTTTTCATCCGCGTTGATCGAATAGCCATGATTGATCGCGATCTCGATAAACTGCTGCATATGTTCGACATCCTTGAAAATGATCCGATGCAGAATGATGATCGCTACCCCGATCGGATATTCATCCGCAATCGCGTCTTTCATATCAAAGACAGCTTTGATGAATTCGATCTTCAGATAAGGATAAACCTGCTGTATCTTATCGGAAATCTCGTTGAAATCTTCCTCTTTCCGTTTTTTCTCTTCATCTTCACGGATCATCCGTTTACGCAATTGAGCAACGATATCTTCCGAAAAATAATTGTTGCTGAAATGATCATCCTGCTGTGGAACAGGATCTTTCAATGGAACCGCAGGAATATCCTGATAATACTTCATATCTGCATCCTGCATATCTTTCACCAGACTCATCAGATCACCGGAATCAGACACATTGACACCTGAAGGCACATAGGTACCCGGATTGGAATTCATATAGTTCTTATCCTGATTGATGACCTGCGAAAAGATATGATCCAGCTTCTTTTCCTCGTTCGCCGTTTCTTTCAAAGAATCCGGTTCCAGAGACTGCCCCTGGTTCACTTTATCGACATTCTGGCTGATCAGTTTCAGAAGCTGCGTATCTTCATCAGAAAGTTCAAATACCGTTTCCTTTTCTTCGTCATCGGAACTTTCAGGCTCGGGCTGTTCGATCGGTTTGCCCTGTTTTTTGGCAGCTGCCACATGCTGATCCTTTTCCGGTCCATCCAGATCATAGTAAGCCATCAGGTTGGCAATATCGTCCTCCGACACGTTGCCGCTCTGATTCAGATCAAACAGATGATTGATTTCCGCGCTTAATCCACCCCGGTCTCCATGACTCTCGACAAACGAATCAAAAGAGTCCGAACCGGCTTTCATCAGGCTGTTCATGGTTGTTGTCATCATGCCTAAAGAGGCATCAAGATTCTGATTCAGCACTTCTTTCAGGGAATTCAAGTCTATATTGCGAAGCTTTGCCACGGCATTATCCGGTTCATCATCCAGATGTTTCTCTAGATATTCCACTGCCTTATTGACAAAACCCAATAAGATAATATTCTCAGGTTTCATCCTTCCTCCTCGATAGTAAAAGAATACCATCGCCAATGTTATCAAATAACATTATATCAAAACGCTCATCTTTCTGCATGTTTTCCCGGAATAATAAGATCTTTTTCACCAGATTGCGCAGATTACGGGACTCAATCTGATCCGCTTCATAGATCAGGCCATGGAAGATCATATTATCGAAAACCATCTTTCCATCTTCTTTGAGATTACCGATAAACTGTTCCAGATACTTCCCATACTGGGCTTTTGCCGCATCGACAAAAATCAGATCATACATCTTATCCGTTTTAAATTCCTCTATCGGCATATGATAGACCGTGATACGATCAGACAGTCCCTGTTCCCTGATATTGATCAGAGCCTGTTCATACATCCTGTCGTTTTTCTCGATCGTATCGACACGGATGCCTTCATCGATCAGCGCCATATTGATCGCGCTATACGCGACAGCCGTACCCAGTTCCAGGATCTCTCTATACCCGTTCTTACGGATCAGGTCCAATAAGAAAAGCAATCCCCCATCCTGAATGATCGGAACATCATCGCGTAACGCGGCTTCTTTGATATCAGAAATCATTGCATGACTTCTTTTACATAAGTAATGAAATCAGCACATTTCGCCTTGGCGGCATCCATGCTGGTATCTTTCACGGACAGGTAGCACTTGCACTTCGGTTCCGTTCCGCTTGGACGGATTGCGATGAATGAGCCATCATCCAGATAATATTTCAGAACATCGGAGACATCATGTCCCGTCAGCTCATGGACCTCATTGTTTTCGTACGTCTTCTGCAGCTTATAGTCCTCGATCTTCAGCGTTTCCCTGCCAGGAACCTGCAGCGGTTCATTCCGGAGCTTGCCCATGATCTTCTGCAGTTTTTCGCTGCCGTCAGCGCCAGGCAAAGAAATAGAGAACTGCGTGTCATAGTAATAACCAACTTTATCATATGCTTCATACATGACATCAAGAAGCGTCTTGCCGATGCTGCGATAATATGCGCACGCTTCCGCCAGCATCAGACAGGCCTGGGTGGCATCTTTATCTCTTACGAACGGCTTGATCAGAGAACCGTAAGATTCCTCATAACCGAAGACATAGTTCTTCTCATGCGTCTTTTCATATTTCTTGACTTTATTGCCGATATACTTGAAGCCAGTTAAAGTTCTTTCGTTATCGACGCCATGATATCTGGCGATCGCTTCGCCGATATCGCTGGTTACGATCGTATTGAACATGCATGGGTTCTCGACCTCGATGCCAAGATCTTCATAAGTAGAAAGGATATATTCCAGCAGCAATGCTCCGGTCTGGTTTCCGTTGAGGATCACATATTCGCCATGATGGAGGATGCCCACACCCATTCTATCGCCATCAGGGTCGCAGACCAGCAGCAGTTCGGCATTGATCTCCTTGGCAAGCTTTAATACTTCCTCATATGCTCCCGGCTCTTCCGGATTCGGCGTCTTGGTTGCGCCGAAAGCAGGATCGAACACAGACTGCGATGCGACTTCCACGACATCATAGCCTGCCGCCTTCAACGTATCCATGACAGCATGGTACGAAGCGCCATGCTCAGGCGAGAACGCGATCTTGAAATTCTTATCGACATCCTTACGCAAAGCGATACTCAGGCAATCCGCATAGTATGCATCATCGACTTCCTTGCCGATGACATGGATCAGAGACTCGTCATAATCGCCGATCTTGATGCCTAAGACATCATCGATCTTATTGACTTCTTCAATGATCGCATCGACCAGTTCCGGAATCAGCTGACAGCCATTCTCATCGTACAGCTTATATCCGTTGTATTCTTTCGGATTATGGGAAGCTGTGATCATGATACCGCCATCGCAATGGAAATAACGTACCGTATACGACAGTTCCGGCGTAGGACGTAACGTATCATAGATATATGTTTTAATGCCATGGCTGGCTAATAATGCGGCAGAATCGAACGCAAATTCTCTGGAATTGAAACGGTTGTCATAAGCGATCGCGACACTTGTTTTTCCGGTTTTATTCAGATAATTCGCAAAGCCCAATGTCGCCTTACGGATCGTATAGATATTCAATCTGTTCGGACCCAGACCCATCAGACCGCGCATGCCTGCCGTGCCAAATGCCACATCCGTATAGAACGCGTCCTTGATTTCCGTCTCGGACATACTCTTCAACGTTTCTTTTTCTTCTTCTGACAAAGCAGGATGATTTACCCAATAGTTATATTTCTCAATGTAATCCATAAATAACCCCCATTATTTAAATAAGGGAAGAACTTCTTCCCTTTATTTTTTACTCAATGACCTTTTGTGTTCTCAAGATTTCTTCAATAGATGTAATTGCTGTATCTTCATCTTCGCCTTCACATGTAATTGTGATTTCGGATTGAGTCGGGATACCTAAAGACATGACACCCATGATCGATTTCATATTCACAGATCTCTCTTTGAACGAAACCTTGACATCACATTTAAACTTACTGGCAGCGTTCACAGCAACTGTTGCAGGACGAGCATGCAAACCTACCGGATCAATTACCAATACATTGATTTCCTTCATCTGTAGTCCTCCTTTTCTAGAATACTATCTAATAAATATTATAATAATGTAAGCGCTTTAATTTCAAGAGATAAAATGATCATTTATGATACGTTTCATGATTCAATATCTTGAAACTGCGATAGATCTGTTCCATCAGGATCAGCCTGGTCATCTGATGCAGGAAGGTCAGATCGGAGAGTTTTATCCGTTCCTCTGCCCTTTCAATGATCTTTTCTCCCAGACCCAAGGAACCGCCGATCACGAAACAGATCTTCGGATAACGGACAAACAGCTGATCCAGTTTATTCGCCAAAGAAACGGAATCGATACTCTTGCCATGAAGATCCAGTAAGATCACATAATCATTCTTGTCGATCACATTCAAAAGCCGTTCCGCCTCGATCGAAAGAACCTGTTTCTCATTGTCGCGGATCGGCTCATCTTTCACTTCGATGATTTCCAGTTTATGATAGCGTTTGATCTTATGCTGATAGTCACTGATCAACGCAAGAAGATGTTCATCTTTTATTTTGCCGACACAGACGATCTTAATCATGCGGCACACCTAAAACCAGGTTCTGATCGTTGCGGATCACTTCAAAGCTTATTTCTTCACCAGGAAAATATCCGGCATCCAGATAATCATCCAGATCCTCGATGATGATTCCATTGATCTTGGCAACGACATCTCCGGGTCGGACCGATGCCTGCGCTGCCAGCGAATTCTCTCTGACCTTCTCGACATACAATCCGGCAATGATCTCCAGATCAAGATCCAGATTCGTTTTCTCATAAGCAGGCATCTCTTTGATATAAGTTCCTTTGATGCCGAACTGTTTCTTCTCTACCTCTTCCCCGGCAATCAGACGATCTGCGACAAGCTGCATCTCATTGGATGTCAAAGCGAAAACCTGTCCGTTCTCTGCCTTCATGGAAACCATGCCCACGACTTCGCCATTCATGTTGATCAGAGGACTTCCGGAATAACCGCTTTCCAGATTGGCGCTGACGGCGATCACATCCAGATAATAGACCGACCGCTGGTCATGATAAGTGATGCTGTTATCGATGGTCAGGATCTCTTTCGAAACCATGCCCAAAGATACGCTTGACGCATAATCCAGCGAGATCGGCGTGCCGATACTGATCACGAACTCTCCGGGATCGAGAAGCTTCGCATCCGTCAGTTTCAATGCAGGAACATCGAAAGGGATCTCGACGCTAAGGACTGCAAGATCGCTGTAAGGATCCAAGCCTGTCAGTTTCGCGCTGACACTGTATTTCGAATCAAAAATGACGCTGATGTTCTGGGCATCTGCAACCGCATGGCAGACTGTCAGAATATAGGTATCCCCATCCTGCTTATATACAAAACCGCTCGCGATCGTTCCATCCGCATTGATGGAAACGATGCTGGCGATATCATCCTCTACGACCTTGGTGAAATCGGTAGAAAAACCGGTCACATTGTATTCATTGATCAGAGGATCATGGCCGTTCTCTTCTTGTACCGGACGGAACGACAGAAACAGCAGCCAGATAAAGGCCAAAGCAAGCAGCAGATATAAGAAACGATCATTCTTTTGCATATAGTCACTCTTTCTAGTCGATCAGGCTGCAAGGCAGATACCTGCATGGATCCACTCTGACCCCATTCACTTCAAACGTCAGATGCAGGTGAACGCCTTCGGAACGTCCGGTATTGCCCATCTGGCCGATCACATCGCCGCGATGCACATTCTCGCCGACACTGAAATAAGCAGGTACATTCAGGTGCATGTACATCGTTCTTACTCCATTCTGATGGTTGATGATGATGTAGTTGCCCATATCGTACTTGTATCCCACCTGATCGACCACGCCGCTGTCTACGGCATAAACCGGCGCATACTTCTCATAACGATTGGTCAAGTCGGTACCCGTATGACCCAGGTAACAGCCAAAGTGACAGCTGATACGCGGATTATCCACCGGCCAGATATAGTTGCCTGTACCGACCATGATGACCTGTTTCGTACCTACGGCAATCACGCCCCGCTTCGGCTGCTTGATGACTGTCTCTGAAAGAAGATCACCGGATTCCAGTACGCCATTGACCCACTTCTCTTCATACAAGACATTCTTGATGCCCGTTTCTTCCTGGACACGGACTTCATATTTTCCCCGTTCCAAAGTATTGTCTTCGATATATTCCGGGGTCTCCGGAGCGACAAACTGCTGGGACAGACGTTCCCTGGTCACTTCGATCGTAATCGGGGAAGTATAGTAAGTGACATTCAGCTGCATACCGGGAACGATGACCTGATTCTCCGATAAGAGCACATCCGGATTCAGCATCCGGATCTGTCTGGCAGACATATCGCCAAAATAATAGCCAACACCCTGCAAGGTATCACCTTCCTGAACGGTGTAATATTCTCTGTCTGTATTTCTTCCGTAACAAAGGAAATTGTAGATCTGTTCCTCGCTGGTAAAGATCTCATCCGGAGAAACGATCGCTTCCCGGGTATTGATGTTTTCTTGCAGCAGGATATTTGTTTCAACGCTACCCAGTTCCGTTGGCGAAGGAATGTTCTCCTGCCGCATCAGTCTCTGTAAAGCTTCTTCGGATATGAAATTGGTATAGAAACGTTCCAACGCTCTGGAAAACTCGTTATAATCTCTGACATAAATGATCTCATAGATATCATCGCCCGTAGAGAATTCGATTGCCGTCGTTTTTACGCCTAACAGATTGTTTCCCTGAAGATAATCCATGATCGCATCATCCACATTGGAAAAGACTGCATAAGACTTCTCTTCGACGACATAGGTATCATCGCTTAAACCCAGTTCCGTATCCGGGAAAAACGGTTCATAGGCTTCATATGCTTTATCGATCAGAGAATTCAGATAATCCAGATCGTTGATCACGGCAATGAATCGGCCTTTATAGTAGATCTTGTGATACGTATTCTCCTCACGCGTATAAGAAAGGATCTCTTGCTGGACAAGAGACTTTTCATTCCAGATATAAGCTTTGATCGCCGGATCGGAAGAAACGAATTCCGGATAGAAAATCGCAATCACCAGAGCCAGGATCAGACAGACCAGTATCGTTATAATCTTTTTCAATCAGCGTTCCTCGTTCTTTATGCCATAGAAAGCAAAAATATCTTTCTCATAAGCCAGCTTGATCCTGCCGGTCGGACCGTTACGGTGCTTGGCGATGCTCAGTTCGACATCTTCCCGTTCTTCATCCTGATGTTCATCCGGATTATAGTAGGAATCACGATACAGCATCAGTACCAGGTCGGCATCCTGTTCGATGGCTCCCGATTCACGAAGGTCTGAAAGCATCGGCCGTTTATCGGTACGCTGTTCCACGCCACGGGAGAGCTGAGAGACCGCAATGACCGGAACATTCAGTTCCCTGGCCATGGCCTTCAGACTGCGCGAAATATCGGCGACTTCCCGCTCACGCGTTTCTCCTTTGGAAGTCGACTGGATCAGCTGCAGATAGTCGACGATGATCAGATACAAGCCATGTTCCATGGAAAGCTTCCGGGCTTTCGCATAGATCTCGGAAACCTTGATGCTGGAAGAATCATCGATAAAGAAGTTCATCTTCTTCAGCTGCTGCGCCGCTTCATTGATCTTGGACCAGTCCGCATCATTCAGCATACCTGTATTCAGTTTCTGGAACGGAACCTTGGACTGCGCGGACAGAATACGCATGGCGATCTGTTCCGCCGGCTGTTCGATCGAGAATATCGCGACCGAGCCCGGCGTTCTCTGTGCCGATTTCAAAGCGACATTCAAAGCAAACGTCGTTTTACCCATGGAAGAACGGGCTGCGACGATAATAAGATCGCCTTTCTGGAAACCTGCGGTCATCCGATCAAGATCCGCAAATCCCGTCTTGACGCCGGTTACCGCGCTTCCTGCTTCCTGTATCGCTTCGATGTGCCTGATCGTGCTGTCAAATACTTCTTCCCCTGTCAGGAAATCCGAACTGACCTGGGAACGGGTCACTTCGGTGACCTTCTTTTCGACATTTGCCAGCAGTTCGCTGATCTCCGTTTTGCCGTCATAGGCATCATTCGAAATCTCTTCGCCAACCTTGATGATCTTGCGGGCCAGAGACTTGTTCTTGACGATTGCGATATATTCTTTCGTATTTGTAGCCGAAACCGTCGAACCGGTCAGCTGCATCAGATAGTCCAATCCTCCGACTTTATCAAAAACACCGAAATCCTTCAGTTTTGTCGATAAGGAAACGGTATCCACTTTTTCTCTGTTTTCATACATGGAACGCATGATGTTGTAGATGGTCTGATGCCGATCCAGATAAAAATCATCCGGAAAGATATCTCCATCGATACATTGCCTCATGGCATCCTTATACAGCAGGATATTCCCCAGCAACGATTCTTCTGCTTCCAATGAATAAGGTATGATCCTATTGCTCATGTTATTCCTCTGTCAGTATCACTTTCAATGTGGCGATCACATCTTTGTATAATTCCACTTTTACCTCATAGGTTCCCAGCTGATTCAAAGGTTCGCTGTCGACGATCTTGCGCTTGTCAATGAGATAGCCATCCTTCTTGACTGCTTCTTCGATCTGCTTGGTAGAAACGGAACCGGAAACTTTTCCTTCCTTGGCTTTGACTTTGAATTCATATGTCTTCGTCTCCAGTATTTCCTTCAGTTCTGTCGCCTTTTCCCTGTTCTCTGCATCCAGTTTCTGCGCATCGGCATTCTGCTTATCCAGGACCTTCTTAGCCCCCTCAGATTCCATGACAGCAAGACCTCTGGCAATCAGATAGTTTCTGCCATAGCCATCCGCAACCTGCTTTATATCACCCTTTTTCCCTAATTTCGGAACATCAGTCAACAGTATTACTCTCATCTTTCCCTCCTGCAAAATATTCATCCAGCACCTGAAGCAGTTCTGCTTCCAGTTTTGGAACGCTGCCATGGCTCACCTGCATGCCTGCAGCCGTCATATGGCCTCCGCCATTCATCTTCTCCATGATCACCTGAACATTGATCTTACCCTTGGATCTTGCGGAAATCATCGTTTCTTCTTTTTCCGTATTGCATATCACAAAGGCAGCTTCGATCTCTTTCGCTTTCACCATCATATCACAAGCCTGGGAAGCAGTGGAACGAGGGAAACTTCCCTGTTCGATTGCAGAAATAATGATATCTTTCTTATAAGCCTTTCCGGCATCGATGATCTTGCTGCGCTGGATGATATTGTCATAAGGTTCCTGCGACAGTTCATCGCAAAGCAACGGATCGGCTCCATAGTTTTTCAGCTGTTTCGCCACATCGAAGGTTCTTGAACCCGTACGGAAACGGAAATGATCCGTATCGATCAGAACACCCAGATAGAGGATATTCGCTTCCTCCGGCGTGATGCTGATATTGCGCCCGAAATAAGGAAGGAATTCGGAAGTGATCTCGCAAGCCGAAGAAGCAGCCGCTTCGATATACACAAACAAAGCATCCACATCCAGATCCGCTCTTCTGCGATGATGATCGATGATCGCGATCCGCTTGGTTTCCTTCAAAAGATTCGGACTGTTCGACTGTACCGCGCTGTGATGATCGACCATGATGACCAGCGTTTCCTCATTCAAAAGATCCAGCGCCTCATTCTCCGATATGAAATGATGCTTCGACTCCAAGACGTTCCGGTATTTCCGCAATACGTCGCTGATCATCGATTCGATCCCGCCGCTGCGGCTGACGATATACGCAGGCTTATTCAGGCTCATCGCAATATTCGACATATTCAAAGCAGCAGCGACACAGTCCGCATCCATATCCCTGTGGCCCACGATAATGACCTCTCTGGAACGTTCGATCAGATCCTTGATCGTATTCGCCGTGATACGGACCTTCGTCTTGCTTTGCTGCTCACGGGCTTCCGTCGTGCCTCCGTAGAACGTCGCGTCATCGCCCATCTTACGCACTACGACCTGGTCTCCGCCTCTGGTCTGTGCCAGATCCAGTAGGTTCCTGGCAGATTCGTCAAGTTCGATCAGGTTGTCCGAACCTTTGGCAAACGCCATCGACAGAGTGACTCCCAGATTGGCATCCTTGGATACTTTCCTGACCGTATTCAGAACAGAAAACCTGTCATTCAGCAAATCATTGAAGATCGTTTCATTCAGCAGCAGCAAGACTCTGTTGTTCTTCAACGTCTTATAGATGACATTGAAGTTCTTGAAATAATCGCTGACCGCGATCTTGATGTTGGTGTTGATATAAGACAGATCATCCTCGGACATCGACATCTCGTCATAGTTGTCATAACTCAACATTCCGATAACCAGTGCTTCATTGCTTAGTTTCTTATCGAGATTGTATTCCTTGGTGATATTCTTGAAAGTCAGCGTATTGGTCTTATCGATCTTACGAACCAGAAAGGTTTCTTCATTGATCGTGATCGTTTCCGTATTCGCTTCGTTGTTCAGCATATCCTGCAGCTCCGGCAGCCAGTTCAATACCTTCTCGCCGAAATGATTCCATCCACGATCCGCAAAGAACTGCGACAGATACGTGATCTCATAGTTGTTGTCATACATCATGATGCCCATCTCGCCATTGTTCAGGATCTCCCGATAGACGTTGTTCAGGTTATCCTCGATCTCTTTATTGGTTTCGATACGCATCGAATCCAAAGAAAAGAAGATCAGCAGCAAAACAATGGTAAAGACCATCGCTACGATCAGAGCCAGATTGATGTTCTGATTAAAAACAAAGCGCAATAATACCAGAAACACGATCACTGCGATCGCTGTAATCAGAGACAATGTCGGAATAAAAGTACGTTTTTTCATTTTGCTTGCGTTTGCTGCTGATGCAGCTTCAGTTCCAGATAGTTTCTGAGAGGTCCGGATCCATAGAGGAAGCCAAAGACGATCAGCATCATCAGAAGGAACGGAACGAAGAAGGACAGCAGGATAAAGAAAGTACCGATATTCTTGTGCAATACGACCACTCCGAAGAGCATCACAAAGAGATAGCCATAATACATCAGTACGACCGCCGAAAGGATCGACAGAATGATGGCTGCATTATACAGGAAACTATCCGGTTGCAGATATTTGATGAAATACAGTAAAAACAGACCCAGCATCGCCAGATAAGCCAGTATGGGATTCGGTCTGATATCCCAGAGACTGGTATTGCCCAGATCCCGGATCTTGAAGCGCTTCAGAAGGAAGACACTCAAAAGATGGATCAGCAAGCCTTCCATCGCCCCCATCATGATCGTGGAAACGATATAAATCAGAAACAGCAGGTTCGACAGATCAAGGCCGGCGGCGGCCAGGACTTCGCCATAGTTCATTCCTGCAAAGGAACTCATCTCATTGAAAGCGACTTTGTATTCTTCCAGCTGCTGCGCCAAAGGGATGCCCAACAAAGGATAGATCGTGAAAGTCGCGATCAGTTCCCCTACCACATACGTCGCGATCCCCATGAACAGCAGAGTCCGCTTATCGAAATTGCGTCGTATGCCATAAGAATAAATCAGCGCTGTCACGATCGAAACCGGAACATAGATCAGATACGTATAGTTCAGACTGCCAAGAATGAAACTGATGATCATCATTCCGACAGACAGCAAAACGCCATCCTTCAGAGAATGCATCGTGCTGTACATGATGATGACCACCGGCATCAGCAGAACGATCAGTTCGGTAAACATATAGGCGATCATCCGATCGATCAGGATCATGGCTCCTACGATCGCCAGCATCATCGCGCCTTGGGTCAGTTTCTTTGTCTTATTATAATGATTCATATAAAACTATTATAAAATAAAAACTCCACACTGTGGAGTCTATTCAATTAATCTGCGATATACGGCAGTAAAGCCATCTGGCGGGCTCTCTTGATTGCTGTTGCCAGCATTCTCTGATATTTGGAGCTCGTACCGGTCACTCTGCGCGGAGTGATCTTGCCATTCGGCGAAATGAATTTCTTCAGTAATTCGATGTCTTTATAATCGATATATTCGATCTTGTTTTTCGTGAAATAACAGACTTTCTTGTATCCCACTCTCTGTTTTCTGTATGCCATGAATGTTCCTTTCTAAATCTCAATAAAACGGCAGATCATCGCTGGAAATATTGGACAGATCGAAGGATTCCATCTCATTGTAGTCATCCTGCTCATTGGAAGAATAGGCCGGTTCTGCGCTAGGCGTGAACGTCTGGTTATTGTTCTGAACGTAGGTATTCTCGTTAGGAGCACTGTTACGATTGCTGATGATCTGGACATTGTCCGCGACGACTTCCGTCACATAGACACGTCCGTTCTGTCCTTCATAATTTCTCGTCTGTATCCTGCCTTCGACTGACACGATCGTGCCCTTAGTCGCATAGTTGGCCAGGAATTCCGCCGACTGTCTCCAAGCGACACAATTGATGAAATCAGCAGTCTGACCACCGGCTTGCTGCGAAGCGAAACGCTTGTCGACGGCAACCGTAAAGCTGCAAGTCGAAACATTGCTGTTGGTCTTACGCAGTTCGATATCCTTCGTCAGACGACCGACTAAGACGACATGATTCACATTGATCATTATTTGTTACCTTTTTTTTCATCCTGACAGATGGTCATCATTCTGACGATATCGCCATTCAGACGCATCAGACGATCGAATTCCTTCAAACCATCATTGTCGACAGTATAAGTCACTACGACGTAGTAACCTTTGGTCATATGATCGATCTCATAAGCGAACTCTCTCATACCCCAATCATCAACGTTGTCGATGCTTCCGCCATGGGCAGGAATAATGCCATGCATTTCTTCGATCAGAGCAGCTCTGGCAGCATCGTCAACCGTAGACTTGATGATATACATTGTCTCGTATTGTTTCATTTTAACCTCCTTCTGGACTTACGGTCTATTGCTAGACAAGGAATAGTTTTTTCTATTCGCTTGATTATTATAACAGTATATTTATATGAAAACAAGTAAAATATTACGAATTATAAAAGCGACGATCCAGGCGGTAAAACACTGGAAAAGAACCATCCGGATGGCTCCGCCGGATCCCTGTTCCTGCTTGAAAGCGGCGACGGCTGCGATGCATGGCGTATACAATAAACAGAATACCAGCAGGGCAAAGACGTCAGCGGTCAAATGTGCCTGGAACAAAGCTTCGGTCGATCCGTAGAGAACGGACAAGGTGGATACCACGCTTTCTTTTGCCAGGAAACCGGACAATAGTGCGGTCGAGATCCTCCAGTCGGCAAAACCCAATGGCTTGAAGACCGGCGTGATCAGATCCGCTACCATCGCCAGCATGCTCATGCCGGGGTCGGAAACCAGCTGCAGACGGAAATTGAAGTGTTCCAGAATCCAGATGACGACCGTTCCGATAAAGATGACCGTAAACGCCCTCTGCAGGAAGTCTTTGGCTTTTTCCCACATCAGTCTTAAAACGTTCTGTGCCGTAGGAATGCGGTAGTTCGGCATTTCCATTACAAATGGCACAGCTTCCCCTTTGTAGATCGTCTTTTTGGCGATCAAAGAAACGATGATCGCGGTAATGATACCGATAAAATACAAAGAAACCGTAATCAGCCATGCCTGCTTCGGGAAAAAGAGATCCGTGAAGAAGGCATAGATCGGCATCTTTGCGGAACAGCTCATGAACGGAACCAGCATCATCGTAAGATAACGGTCGCGTCTGGAAGGAAGCGTCCTGGTCGCCATGATGGCAGGCACGCTGCATCCGAAGCCCATCAGCATCGGTACGATGCTTCTTCCCGATAATCCGATCTTTCTTAAAAGTTTATCCATCACGAAAGCGATCCTCGTCATATAGCCGCTGTCTTCCAGCAAAGACAGGAAAAAGAACAGGATCACGATGATCGGCACAAAACTCAGCACGCTGCCTACACCATTGAAGATGCCATCGATGATCAGCGACTTGATCGATTCCGCGATCGCCATATTCTCCAGCAGACCTGCAACATAAGTCTGAATCATACCGATCAGCCCTTCCAAAAGGCCCTGGAAATAAGCGCCGATCACATTGAAAGTCAGATAGAAGATCCCCAGCATCACCAGGACAAATACCGGGATCGCCGTATATCTGCCGGTCAGGATGCTGTCGATCCTTTCGCTGCGCAAACGCTGCTTGCTGACGCGTGGTTTGACCACCGTCTGTCTGCATAAACGTTCGATAAACAGATAGCGCATATCCGCGATCGCTGCCGAACGGTCCAGCTGACGTTCATTCTCCATCTGTTCGATGATATTATCGATTGCCGCTTTTTCTTTGTCATGGATATGCAAAGAACGGATGATGTGCTCATCGTTCTCCACGATCTTGCTGGCAGCGAATCTTAATGGTATTTCATACTCTATGCAATGATCTTCGATCATATGCATGATACTGTGCAGACAGCGATGCAATGCGCCGTTATGGTCATTCTTGTCGCAGAAATCCCTTGGAACAGGCTTTTCCTGATATCTTGCCACATGGATCGCATGATCCACCAGTTCCGCAACGCCCTCGTTCTTCATCGCTGAAATCGGCACCACCGGAATCTGCAGGATCTCTTCCATCTTATTCACCAGGATCGCTCCATGGTTCTCCTGCAGTTCATCCATCATATTCAAAGCCAGAACCATCGGAATATCCAGTTCCATCAGCTGCATGGTCAGATACAGATTGCGTTCGATATTGGTCGCATCCACGATATTGATGATGGCGGTCGGTTTGTTTTCAAGGATATATTTGCGGGAAACCATCTCTTCTTCCGAATAAGGAGATAAGGAATAGATGCCAGGCAGATCGATCACTTCGCAATCCAGATGCCCCTTGATCGTACCCGTCTTCTGTTCCACCGTCACTCCGGGGAAATTACCCACATGCTGATTGGAACCGGTCAGTTGATTAAACAAAGTCGTTTTCCCGCTGTTTTGGTTTCCTGCCAGAGCAAACGTCATCTTTCCCTGCAAAGGTTCATTATGTTCCGGCTGTCTGGCATGGTAGATCCCCGATTCGCCATATCCCGGGTGATCGATATCGACATCCAGACGTTCGTCTTCCCGTTTTGTAGGATCTGCGATCTCCACATCGATCTCTTTGGCATCGTCCTTTCTTAATGTCAGTTCATAGCCATTGATCGTATATTCGATCGGATCCCCCAAAGGCGCATACTTTACCGGTGTGATCAAAATGCCCGGGATCAGGCCCATGTCCAGAAAATGCTGACGGAGCGCTCCCGTACCGCCTACTTTCAGTATTCGGCCGCTCTGGCCGATATCCAGTTCATTCAGTTTCATATTGCTAACTACATTATATACCTTCTCCTGCAGGACTGCAGCGAGTATTTATTTCTTTTCCTTTCGTTTTATAATATTGATATGGCTTTGGATGGAATCGTACTGAACAAAGTAAAAAAAGACCTCGACAAATATCTGCCGATCCGTATCAACCGGATCGCGGAATCCAGCAAGACCGAGATCATTTTCAATGTGCATGCCAATGGCGTGCGTACGAATCTGGTGATGTCGTTCCATTCCAACTACAACCATCTCTGTCTCTCGGATCGTAAATATGCGACATTCAATGATCCATCTACTTTTGTCATGGTTCTAAGGAAATATCTGATCAACGGTTTCATCTATCAGATCGATCAGATCAATTATGACCGTTTTTTTCTGATGCATGTACGGGCCAGAGATGAGCTTTACGATGAGAAAGAATATATCCTGTCCATCGAACTGATGGGCAAGTATGCGAATCTGGTTCTGGTCGATGAAAACAGCAAGATCATCGATGCCCTAAAAAAGATCCCGCCATACGAAAACACCAGAAGGACCATATTGCCCGGAGCCAGGTTCACGCTGCCGGACGATCAGCACAAGAATGATCCGTTCTCTTCGTATCAGCCGGATATGGATACTTCCCTGGTTGCGCAGCTGCAGGGTTTTTCCAAGACTCTGGAAAAAGAAGTGCGCTACCGAATGAAGGATCGGACCTATCCAGAAATCATCAAGGAAATCGAAGGATCCGATTCTTTATATCTGACAAAAATCAACGATTCCTACGAGTACCACATCATCCCTCTGACACATCTGGAACTTCCATATGAACAATGGCCGATACAGCAGGGTTTCGATGAGGTTTATTATCGCAATGACGAAACGGAACGAATCAGGAATATTTCAGACGATCTTTTTAAAGTCGTCAAGCGACAGATCAGACATTATGACAATAAGATCGCAAAACTCAATGATTCCTTGGAAGATGCTTTGCATCTGGAGAATGATAAAGAGAATGGAGATCTGCTTTATCAGTATGAGAATCTCGATCAGAAGGGCTTGAAAGAGCTGGAGATCTGCGGATACGAAGGGCAGACGAAGACCATCCCGCTGGATCCGAAACTCTCCGTCAAAGCCAACGCAAACAAGTACTACAATGCCTATCAGAAGAAACGCAAAGGCAAGGTCTACATCGAGGAACAGATCGCGATCGCCCAGGAGGAACTGACTTATCTCAAAGCCTTGAATGAACAGCTGTCGATCGCCGATTACACGGATGCCTTGGATATTAAAGATGAACTGACTCGTTACGGTTATTTAAAAAACAGAAGCAATAAGAAACAGAACAAAAAGAAGATCAGTCTTTACCGCTTTACTGTGGACGGCTATACCGTAACCTTCGGCAAGAATAATCTTCAAAACAGCTATCTGACCTTTGAGTATGCGAAAAACGATTATACCTGGTTCCATGCGAAAGGTTTCCATGGCTGCCATCTGGTCGTAGATTCCAATCAGCTGAATGAAAAGATCATCCGTATCTGCGCCAATGTGGCTGCTTACTATTCCCAGGGACGCTATTCCTCTTCCGTTCCGGTCGATTACTGTGAAATACGCAACGTAAAAAAAATCAAAGACGCACGCCCCGGTTTCGTTTCCTACAGGAATCACAAAACGATCTATATCGATCCTTACGACGATAAGGACTTAACGATCACGGCGATTTAGATATGCTTTCAGTTTCTTGATCTCATGGGGTTTCAGCTGACGGTACTCCCCTGCCTTGAGATCGCCCAGTTCAATACAGGCTTCTCTGGTGCGATGCAGCTTCGTGACTTCATAGCCGATGTTCTCCATCATCTTGCGGATCTGCCTGTTTCTTCCTTCATGAATAACCATCTCCAGTTGGGAGCTTTTTTTATTCTCATTCTGACGAAGCAATTTCACTGTGCAAGGGGCAGTCATCCTGCCATCGATCATGACACCTGTTTCAAGTTTCTGTATCTCCTCTTCGCTGATGAGACCGTTGATGACGACATGGTAAGTCTTGTCGATCTCATAACGGGGATGGATGATCTCCTGCATCAGTTCTCCGTCATTGGTTAACAGCAAGAGTCCGGAACTTCCATAATCCAGACGTCCCACCGGATACAGACGATAAGGAGTATCGACCAGATCCAGGACAGTCCTGCGGCCCCGATCATCCGCTACGGAAGAAATGACATTTTTCGGTTTATGCAAAAGAAAGACGACTTTTTCTTCGCGATTCAACGGTTGGCTATCGACCCGGATCTCATCATCGGCATCCGCCTTATATCCCAGTTCGGTGACCGTCTTTCCATTGACGGTGACCTTCCCCTGCCGTATCAGTTCTTCTGCTTTTCTTCTGGAACAGATTCCGCTGTCTGCAATGATTTTCTGAAGTCTTTCCACATCCGTTTCCTCATATTGTTGAAAATGTTAAAAATAAGGATCCCACCGATTCCCACCAGTGCAAAGCTTATCGTCAGCAATAATCCGATATTGATCTTATGGTTATCGAAACCCATATTGTCTTTCGTCAGTTCTTCTCTCACATCTGACAATGCATAATCGTTGATTCCGGGCATTTCCAGTATCTCATATGCCCCTATTTCATTGATCATGAAGATGACCGTATCCTTTGTCTGCAATGTCCGGCATTTGACGATATCCCCATCCGTATCCAGATGATAGACCGCATAGATATAGCCATCTTTTTTCTCATTGATCGCAAGCTGCACGATCGCAGGACCTTGCAGTTCGATGTCTTCATAATTGAAACGGAACGAAAGATCGATACCCAGTACCGGCGCGAATCCATATCCCGAAGCAAAGCGTACGATTTTTTCTTCGTCTGTCGTTTTTATCTTATCGGCATCCACATAGTACGTATCATTCACATAGATGAACGTATCCAGATCAGGCAAAGACAAGTCAAGACCCGAAATGCCAAGATCCAGTTCTACGCCATAATCGTTGATTACGTAATTGCGATCGGATGTTTCTTTCAACTTATGATCGATCTTGCGGATCTCGTTGAAAGAGAAAGGATAAGAAGATTTAAGAATGTTTCCTTTGATGTAGGCATAATCTTCTTTCTCTAGAGCTTCGCGGATCTTTCTATCGGTCGTTTCCTTTTGGGAAGAGACTTCGATTCTGGCGTTCATTTTAAGACCGCAGTAACGGATCATGATCTCCTGCGAACCTTCCGTATCGGGATCATAACCATCGATCATATCGCTGCAAAGAGGGATTTCGGCATATCCGTCATCGGCATAATAGACGGCCAGAGAAACGCCTCTCAGATCGATCGGTTCATGAAACGACATCTTTTGGAATGTTCCTGCCAGAGCGATGTCTCTGATCTCTCTGTACTGAGCCAATCCATTCTCATCGTAACCTGTAAATTCACAGCCATCCTTGACAGGAACGACAGACAGATCCTCTTTGGCTTTCAGTTCCAGGGAATGATAGCCATGATAAGCGCCCCCGTTGAAATCATAATGTTTCGTTTCAAAACTCTCTTCCTGGATCTTATCGGGATTGAGAATGATCGTAAAAAGATCTTTTGCGACATAAGCGACAGACTTCCCGGGATCATAGAGATATTCGAAAGAATAACTGCTGTCGATACGGATCTTGTATGATTCTTCCGTTTCTTCAAGAATAATGAAAGATGATTCATGGACCTCTTTCAGGCGGTATTTCAAGACATTCAGCTGCGCATCGGAATAGAAGTTTGCCTTAGGCGCATCGATGATCAGTCCCAACGCATAACGGTTTCTATCGCGGTTTCCGAAAGCCTGGTCCAGTTTATCGTAAGTCGCAGCGATCTTTTCGCCATAGTACGGATCCAGGGAATAATTCACATTGATCCCGCCCAGTTTGTTTCCTAAGTAAGTGCCGCTGTAGTCCTTGCGCAGATGGTCCGCAAAACGGCCGGAAATCAGATACTTGCTGAAAGAGCGGATGGAATCGGAAACTGAAGCATAGCGATCCGCTTCCGCTTCTTCTTCCTTGTCATAAGCGGCGGACAGATAAAGATTATTCTTCGCATAAGATTTCAGAGATTTTCCATAAGAAGATTCATTGATCGCCGATGACAGCAGCAACATGCCGTTTGTTCCATAAAGATACTGGCACGTAATGAAATCCCCTTCCGTACCCACAAGCTGGGAACGGTTCACTTCGTCGTTTGCTCCATCCTGATTCCAATCGAGGTAATGATCCAGGCGCTGATCCAGACCGAGTATTTCATAAAAGTAATGATTCAGTTCTTCTGTTGTATAAACGCTGTAGGAACGGTATGGAAGATACTGATAGTAGTTGTAGTACGGTTCTTCGTTGACTGCGTTTTCATAGGCCTCATTGCGATAATCATCGCTCATCAGATAGAAATCGTCATAGAAATGATGGCCGTCGTAACTGAAATAATCGCCTTCCGGAAGCGAAATCTTATCATGCAGTTCTATGGCATATGCGATAAAACCGCTGTCTGTTTCCGTTCTGACATTGTGAACCAACGAACCGTTTTCGTAATGGTAATAGCTGGGTTTCGTTTTGAGAGACTCGTACGGATGCAGAGTCACATCATCGATATCCACATAGCCCGTATCTCCGGAGAGCTTGAAATAGACTTTCTTTCCATCTTTGGAACTGTAGAGATAGGCTGCATCCGCTCCGTAGCAGGCATTCAGATAATCTTCCTGATCCCGTATCGTTGAATGATAGACGGTATTGATCGTACAGGCTTTATCGCTATGAAACTCTACGATCCCATATTCCATCTGCAGGATCTTCCCGTTCTGCTTCAGAAGCAGATTCGTATAGTCTTCCAGATGTTCGACATAAAAACGATATGCCTCGTCATACTTCTCGCTTTCCAGCAGAATCGTTTCCTGATCAGTCACCTGAAAATGGTCCGTTTCCGCATGGATACGAAAAGGACTTATGACATAAGTCAGACAGACAACCGCAAGTAAAAAACGCCTGATACCTATCACATTTCAATTCTACAACAAAAAAGGCTTTTCAGCCTTCGAAAGGAATGACCTCGATCTGCTTCAGCACCAGGATCTCGAAGAGTTCCCCCGTATGACCCGAGATGCATGTCTGCAGCGTCAAGGTCTTATCCGAGGTCGTCAGCCGCGCTCCGGTCGAATACAGCTGAAGCGAAGTGATCGCATTGATATAATTCTGGTAATACTTTTCATCGTAATAGCCCAGATAATCATCGTAATTGTATTCCGTACGCCAGTATTGGCAGTCATTGTAATGCGGGCTTTCGGGAGTCGCATCGAATTCATAGACGACAGCTACGACATATCTGCGGATCTCCTTTTCCAGAACCAGAGTCACAAAACGGTTTTCTTCGTAGTTCTCCGCTTCCAGAAGCTTCTCCAACGGCGTAAACGCCTTGATTCTTTCTTCATCGTTCCAGACCGAGAAATGATGGCCATAAATAATCAGATTCTCGTCATCCAGTTCATTGCGGTAATCCATGAAAACGGAACCGCCATGGTCATTGTAGTCATATTCTCCGGTTTTCCAGTAGGTCCAGATGTAGACATCGTTTCCGGTATATCCGGTCGGATCTTTCACCAGGGAACCGCCTTGCGTATAGAACTGATACAGTTCTCCATTCGGCTTATAGACGTCTTTCGCCTGTACGACCGATTCACTGATCAGTCCGGAATCAAAGAACAGTTCTCCGACATAATCCTCATTGATCTGCTTATTCTCCTGCCAGATGCCTCTCAGGCGTTCGATTTCAGGATCGATCGTCGGTTCGACATCGATTGGCGTATCGGTTTCGGGATCGGATGGCCTGATTTTGTCCTTAAGAAAATATACCCAGGAACCCGCCAGGGATAATACCAGAAGAACGATGACAATGACTGTAAATTTATTAGGGTTCTTGTTATTCATGATCCTCTATAAAACACGCATAGTATTCATCAAAAGTGATGCCTCTTTCATAAATATCGGTCGCGACTTCCACTCCTACATAACGGATATGCCAGGCTTCCCAGATATAGCCGGTAATTTCTTCTTTGTTTTGCGGAAATCGGATGATGAAGCCGTACTTATGGGCGTTCTCTGCCAGCCAATCGGATGCCGGATACTGGCCGAAATCATCGATGTAGATGCCAGGGATACAGACATCGGCACACAGGCCCGTCTGATGCTCGGAAAGACCCGGTCTGGCGGAATAGCTGTCGACTACCTCCTGGGGATCTCTCTGCAGATACTTGTCATAGACGGCAACCTGATAGTCATAGGAACGGTAAGGCGATACGACTCTTATATTATAACCCAGTTTATAAGCGTCATCATGCAACAGCTTGAATGCAGCATATGCTTCTTCTCTGAGATAACCCTTGCCGTATTCGCTCTCGACGCCAACCAGATCCTCCGGCTCATAATCCGCAGCCAGCGTATAATACTTGTTCACCAGGATCAGATAGCCCTTCGACATATCGGTTTCTTTGATCTCTGTAAAGAACGGCTTATACGTACCCGTATTGACGACTTCCATCATCTGACGCACGGAAGGATACTGATCCAGATACTGCAGATACAGCTCTTCATAAGCAGGGATATAATAATCGCTCTCATAGATCTCTTTCATGCGAAAGATCGTATTTTCATCCAACAGACCCTGATTGACCATCTCCATCATTTTATCATTGGAAAGCGTTCCATAGTAGCGCAGATACTCCTCAAGATGATCCACTTCGAAATAAGGAGATACCAGAAGTTCCGAATAATGTTCGTCATAAGTTTCGATAAACTGCTTCTGCTGTGTTTCCGGCAAGGAACAGATCACCCGGATCGCTTCTTCCGTATATCCTAAAATGCGCAGTTTGTCCTCTACTGTTTCCTTTTTGCAGGCACATAAACCAAGCAGCAGCAATAATATCAGTACTCTTTTCATACCTACACCGCCAGCGACAATACCGAGATTGCCACAAACAACAGGATCATAACGATAATGATGACTTTTCTAATCGTGTTTTGCATAACCATCCAAGATATTCGTATCAAACGACCAGGTCTTATGAGACCTTAACGTATAACGCTTCAAAGCATTCTCGATCAGCAAGTCGCATTCCTGATCGAAAGACAATCCGTTCTCTTTCCAGAGATAGAACGCCAAAGAACCAGGGATCGTATTGATCTCGTTGCAGTAGACCTTGTCTGTCGCATTATCGATCATGAAATCGATACGGACACAGCCGTGGCAGTTGAGGATCTTGAAGACTTTGGCAGCGACTTCTTCGATGGTTTTCTGCTGCTTCTTTGGAAGATCGGCAGGAACTTTCCGAATCGTGGAAGCCATGCCCTTTGACGCTCCTTTTGAAGCAGGAGCCTTCAGTTTCTTGCTTCCCTTGGAACCGTTCGGATTGTATTTCTTATCGAAAGTCAGAGTCCCATTCGTCACTTCTTCGATGACCGATACCTTGCAATCTTCCTGCGTACCGATCACGGAAATATTGACTTCTTTCAGATCCTTGATCATCCTCTCTACAACGACCTTGAAATCATACTTGAGACATTCATTGATCTTATCCATGAATTCTTTCTGGGTCCTGATGATTTCGATACCGATCGAACTTCCGAGATTAGCCGGTTTGGCAATCAGTGGGAAGCCGATCTTTTTCGCTTCGGCCAAGGCAGCTTTCGGATCTTCAGCGAAATCTTTGCTGTAGATGACAAAATGATCGACCATCGGGATCCCTTCCGCCTTGAAGACATCTTTCATAACCGCCTTATCCTGACCGATCGCTCCGCCCAGGACATCGCAGGAAGTATATGGAATATCCAGGAACTCCAAAAAACCGGCAAGGGAGCCATCTTCGACATTGGTTCCATGAACGACAGGGAACGCGATATCGATGATCTGTTCCTTCCTGATCAGGCCATTCACGTTGCGTACTTTTACGGTATTGCCGTCTTTATAGAGGACGACTTTGTCTAACGTCTTGCCCGGATCCTTGACGATCGAAGAATAGTTCTTCAGATCGATCAAAGCCTCTCCGGTATAGAACTCGTTGTCCTTGGAGATATAGATCGGCAACACTTCATATTTTTCACCGTCCAACGCATGAATGACCTGGTTCGCGCTGATGCAGCTGATCTCATGCTCTGTGGATTTTCCCCCAAAAAATACTGCTACTCTTTTTTTCATAGACATGCTCCTATACATTAAACGCATCAGGCAGATCGTTTTCCAGCAAGATCGTATCTGCGCTGCTGAAATTCTTATATACGTAAGTCAAAGCTTCATTGACTGTCTTGAAGACATGGACATGCGCAAGGTCGAACGCGGCTTCTTTCAGACCGGCATAGATCGGTTCCGTCTGTTTCTCGCCGACAAGAATGACTTCATCCGCCTTGCCAGGCATATATTTTCCGAATTCTTTATTGGCATCGTACTGTATCGTACCCAGATCGATCATGCCCGGAGTCACGATCACGCGTTTTCCCGGCATCATGGATAAGACATCCAAGGCATTCTTTGAGCCTTCCGGGTTTGCGTTGAAGGCGTCATCGATGAACGTGAGATTGCTGATCTTCTTTATCTGCAGACGATGCTCGACCTGCCGCACATTCCGTACGCGCTGCTGTATCGTACGAAGATCCATTCCCAGTTCGATCGCGACAGCGATACCTAGAAGGATATTCGTGATATTGTGCTTCCCTAATAACGATGTTGTGAACTTGTAGTTATGATTGTTGATCTTCACCGTAAATGTACTGCCATCCTTTGTATAACGAAGGTCTTTGGCAACATAGTCCGCTTCGATATCGGCTGTTGCGACTGTGATTACTTTGCATCTGTTTCTGATCTTGTAACTGCGGATATATTCGTTATCGGCATTCAGGAAGGCGATTCCATCCGGCGGAAGCAGTTCGACTTCCTGCATCTTCTCATAGATGATATTCTCCAGATCATGGAACGTATTGAGATGCTGCTTGCCGATCGAGGTGACGATGCCATACTGCGGTTTCACGAAATCCATCAGATAGCTGATATCCCCTACCTTGTCCGCACCCATCTCGCAAAGGAAGATCTCATGGATCGGTTTCAGTTCTTCCCTGATCGTTCTGGTGATGCCCATCGGTGTATTGTAGGAAGCGGGAGTCATCAGCGTATAGCGGTCATAGGAGATGATATCGTTGATGATATTCTTCGTTGAAGTCTTGCCATACGAGCCGGTAATGCCGATCTTCAAAAGATCATCCTGGCTGTTTAAAATCGCTCTGGCTTCATTCTCGTAATGTTTCTTGATCAGATATTCCATCGGCATCGTCAATAAAGCCATCGGATAGATCAGAAGATAAGACAGCGCAATCACGGAAATGCCTAAAAGATCTTCTTTCATGAAATGCATTGCCAATGCGATATAGGCGATCATCAGCAAGCCCAGGACCACGATCTGTCGCTTGACTCTGGCAGTTACTACAAGATCCTTGATATATGTTTTCTTTGTTTCCGCATATAAAAGATAAATAGCGAAACACACCGTAACAAGCAGGCAAAGCAGCGATCCGTTCTTTCTGAATAACGTACCGATCAGCAGCACGATGATGATATAGATGAACGTAACGGATAACCTGATATTATTCTTATTGAACAGCCATTTGGAATAACGGTACAGTTCATAATGATTCTGCTGGAACATCTGCAAAGCATGTTTCATGTATACGAAAGCGAATGAACCGAAAACAGCCAGATATAAAAGGATAATAAAAATATTACTTCTCATATTCGCTCCTTAAGAAAGCATCCAGCACGAGATTGAAACGCTGCGCCTGATGGATATAGGCATAGTGATCGTCGTTTTCGAAAATGATCAGTGTCGCATCCGGCATCAGCTGTTCCATCTGCTTTCCCTGCCATAAAGGCGTGGCATCATCGTTTTCTCCGAATACCAGCAGAGTTTCGACATCGATTTCAGGCAGGATTTCTTTCACATCCTCATTGACCACTCTAACGAACGTTTCACGCATCACGCCGCTGCTGTTGCGGTAATCCTCGCTGCCCGCGTTCTTCTGCAGAAGATCCCGATACTTCCGCAACGGTTTGATACTGAGGATCTTCTTACCCAGTTTATAACCGTACACTTTAATGTAGTAAGACAAATCACGCTTATCTCTTATCCCTGCCGCTCCGGTCAGAACCATTTTGCGCACGGGATGCTTATGGGCATATCTGAAAGCGACCCGGCAGCCAAAAGAGTGCGCAATGATGATCGGCTCTTCGATCTTCTGTTTCTGACAGAAATCATACAAAAAACTGGCATAGTCTTCGGTATTCCAGGCGACAGGAGGTTCCGATGACTGACCGAAACCCGGAAAATCGATATTGTATACGATAAAATGCTTCTTCAGCGATTCTCCGATAAAAGCCATCAGCTCGCTCGAAGTACCCCAGCCATGAAGCAGGATCACCTTCTTGCCTTTGTTTCCATATTTCTCGTAATAGAGTTCGATATCATCGATCACAACAGTGCTCATGTTTCAATTATACTCTTTTTATCATTTCTTTTCCGTGGCAGTTTCTTCATCTTCTTGTTGGCATAAATGCGGAAGACCACGCCTTCGTTCATGTTTTCGCCCGTTACGGTATAGCCATAGGTTTCCGTAACCTTTTTGATAATGGAAAGACCCAATCCGAATTTTCCTTTATTTCCCTTCTCATAAGGCTTAAACAGCTTATCCAGCCGGTCTTTTTCAATGGCAGGGCCATCGTTGTACACTTCCAGAAGATTATCGCTCAAAGTGATGCGGATCAGGGAACGGGCATAACGTAAGGCATTATCCAGAAGATTCTCGATGACGACCCGCCACGGTTCCTCTTCGCCATGGAAATAGACATCGGGATCGATGTCGGTCTTGATCTTGATATCGTTTCTTAAGACTTCGCAGTCCAGGATCGCCTTATGAATGATCGGTTCCATATGCAGGTTCAGATAATTATTCCCGTTATCCACTAGATAACCCATCTTGTTGTAGGTGATCAGGGAATAGACTTTATTCTCCAGACGATCGGCATTTTCGATGATGACATCGACGCTTTTTTCCAGCGTATCGTATGGATAGATGCCGTCCTTGATCGATTCGGAATAAGACTTGATGGTTGCGATCGGCGTCTTCAGGTCGTGGGAAATGTTCTGTATCATCTCGTCGCGGATGTGCTGCTGCTGCTCCAGCTGGTCATTCATGTTCACCAGGGCTTCCGCCACTTCACCGATCTCGTCGTATCGGTTGACCGTGAGCGTCGCTTTCTCGCCTCTTCTGATCTTGTCGATATAGTTGATGATCAGATCCAACGGCCGGATCAGAGACATGACCCACAGCAGGATCAGCATGATCAGTCCTCCGACCACGTAGAAGGTCATATTGATGACGCCGCTCAAAAGAGCGCTTCGAAACTCGTCACGGAAGTTGTTGCGGATGATCGAGATCAGACGGTAGTCTTCATCAAAACTGACGATGGAATAGACGATTGCCGTATTGTCTGCGATATACTTGCTGTCGATGATATTCTCTCCCGGATCGGTATTGATATGATCCAGGATCTCTTCGTATTCCTCGGGAACGTTGTTGAGATAACGTCCTGAAACCTGATTGTAGACGAAATGAACCACGTTCGATTCATTCAGATTCGCTCTGGTTTCCAGATACTCGTTCTGTGAACGATGGATATAGACATACATCTGAGTATCGGTAAACGTGTCGATATTCCGGTTGAGATAAGTGAATATAAAAAACAGCAGTACCGTAAAGGTAATGAAAACGATCGTTAAAAACTGCTGGATCAGCGTAAAATTGCTGAGCCAGATACGAAGTCTTTTCATCCGAGTCTGTAGCCAAATCCGTAGATCGTCTGGATATTCATATCCGGAAGTTTTTTTCTGAGCCGACGCAGCGTATCGTCGACGACACGATCGGATCCGTAATAGTTTTCATCCCAGACTTTCTCCAAGATCTGTTCACGCAGGAAAGCGGTTCCTCTGTTTTTCACAAACAGCATCAGCAAGTCGAACTCTTTGGTCGTCAGTTCGATCTGTTCCTCGCCTTTGAAAACGGTACGCTGGTTTTCATCGATCTCATAGCCGTTGATTTCGATCCGTTCATCTTCCTTGTATACCCGGCGGATGATGTTGTTGACACGCAGGACCAGTTCCTTCGGGGAAAACGGTTTGGTGATATAATCGTCTGAACCCTTTTCCAAACCGATGATACGGTCAAATTCCTTATCCCTGGCCGACATGAAAACGACAGGCGTATCGGCTTTCTTCTCTTTGATGATCTCGATCAGATCGAAACCCGACCTGTCATCCAGCATGATATCAAGGATCCACAGATCGCAGTAATCATCGATATGCGCATAGGCATCCTCGAAATTCAGATACGAATAAACCTGATATCCTTCTTTCTCCAGATATGATTTCACCAGTTCATTAAGATCTTTTTCATCTTCAACGATGTTGATTATCTTTTTCATGACTTCATTATAAAACAAAAGGGGCTATAACGCATAACCCCTCTCTTTGATCAGATCGATGACTTCATACACGTATTGGTGACAAAGCTCATCATTTTCCGCTTCGACCATGACCCGGATCAGCGGCTCCGTACCCGATGGCCTTACCAGGATACGCCCATTGTCCGAGAGCTTGTCTGCGATTTCCTGAATCTTTTTGATGATCACGTCATCGGTCAGGACGATCTTCTTGTCGGTCACTTTTTCGTTGACCAGCAGCTGCGGATAGATCTTGATGTCGGCAGTCGCTTCCTTGATGGAACAGCCGTAATCGCTTAAGATCTGCAGCACCAGCAGTGCCGTCT
This sequence comes from Erysipelotrichaceae bacterium, assembly GCA_017539105.1. Classification (GTDB taxonomy): domain Bacteria; phylum Bacillota_I; class Bacilli_A; order Erysipelotrichales; family Erysipelotrichaceae; genus Colivicinus. The sequence goes on from JAFYHQ010000028.1 coordinate 44,502, forward strand.
TTAATCCATCTCCGAAATACACGTCATAGGAATAAATGATATGGCCGGACTGTTCTCCGCCTACCACGAAACCGTTGCGGACCATACTGTCGCAGACATTCTTATCGCCTACCGGAACAATATCCGACTTGATGTCCAGTTTCTCTAACGCTTTATACAGTCCGATATTGGACATGACAGTGGTCACCAGCGTGTCATGATTCAGCATGCTTTTTTCTTTAAGATACTTGGAGAACAGATACATGATCTTGTCGCCATCGACGACTTCCCCGTCATGATCTACGAACAGTACACGGTCGGCATCACCATCGAAGGCGAATCCGATATCATAATCGCCGTTTTTCACGGCTTCCTGCAGCATTTCCAGATGAGTCGACCCGCAGTGATTATTGATGTTCGTTCCATCCGGAGTGTCATTGAGATATGTCACATCCGCATGGAAACGATCCAGGACATCCTTGGCAGTGTAACAGTTGGAACCGTTGCACAAGTCGACACAGAGTTTCATTCCTTTAAGATCCAACGGATACTTCTCTAACAGCCAGTTCTGATACGTCCTGATCGCTTCATGATGGTCGACGATCTTGCCTGCTTTCGTTTCTTCCAGCTCTACAGGATTGTCGATATAGTCTTCAATCAAAAGTTCGATATCTTCCTTCAGTTTGAACCCGTCATTTCCGAAGATCTTGATCCCATTATCCGTATAAGGATTATGGGAAGCCGAAATCATGACACCGCAAGAAAAATCATCATTCATCGTCGTATAGGCCAGGCAAGGCGTCGAACAGTAGCCCAAAAGATAGACATCGCAGCCCGATTCACTGATTCCCTTGCTTAAGTCTGCCTCAAAATCCTTGGAAGACTGACGCGTATCCATGCCGATCACGATGCGGCCGCCCTTATAATAGTTGCCGATATAGCGGGCAACACGATATGCGATCTCATCCGTCAGCGTCTCATGCGCGACACCGCGGATCCCATCTGTTCCAAAATACTTACCCATTATTGGTTCGCCTCCACTACAGTAATATTTACCATTGAACGTTCCAGAGCCACATTCACATACGGATGACCATCGATCGTCACCAGCAGCGGCAGTTCATAGACTCCCGGTTCTTCCGGCATTTCGAAATAGACTTCGATATCATCCGGATTCACCGCCTGGATATTGTTTTCTGAACCGGAAAGTTCCACATCGACATTCATGAAGCCGATTTCGGAAATCGCCAGATTGTTATAGTTGTTATGGGCATTCAAAGGCAGTTTTTCCAATGTCCTGGTGGATACCGTGGACAGTGTCACCTGCACGTTGACGACAGTCACATCGCTTGCGGAAACGCCAGAAGGCAGAACGACCGGAAGCATGATGTCTTTATCGACATTCTCTGTCACGGAGGACATATCGAAGTTGACATACACTTCTCTGATACTGTTCAGAACGTTCTCAGGCGCATAGATCCTGGTCGTCTGATAATCGATGATCGTTGCCGTATCGATCGCCAATCCTACCGGAACCTGGCCGATCGGATTCAGAACGATCGGAACCTCGATACTAGGCGAAGATACTTTGACGGAAGCCAGAACGGAGCTTGGAACGATTTCCGCATTGACTGCCTGACCATTTCTGTCGTAAGCGACCAGCGGAGCCTCGATCTCGAAATCGCCGGTCTGTCCGGATACGTCGATCAAGGCTTTTACCAATGCGATCGAATTCAGAGTATCCTGCGAAGCACGGATATTGATCTTCGTGCCTTGAGCAAATGTCGGCTCGCTTAAAATGTATCTGGAATCCATCTGATTCATGTTGATATAGTCATAAGACAGATCAAACTGAATGGTTGTCTTCTTCTTAAGTACGATCGTCGCTTCGCTTGGGGAAACGATGGTCGAAACATTGTCGCCATAACCCATCGCGTTCAGCTTGACGGTATGTGTTCCTTCCGTGTAACCCTCCAGATCCACCTGGCAGTAACCCTTCTTGCTGGCGGCATTGTTGACGTTGGCCGCATCGCCGGTGATGACGATCTCGCATGCCGATGGAAGTCCGGATAACTCAAAAGTCTCGGAATTGTAGCGGGCGTTGATTGCCACATTCGAAAGGACTTTGGAGCTTGACAATGTATTGCTGGAACTGTCGTAAGTCGCTACGAAATATGCCAGACAGGCCAGGATCAGCGCAAAGAGTCCAAGATATTTCGTCGAAAAGAACAGACGGTCGATCAGCGATGAGATCCAACGGAAAAACTTCAGGATGTTCTCTTCCACCGTTTCATACTGTCCCCGGTTGTTTCTTAAAGCGATCTGCTTCGCCCGTTCCAGTTTTTCTTCAGGATTATTTTGAGCCATCGCCATTCTCCTTTAGATTATCTTCGATAAAAATCTCCTCATCAAAAGATCTTCCGCTATTCGTTTCATATTTCCTTCTGTTATTGACCGGAACCTTCATGCTTGGAACATTCTGTTCAAGACTGCCTATTTCCTCTTCTTCATTCATCCGGTTCCTGAACAAAGAGAAGCCCTTCTTCTGATCGTCTTCCGTTTCAAAAAGATCGGAACCTGTTTCTTCTTCATTCACCAAAGATCTTCTGCGTCGCGTATTCTTTTCAATCAGCGTGACATCGTTGCAGATGACACGGCGCAGATATTCCTTCAGCTGTTTCTCATCGACCGAGAAAATACGTCCGTTCTCCGCGATCGAAATCGCGCTGGTCTCTTCCGATACGACGATCGTCAAGGCGTCCGATACTTCCGCGATACCCAAAGCTGCCCTGTGTCTCGCTCCATAACGGGAAGACAGATTGATATTGGTCGGCGGGAAATAAGCGCTGGCACAGGCAACCTTGTCACCCTGAATGATGATTGCGCCGTCATGCAAAGGCGTGGTCGTCATAAAGATCGAACACAGAAGTTCCTTGGTCACCTCGGCATTGACCGTGATACCGGTCTTGATGTAATCCTGCAGCGACTGGGACTGTTCGATGGTGATCAAAGCGCCTACTTTATTCTTCGACAAAGTCACGGTCGCTTCATAGAGTTCTTCCACCAGTTTCTCTCTTTCATTGGAAAGCAAAGAAGAGATTCTGGAGAACGCATTGGTCTTGCCGATCTTTTCCAAGAGTCCCCGTATTTCCGGCTGGAATATGATGATGCAAGCCAGCAGGCCCCAGTTGATGAACAGGTCGGTAAAGTAGGTCACGGTAGACAGACCCAGGAGCTTCGCAAGACCGTTGACTGCTACCACGGCAATGATGCCTTTGAAAATCTGGATCGTCCGGGAATTGTTACGAATGACTTTGATCGCATAATAGAAAACGATCCACATGATCGCAATATCGATCACGACCCGGAATACGGACCAGATATTCTGTATTGTCAAGTTGATATTATAATCAGCCATGTTCCTCCTTCGTACAGTTTATTATTATAACATAAATCGGAATGATAAAAAAACCGCCATATTCCAAGACCAATGTATCTCTTTTCCTTCGATTGATACTGGTTTTTTAGGAATCTGCTTTGTTTCGGTGAATTATGTAATAGATACATGTTTCATTCTTTGATTGAAATATGGAAAGCACATTGTATGTTGATATCAATTATGCTATCATAACAGCAGATAGAAAGGGTTTATGTTTACTATCGAATTTTACGAGTCGAAAGACGGCAAATCTGAATTATGGGACTTTCTTGAAGAACTGCGTATGAAATCATTTACCAGCAAAGACGCCAGGATTCAGTTTAATCAGATCTCGCTTTATATTGATCTGCTGCAGAGGAAAGGAACAAGATTACCTGCGAATGTTACAAAACATATTGAAGATGACATCTGGGAATTAAGACCCGGAAAAAACCGGGTACTGTATTTCTATCACAAGGACAATAAGTTCGTTCTTCTGCATCATTTTAAGAAGAAAACACAGAAAACTCCCAAAAGAGAAATTGAGAAAGCGAAAGCAGAAATACGTGATTATCTCGAAAGATGCTTGGAGGCAAAACAATGAGAACTTGGAACGACTATAAAAAGTATGTCAAAAATATAGATGATGCGAATAAAGAAGAAATGGAAAACATCGAATGCATGGCTTCCATCATCGGTTCGATCATTGAACAAAGAAACGATTTAGGTATATCGCAAAGAGAACTGGCAACATTGTGTGGCATGCCGCAATCATCGATTGCCAGAATAGAATCCTATAAAACGACTCCCAGTATCGAAACATTGTTGAAAATCATGAAACCGTTGGGACTGACTTTGACTGTGATTCCAATGAATCGCTGATATTCATAAGCTAAGCGGATATTTTCTTCCCAGCATCGCATATTTGACGCCTGCCATCTCATTGTATGGCAGCAGTTCATGAGGCAGGTCTTCGATCAGCCTTTTTATTTCCCGCAGATTCTTTTCCGTATCGGTGATGCCTGGAATCAGCGGCGTACGGATCACGCAAGGCTTCTTGCTGTCTTTCAACAGGTTCAGATTTTGCAGGATAAGATTATTGGATGCTCCTGTATAACGGATGTGCCCGGTTTCTTCCGCAAGTTTGATATCGAAATAGACCAGATCGGTTTTATCTATGACTCTTTGAAAGGTTTCAGGTTCCGCATAGCCTGAAGTTTCGATCGCAATTTTCAATCCATCAAGATAAGAAATCGTTTCCAGCAGGAATTCCGCCTGAAACAAAGGTTCTCCTCCGGAAAATGTCACGCCATCCAGGATATCTTTATTCTTCCGGATACGCTGCGCCAGTTCTTTCGCTTCCAGATCTTCTCCGGCGATACGGATAAGATCGTCGGGGCAGATATGGATACAGCGATGAAACGGCTGACATTCCGGATGCGTACAGGGCTTGAAACATAAGCCGCAGTGATGGCAGGATTTCTCTCTTATCATCAGTTCCTTCTCATAAGACTGTCCTTCCGGATTATGACACCAGGCGCAGTGCAAAGGACAGCCTTTCAAGAAGACGGTCGTAACCAGTCCAGGTCCGTCATGGACCGCAAATTCTTTGATATCGAAGATCCTTCCTGTCATATCCGATATTCCTGTCTCATGATCACATGATTCTGATATGCTTTATCCAGTTCCACAAAATAAGCGCTCCACCCCCAGATCCTGACGATCAGCAATGGATAGTTCTCGGGATGTTTCTGGGCGTCTCTCAACGTGTCCGCGTTTACGGTATTCAGCTGAAGCTGATGGCCGCCCTGAAGGATAAACTGTCTCACATAAGCAGCGACGCTGCGGATCGCATCATCCGAAGCAAAAACGGAACTGTGGAATTCCAGCGTCAGAGGGCCTCCGTTGATCACCTGTGTCAGATCGGGTGAAGTCATCGCTTTCAGCAGCGAGAATGGTTTGACATCCGCAAACAGCGAAACGGAATAGTTTGCTGCAAACGGTTCTTTCTTTCTGCGCCCATCTGCGGAAGCACCGATTTCATCCGCATACCAGAGATAATACATCGCGGAACCCGTTCCGGCCCGCCAGATGCCGCCCTGGTCATTGGGTTTATTATTGAGATACGTCCCGAACCGATCGATCAGGAATTGCAGATTCCGATTGGAACGTTCATCGTTGCTTCCGAGTTTTTCCGTTTCATGACGCAAGAGATGCAGCATGACAGGATCGTTTTTAAAATCCTCATCCACCGCCTTGATCAGTTCTTCTTTCCCGATATCTTTCTTCTCATAGATATGGATCTGAATGGCAGTCAGAGAATCGACTGCAGTGGATAGACCGACTCCATGCATCCCATAGTTGACATATTTCGCTTTCCCCTTCCAATCCATGAGCCCCTCCAATAGAGGCGCACAGACGAAACGCAAGCCATTGACGCTCATGCGATGTCCATCGATATCTTCTTCCAGCTGTTTCCTGACACAATCCAGGAATTCCTCATAACTGTTGCAGTCCACAAGATCGCGATGCAGACAGGTATCGATCGTTTTCGGAAACGACAAAGCAGCGATATTCACTACATCATCCGCCACCTTGGGAATAATGAACTCCCAGCAGGCTGCCACGACATATTCCACGGCATCCTCATAGTCGTAGCCCAATTTCAAAAGACCGGGAATCACGACATCATCATTACTGTACTGCGGAAAACCCAAACCGACCTTGGTCAGTCGCGTTCCCAGCAGGTAAACCTCTTCAGGCGTATCGCGATCGACGCGGATATTGATTTTGGGGTCGATCAGTTTCAGCTCTTCACAGACTTCCAAAGACATCCTGGATATCTTATTGAAAAGATAGGAACCGTCTTTCGTCTTCCCTCCCAGCATCAAAGACTGTCCGTTATCTCCGGGCTGTACTCCGGGATAGATATCGTTGTCTTTATTCAGTGAAAGGAAAAATTCCGACAGCAGTTCATAAGCTTCTTGCTCATTCAGTATGTTTTCGTTGAGATCCTTTTCCAGATACGGATACAGATACTGATCGAATCTTCCCAAAGAAATCTGATAGTTTCCTTCCACCCATATCGCGAAATTCAAGATACGCAGACACAGCAGCGCTTCATGAAAAGTCCTTGCCGGAGAAGCAGGCACCTGTTTCAGCATATCTGCAAGCTCATGCAGACCGTGGCGTCTTGCTTCCTGTTCATATTTCCCAGTTAATTCCAGGATGGAATGAACCATCCGTTTGAATGATTCTGATCCGCTTTCCGCCACTTTCAGCAGTCCGTATCTGAGTACCTTCTCATAGTCCGGACAAAGATTGGAACGATATCCCGATTCATGGATGTAATGTTTCTTTTTTCGTTCTTCCCATTCTTCAGGAGTATAGATTTCCGGAGTATTGCTGACGGTACGGACGAAAGGGATCTGTTCCTCATCAAGGAAATACAGCTCTTCCAGAGACATCAGATATTCGAAACGGCGAATCATCCGTTCTTCTTCCGATAGATTCAAAGAAGAATAGAGTCCGCATACTTCTTCTGCTTCTATCCTTCTGTTTTTCTGTTTTTTCTCAATGATATAATGATCGAAGAGCTTTTTATTCATATCAATTTCATTATCGCTGTTTCCTGATAAAAAATCTACTTGGGTCATCGCTTGAAAATACTGATAGAATGGAATGAGAAGAAGATGAACTATTTTATTGAAGGCATACAAGGAAGCGGCAAGAGTACGATGGTCAGCAGGTTGTCTGAAAGATATCCGGACTATCATGTTTTCAAAGAGGGTTTTTATTCGCCTGTCGAACTTGCCTGGTGCGCTTATGTGGACGAGGAAACCTGTCAGGAACTTCTAAAGAAATATCCCGATCTCGATCTCGAAGCAAACACGTATCCTGAAGAAGATAAAAGGATCATCTGTTACACCAGAATAAAAACGCAGAACCATGATTTCTATCGGGAACTGGAACAGTACGAGATCTACAATGACCGGAAACCGCTGGCAGAGTTTTCTTCCATCATCCTGAACAGATACGAAAGATGGAATGGAAATGACAGTATCTTCGAGTGTTCCCTGTTTCAGAATATCGTCGAAGAACTGATTCTGTACAAGCAACTGTCCGATGACGAGATCCTTTCTTTCTATCGAAAGATCAGACGTGTTCTGACTGGCAAGGATTTCAGGATCAGCTATCTGAAAACGGATGATGTTTCAAAAACGATCGGACATATCCGAAAAGAACGGATCGATGAACAAGGAGAAGAGATCTGGTATCAGATGCTTTGTGAATACTTCAATGCGTCTCCCTATGCCTTAAAACACGGTTTAAAAGAGGAAGACGGGATCATCAGACATCTGAAGCATCGCCAGGAACTGGAACTGAAGATCTGCGAAGAACTGTTTCCGGCGCAAAGCATCATTCTTGACTCAAAGAACTACGATACAGAAATATGGGATCGTTTGAATGATCATGCCATGATTCGGGGAAAACTATGACTATGGAAAAAACGTTTAATAGAGATCACATCCTCATTCAGATCTTCTACTATGTGACCGTCTCATCGATGCTTGGGTTCGGAACCTATACGATGCTGAGCCGGGGCTACAGCGCTTCCGGTATCGGTGTTCTCATAGCCGTAGCGGACCTGCTTGGCATCGCGATGAATTTCTTCGTTTCGGCTTATCTTGATCGAAGCGATAAGATCAACGTATTTCAGATGGCCATGCTGCTGGCATGTGCAGGACTGTTTGCTTACATCATCAACTGTTTCTGCGTCGAACCGTCTTTCGTTCTCAGCGCGGCCTACGTTTTAAGCTTCTCCTTTCACGTTTCACTCTCGCCATTGCTGGATTCTGTAAATACGGCATTTATCAAGAACGGATACGAGATTCATTTCGGGATCGGCAGATCTTTCGGTTCGTTTTCCTACGGCATTGCCTGCCTGCTGTTCGGACTGATCTCGAAACATATGGACTATTATGTCATATTGCTTCTTCAGATCTGTTTCCAGTCTCTGCTGATTCTTGTTCTTTTCATAACCAACCGGGATTTCCGTTCCGTTTCCACGATCAGAGAAAATCATGAGAATATCGAAAAGATCAACTGCTCTTCTTTTCTGAAAGATCATCCCGCTTTCATCTTTACCTGCCTGGGTTATGCTGGACTGATGAGCTGCTTCTCTTTGCTGATGGAGAGTTTTCTGCTGCCGATCATCACCAGTGTCGGAGGAACTGTATTTGATTCCGGTCTCATCCAGGGCATCAAGGCCTTCCTGGAAGTCCCGTTCATCTTCTGTTTCCATCTGATCGAAAAGAATCTTTCCCTGAAAACGATCTTTTTGATTTCAGGAATGAGTTTCATTGCCAAGAATATCATCATGTATTCCATGAACAGCGTTCTGCCGCTTTACCTGTCGCAGATCCTGCAGTGCAGTTCCTTTGCGCTGATACTGCCTGCGTTTGTTTCCTATATCAACAGAAACATGAAAAGCAATGAGAGCGCCCGGGCTTACGCCTTACAGGCGATCATCATGACAACGATCAATATGATCATGAATTCTTTGGGCGGCTATATCGTTGATCTGTACGGTGTGAAATCGCTGTGTCTCATCGCTGTGATCATCTCCGTGATCAGCACGGCCGTTCTTATGCTTTCTTTAGAAAATTCGAAAACGGATGGATCATACCAGGAATAGAATAGTCGATAAACCAGATAACAAAAAGATCACTTGGTGATCTTTTTTATTCTTCTTTCGTGGCAAGCTTCTCCGGCGTTCCGATGATCTGCGAGAATTCGGCTTTCTTCTCTTCGAAGAATTCCTCTCTCTGTTTCAATCCGTGAGCAACCCCTTTGTTGTATGCCCTGCAAAGCTCATCGATCGTCACCTGATACTTTTCCGCAAGATCCAGAAAAATATCGACAGGCGTAGTGATATTGCTGATTTCATCATACATGCCGTTATAGCGTCCCAATCCATAGGCTTCGATCTTCAGATCGATTTCCGTGAGATCGTCGTTCCATTGGCTTATCATCTTCTTTCTGCGGTAACGGACGATCTTGTTGTAGATGATACGGATGACCTGCGAAATGCCGAAGCTCAGCATGAACAGCAGGGCGATGGATAATATCGGCGGAAGATAAGTCGCAACCATGTAGATATCGCGCCAGCCTCCATACTCTTCTCCAAGAAAAACGACATTCGTCAGATATACAAGCGCATAGATATAGAACGGAACCAATCCTGCAAACGAATCATAAATTGTCAGTTCCATGTTGTTTTCCGAAGAAAACAGAAGAATCAGCGTCATGATCGGACAGACCAGATGCAGCCAGAAGTTCATGCCCAGAAAGGCGGTTTCGACTCCTGTAGAAGGATAGATCAGGAAGATGGCAAAAACCATTGTCAGGGTCGTGCAGATCGCACCGGATTGCTGGATGATCTGCAGCCATTTCGGGTAAGCGAATCTCTTCTTACGGACGCCCTCGACCGCAAAAGGAATCATCATGGCTGCGCCAATCGCTGCAAATACATTGGAATTGACCGTAAACAGTTTAAACAGCTGATTCCCCCGTTCCGGATGCAAAGCATTCGGATCCTGGATCAGTCCGCCTGAAACGGCATAGACGCAGCAAGCAAAAGTCAGTATCGAAGCAAACAACGCCACATAGCTTCTGCTTTTCTGCAAAGCGATCATATAGCGCCGTTTCTGTTTGCTGGAAGAGGACTCAGTAATCTTTTTTATGGGATTGTATTTTCTTAAAGTCCTTCCATAATACTCTGTACCGGAATGTGCCAGTATCGGACAGAAGATTTCTTCCATAAATATCAGACCGAATGCCAGATTGATATCCTTCCCGAACGAACGGCACAGTTTCATCTTCATGATACAGTTCAGAACAAAGTAAATGAAAAGCGCCAGAAGATACAGATATCCTTTGATTCCTGAAGCAAATACCCTACCGCTTTTCGGAACCAGAAAATTCAGCAATACCGCAAGAACAAAGGCAGCGATCCCATAGTAGCGGTTCCAGCAGATATCATACAAGGCGTAATCGCTCAGCAAAGGTATGAGCGCATGCCATGGCGTATGCCCCGCTTTCTTCAACAAAATCCAACGTGCCCGAAACAGACCGATGATCAGCAAAAGGATGATGAAACACAGCACCCAGTAGACAGGGCCTTTCCCTCCTTTTTGTATCATGATATAGAGTCCGTTGGTAATCATAAGTCAGTACACCTTTATCCCTATTATAAAGCATAGATCGAGATGAAATGATACATCAGCCTCTTTACTTGATGGATCCCGCAATCGCTTCCGCCAATGCCTGGCATCCCATCTGTGAAAGATGCACCCCATCCGCCATCAGATAATCTCTGTTTTTTCTGATCTGATCCTGAAAATCAATGACTGTGACATTTGCATCGCTGAATACCAGACTGTCGTCGGAAATCTTGCAGAGATAGATCTCATGATCCTTGAATAAACCGATCAGTTTGTCATAATCGCTTTGAGAAAGCGCAAACTGCGAATCATAAAGGAAAACGATATTGTGTTCAAGCATTCCCTCCCTGACAAGCGATTCCAGTTCCTGGTACAGACGATCGAATTCAGGATCCTGTCCGCTTCGATAAAACGCTTCCGGATAGAGATCATAAAGATATGGATACATCGAAATCAGAGCATCGTTTCCATAGAACGCTACGCTGTGATTCCTGTCGTCTCTGACGCTTTCTTTATGCTGTCTGTATTTGTCCAGATAGACATCGAAAATCGCATCACAGATCGTATCCGTCAGAACGGTAACGCCTTCCCCTATGACATGGATATTGTCGTAGTAGAAATACTCGGGATGGCCTTGGGAAACCTTAGCCCAGTCGATGATATGCAGGTTTGGATAATCCTTTGCGAAGCTTGCAAAACGTTCATTGAAATCAGGGTCATCGGGACCGACCGCATTGACCCAGAAAACTTCCCTGTCCGCAACGATCTCCATCAGTTTCCTGTTGTAGCTCTCGATATAGTCGCCATTGGTTGAAAGGCATAGAAGAACGATCTCATTCAGTTCGCCCGCATCCTTCAGTTCCTCCAGGATCACATTGCCATCATGAAGATCACGGGAAATCTTTCCATCGAAATAACCATTCGGGAATCTTTCATACAAACCCGGAGCGAGGTCAAGAAGAATGGAATCGCCGATCCCGGTCACCGGGGCATTTTTAAGCATTGCCCGGACATTCTCTTCATCGGAACCCAGATCTTCATCAAGGATCTTCCATTCCTGTTTCCGGTTTTCCTTATCGTTCAGATACTCCTTGTTCTTTTCCTCGATCAGTTTCTGATTCTCCTCTAGCATGTTCTGCAGCTCTTCCATTTCTGCAGAATGATCCTTTTCTGTCAGATATCGATAGACACCGAATCCATCCGCACATAGCAGCAATCCGCATAAAAGGAAGCTTACGATCTTTTTCTTCGTAATGTCATGGCTTCTTTGAAACAATAGGTCAGGATGACTGTAACAAGAAAGACCGGGAGGACTTTCAAAGAATCAGGGATGCGTATCCTCTGAAAGAGAAAAATGACAGGATAATGCAGAAGATAAAACTCATAGGCATAGGAAGACAAGCGCGACATCAGCAGAGAGACTGCGTCTTTTCTTTCAGGGAACCTCTTGCCATGTACGATCAGCAGCAGGCATAGGACCGAGATTCCCAGCATCGCGATATAGAAGTATTCCGACGATGCATTGACCGTGCAGAACAGGAATGTCATTGCGATCAGTTCCAGATAAAACAAAATAGCGCCAGCTGCGTCTTTCTGATCGGAAATCAACGGATCCATAAAGCCCAGAAACATGCCGATAAACAACGAGAAAGAACGGGTGAACGTGCCGTAATATGCCGCCATCATATCGTTTTTTCCAATCTGTCTGAAGCACAGATAGCTGCAGATCGCCAGCATCAGACAGACTGCAAGAGGAATGATGCGGCTGATCTTGCGGGAAGCCTGTTTCAATGGCAGATATAGGATGGGCAGCAGCAGATCGTACTGTATCAGCATCGAGATGTACCACAGATGCGTAAAAGCAGAAGAAGCATTGCGGACAAAATAGTCTTTGTCGGCGTTCAGCTGCCAGAAGTTGTTATAGCAGAAAATGACGGATGCGGTCTCAGTTTTCAGATCGATCCAATGGATCGAAGGAAACAGGGAAATGACGCATATCGAAAGAAAGACGGCTGCCAGCAAAGGAAGATAGAGTCTTTTCAGTCTGTTCAGATAATAGCTTCCGATAGAACCTTTTTTCCGATTCAAAGAAACAGCGGACAGATATCCGCTCAGAACAAAGAAAGCAGAAACTGCCAGATATCCGCCTTTCAGAAGATTCATATGATACAGAAAGACAACCAGACACAGATAAAGCCTGATCTGATCCAGTTTCCGATAATGCTTCGTTATGTTTTTATCCATAATTCCTATATGATTATACAATAAGAAAAAGCCATGGATATCAGAAAGAAAAAAGCCGCATTTCTGCAGCTTTCTCTCATCTAAGATGGCGGTGCGTACGGGACTCGAACCCGTGATCTCCTCCGTGACAGGGAGGCACGATAACCAACTTCGCTAACGCACCATGGAGCAGATGAAGGGAATTGAACCCTCGTGTCCACCTTGGCAAGGTGGCGTTCTACCATTGAACTACATCTGCATTTACATTGGCGAAGAAGGAGGGATTTGAACCCTCGCGCCAGGTAACCCGACCTAAGGCCTTAGCAGGGCCTCCTCTTCAACCACTTGAGTACTTCTTCATTCGCACAATAGTGCTTATTAAATATAACACACTTATTCAATTTTCGCAAGATGTTTGTTATACTTATTGTGTTCATGAGTATCGCCGTTTTTGAAAGAGTCAGTGAGAAACAGTTTGCTGAAGATGTGAAGGATCTTCTGGGTCTTCAGGAGGACTGTTACGGACAGATCAGGATACCGCAGAGAGCTACCAAAGGCAGCGCCGGCTATGATTTCTGCTGTCCTGCCGATCTGACGATCAAAGCTCATGAAAGCGTCCGGATCCCTACGGGAATCCGCTGCAAGATGGCGGAAGGCTATGTCCTGCAGCTGTATCCCCGTTCTTCGCTGGGTTTCAAGTATCACCTGTGTCTGCTGAATACGGTAGGTATCATCGATTCCGATTACTACAATGCCGACAATGAGGGACATATCATCATCGGATTGATCAATGACGGTGAGAAAGATCTCGTATTGAAGGCAGGAGATCGTTTCGTACAGGGCTTATTCCTGAAATATGAAACAGCGGATGAAGAGGAAACGGCCGCAGAACGGCATGGCGGTTTCGGTTCCACCGACTGATGTGCTCATAGCTCAAACGGATAGAGCATTTGATTCCGATTCAAAAGGTTGCGGGTTCAAGTCCTGTTGAGCACGCCATAGCAAGAAAAAAGGCCTTAGGCCTTTTTTACATATGTTCGATCATCCAATTGTACAGATCATCATAGACGATGTCTTTATCCAGTTCGTTGAGGATCTCGTGACGGTCATTCGGATAGAGCTTTACCGCCACTTCCAGTACGCCGGCATCCTTTAATGACTTTGCGGCATTGATGACCTCTTTGCCGAAACTTCCTACCGGATCATCTTCTCCGGATACGAACAATACAGGAAGATTCTTCGGGACGATCCTTAAGAGATCCTTATTGTGCAGTCGGGCGATTCCCTCGAACATGCTGTAGTAGCCGTTCAGGGTAAAGATGAAGTTGCAGCGCGGTTCTGCGACATATTTGTCGACGATCGCTTCGTCTTTGGTCAGCCAGTCGACTCTGGTTCTTGCCGGTTCGAAACGCTTGTTGTAGGAGCCGAAGGCCATGTCATTGACGAAAGTGCTGCGGTGTTTCCAGCCTTTGACCAAGGCAATGCTTCTGCATAATGCTTTGGCGGCATTGAGCTTATACAAAGGCTCAAAGCCTGTTCCCATGATGATGGCGCCCTTCAATTCCTTTCCATACGTGGTGATATACTGCCTGGCATAGAAAGAACCCATGGAATGACCTAAAAGGAAATATGGAAGATCCGGATATATTTCCTTGGTCAATTCCGTCAGTCTGTGCATATCTTCCAGCAGCGTCTGGTTACCATGATCGCCGAAATATCCCCATTCCTCGGGACTGTTGACGGAACCCCCATGGCCCAGATGGTCATTTCCGACCACCAGGAAGCCTTTGCTGTTCAGGTAGGCTGCGAAATCATCGTAACGGTCGATAAATTCATCCATGCCATGCGCGATCTGCAGAATGGCTTTGATTCCGGTATCTGGGATGTAAGAAACGGCACGGATATCCGCGAGATCATTGTTGGAGCGGTAAGAGAATTCTTCTTTTTTCATGATTGTTACCTCTAGTATCTGTATTCGTGATCTTCCAGCGTATAAGTCTTTTGGAATTTTTCTTCAGGATAGGCTTTCCTGATTTCAATCAGATTCAATACATCATAGCCGTTGGTCTTCAGGAAGTTCAGCATCTCATGGTTGTTCGGATGCACATAGAAATACAGCGTGTCATTGTCGTAATCCATTGCGATGCTCTCGGCATGATTCAGCAGCATCTTTCCTACGCCCTTTTTACGGTCTTCCTTGCGTACATAGATCGATTCCAGCCATACCACATCCCCATCGATACGGCAGACGGCGTAAGCGATGTAACGTCCGTTATCGCTGATCGCAAAGATCGGATAGCCTTTGGAAAGATAATAACGCAGCTCGCTCATGGAATCATCGACATCTCCTTCATAGTCCTGTTCCCTGAAACGGGCCAGCGTCTTTCTGAATTCCTGCACAAGATAAGCGAGACCATAGGCATTGTCTTCATCGATCTTGATCAGACGATAGTTGTGCCTGCTGATGATCTTAGGCTCTTTCGGTTCCTCATAAGTGAAGGGTTCATCCGAAAGATACTCGATTCCATAGTATTCGCACCAGTCGATGGCGATCCCCTCATGGATCATCTGCCGGTAATCCAGCCATTTGTCGGTCAGACCGAAACGTTCCAGCGTCGAACGGAAACGCCGGAATGCCCCTGCTCCGCGGATCGCTTCCGCCAGCCACTCGGATGCTTCCGGTTCATCCAGTTCTTCGATGAAATGCTGCATCGTCTGATAGTCGTCGATCTGCTTATGCGTAGGCAACGGAATAAGCTCTTTCTCATCGAAATCATCATCTTCTTTCATCACGATACGTTCTTCGGGAAGAAAATAGTAATACCTCGTATTGACATCGGTATTATCTAACGCTTCCACCAGTTCACTTAATTTTATTTGCATAGTTTCACTTCCTGTCGTTCAATTTAAATATATCATAGCGGAAAAGATAGGGATAGATTCCAATCGATACAAAACATGCCAGCCCATAACGGAACGTACGGAACAGATGGGCCAGAAAAGTATCCGACTCCATGAATATGACGCTGAAAGGGATCTTCAGTCCTTCCGCAACGATCATGAATACGATGGTTCCGCCGATCAGACGCAGAAGTATCCTGAATGCATTGCGGGTATTGTCGAACCAGATATAGCGTTCCTCAAACAGATCGCCTGTCGTAAAGCCCAGCAGCAAGCCATAGGAAGA
>JAFYHQ010000029.1 GCA_017539105.1 Erysipelotrichaceae bacterium
ACGATGCGGTACTGTGGGCATACTCCACAGGCATCACCACAGGAGTAAACAACAATACACAGTTCGGTGTGGGACAGAACTGCGTCAGGGGAATGGTGGTGACATTCCTCAAGAGATACAAAGACGCATATCCGGATTAGACGTAAATAAAACCAATATCAGTTGAAGAAAACCCTTTCAATCCATGGAAGGGATTTCTTTTGAGCCATTTCCTTGAAACAAAAGAATAAAAACACGATAATATTAAATTAGACAGTAAGTCGGAGGTTTTTGTGTCGCGTAACAACATTAAGATGACAACACTATTGAAAACCTGTTTACGTTTCAGCTTAAGTATGTTTTTGTTGTGTGCATGCTTCGGATGCGATACAGAAACATCAAACTCTTCTTCCGGCATCATACATTACCAGGAAGATGACGGTCAGGATTCGGATGATGTATGCCTGAACGATGTCTTGCTTCTTCAGAACGACTATACCGTGAATCTGTCGCTCTTGTCTCTTTCGAACCCTGTTTCTGACAGTCTGCTGTATGAAGACCTTCGTCTGTATCTGTCACAGGGAGATAATAAAATCTCCGGTATGGAGACCGAACAAAGGGATACGGCTCTGCAATGGATGATGGACCGGGTGAATCAGGTGCAGGAAGGCATGTGTGCGCGTATGGTATCCGAGGCGCTGACGGCTGCCGGATTAAGAAGCGGTACGCATTTCCGTTATACGCCGATCGCTGCGGCAGGAAGCAGCTGCTTCAATTTCGTCAACGAGAGCACAGGCGCTTTGAACTATAAATGTGAAGCTTATACCTGGAGGGATCTTTTGAATCATGATTATGCCCCTAGAAAAGGCGATGTCGTCTTCTTTGGGCTCATCTCCAGTGCCGATATGACGATGGAACAGTATGCCAAGTACAGCGATGGCAACGGCTATCATGTGGGCATGATGCGTACGGACAACAGCTCCATCAACAAGATCTCTACCGTCGATGGCGGGCAGGGCGCCGATCTGTTGCATATCCGGACGATCGATCGTTCCGTCAATCCGGCAAACGGCATTTTCAATATCGGACATGAACTGAATATCTATACGACGATTTTCGTCCGTCCGTGTTATCAGGCGACTTATGTGATGAATGCCTATCTCAACTACAGCAATAAGAATTATGTCTACAGCTCTGATTTCAACGAGCTGGATAAGGACTACTATTTCAGTAGCGATCCTGCATATCAGACGTTATCCATCGATGAGACTGAGAAACATGATGGCTACAATTCTTTGAAGATCGAAAATCATCAGGCCGGCGCTGCCGATAAGTCTGCCATCATCAGGACACTGACGATGGGCGCTTCGAACCATGGCGATTACGTGGGAGACGATCGGGCTATGACTTTAAGCTTCTATGCGAAAGCCGACAGCAAGGATACGAATCTGTACTTCCGCTGGGGCTATGAAAGCACCGTGGATGAAAGAAGCGTCACTCTGACTTCAGATTGGCAGAAGTATACGATACGCATGGACAAGAAAGTGGCATATGACTATTTCATGCATATTTATGCGGATAAGGCGGGAACGGTATGGCTGTCCGAGATACAGCTGGAAGATGGCAAGGAAGCGACCGATTTTGCCGCGGAAAGCGAAAGCTGGTATGCGTCGACCCTGAATACCTACAATCTTTCTTCGATCGCCTATAAGCTTCCGGAAGAGCCAACCAGAGACGGATACATCTTCGATGGCTGGTACGACCAGGCAAGCGGAGGAACCAGGATCGATGATACGGTCGATGTCCGCAACGGCAATCTCAATGTGTTCGCGCATTGGACGAAAGAAGACTGATACATAATAAACATACGAAGAGTTATCCTAAAAGGATAACTTTTTTGTTAGAAGAGAAAATTATAAAACAATGCATTTATTTTGATTTTCTTGAAAAATAGGGATTGTTATGCTGAAGATGAAAAGAAACGAGGTTTTAGTATGCACGAAATCAAAACGATCAAAGTCAATGGCGTAACGTTAGCTTACCGGGAATACGGTTCAGGAGACAAGTATCTGCTGTCGACTCAGAATTTCTTCTTTAAAGATTCCCACATGGCTCTGCTGGGTCAGCCGCCCTATGACTATCACTGCTTCCTGGTCTATATGAGAGGCTATGGCGAATCCGAGCACATCTTCGATCAGACCAGAAAAGATTATGCCAAGATCTGGGGTGAAGATCTGATGGCCTTTGCGGAAGCGATGAATATTCCGTCTTTCTACTATACCGGTATTTCCCATGGAAACTGGGCAAGCTGGTATATCGCGTTCCATAAGCCGGAACTGATCCGCGCCTATGTCTGCTGCGACGGCATCACCCAGTACCATGAACAGCGCGATCTGCCTGCGCCTTTGGCTAAGATGAGAGACCGTGCGAAAGAATTCGTAGGAAACGAGGAACAGCTGCGTAAGACCGCCTGGATCGAAACCTGGCCGACCGAGAATCCGCAAAGACTCGCAAGACGTCAGGCGAACTTCGAGGAACATCTCGATATCCTGATGCATCGCAAGGAAGAAGAATTTGCTTTGCCGATGCTGGGGGATATGACGGGCTGCGAAGCGAAATCGCAGGAAGAGCTGTTGGAGAGGCTGCATGAAATCAGTTTCCCGGTCATGATCTGGGAAGGCGGACTGGATCCGCTGGCGACACCGGAAGCGGCTTTGGAAGTTGCGAAAGCGATCCCTGGCGCGCAGTATCTGATGTATCAGCATCTCGGTCATGGCGGTGCTGATGAAATGCCGGAACTGACTGCAAGAGACTGCGACCGTTTCTTTAAGGATGTCGAAGGAAGGATCTTATAAATGAAACTCCGGCTGGGTCAGTTATTCGGGGAACACATGGTCCTGCAGCAGGGGAAGAATATCCCTGTCTGGGGGACTTCCGTAAACAGGGATGAGATCACTGTTATATTGAATGGGATCGAAAAGAAGACAGAAACCGTCAACGGACGTTTTGAAGTCTGTTTCGATCCGATGGAAGCGGTCAGTAAAACCTCATTGACCGTCAGATCAGAAAAACTGGACGAAGAGATCTGTTTCAAAGATGTCGCCATCGGCGAAGTATGGCTGGCAGGCGGCCAGTCCAATATGGAATTCCTTTTCAAATATGATTTCGATCGCGAAGAAACCATGAAAACGGAAGATGATGATCTGCTGCGTTGTTTCACCTGTCCGCAGACCCCGTTCACAGGTTTTGAAGAAAAGGAAGTTCTGCCTGATTACGGATTCTGGAGACGCTGGAAAGACGAGGAAGAACGGATCATGTTCAGTGCGGTAGGAGCCTATATGGGAAGGATCCTGCGTGAGAAACTGCATGTACCTGTCGGGATCATCAGCTGCAACTGGGGAGGCACTCCTGCAGCAGCCTGGACGGCAATGGAAGAACTTTCAGCGAACGAGAAACTGAAACCGATCTTCGAGGAATATGAAGAGAGTCTGAAACAGATCGATTTAAGGAAATACTACGAAAGCGCCGCAAAGCCTCTGCCTCTTCCTACTAAGCAAATGCTGGAATTTACCGACAGGTTCATGATGGGCGAAGACATGACAGAATTCTTCAAGAATATGGGGAATATGCCGAAACCGGATCCGAGTCTTTGGAATGCCTATACGATCTCGCCGTTATCGGCAGTGAAACATTGCTCATTGTATGAGAATATGTTGAAGAAAGTCGCTCCGTATGCGATCAAAGGCTTCCTGTGGTATCAGGGAGAAGACGATGACGCCAGAGAGCGGATCGATTACTATGACGAAAGCATGATCGCTTTGATCAAAAGCTGGCGCGGATTGTGGAAGGAGGAACTGCCTTTCTATCAGGTGGAACTGGCTCCGTTTAGGGGCGTAGGCATCACGGCGGCCAAACGCTACCATGTCATGCGTGAGAAACAGTACGAAGCTTCCAGAGCCTTGCCTGAGGTCTATGAGATCTGCATCTTGGATGCCGGAGAAGAATACAATATCCATCCGCGTCACAAGAAGATCGTCGGAGAACGGCTGGGTCGTATCGTGATGAAACACAGCTATGGCGATGAATCGCTGACTGCGGACTGTCCGCGTTTCGTAGATGCGATAAGAGAAGATCATAAGATCGTGATCCGTTTCGACAACTGTGCCGATGGTTTGAAAACGGAAGGAAATCTGAAAGAGTCTCTGTTCCTGGAGGAACAGGATCGGGCCATCGACTATGATTATGAAACAGACAGGGATGAACTGATCCTGAAAGGTTCTTTCTCTGAGAAAGTGAGCATTTCTTACTGCTACAGCAATTACTGCGTTGCGGTCTTATATAATTCCGAAGGTCAGCCGGCCTTTGGCTTTGCCTGCGAGGTGTAACGATGAAAATAAAAGACGTCATCAGCAAGATCCTTGATTACCATCCGCATTTTCCGGACAGCTACGATGGCTGCGATGCGTACAAGTGCGGAAACCCTGAAGCGGAATGTACCGGCGTGGTCACGGCAATGGTACCGACCATCAATGTCATAAGAAAAGCGATCGCATTGAACGTCAACCTGATCGTCGTCCATGAACCAGCTTTCTATACTTCGGAAGATCGGGGCGGATGGTTCGAAGACTATCCGAATGCAGTCTATGAAGAAAAAAGAAAACTGCTTGATGATCATGGGATCGTCATCTGGCGCGATCACGACCATATGCATGCCCATCAGCCGGATGCCATTTTTACTGGCGTGCTGAAGTATATGGGATGGGAAGAGAATTCCCATGTGGATCTGGATACCGGCTTGTTTGCGCATTTCATCATCGATACGGATCCGATGAAAGTGAAAGAGGTCGCGAAAGAACTGATCGAAAAGATCGGACTCAATGGGGTACGTATCGTCGGAGATCCGGAAGCAGTCGTCAGGAAGATCGCTCTGGTCGGACACCTGTTCCCGAATGAATATCACAAGAAAGACGGACGGACCGGAGAGTATTCGGTCAGTATCATTGAAACATTGGAGAAGGATGTCGATCTTATCATTCCGGGCGAGGTGATCGACTGGACCGTACTGTCTTATATCCGCGATGCGAAGCAGCTGGGAAAGAATAAGGCAGCCATCTGTATCGGCCATTTCAACTGGGAAGAACTGGGAATGAAATATATGAGAGACTGGCTGAGCGGATTATTGGAAAATCAACTTGAAGTTACCTATGTGCCAAGTGAAGATATGTATGACTTTATCGTCAAAGGAGGAGAATAAAGAATGCTGATAAAAGAAATCATGCCCTTGCTGAAGATCCATGGACGTACCGTCTATGATGAAGAGAAAGAAGCGTTATACTGCGACTGGTCCTGTTCCGGTTTCAGTCTGGGTGTAAAGGGGACTTATCTCAAGGCGAGAATATTGGCGGATTCCGATCAGATCGCAGGAATGCCGGGAATGCCTCAGCCACCGGCAGACTGGCCATGCGTCGCTGTCGCGGTAGGCGAGGAACTGACGTTCCGTTACGAATGCAAAGAGAAGGAACAGTGGGTCACGCTGTGGGAAAGCGAAGAAGAAAAGAGCGAGACATTGCGTGTCATGAAACTGTCGGAAAACGCCAGAGGCAAGATGGCGTTCGCAGAACTGGAAACCGATGGGGAATTCTTTAAAGTCGAAGATGACAGGCCGGTCATGGAGATCGTTGGCGATTCGATCACCTGCGGTTTCGGCAATGAAGCTCCGAACAATGCTTTCGAATTCAAAACCAGCGAAGAGAATGGCTGGATCACTTATGGGGCTCTGGCTGCCAGAGAGCTTGGCTATGATTTCTCCATGGTCTGCGAATCCGGAATCAGCGCTTCCAATCCGGAACATCCGATGTTCCCGATGCATGCGATGGATGACATCTACCGTTATACCGATGAGATGTATGCAAAGAAGTACGGCAAGGATCTTGAAGACTGGGATTTTCAGAAACATCACAACGATATCGTCGTGATCAATCTGGGTACCAATGATTCCAACCCGATCCGTTTCTATCGCGATTTCAATCAGATCGAAGCGATGGAGAACTGGTTCCATAAACAGTACAAGGCATTCATTCAGCAGGTAAGAGAACTGAATGGTCCGGATACCTATATCTGCTGCAGCCTGGGTTCGATGGATTATTATCTTTACTATCACATCCGTGATATCGTGAATGAAATCAAGGAAGAAACAGGAGATCAGAAGATCTGCTGCTTCGAGTATATTCCGATCAATATGATGTTTGAAGGATATGGCGCTGCCGGACATCCGTCTGCCAAGACGCATGCGCGTATGGGCAAGGAACTGGCCGCCTACATCCGTAAGTTCGTTTTAGGAGAATGATATGCTGAAAGAGAAACTGGAACGTATCACGGACTGGGAAGCTCCTTCCTTAAGAGAAGACATGCCTCATGGCGATATGCCGGGAGACAAGATCAAGATCGGCGAGGAGCACATAGATAAAGCGACGAAGATCTTTCCCAGACTGCTGGAGATACTGAAGGAATATGAAGACCGGGACAAGGTCGTGCTTTCCGTATTCGGAGGTTCCGGCGTAGGCAAGAGCGAGATCGCGTCGCTGCTGGCATATTATCTGAATGACAGCGGCATCAACGCTTATGTCTTATCCGGAGACAATTATCCAAGACGCATCCCTTTGTACAACGATGCGGAACGTTTGTCGATCTTCCGCAGCGAAGGTCTGAAAGGACTGGTCGCTTCCGGCGCATATACGCCTGAGGTACAGAAGACACTGGATGAACTTTGGGCAAACGAGACCGATCCCGATCCTGCAAAGGCGGAAGAATATCCGTGGCTCTCTGTTTACCAGAAGGCCGGAAGAGATGCTTTAAGCGGATATTTAGGTACGCCGAAGGAACAGGACTATGAACAGCTGAACGCCATCCTGGATGCCTTTAAAAAGGGGCAGGAGAAGATCTGTCTCAAGCGCATGGGCCGCAGCGAAGAAGAACGCTGGTATGACGTTGTTGATTTCTCTGATACGGATGTGCTGATCATCGAATGGACCCATGGCGGAAACAAGGATCTTCATGGCGTGGATATTCCGATATTGTTGAATTCCACTCCGGAAGAAACCAGGGAACACAGACGCTTAAGAGCCCGTGACGGAAAGACGGATTCCGCGTTCACTACGATGGTCCTGGAAATCGAACAGGCAGAACTCATGGAACGGGCAAAAACCGCAAAGATCATCCTTTCCAAGGGCGGGGATTTCCTGGATCCTGAAACCTTTTAGGAGGCAATTATGGAAGAAAGAAAAATGGGTATCGGAACCCTGCTGAACGCCTATCCCGATTCGGTGGGAGGCAGACTGTCCGATATCGTCATACTGCTGAAACGTCCGGAATTCAAAGATGTATTCCGTTCCTTCTATATCCTGCCTAGCGTTTTCAATACGGACCTGGACAGAGGCTTTTCTTTGATCGATTATGAATTAAGCGAAACCTATGCTTCAAAGCAGGATATCGAAGATCTCCATGAACTGCATATCGATCTGATGATGGATTTTATTTTGAATCACATTTCGGTATTATCCCACCAGTTCCAGGACATCATCCGCAATGGCGATGAATCCAGATACCGCGATTTCTTTATCGACTGGAACAAGTTCTGGGATGGCCATGGAACGATGAATGAAAAAGGCTACATCGAACCGGATCCGGAAATCATCAAAGACATGTTTTTCAGGAAAGCGGGATTGCCTATTCTGATGGTCCGATTCCCGGATGGACGGGATGTGCCTTACTGGAATACGTTCTACCAGGAAGTGATCTATAATCCGGTCGATCCTCTGGCTCTGGTCCGTGAACTGGATATGCAGTATGAGACTGCGGTTTCCGTCAGCAAAATAGTCAATAAAGCTTTAGAAAATAAAACATCTCTGGAAGAACTGGATCTGAAAGATCAGAACCGTTATCTTGAGGAAATAAAGAATTATCTGAATGCGCATCGAAGCTACCTGGGTCAGATGGATCTGAACATCAAATCCCCTCTGGTCTGGGACTATTATCGCGATACTTTGAAGAAACTGTCCGACTATGGCGTAGCGATCGTAAGGCTGGATGCCTTTGCTTATGCTCCGAAAGAAGTCGGAGAACGCAATTTCCTCAATGATCCGGGAACCTGGGATCTTTTGGAAAAGATCGATGGCATCGCATCCGGTCTAGGTCTGACATTGCTTCCGGAGATTCACGCTTCGTATGCGGAGAAGATCTATGAACTTCTGGCTGATAAGGGATACATGGTTTATGATTTCTTTCTGCCAGGTCTCTTGATCGATGCGTTCCTGAGAAAGAATGGAACTTATCTGAAGAAATGGATCGATGAGATCACTGAAAACAAGATCCGTACCGTAAACATGCTGGGCTGCCATGACGGCATCCCGTTGCTGGATCTCAAAGGCTTGCTGCCGGAAGAGGATATTCAGACACTGATCAATGCGGTCGTAGGCAGAGGCGGTTATGTGAAAGATCTCCATGGCGCCAAGAATGTCTACTATCAGGTCAATGCGACCTACTATTCCGCGCTGGGAGAGAACGACCAGAGAATGCTGACGGCACGGGCGATACAGATGTTCATGCCGGGCAAACCGCAGATCTGGTATCTGGATCTCTTTGCCGGGAAGAACGACTACGAGGCAATGAAGCGTGCAGGCGTCGGAGGCCATAAAGAGATCAACCGCACCAATCTGTCATTGCAGGATGCCGAAGCGTTACTGAATGAAGATGTAGTCCGGAAGCAGCTGGAACTCTTGCGTTTCCGTAATACCTGTCCGGTCTTTACCGAGGATGCGGAGATTACCGTGGAATGCAATGAATCGCTGCTGGAAATCTGCTGGCAGAATGCCGCAGGCAAAGTCACATTGAAAGCCGATCTGGCGAAAGATACTTATGAGATAGAAAAGGAGTATTGATATGGCGTTTAAACAGATCAAAAAGATGATCACAGCCGATAATGGCGACATCTACTACGAGTTCGAGGATCAGGGCTATCAGATCCTCTATACCCAGCCTGCGAATGAGATACAGTCCAATCTGATCAACTACGGGTTCACAGGTCCGACTTTCCTGGTCTTTCCGGATCAGAAGGTCGATTTTGTCGGATTAAAGAGACTGATCGAAGAGAGCGGACTGAAGAAGGCGGCCATGGAGAATGGCGTAGGCATCGCTCTGGTGAACCCGAAGACAGAAAACTGGAGCAACGAAGAAAAAGGCGCTTACGAGGCAGTCACTGCCAATCTGGGCATCGCCCAGATGAATTTCAGGGATGGCCTTGCAATCATGAAGAACGAAGCCATTCCGGATGAACAGACCTATAATATCCTCGGTTCCTGCGTCAGGATGTATGCATATGGATTTGGAACCGGTGCCGATTATCTGGCAAAGCATTATCTGAAAAAAGTCAGCGGGAATATCCTGATGGGAGACCTGGGTACCGCGGATGTGACCCCGGTCTGCGTGACTTTGAAAGATCTCTCTGTTCTGCCGGAACCGGAGAAGACCGATATCCATGTGGTTTCCATCAGTAATACCGAGGAACAGAACGCGATCCTGAAAGAATACTGCGAAGATGTCCTGGTCAGAGACGACTTGGATCTGGAACGCGATTTCCAGGAATATGTCGGAAGCTACCGCCGCTGGGTGGGCCGTATCATGAAGGCTTACAACTATGATCAGGAAGGGATCGTATGCAAAGCGGAATCTGTGATGCTGCCGATCGCGGAAGACAATCAGAGCTTCCGCAGAGGTCCGTTCATGCGCAATACGGAACACAAAGTCGGTTATGTCACATTCTATGACAAGAATATGGATGTATACAACGAGAAACATCCATTGATGCTGGTATTCCATGGAGGAGGCGATACGGCGATCGCTACCGCATCTCTGGCAGAATGGCCGGAAATCGGTCAGGAAGAGGGTTTCATGACCGTAGCGGTTGAGATGCATATGAATGTATCCGCATTGGAAGTCGTTTCTTTGATCAAACATCTGAAAGAAGAATATGCGATCGATGAAGAAAAGATCTATGCGACCGGATTCTCGATGGGCGGCATCAAGAGCTGGGATCTCTTCCAGCAGTGTCCGGAATACTTCGCATGTCTGATGCCGATGGATGCCGTGGATTATCCGGGAATGAACTGCTTCTTCGGTCATACCGAAAACATCAACCAGGATGTCATGGTGCCGCTGCTCTATGTGGGAGGTGTGGCTTCTCCGCTGGTCGAGCTTCCTTTCCAGCATGACCGCGGTTTGGCACGTATAAAATACCTTGCACAGGTCAACGATCTCAAACAGGACTTCGATCTGAAGATGGAAGACAAAGACAGCTGGGAGGATCCGTATCTTGGCTGCAAGGGTGAAAGGGTGGAAGAACTCCATGACGAGATGTTCCCGGAAAGCAGATATTTCGCCCACTACTATGATTCCAAGGATGGCAACTGCTACACCTGCCTGATCGCAATCACCGAACACAAGCACGAGATCCGTCCGTTCACGAACCGTTACGCTTATCAGTTTGCGAAACAGTTCCGCAGAAAAGACGGAAAGATCGTCATTGAATGAACGAAAGGCAACGTCAATAAACTGTAAAGATGTCAGAATCACCTGACATCTTTTTATAAGTGCTAACATAGTATTGATGAACAGACTCAGAAAAAGTGTAGATATGCTGAATGGCAATCTCTGCAGCAATATCCTGTTATTCTCTTTGCCGGTCATGGCTTCCGGAATCATACAGCTGCTTTTTAATACGATCGATATGATCGTGATCGGCAAGTTTTCGGGGAGCGCTTCGATGGCGGCAGTCAGTTCGACAGGATCACTGGTCTCGCTGATGACCAATCTGTTCATCGGCTTATCGGTAGGCAGCAGCGTATGTATCGCCAAGCGGATCGGTTCCGGGGATTATGACCATATCTATAAGGCGGTACAGACTTCTATTGCGATGGCGCTGCTGTTTGGAGTCATCCTGATGGCAGGAGGGATCGCTTTCTCCAGGAGCTTGCTGGTGATGATGAAATCGCCTGAGGATGTCATCGATCTGAGTGCTTTATATCTGAGAGTCTACTTTGTCGGCATGCCTGCGACCATGGTGTATAACTTTGCTGCCGCGGTGTTGAGAGCCAAAGGAGACACGAAACGTCCTTTGATCATCCTGCTGATTGCAGGCGTGACGAATGTCGTTCTGAATCTGTTTTTTGTGCTTGCAGCGAAGATGGATGTGGCAGGGGTGGCTTTAGCCAGCGCGATCTCTTCCTATGTGTCCGCTGCCATGGTTCTGACCGTTCTGATTACGGATCCGGGCTATACCCGTCTGTATCCGAAAGATCTTTTTATCGATAAAGAGGCTCTGCTTGAAATCTCCAGAGTAGGGATCCCCGCAGGGATACAATCCACATTGTTTTCCTTAAGCAATGTCGTCATTCAGTCATCGATCAACGAGTTCGGAAGCATCGTCATGGCAGGCAACGGCGCAGCGTCTTCGGTTTCCAATTTCGTCTACAGCATCATGAACGCTTTCTCTCAAAGCTGCCTGACTTTTACCAGCCAGAATATCGGCGCCAGGAAGATCGATCGGGTAGGAAAGATATTGCTGGTGTCGATCCTGTTTGTGGCGTTGTTTGGAGGAATGGCAGGAAACCTGTTCTATCTGTTTGGCAAAAATCTGTTACATTTCTATTCGAATGATCCGGAAGTCATTGCCGCAGGCATGGTCAGACTGGCGTATATCTGCATCCCATATTTCATCTTCGGCATGATGGATGTGTTTGTGGGATCGCTGAGAGGAATGGGAAATTCTTTCCTGCCGATGGCAGTCTCCCTTCTGGGTATCTGCGCATTCCGTCTTCTGTGGGTCGATACTTATTTCCAGATGCACCATACCGTCGAAGGTTTATACTTTTCCTATCCGGTCAGCTGGATCATGACCTGCACAGTCCAGGGCCTGATCTGTCTGTATACCTACAGGAGGCTGAAGAAAACAGTCTGAAAGCATCGTCGTATATACCATCAGCTATGATCCTGACAACAAAGATGAACTGATAAAAAACTCTGAGCGATCTCAGAGTTTTTTTGTTCAGTATTCAATATGTAACTGCAGATCCAAAGATTGATTTTATAACGTCTGTTCCATTTCCTTCAGGATTTCTGTGACTCCATTTGCAACCTCTTTGATCGTTTCTTCTTCAAAAGGATTCTTCAGATCTGCCTCTTTCAGCAAGTCGAAGTAGCCAAGAGAACCGCCTAGCGAACAAAGCTTCATATAATCATTCCAGGCGCTTTCTCTGTCCTTGCGCATCCTGAGGTAGAACTGCAAAGCGCAGATCATGGCCAAAGCATAGTCCACATAATAGAACGGATACATGAAGATATGCTGCTTCTGCATCCAGAAACCGCCATTGTTCAGGAAATCATTGTCGCCATAGCTGCGCCAAGGCATGAATTTTTCTTCGATGTTTTTCCAGATTTTACGCAGTTCCTGTGCCGAAGGCTGATCGTTTTCGAAGACCTTATGCTGGAATTCATCGACACTGACCAGGTAAGTGATATTGGCGAGGCTTTCTGCCAGATGTTCATAGACATAGCGGCTTCCTTCGCCTTTCGGATAGAACAGCGGATACCACGGTTCCGTGAAGAATTCCATGGACATGGAATGGATCTCATTGATCTCTGAAGTGGAATGGGTATATTCCATCAGGACCTGGTTCCGGTTGGCGATATAGGATTCGAAAGCATGTCCTGCTTCATGGGTCAGCACTTCCGTGTCGGCACTGGTTTTATTGAAATTAGAGAAGATGAAAGGCGCTTTGTATTTGGGAAGTCCGCTGCAGTAACCGCCCAGACGCTTGTTTGGCTTGGTCTCAAGATCAAAGAGATCATGCTTCACCATGAAATCAAAGAATTCCCCGGTTTCTGCAGACAGTTCATGATACATGATGCTGGCCGCCTGTATCATGCCAGCGGTATCTTTATCCGGCGTGGAATTGCCATCCGGGAAGAACAGCTGCTCGTCATAGTATTCCAGTTTGTCAAGACCGAGCCTCTGTCTCTGCTTTTCATGGATCTTTTCAGCGACCGGGACGAAATAAGACGCCACCGCTTTGCGGAAGCGTTCGATATCCTTTGGCGTATAGTCGAAACGGTGACGGGAAAGATAGGCGAAAGCGATGTAGCTGTCAAAGCCGAGCTTGACCGCGATCTTCCGACGTACGGCGCATAATCTGGCATAGACATCATCCAGCTGATCGGATACGGATTCATATAAAGCCGCCCAGCTTTCCAGGGCTTCTTTTCTTTCGTTGCGGTCGGTCGAAAGCATATGCTTCAGCAAGCCATAGAAGTTGCACTCTTCGCCTCTGAAGTCTGTTTTGCACGAAGCGGCGATCTTGGAATACTCGTTGACCAGAGCGGCTTCCTCGACCCTTTCTTCGATGATCTCGCTGCTGTTGGTGCGGATATCCGCATCCAGAAGTTTGAACAGCTGGTCCCCGAATTCGTTCTCGAAGTTTTTTCTGAATCTTGAAGAAGCCAGCGCTTCATTGAATTCCTTCATGATGACCGCTATTTTCGGCGATACCGCATTCAGATACCGGATCTCTTCATCATAGAAAGGATCAGCCATGTTGATGTCATGACGGATATGGGCGATCGATGCCATCGTTCTGAATCCGTTGCTTATCGTCTGCTTCTTCAGCAATGCTTTTTTCGCTGTTTCATAATCAGCTGCTTCATTGAACTCTTTCAATGCCGCATAAATGTCTTTTTCCGTTTCCTCAAAACTAGGACGGATATATTCCAGATCTTGAAACTTTTCCATTCTGTTGCCTCCTGTCTGATTGGCACCATTATGACACAACTATAAAAGCCCTGCGGAGTTTACGCTCTCGCAGGGCTGTAGTGCAACATCAGGATCGTATCATGCTTCGATCTCGTAGAAACGGATCCAGAGCCCGTCCTGTTCGACGTTTCCGGTACCGATGAAATGATTCTTATGCAGGATCGGTGCCAGATAAGGGCTGTCGGTCAGGAAGGTAGGAATGGTTTTGAAGGATCTGGAAGGCTCGTTGGTCATCCAGCCGTTGTTTTCGATATAGATATGGCAGTCATTGCCTTCCTTATCTTTGCCGGTCAGGATATATCTGGCGGAGAGATGACGCATATTCGTCTGATCGACGATCTGCGTATCGACGCCCCATGGTTCCACGATTCCTTTGAACAGTTCGCAATCCACGGTTCCCGCAAAGGGGATCATCGATACTTCGCCGAGTTCCGTTTCCATCCGGAATCCTTTCTGGCTGATATCGATATGGATCTCCAGCAATGGATTATTCATCTTTTGGAGAGAAACGCGGTGCGCCGAAGAGCCGTACGACATAGTTGTTGCTTAAAAGCTTGTCGTAGTAGTAATAGTATTTTTCCTGTTCCTCTGCCGGGATCATGGCGGAATGATTGTTCAGGTTGATGATATCGAACTTATCCGCATATGCTTTCCATTCAGGGAGACCAGGACCATTCGGATCGCCGGTTGCCGCGAAGTTGTACCAGTAGTTCTGGATCAGTTCCATGAAGTCATAGTCCGCGCCTACCCAGTGGTAAGGGAAGAACGGGTTTCTCTCGCCATGATCGACTCTGCCGAATACATAAGGCATTTCCGCACAGTGAGGCGAACCGTCGTTGTGACCTCTTTCGGTCTCATTTTCCTTGCTCATAAGCCAGATGAAAGCTTTATTGACGCCTTTGGCATGCGTGAGTTCACCCAGTTTTGCCGAACCCAGCAGCATGATGTCCGACGCGATCGTCGAGACCTGTTTTGCCGCTTCGATCGCATTGGAAGCAGGATACCATCTCTTCATATCTTCATAGGAATCTGCGAAAGCATCTTTCAGATATTCGTCGTATTTTTCTACGGAATACTCATCGACTTTGACAGCCGGGAATTCCTGGGCGCAGGAACCCATCAGGACATCGAAATCATTGAATTCATGATTGTCCATGATCTCGGAATAAGGTTTCGGAATGAATTCGCCATCCACACAGAACGAGAAGCCGAAGCCCATCGGACCGATCCCCTTGGATTTCTGGAATGCCTCGTAAGAATCAAAGAGTTCCCAGGCATCTTTTCTTCTGATCTCATCGATGCTCTTGCAGCCGATGAAATTCATGTATTCGACACCGAGATCCTCCATGTTCTTTCTCGGACCCGGCTGCATGAAGCCCCAGTAGATCGGACCGCTTTCGATGGATACTCTGCTGATGATACCTTTCATCAGAGGCGAAGCATGCAGAGCGCCTGTACCGGCAGCGCCGCCCGACTGGCCCGCGACCGTGATACGATCCGGATCGCCGCCGAATTTAGCGATGTTTTCTTTGACCCACATGCAGGCTTTACGCATATCATACAATGCATAGTTTCCGCTGGTCCCGCCTGCTTCGGCAGTCAGTTCCGGATGAGCGAAGAAACCGAAGAAGCCCAGACGGTAGTTGATCGTAACGACGACGATGTCTTTTCTCTTGGCAAAACCGATACCGTCGCAGACCACTTCGCAGCCTGATCCTGCGACCATGCCGCCGCCATGGATCCAGATAAAGACAGGAAGCTTGTCTTCCGGTGTCTTGGCAGGTGTCCAGACATTCAGATAGAGGCAGTCTTCTTCATACTGGGAAGGTGCCAGAAACTGCGGAACGCCATGGACATTGGCAGGAAGGTCTTCCTGTTCCATGACATGCTGGATGGCGGCTGCGGAATACTGCGTCGCTTTCCGTACGCCTCTCCATTTTCCCGGATCTTCCGGATGCTTGAAACGGCGGTCGCCGATCGGCGGAGCGGCATAAGGGATTCCCTTGAAGATTTTGACGTTCTCTTCGATGTAGCCCTGCAGCCATCCTTGTTTGACTTGTACTTTTGCGTTTTCAAAATTTGACATATGTTTCTCCTTATTTATTGTTCAACAGATATTCGATGCCCTTATAGGCATGAGGTGTCCAGAAATTCCAGTCGTGGATGCCGGGAGCTTCTACATAGGTGAAATCGGCATTCTGATCTTTGAGGAAATCACGCATCTTGTGATTCGGTTCCAACAGGAAGTCTTCGCTTCCGCAAGCCATGAAGATCTTTGGATTCGTGATTCCTTTTTCCTTATTCTTCAGATACAGGACTTCAGGATTATGATCGGATTTCTCTGCTTCCTGCAGATCGCCGAAGGCATTCACGTAGTACTCGTAGTTGGCCATGACCGGATCTTTCATATCCGGTTTCATATCCTTGAGATTGTAGATGATCAGCGCGGATGACAGTGCCATGATGCCTCCGAAGGTTTCCGGATAGGTCAGACCCGTGTGCAGCGCACCGAAGCCTCCCATGGACAATCCTCCGATCAGAGTATCCTCTTTGCTTAAGGCAATATTGAAAGTATCACGCAGGTAATTGACCAGGTCTTCGCCGATGAACTCGCAATAGTGATGGCCTGTCGCTTTCTTATCCAGATAGAAATCCAATCCGCCGCTTGGCATGACGACATTGAGATTGTATTTCAGACAGAAATCCGCAGCATTGGAATTATAGAGCCAGTCTGTGCAGTCTCCGCTGTAGCCATGCAGGAGGATGATCGTCTTTGCCTTGCGTTTATAGTATGGATTGTTGGCAACCATAAACTCAGGCATGTTCTTTTCAGCCAGATGAACGTAGAACTCGCCGTTTCGGGCAAGAGCGTTCGACCGGAATTTGACATAATGTGTGGACATGATGAAAACTCTCCTTCAGCATCATTGTAGAAAAAGCCGCGATGCGTTCATATCAAAAAAGTGTCATCGGTTTTTAAGTTTCACTTTTCTCTTCTATAAAAGAGCGTCAGTGCATTTAATTTTGAAATACCAGTGCTTTTTTTTGAAAGTAATTGATAGCGGTTACATGGTTAAATGAATTTACAAAGAACAACAAGGAGGCTTTTTTAATGAAAAAACTAATCGTTCTTTTATTGACTGTTCTTATGGTCTTCTCGCTTGCAGGATGCGGCGGCAAGGAAGAGAACAACACCGGAGAAGTCCCGACAATCACTCTTGATATGTCCACTCTCTTCATCGTTCCTTCTTTGGAAGCAACTCAGAAGGTTGAAGATCAGTTGAATGACTATCTGCTGAATACTTTGCATGAAGATTTCAAAGTTCATCTGGTAATCACGGCAATCGGCGACTACTTCTCAAAAATCCCGATGGAACTCGCCAGCGGCGGCGATGATGCACCGGATGTAGTACAGGTCTTCTCAGTTTCCGACTGGGCAAACCAGGGTTACATTCTTCCGTTGGATGACTACCTCGACAACGAACTGAAACCTACTTATGAACTGATCAAGCCGATCATGGGCAATGGTAGAGTAGCTGGCAAGACTTATATGATGCCTCGTTACTTCGGTACCGTTCTTGACTGGAAGTGGATCTACAACAAGGAACTGGTAGAAGCTGCCGGTATCGATGTTTCCAAGATCAACGACCTGGATACGCTGGGCGATGCTCTGGCTGAACTGAAAGTCGCTTATCCTGATGAGCACTTCCTGGTTTACTGCAACCAGTTCGACAGAATCCTTCAGTCCAAGAGCCATACTTCTCAGGTAGGTACGTATACGGCTACTGTCGGCGACAGCACGACGCTGTACAACTACTATGAGACAGATGCATTCAAGGATGCCATCTACAAGGCTTATGATTTCCGTCAGAAGGGCTATGCTGATCCGGAAGGTTCCGCAAATACATTGAGCCACGACGCAGTCGTCATGGGCGGTTCTTCAAAGGGTGTCATCATGGGTCACTCCAACGATGTTGATTCGATCGCATATATGTTCACACAGACTGCGGACTATGGCGATGGCCAGACTCATGAATTCGGTGCTGTCACGATCGCGATCGACGATCTGGCAACAGATACGTTAGGTATCGGTATCGCTCACTACTGCAAGAACCCTGATAAGGCAGCGAAATTCATCAACCTGCTTTACACGGATCAGTTTGTCTGGGATACGATCATCTATGGTGCTGAAGGTCAGGACTACGAATGGAATGAAGATCATACAAAGATCAGATATCCGGAAGGCTTAGACTTCAACTCCGTACCTTACAACTGCATGTATTCCTGCGGTATGATCGGTAACGGCTTCGACTTCTTCCTCGAGCAGGAAAGCGGAAACGAATCCGGTTCGAACGGCGAATACGGCAAGATTCTGTTTGAATCAGCTGGCGTACCTCCACTCTATGGCTTCATCCCTGACAGCACGCCTGTCATGAATGAAACGACTGCTGTATCCAACGTTGTTGAACAGTATGTCAACGTTCTGACTTATGGCGATGTCAATCCTGATGAGAAGTATCCGGAATTCCTGGCTGCTTTGAAGGATGCAGGTATCGACAAGATCGTTGCTGAATACCAGGCACAGGCTGATGCTTGGCTGAAAGGCGAATAATCGTTATTCAGTAATCTGAAACGAAAAGCGGGTGGTTTCGACCATCCGCTTTTTTGTATATAATGAAGAGAGATGAAGAATTCGTTTATCCGTAAAGTAGCCATCCTGCTGGCAGGCGTGCTGATCACTTCGCTGCTGTTTTTTGTGGCGATGTCGGTCACGTATAAGACCTTCTATGAACAGAGTGTTTTAAACGTTGCCGAAAAGATTTCTTACAGCTGGGCCAGCGATATTGACAGGCGTCTGTATACGATCTATGAACACATCTATGACCTGTGTGCGACTGTATATAACAGCGGTGCCGTCCACAGCGGTTCGGAGGAAATGGATCTGACCACAAGGAAGACCGTACAGGATGCGATGCAGTCCAAACTGATGGCATCCTCTGACCTTTCCGTCGTTTTCCTGGTCGATACGGAGAGCGATCTTTATTTCTATTACAGCAATGGCACTTTATCGCAGACTCAGAACAGCGCACTGAAACTCTTTGTCCGGCAGTACTGTCTGGAACATTCTTCTTCGATCGGAAACAAGATCTGGGAGATCGTTCATGTGCTGGATGAAGGGTACTATTACAAAGCGGTAAAACTGGGAAAATATTATATTGGCGCTTTGAGCGACTGCAAAACATACCGCCTGAACGATACGCTGGATTCGCTGATGAACGATACCTGCATGATCATGGATGAGGAAGGTTTCATCCTTTGTCAGGGCGATGAATCGTTAAGCGGATATGTCGATGAAGACAGGACGGGCTCCTATATCAGCAAGGGTTTCGCGGTCTGCACGAGTACGCAGAAATACGCCGATGCGACGGCCGTATATATCCGTAAGAACGAAGGAACGGACATCCCCTGGAAGATCGTTTCCCTCTTTCTGATCGCCGATAGCGCTTTGTGCGTTTTTCTGGTCGGTCTTTCGATCCACAATCTGAACCACAGGGTCCGTATTCCGATCAGTCAGCTGGTTACGGCGGACAAACAGCTTGCGGATGGCAATTTTGACTACAAGCTTGATATCGGCGAAGCAGGCAGCAGCGAATTCGAAGAACTCTATTCCAGTTTCAATGACATGAGCGATCAGATCGAACATCTGACGATCGAAACCTATGATGCGGAAATCAAGCGGCAGCAGAACCAGCTGAAGATGCTCAGAGCCCAGGTCAAGCCGCATACGTTCCTGAATGCGATCAACACGATCAATAATATGACTTATACTTCCGATCCCGAACAGATGCGAAGATACATCCAGGCATTTGCTTCGTTTACCAGATATATGCTGAATAAGTCCGCGGACTGGTCTACGGTCAATGACGAGCTGAAACATATCGACAGTTATGTGGAAATGCAGAAGATACGATTCCCGCATTCGATCGAAATCAGCTATGACTGTTCCCCGGAGGTCTTGATTGAAAAGATTCCATATCTGACACTGTTTTCCCTGGTGGAGAACTCCTTTAAGCATGCCATGACGCTGGTGGATACGATGTATGTATCGATCAAAGGAGAATCCTATGAGGAAGAGGGATTCAAGGGAATCCGGCTGATCGAGGAGGATAACGGTCCCGGTTTCACGAAAGAAGCACTGGACAAGCTTGCGAATGTCGACAGGGATGATCTTTTCACCAAGGAACATCTCGGTCTGACCAATGTCCGTTACAGCATGAATCTGATCTATCATCGTGACGACCTGCTGCGTTTATCGAATAAGCCGGAAGGCGGAGCCCGTATCGAACTGCTGATTCCGGAAGGAGACAACGAAGATGAAACTGCTGATCTGTGATGACGATATTTCGACGATCGATGTGATACAGAGCCAGCTGGATTATAAGGAACTGGGGATTTCCCAGATCTTTCGCGCGTATAACGGACAGATGGCAAAGGATATCATCGACAAGGAAGATCCCGATCTGATCCTTTGTGATATCGAAATGCCGATGGGCAATGGCATCGAGGTCCTGAAACATGCCTATGAAAAAGACAAAGAGATCGAATTCTCTTTCCTGACCTGTTACGAATCCTTTGAATATGCCCAGAAAGCGATACAGTACGGGGTGACCAGTTATCTGACCAAGCCATTGGATCTTGAAGAAGTCAAAGTCTGTATCCAGAAGATGGCTGCCAATGTGCGCAAGAATCAGCTTGCGGAGAACGAGAAGCCGCATAATCAGTACGATTCCCTGATGTCTTCCATCTTCCGGCAGGCGAGCGATGGGGTTCTTGGCTCGAACAAAGAGATCGTGGAAGCCGGTTTAAAGGCCAACGGAATCGATTTTTCTGCCGACAGTCTCTGGCGTATCGTCTTTACCTGTGCCGATATGACGGATGCCATCCGCAAGACTTGGAACAAGGATCTTCTTTTGTATACCTTCTCAAAGCTTCACGATGAGGCTCTGTTAGACTATGTCGGTTCCGCTCACAGTGTCATCAATTCGGATGACCGTTTCCTGTGGTGCCTGTGCTTCGTGCCGGGTTGCGAGGAGGATGCGATCCTGAAAGAGAAATGCGAGAAACTGATCGGCTTCTCCGACCGCTACATGTCTCTGGTTCCGGTCGCCCTGATCAGCGGATCGTTCCATTTCTATGAAGCAGGGAATGTTGTCGCGAATCTCTATGATGAAATGCGCAAGATCCGTTATTTCTCCGGAAAGATCTTTTTCCTGGATCAGGAGATCAGCGTGGATGATCTTGATCCGATCCGTCTCAATGAGAACCAGGTACTGTGGTATCTCAAGAAGCGCGATGAAGCAGGATACAGCGAATACATCTTTAATCGCATCGAAAACCTGAATGATACATCGGAGAATCTGGATCGTTTCCGTAAGGAACTGATCAATATCTTTATCACGCATTTCCGCGACAATGGCATGAGTTCCAACATCATTTTCATGAATCCGGCGATCATGGCTTTGGATGAGAAAGCGACAGCTTCGCGCAAGGGACTGATGAACTATGCGATGGAACTTTTCCGGATCCAGCAGGATAAATTAAGGGAGTCCGTCGATTCCGAAGATATCATCGTACGGGCCAAGAAGTATATCGATGAAAACTATAGGGAAAACATCGACCGCAACGATGTGGCGGCTGTCACGTTCGTGACCCCGAATTATCTTTCCAAGCTCTTTAAGAACAACATGAATATGAACCTGAGAGAGTACATCAATCAGCTGAGAATCGAAGAAGCGAAACGCTTGCTGCTGTCGACATCGATGTCGGTATCGGAGATCGCTTCCAATGTAGGCTACTATAACATTTCTTATTTCTCGACGGTATTCCATAAGCTGGTAGGTGTCAGCCCGTTCGACTGGCGCAATCAGAAGGGAGGGCAAGATGAAACTGAATGAGCTTCTGAAACAGGATAGGGAACGTTTTTCTAAGCTGCCTGATCGTCAAAGCAAGCTGAATTTCATTTGGGATTACTACAAGATCCCGATCATCGTCGCGTTATGCGCGTTATGTCTGATCGCAATCACCTTGCTGTTTCGTACGGATCATGATGTTTCCATGCATGTGATCCTTTTGAACAATGATTCATTGATCGTGGAATGCGATGAAACGGTTTTCGATCGGCTTCTGGAAGAAGGCGGACATGATCCGCAGGGCAAAACAGCCGATGTCAACGTGAATTATTCCATCGGCAGGGAAGGCAGCGAAAACGAAGATTCTGAAACAATACAAGTATTATCAGCCATGTTTGCGTTGGACGATATCGATCTTTTTGTATCGGATCAGTATTATTTCGATTATTTCGCGGAAGTGGATGCTTTCCACGACCTCAGCGTACTGCTTCCGGAAGAAGTCATCCAAGCCCATGAAGACGAACTCTACCGTTACGACAACTCTTTCGGACAGTCCATCATCGGCGGAATCTTTCTTCATGATGGCTCTGCTTTGCATGAAGCAGGCTACTACCATGACGATGTCGTTCTGGGCATTGCGACCAACTGCGGCAATCTGGAAGCGGCGCAGGCCTTTATCCTTCGTATTTTAAGTGATAGAAATTGATAAATGCAGTGTACTTTTTTTAATGAATGACCGACTCCGTTTCGTTACCATGAGAATATAGAGAATTCTACAGGTAAGGAGGAGTTATGTCCGAAAAAAAGACAAAAAGCTCGGAGTTCGATGACGTTCTGAAAGAACAGAAAAAACTCCAGCGTAAAGAACAACTGAAGAATGATCTCCCGCTGTATCTGATGATGCTGCCGGGAATGATTTATCTCATCTGTAACAACTACCTGCCGATGTTCGGTATTCTTTTGGCGTTCAAGAGAATCAACTATGCGATGGGCATCTTAAAGAGCCCATGGGTAAAATTCGACAACTTTGAGTATCTGTTCAAGACCAAAGACGCCTTCACCATGATCCGTAACACCGTCGCCTATAACCTGGTGTGGATCGTCATGGACCTGGCAATCGCCGTCTTTATCGCTCTGTGCATGAACGAGATCGCTCAAAGAAAGATCGCCAAAGTCATTCAGCCGATCATCTGCTTCCCATCCATGGTTTCGGCAGTCATTCTGTCGTTCCTGGTCTACGCGTTCCTGTCGCAGAGCTACGGCTATCTGAATACTGTATTTTTCCCGGATAACCCGGTACAGTGGTATACGACAGCGAAATATTGGCCGTTCATCCTGACGATCGTCCATATCTGGCAAAGCGCCGGACAGAGTTCCGTCATCTACATGGCTTCGATCGGCGGTATCGACAAGAGCTTGTATGAGTCCGCAAGAATCGACGGCGCAAACAAACTGGAGCAGATCCGTTACATCACGCTGCCATTGCTGAAGCCGATGATCATCATGATGCTGCTGCTGTCGATCGGACGTATCTTCAATTCTGACTTCGGTCTGTTCTATCAGGTTCCGTTAGGAAACGGCATGCTGTATGAAACGACACAGACGATCGATACCTTCGTGTATCGTGCCCTGATCATAAACAACAACGTAGGACAGTCTTCGGCTGCCAGCGTGTTCCAGGCCGTGATCGGCTTTATCCTGGTCATGATCTCCAACCTGCTGGTACGTAAGATCAACCCGGAGAACTCGCTGTTCTAGGAGGATAACATGGCTAAGAGAAAGAATAAGATAAAACTGATGAAAGGCGAAGCCGGTTTCCACTATGTTTCGCTGGTCATCATGATCCTGCTGATGCTGTTCTGCATCATTCCGCTGATCCTGATGCTGACGGTCTCACTGTCTTCGGAAGCTTCGCTGGTCAAGGGCTACCGTTTCATCCCTGCCCAGTGGTCGCTGGATGCCTACTTCTTCATGTGGGCGAAGCGCGCAACCATCTTAAGAGCCTATGGCCTGACGATCGTGGTCACCGTGATCGGTACGATCATTTCCCTGATCATGACCTCGATGTTCGCCTATCCTCTGTCCAGAAAAGACTTCAAACCGAGAAATGTCGTTGCCTTCATCCTCTTCTTCACGATGCTGTTCAACGGCGGTATGGTCGCATCCTACATGGTCTGGACCAGACTCTTCCACATCAAAGATTCCCTGCTCGCTTACCTGCTTCCGGGATCTCTGATGGGCGGCATGAACGTCCTGCTGGTCAGAAACTACTTCAATGCGAATATCCCTTATTCCATCATTGAAGCGGCACGTCTGGATGGCGCCAATGACTGGACCATCTATTCCAAGATCATGGTTCCGCTGTCCAAGCCGATCATGATCACCATCGGCCTGTTCTCTGCTCTGGGTTACTGGAACAACTGGACAGCCGGTATCTACTACATCAACAACCCGAAACTTTACACCATCCAGGTCTATCTGAAGAAGCTGATGGATTCCATCCAGTTCCTGAAGACGACCGACCTATCCAACGAAGCCGTCCTGCTGGCATCGCGTTCCTTACCTACCGAGTCGGCACGTATGGCGGTTGCGATCATCGCTTTGATTCCTGTCCTGGCGGTCTATCCGTTCATTCAGAAGGAACTGATCAAAGGCATGGTCGTCGGTGGCGTCAAGGGTTAAGCAACAGGAGCAATACTTTATGGAAAAAAGAAAACCGTTTGAAACTGCACGCCCCGAAGAAGTGGGCGTCAGCAGCAAATCGATATTGGAATATATTTCCGATCTGGAGCATAGCCAGACGGAGATGCATGGTCTGATGATCATGCGCCACAACAAGCTGATCACCGAAGGCTGGTGGACTCCGTATGGTCCGAATATCCGTCATGGTCTGCAGTCTCATACCAAGACGTATGCGGCGACCGCAGTCGGTATCGCTTATACCGAAGGCTTGCTGAAGCTGGATGAAAGAGTCATCGATATCTTCCCGGATGAAGCTCCGGAAAATCCAAGCGAGAATCTTCAGCTGCTGACTGTCAGGGATGTCCTGTGCATGGGCTGTGGCATGGATACGATGCCGAGACCTTCCAAAGAATGGATCAAAGACTTCCTGGCGACGCCGGTCAATCACAAGCCTGGCACGACCTACATGTACAACTCGACGGGTTCGACCCTGCTGGGTGCGATCGTCCGTCAGAAGACAGGTTTAGGTCTCTTTGATTATCTGAAACCGCGTCTGTTCGACAAGATCGGTATCAACTACGACAACCTGCGCTGCATGTGCATGCCGGATGGCATGGAGATCGGCGGAGGCGGCATGTATGCTACGACCGAAGACAACTTCCGTCTGATGAAGCTTTATGCCGATGGCGGCGTCTGGGAAGGTGAAAGGATCCTGGCTGAAGATTATGTTCAACTGGCAACCACGAATCAGAACGATTCCGCTACTGAATCCATCAACAACCCTGAGGCTTCGGATAACTTCCTGGGCTACGGCTTCCAGATCTGGATGTGCAAGCCGCATCGCACATACCGTGCCGATGGCGCCATGGGCCAGTTTACGATCGTGTTCCCTGATCAGGATATGGAGATCGCGATCACCGAGACCACAGTCGGAGCGCACTGGGCACAGTCTACACTGGATATCACCTGGAAATTCATTGAAAAGGTCACAGGCGACGAAGTGCTTCCTGCTGATGATGAAGCTTATGATACATTGCAGCGCAAGCTTCATACTTTGAACATCGGAAATCCGGAATGTCAGCCATTCAGCCCGCTGGTCAAAGAAATCAATGGAAAGAAATATGAGATCCTGAGCGGAAATATCACGCCGTTTGGCGGAAACTTCATGTCCGGACAGGGTCCTGACAGTATCAAGGAGTTCTCTTTCGATTTCGATGATTACGGGTTCGTCTGGAACATCAGGACCAACAGCGGAAGAGAAGAAAAGATCCGCTTCTCGACCAATGGCGTACGTTTCAGCAATCTTCTGGGCAAACCGGAAGATCTGACACAGCTCTATCTGGGCGATGCCTACTGGAAGCAAGACAATGTCCTTGTCCTGCATGGACGCTGGGTCGAGACCTGCATCCAGGATACGTATACCTTTACCTTCGATGGAGACAGGATCAAGATCGATGCCGACAACAACTCTGCATGGAAGTTCGGCAATCCTGAGGATATCACCGCAAAGGCAATCTAAAAAAACAGCCCACAAGAAAGTGGGCTTTTAAAAAAGGAGGAAACATGGGCAAGCGATTTGATTCATTACTGTTTCCGGGATTCAGAACCAAAGCATTCACTTTAAGCTACGATGATGGCGTCCATCAGGATCGTCGTCTGGTGAAACTGTTCGATGACTATAAAGTCAAGGGAACTTTCAATCTGAATTACGGGACTCTGGATCACGAAGAAATCGTAGAATTCCCCGGAAGACCGAAGATCGATATTTCCCGCGTAAGCAAAGAAGAAGTAAAGACGCTTTATCAGAATCAGGAAGTCGGGGGACACGGTTTGTATCATTCGGATCTGGCTTCTTTGGGCGAACCTTATGCGATGTATGAGATCATCGAAGACAAGGCAGATCTGGAGAAGCTTGTCGGGAAGCCGTTACAGATGTTTGCGTATCCGTTTGGGATCTATGACGACAAAGTCATCGATCTGTTAAAGAAAGCCGGCTATAAAGGCGCAAGAACGATCAAATCGACCCATTCCTTTGAATTGCCTGAGAATCCATTCGTTCTCGATCCGACCTGTCATCACAATGATGAGAAACTCATGGAACTGGCAGATCAGTTCCTGCATGGAAGGGCCTTTAGATCGCAGCTTTTCTATGTATGGGGACATGGCTATGAATTTGATGGTTCGAACAACTGGGAGAGGATCGAAGAACTCGTATCATACATGAGCGGACATGAGGATGTCTGGTATGCGACAAACGGAGAGATCCTGTCTTATCTGAAAGCATATGAGATGCTGGAATACAGTGCAGACGGTTCCATCATCTACAATCCTTCCTGCACGGATGTTTATCTTATGACTTCGTTCCAGACGAAAGAAGAACTCAAAGCAGGAACCCATACGCAGATCAAGGAAACGGCACTGTAATATGAACTACAACAATCCTTTTATCAAAACGCTGGAAACACTTGCGAATATGGCCATCGTCAGCTTCTTGTGGCTGGTATTTTCTTTGCCTGTACTGACGATCGTTCCGTCTTCTGCCGCGCTGTTTCATACCACCAGCAAGATCATTTTCGGTTCCGGCAAAGGCAACGGCGTATTCAAAGATTTCTTTGATTCTTTCAAAGAGAATCTGAAAGAAGGAGCCATCCTGAGCCTGATCATGATTATCGCCGCACTGTTTATTGCCGAAGGACTCTGGACCGGTTTCCAGTTCCATAAAGTCAGTCTCTGGGGCATGGCATATTTCGTGCTGGGAATCGTGATCGCATTCTTTTTTGTGACAGCTCTGGTTCATATCGCTCCGGTCCTGTCCAGATTCGAAGCTCCGGTT
This sequence comes from Erysipelotrichaceae bacterium, assembly GCA_017539105.1. Taxonomy (GTDB): domain Bacteria; phylum Bacillota_I; class Bacilli_A; order Erysipelotrichales; family Erysipelotrichaceae; genus Colivicinus. Next base: position 27,263 of record JAFYHQ010000029.1, read on the forward strand.
TCTTCCATCATAAGAATGGCAGTCTATTTTGCGATACGCAAACCGCTTCGTAGCATCCTGTTCTGCATTCTGTTTGTGGCAATGGTTCTCTGTGTCTATGCGTTCCCCTTGGCTTTGCTGATGGTGCCGGCAGTCTATGCGGATTTCCAGCGCGGACCGCTGGACAAGGATTTCGACCTGTTTGCCGAAGAAAACGGATTGCTGGAAGAAGAAACCGAGGAAACGGAAGAAAACATAGAGAAGAAACAGGAAGATGCTTCGATCGTTGATCTGGAAGAACGTTTCAGCAAGGAAAGGAAATAGCCATGCCTGATATCACCCTGAAAGATGTTACGATGATCTATCCTTTCCAGAAAGTGACAGGACTGATCGGACGGAAACAGAAACAGCTCATCCTGAAGCAGCAGCAGGAGATGCCTTACACTTCCAACGAAGGCGTCATCGCTCTTCAGCATTTCGATTGCGTGTTTGAAGATGGAACATTCACGGTGATCCTTGGACCATCGGGTTCCGGAAAAAGCACTTTGCTGAGGATCATTGCCGGACTGGAACGGCCTGTATTAGGTGAAGTTTGGTTTGATGATGTGCTTTATAACGATGTCCAGGCCCAGGAAAGGGATGTAGCTATGGTGTTCCAGAACTATTCCCTGTATCCCAATCAGACGGTCTATCAGAATATTGCGTTCCCTTTGGAGGTGAAACATATTCCAAGAGAAGAGATCGAAGAAGAAGTAAAGAAGATCGCAGGATTGCTGAGGCTGGAGGAGAAGCTGAACCGTCTTCCTCAGGAACTCTCGGGAGGCGAAAAGCAGCGGGTGGCGATTGCCAGGTCTTTGATCCGCAAGCCGGCAGTGCTGCTGTTTGATGAACCGTTCTCGAATCTCGATGTCCTGATGCGTAAGGAATTAAGAAATGAACTGAAAAAGATCCATGAGATCTATAAGACGACATTCATCTACGTGACCCATGACCAGTATGATGCCTTGTATCTGGCGGAAAGGATCGTCATCTTAAAGGATGGCATCAAACAGATGGATGCTTCGGCTGCCGATGTCTACAACTATCCTGTCAACCGTTTCTGCGCGGAATTCATCGGTTCTTCGACCTTTAATCTGTTCGAAGATATCCCAGTCAGCAAAGACGGTAAATACAAGCTGTTCGGAGAGACTTACGAGCTTACGAACAAGCAGCAGAAACAGCTGGGAAAAGAGAAGATGCTTGATCTGGGGATACGCGGGACAAATCTGGCGGTTGCCAATGATGGGGTCGATGCGATCATTGAATATACGGAGATGATTGAAACCGATCTGATCCTGCATGCGAAAGCAGAGGAAAAAGAGATCATCCTTGTCGAAAAGATGGATGGAAACAATGAAATGAAATATATGCGTGGCCAGGAGATCAGGATCGCTCTCGATCCGAAGTATTTCCATCTGTTCAACAAGAAAGGGGAAAGGATATGAAACTGAGAATCGCGGAAACGAAATATGGAAGCTATCAGGCAGTCGATTCCAATGCCGGTTATTCACTGTTCCGGGGGATCGCTTATGCCAAGCCTCCGATTGGAGATCGGCGCTGGAAGGCTCCGGAAGATCCGGAACCGTTTGAAGGCATCAGGATCTGCGATACATTCGGACCTGCCTGTGTGCAGTATGACCGCTGGTCGGATGCGATCGACGATGTGACCGATTCCGATGAACATCCTTATATCCTCATTCCAAACTATCCTTATCCTCCGAAGATGTCTGAGGATTGTCTCTATCTGAACATCTATACACCCGCGGAATCGAAGCAAGACAGGCTGCCGGTTCTGTTTTATATCCATGGCGGAGGCTGCCAGCAATGGTACGGTTCCGATTATGAGTACTGCGGTGACGCGTTCTGTTCAAAGGGATGTATCGTCGTTTCGATCACGTACCGTCTGAATGTGTTTGGTTTCTTTACGCATCCGGAACTCGCAAAAGAAAGTCCGACCGGTACGAGTGGAAACTATGGCCTGATGGATCAGATCCAGGCATTGAAATGGGTCTATGAGAATATTGAAGCGTTCGGCGGAGATCCGAAAAATATCACAGTTTTCGGACAGTCTTCCGGAGGGAGATCGACCTTATCGCTGCTGTGTTCGCTATTGACCAGAGGCATGATCCGGCATGTTTCGATACAGTCGGCAGGCGGTCTGGGACGTTTCATGGCAGAACGAAGCAGAGAAGAGATGGAACAGATGGGTCTGGAATTCATGGAAATGACAGGCTGCAGGACGATCGAAGAAATGCGCCGTCTTGATGCCAATACGTTAAGGATCGCCAACGACAGGCTCGGTTTCATGCGCGGTTTCAACATCTATACCGATGGCTATGTGCTTACCGATAATATCGATACCTGCATCCGCGAAGATCTGCTTCCGGATACCGCGGATATCATTATCGGCTGTACCGCGGATGAAGGAGCCAATGACAAGCCGGCGTTCATGGGCATGGACATGTATGGCCAGATCCGGGATCTCTGTAATGTTTATTATGAGAACAAGCACAAGAATATCTACATGTATGTTTTTGATCAGCAGCAGCCCGGGGATGACGCAGGGGTTCCGCATTCCTGTGACAACCGCTACCAGTTCAAGACCCTGGATGGCTGCTGGAGGCCATATACGCGGGAAGATTACGATCTCAGCGAACAGATGAATCGTTACTGGGCGAACTTTGCTTTGACAGGAGATCCCAATGGAGAAGGATTGCCTTGCTGGGAAGCTTTCCATGTGAAAAACCAGGCGATGTGGTTCCATGGCAAAGCCAGCGAGATGAAATAGCGGATCTGCTCGTATCTGCCTGATTCAAGATAAACGAAAGTTTATCTTTTTTTATATAATTTTTCTTAAAACAATACTGAAATGGCTCATGCATTCTACTAAAAATTTATGTATTTTACCTTTATATTTATGTTTTTTTGATTTATCTTTAAGCAGCTCTTCTTTTAGAATGGAATCATAAGAAACGATCGCTATGCTTTCATGCTGAGAAAATCGTTTCTTAGTCCCCTGCTAATATATATAAAAATATTGTTATTTAGCGGGTTTGTGTTAAAATTATTGTGGAAAACTATATATGCATATAGTTTTTTGAGGACGATAGGATCTGAAGCGATATCGGGCAATTCGTTCATCGGTACCTTGTCTGTTTTATATCTCTCATATCTGTAAGAAAGGCGTATTAATGGAAAAGTTACCTTCAAGCGAACAGTTGGGCAATGAATTAGCCAGAGAAAAATATCGCATCAGTTTCCGTAAAGCGATCCGGTCCACGATTTATGCTTTAGTTACGGTAGCAGCGGTTGCGGTACTGGTAGCGGTATTGTTTCTGCCGGTGCTGAGGATCTATGGAACTTCGATGACACCTACGGTAGATGAAGGCAATTATGTCGTTTCGATCAAAGGAACGGACTTCGAGACCGGGGATGTGATCGCGTTCTATTACAACAACAAGATCCTGGTCAAACGGGTCATCGCCAAGAGCGGCGACTGGGTCGATATCGATCCTGAAGGCAATGTCTATGTGAACAATGAACTGCTGGAGGAACCGTATCTTACGGAAAAAGCATTCGGAGATTGCAACATTGCTCTTCCTTATCAGGTTCCTGAAGAAAGAGTATTCGTAATGGGAGATCACCGCAGCGTTTCCGTTGATTCGCGGAATACTGCAGTAGGCTGCGTAGCAGATGAACAGATCGTAGGAAAGATCGTTTTCCGGGTCTGGCCATTAAGCGCAATAGGCGCAATAAAGTAGTACAGATTTGGTTGCTTCCGATACGAAAACGATCCTGATGAGGGACTTACTGATGTATGAATACAGTCTGATGCGTGAAAAAAGAAAGGAGGAAATAAATAACTGCGCACAATGAAACTGATTCAGAATAAATCGAAAAAATTTATATTATAGTTATTTAAGAAAGGGTTTTATAAGATGATGAAAAAAATATTGACATTGTTGGTCACTGTACTGATGGTGTTCTCGTTTACTGCAAAAGTAAATGCGGATACCTACACAATCGAAATCGACAATGCGGTTGAAGGCGAAACTTACAACGCATACAAGATTTTTGATGTTACTTATGCAGAGCCTAAAGATCCGGCTCCGGAATCTCCATCCGATGATGCACCTGCACCAGATGCATCGAATATGCATAAAGCTTATTCATACACGATCGAAAAGGGTAGCTACTGGTGGACAGTTATCGTTGGAACTGCAACTGCAACGGATGGCGTTTATACTGCGAACGGCTTGAAGTTCAGCCCGACTGCGAATGGAACGACTTATGTTGTTGAAGCAACCGAAGACTTTGATGCTGCTGCTTTCGCTGCAGTATTGAATGCTGCCGAAAACAAGCCGGATGCCGATGCAACAGGCACAGGTCCGGATGCAGACAATCTGCCTCTGGTTTTAACAGTAACAGAACCTGGTTACTATTTCGTTGATACGACTTTAGGTTCTCTCTGTTCATTAGACACGACAGAACCGAAAGCAACTATCCGTGAAAAGAACCTCACTACTTCAGTTGTAAAGTATGTGAAAGAAGATTCTGCTCAGGGCGATGCTGCATGGGGCAAATGGAATGATGCCGATTATGGACAGGTAGTTGAATTCAAATCCGTTATTACTATCGGTGCTCATCAGAAGAATGTCGTTTACCATGATATCCTTCAGACCGCAAAATTAGCGTTGGATACTACTTCGATCACCGTTACCGGTGCAACTGTATCAAATGCGGATAAATTCACCGTTGTCACCAGCGGCAATGACCTTCCTACAGGCGATACGTTTGCTGTCTTCTTCGATACCGAATGGACCGAAGGCTTAACAGAAGCAACAACAGTAACGATCACTTACAAAGCAACTGTTACTTTAGATGCGATCATTGGCGAACAGCTGGATAATAACGGCGATCCGTTGGCAATGGGCCAAGGCAATGACAACCAGTGCAAAGTCACTTATGGTAAGGCTCAGGAAACGAACTGGGATTGGACCCGTACTTATGTCTGGGAATTCGATCTCTTCAAGTTCCATTTAGACGACGAGAACAATCAGATTCCGTTAGCAGATGCGAAATTCAATCTCTTATATGGCGATAATGCTTTACAGTTTGTACAGCTGGATGATGAAACAATCGTTGTTGGCGAAGGCCAGAACGCTAAAGAAATCACCGTAGCGGTTTACAGACTGGCAGTCGATGGCGATTCTGAAGATGATATTACTACAGAACTGGTAACGCCTGAAAGCGGTATTGTCATCGTAAGAGGCTTGGATGCCGATGAGTATGTTTTAAAAGAAACAGAAGCTCCTAAAGGTTACAACAAGCTGAAAGAAGATTTAACTGTCACTTTAACAAGCGAAGGTTCTGAAACTGTTGGTGAAGAACAATTAGCTGAACTGACTGTAACTCCGAACTCCGATGAAGGACATGTTGAAATTGAAAACAAGACCGGTGCTGAATTACCTTCAACCGGTGGTATCGGTACTACGATCTTCCGTGTTGCCGGTGCATTAATGGTACTTGGCGCCGGAATCATCTTAATTGCAAAAAAGAAAGCAAATAACTAGTTAATATATCGACATATATTACCAGGGAGTCCTGATCTTTCAGGACTCCCTATAGGTTATTTATTCGATGCTTCCGTTGTGCCAAGATATTTGTAGTTATCTTGGATACAAATATCTTGTTACAAGGAAAATGGAGTAGTTAATGTTTAAGAAAAAAGAGAAGAGTGAAAAAACGACTGCTCCGGAAAACTGGTTCAAGAAAAACTGGAGTACGATACTAATTGCCGGCATATTCATAACGGGATTATGCATCTTCATTTATCCGAGCTTTGCAGATTATTGGAACTCGTTCCATCAGACCAGGGCGATCATGTCATATTCCGATGCAGTTTCTAAACTTTCGAAAGAAGACTATACGAAGGAAATAGAAAAAGCGCTGGAATACAATCGCGATATGGCTCCAAACGGAATGAGATGGGAGATGACGGATCCTGAGAAGGAAGAGTATAACGATACGTTGAATTTTACCGGTAATGGTATCATGGGTTACATTACGATCGATAAGATCAAGGTCACCTTGCCGATCTATCATGGCACGAATGAGAGCGTCTTACAGACGAGTATCGGTCATCTTGAGTCATCCAGCCTTCCTGTCGGAGCTTATGCTTATGATTACGAGGAAGGAAGAGTCACGGATTCCGAGGATGGTTCACATTGCATTTTGACCGGACACAGAGGATTGCCCAGTGCCAAACTGTTTTCAGATCTGGATAAGCTGAACGAAGGAGATATCTTCACATTGAATATCCTGGGTGAGACTTATACTTATCAGGTAGACCAGATCAGAGTCGTGGAACCATCGGATCTGAGCGAACTGATGATCGTTCCCGGCATGGATTACTGTACCTTGGTGACATGTACGCCTTATGGTATCAACACGCACAGGCTGCTTGTGAGAGGTCACAGGACAGCGAATCCGCAAGGCGATGTCATGATCATTGCGGATGCGATTCTGATCGATAGCGTATATGTAGCGCCATTTATTGCCGCACCGATCATTCTGGTTCTGGTGCTGGCTGTATTATTTGAAAGTAAAAAAAGAGGAAAGGAGCGGAAAGATGAATCGAAAACATTTCTTTAGAGATGTGTTCCTTGTAGCTGTCCTTATCTTGGGGCATCTTTCCTGCGGTCTTGTATATGCCGAAAATAAGGAAGTCACATTTAAGATAGAATATCCGCAAGGCGAGGAGGTTTTGGATGGTCTCGTCTTTGATTTTTATCGCGTAGCGGATATCGAATGGGATGGAACAGGTAATAATCCGAAAGAACAGGCTACGTATCTTGTCAAGAATGTCAAAGAATCTTTTGCGAGTCTAGGCATCGAAGGTAAGGATGTCGGATATTATGAAGGCGAATTCACGAATGTCAATAATGATGAAATGAGTTATCAGAAGCTTCAGGAAATCGCCAGCAATGCTTTAGCGATCGTGTTTGAGAATGAAGTAACCAAGACGGAACCGATCAGTACAAGCAGCTCGTTGGAAGGTAATGTCCTGACTTATAAAGCCGTTTTACCGGAAGGCTTGTATCTGGCCGTTGCCCGTCGTTCGACAAAAACGGTGAAAACAGATTATATCATTACCGATAAAGACAGCAATAACAACACCGTTTATCGTACGAAAGCGGAATCAGAGCATTGGATTTATGTCTTCCAGCCTTATTTGGTGTTCGTTGACAGCATGAAGTCAGGAACGATTGATCTTGATGATTCAACGATCATGACCAAGTACAACATGAAGGTAAGAACAGGCAAACTCAAGATCGAAAAAGAGCTGGAAGCTTTCAGCACGTATGCGACTTTCGTGTTTACCGTTGAATGGTTTAAGAATTACGATGCTGAAACCGGTGAATTATCCGGTATGATCGACTGGAAGTATGCCACGACGGATACCAGTGATCTGGAGACGATTGTCGAGAATATTCCGGTAGGCGCTTATGTGCGGGTTACCGAATACTATACCGGAGCCGGATATGAACCGGTAAAAGTTGTTACTGTCTTAAAGGATGGCACCATAGTACAGTCGGATAGCAAGACCAGGATAGGTCAGGATGGTTCCGTTGTCATTTTCATCGATGAAGAAAATGAGGAACATATCGCCAAGGTGATCTTTACGAATAAGCCATCTGTTCCGGTATTTGGCTATGGTTTCAACAACCGTTTCGTTAAGGAAGACGGTCATTGGACACATATTGAGGAGGAACAATAATGAAGAAGAATAAGATTATTGTTCTGGTTGCGGCAGTATTGCTGCTGATTGCTTCGGTTCCTTCTGTTCTGGCTTATATCTTTACTTATACGGAAGTAAAGATGGATAAAGACATCACTTTATACTACAAAGAGCCTAAATTCAATGAGACCGTGGATGGCGCCAAGCATCTGAAGATCACGGCGACCGAGGACAGCGAATACATGTTTGTCCGTGTTCTGGCTATCACCGATGATGAAAGCAGGGAGCAGTATCTGATACCTCCTTACAGTTTCTCAAGCGAGGACGATCCTGCCACGACGACGCCGAATCCGGAAAACGCCAATAACGACTGGGTCTATAACGAAGAAGATGGTTACTGGTACTACTACAAGCCGATCAAAAAAGGCGAAGAGACCAGCAGCTGGCTGCATATCTATTACGGCGAGCTTGATGATACGCAAGGCGAGGATAACGATGATTTCCATGTGATCGTTCTTTATGAAGCGGTCGCAGCTCATTTTTCGAATGAAGAGATCAGCGCGAAATCTGTCTGGTATGATGAAGAAAATGATGGCTACTGGTACTCGCAGTGGACCGATTCATTTATTGTGGAGGAGGATTAACATGAAACAGAATAAGATCCTTCCACCTGTTTATCTGATATTGCTGTTGATTACGATCGTTTTGCTTGGCATGACAACAATCAGCGGAGCCAGAGCGACTTTGTCGGTGAATTCCGAGGAATATGTCAGCAATATGCAGGTCAGAAAGATGGGTATCGCTATTTATGATGTTCCGAGTGAAACGATCCTGGCTGAAAAGTATTTTGCCGAAGGCGCTTGGCAGAAAGATGGAGAAGGCAAGGTATTCACGGATATTTCCGGAGAGGGCTTTATCATCGGCAAGCGTTATGATGAAAACGTGACTGTGGCTAATGTAGGAACGATGGCGGAATATGTACGTGTCGTTGTCTATAAATACTGGGTCGACAGTCAGGGTAACAAACGTACTGATCTTGATCCGGAACTGATTCATATCGTGTTTGATGATGAAGCGTGGTATCTGGATGAGTCTTCTGTCACAGAAGAGAGATCGATCCTGTATTATCGCGGCATCCTGGATGCGCCAGAAGAAGATGCGCTTTCGATGACGCCTTCCTTCGTTCATTCCGTCATGCTGGATGATGGGATCAGAAGCTTATACATCTCCCGCGATGGCACGGATGAAAATGGGAATCCGATCATTGAGTATATCTATGATTATGATGGCATGCATTTTATCATTGAAATCGAAGCGGATTCCGTTCAGACGCATAATGCGCTTGATTCGATCAAATCTGCTTGGGGCGTTTCTGATGAAACGGATGCCGGTAAAGCGGTTTTAGAAGCTTTGGGGGTGAATTAACAGATGAAGAAGTTGTTTGTATGTCTGTCCATATGTCTGCTGATGCTAGGCGCATTTACCCGCAAAGCGGATGCGGAATACTATTCGGGCGATGATTACACTTTCGAAGTATACTATGATGGCAAAGAGCTGAGCATGAGCGACAGCGATTTGAAGAAGCTCAAAGATCTCGACGACGCTTTGGCTGATTTCCAGCCCGGCGACAGCATCCTTCTTACTTTCGATATCGTCAACCGCAGTACGAATAAGACAGTCGACTGGTATATGCGTAACGATTCGGAAAGTTTTGAGGATGGCGATAAGACGTTAGGTGCCATTTATACGTATATCCTTTCTTATGGCTCGAAAGAGTTTTATAACAGTGATATCGTCGGCGGTGAAGACGAAGGTACGGACGGTCCTTCCGGTATCGAGACCGCAACCATCGATCTGGAGAATTACTTCATTCTTGATCGTCTGGCTCCGGGAGATAACGGTACTGTTACGATCTACCTGAAGGTCGATGGCGAAACGCAGATCGATGTCTATCAGGAAAAACTGAGCAGTCTGATCGCACAGTTCGCGATCGAAGTCGTACCTGATCCGGAACACAAAGAGGAGCATAAGGAGAAGATCATTTATATTCCTTATACCGGCGATGATACGGATTTCTCTTACTACATGATTGCGGAACTGATCGCATTGCTGCTGATGGCAGCCGTAGTCTATGCCTATTACCGTTACCGTCAGAAACAGGAGGGTGCAAGATAATGAAGAAACTGTTACAGCTTACTGCGATATCTTTGCTGATCCTGATGACGATGACCAGCAAAGTCAGCGCTTATGCGTATGAAGTCGTTTTGAATGCCGGTCTTTATGGAGCGATCGACGACAGTCAGGAGATCGTTCTGGACTGTGCCTTGAATGACAGGGTGGAAGTGACTGTCAATAGCGACGCTTCTACCGCGGTGATCCAGCTTAGAGATTCCAATGGCGATGCCAAAGGAGATGCGCATACTCTGGTTCTCAATGATGAGAAGTACTATATCAAGGGAATGCATATTTCCGGTCAGGAATTTACGGAAACGAACGCGTTCAACTATCCGGTTGAAAAAGATGCAAAACTGGTATTCGCATATGGCTCGAAAGCGAAGGAACAGATCCGTTATTTCGTTTACTATGTCGATCCCGATATGAATCCTTTAACGGATGATGATGGCAATCCTTTGCTGGATGACAATGGCGATCCTGTTCCGGAAAGAGAAGTCTTCATGGGTAATCCGGGCAGTCATCCGGTCGTTGCCTATAAGCATATCGATGGCTATCAGCCGCAGGCTTATCAGCAGACGGCCAGCACGCGTGTCCTGGAAGACTGGGGCGACGATGAAAACGACCCGAGATGTCTGAAGTTCTACTTCATTTATACGAAACTGGAAGCCGAAAGCGACACTACCACGGTTTATGATGAAACATATAAGTATGAATATCTGCCGGGTGGCGGCGGAACCGGTGGCGGAACCGGCGGCGGAGGCGGCAATACGGAACCATCGCAGATCATCGATATCGACGATCCTGAACCGCCGGTAACACCTACTCCGGACCCTGAACCGGGACCGAATCCGGAACCGGAACCTGAACCTGAACCGACCCCTGATCCGACGTTCTGGCAGATGCTGCTTGAACATCCTTGGCTGCTGGCGGGTATTGGCGGAGGCTCTGTACTGTTGCTGATATTCCTCTTGCTGCTTTTCAGAAGAAGGAGAAGGAATGACTAAGAAGAGTTCTCTTCAGAAGTCATTGATCATATTCGCAAAAACAATCGCAAGTCTTGTCATCATCGGTGTTATCTTGGTTCTGATACCGCTGAGCGTGCCAAGACTTTTAGGTTATGAAACGTTCAATGTCATATCCGGAAGCATGGAACCGGAACTGCCTGTCGGAAGCCTTTTGCTGGTAAAGAAAACTTCGGAAGCGGAACTTTCGCAAGGAGATATCATCGCTTTCTATTCTAATGGTACGATCGTGACGCATCGCGTCGTCAGTAACAATGTCTATGAACAGAAACTGAAGACCAAAGGAGATGCGAACGCGGATGAAGATATCGGCGATGTGGCTTATTCCGAGGTTATCGGCAAGGTCATGCATCATTATCCTTATCTCGGTTCCTTGGGCGAGTATTTCAGTTCGGTTTCCGGGAAGCTGTCGCTAGCGGAATTGCTGATCTGTGCCGTGCTTGTATATGTCGTTGCCGGAAGGATAAGGACATGAAGAAGAGGACTGTAACGTATCTGTTTGTTATCGCCATCATCCTGATCCTGATTTTCATGGCTTATATTGCGCTGCAGATGGTAAAAGGAACGCAGGAATATGATGCAGGCAATGAAGTGTATGACGAGATACGAACGATTGCCCAGAATGAAGATAACGGGGAAACTGCAATCGATTTTGTTGCATTGCAGGAGATCAACGATGATATCGTCGGTTGGCTGATCCTTCCTGATACGATCATTGATTATCCGGTCGTAAAGGGAGAGGATAATGATTATTATCTGCATCATCTTTTCGATAAGACATATAACTTTCTGGGAACCTTGTTTGTCGATTTCCGTAACAGCGATCCTTTTGAAGATCGGATCACTGCCATTTATGGACATGCGATGCTGAATGGTTCGATGTTTGCCGTGCTGGAACAGTACAAGAAACAGGATTTCTATGAAGGGCATCGGCAGTTCATATACGAAAGTAAAGACAAGTCTTATGTGTTTGAGCCGTTCGCGGGAAAAGTCATGGATGCGGCAACACCTTTCCTGCAGTTCAATTTCACGGATGATCAGGAATTTCTTGATTATGTCAATGAATATATCGAACATTCGACGTTCAGATCGGATGTTTCCATAAGCAAAGACGATAAGATCGTCATGATGATCAAATGTTCCAAGGATTTTGAAACAGCCCGTTATGTGCTTCTGTGTAAAGTGACAGAAACGCAGCGATAGCATCCGCAGGGATCTGCTGTCTTGAATCCCTATAAGGAGGATACGGAAATGAAACTGATGATCGCTTCAGATATCCATGGTTCAGCGAAATACTGCAAAGAACTGCTGGAAGCTTATGAAAAAGAAAAAGCGGACAGATTGCTGCTGCTGGGGGATATTCTGTACCATGGTCCAAGAAACGATCTTCCGGAAGGATATGATCCCAGACAGGTAATCGCTTTATTGAATGAAAAGAAAGACGAGATCTTTGCGGTCAGGGGAAACTGCGAAGCGGAAGTCGATCAGGCGGTACTGGAATTTCCTGTGCTTGCGGACTATGCTTTGCTTCCTTTGCAGAAGCGCATGATCTATGTCACCCATGGCCACATCTACAACAGGGATCATCTTCCTCCGATGAAAGCAGGCGATATTCTCCTTCATGGCCATACGCATATCCCGGCGTGTGAAGAATTCGATGGCTTCGTCTATATGAACCCCGGTTCCGTAGCGATCCCCAAGAACGGTACTCCAAGGGGATATATGATCCTTGAAAATGAAACATTTATTTGGAAAACGTTGGATGGAGAAGCGTACAGAACGTTTGCGTAAAAAAACGGCATTTGGCGGATAGATGTGAATGTGATAAAATGAATTGAAACAGAAACAGAAAATTATGGCAAGCGAAGATTTAAAGAACATGAAACGTGTTGAACTGCTGGAATTGCTTTATCAGCAGCAGCAACATATCGAAGACTTGGAAAAAGAGAATGAACAGCTGCGTCAGAAGGTCGAAGAACGGCAGATCATCATGAAGAATACCGGATCGATCGCCAGCGCTTCTTTGGCATTGACGAATGTTTTTGAAGAAGCTCAGAAAGCGGCAGATATGTATCTGCGCAGCATTCAGGAAATATACGAGAAAGCCAGAGAAGGCAAATATATCAACGGTCTGCAGACTCCGGCAAGCCATGATTCTCCGAAAGGACGTCATTCCGCTAAATAAGATGAGAGAACTGCCATCCACGACTGAGCTCCGCAAGGAACTGTCCAGAGAGATCGTACGCTCGCATATCCGTAAGAAAGCCCTACTGATCGCGATGATCCTGCTGGGGTTTTTGTTTATGGTGGTCATCTTCAACATGTCTTTTGCATATAAAGTAAAAGACAGCGATATGTCTCCGACTTTGAATGAAAAAGACATTCTGATAATGAAAGGGAAGAAAGACTACGGATCCGGAGATCTGGTCGTATTGGAATATGAAGATCAGAAGATCGTACGGCGTATCGTTGCGGCAGGAAACGACTGGATCGATTTCGATCGCAACGGCAACGTTTATGTGAATAATAAGCTTCTGGAAGAATCTTATGTGGATGAAAAATCGTTAGGGAACTGCGATATCGATCTTCCTTATCAGATTCCGGAAGGACAGTTCTTTGTTTTGGCGGATGAACGGCTGGAAGCCATGGATTCGCGCAAGAAGGCATTCGGCTGCATCGATGCGGATGAGATCGAAGGCAAGATCGTCTTAAGGATCTGGCCGATGAAAAATATCACTCTCTTCGGAAGAGAGAAGGATAGCCAGACAGAAAAGAACAATGATTAAAATAAAATATCTTTAAGTGTATAATGATAACGTATGGATACTTTAGGCAAAGATTACAGTAAATTAATGGCATATCTGCAGTCCGGAACATTTCTTGGAAGCATAGTGATTCTGAGCGTCGCTTTGATTATGTTGCGCTTCATCAAACAGTATCTGATCAAGAAGGTCGCTTATTCCGGCAAAGATGAACAGCACAAGAATACCTTTATCGGTATGATTTTCGGCGTGTTGCAGTATATCGTCATGATCTGTGCCGTCGTCCTTATCCTGCATCTGAATGGCGTCAATGTCGCCAGCATCCTTGCGGGTTTAGGTATCATGGCTACGATCATCGGTTTGGCTTTGCAGGATACTCTGAAAGATATCATTGCCGGTATCAGCATCTATAACAACAACTTTTATAAAGTCGGCGATATGGTCCGGTGGAATGGCGAGATGTGCGATGTATCGTACTTCAGCGCCAGAGTGACAAAATTCCGTTCCGTTACCACGAATTCGACATATACGGTAAACAATTCGGTGGTCACTTCGATCGAAAAGATCAAGGATCAGTTCTTTTTGAGCTATAATTTCGAATTCGAAACACCGAAAGAAAAGATCGATAAAGCCATGGAGCGGATCTGCGAACGGGCCAGGGAAGAAGTGAAATACCTGAAGAAGATCAGTTATGCCGGCATTGTCGCAATCGATGAAGAGGGTGTACGTTATTCGCTGATGCTGAACTGTCCCGCACATAAGGCAGGCCTGATCCGGATACAGGTGACACAGATCGTTTATGAAGAACTGAAAGCGCACAAGCTCAGGCCGCTGTTCTTCATGGATTCGTTATTTGATGAAAAACCAAAGAAAAAGAAACAATAGACAGACTTGGCAGAGAGAAGCAATATCTGCAGAAAGCGAGGTAGAAGATGGAAATTAACAAGATTTTGGAAGAAAACAAGCTTACATTAGCTGTAAAGGGAAGAGTGGATTCAGTCAGTGCGCCTGAACTGGAAGCTGTACTGGAGGAATCGCTGGAAGGCGTAGAGGAACTGGTTTTTGATTTCAGTGAACTCGAATATATCTCTTCCGCCGGTTTGCGTGTCCTTTTGACTTCATATAAGAAAATGGCAGAGAAAGGCACCATGAAGATCATCAACATCAATGATGTGATCAGGGAGATTTTTGAAGTCACAGGATTTGCGGATATCTTTACGATCGAGTAAAAGATATGAAGTTTGAAAAAGAAGTAAATGACCAGCAAATCATCATCCGACCTTGCGGCAGGATCGACAGCAATACTTCAGAGGAATTTGAAGCGTTTGTGAATGCCAATCTCGATGATGAACATGATATCGTTTTTGATTTCAAAGAAACGGAATATATTTCTTCTTCCGGATTGAGGGTCATTCTATTTCTTAGAAAAGCTTACGCCAGCAGCAAGGTCACTTTTATGAATGTCAACGATGTCGTTTATGATGTCTTTGACCTGTCGGGATTCACGGGATTGTTTACGGTAATGAAAGCAAGCGATTCCGCGCCTGATACGAAAGTGATTTTTTTTGATATCGATGGCACATTGCTGTCTCCTGCCACGGGACAGGTTCCTGAAAGCACCAAGGAAGCCATCCGGATGGTTCAGGAAAAAGGCGTCCAAGCCGTTATCGCAACCGGCAGAGATATCGCGGAAGTCAAGAAACTGCCGCTGGATGGCATCCGTTTCGATGGCTATCTGACTTTGAACGGTAATATCTGTCTGGATGAGAACGAACATATGTTCGCAGGGAATGCGATCATCCCGGAAGAACTGGATGTGCTGGTCAATATCTTTAAAGCAGGAAAGATCCCGTTCGTACTGATCGGCGAGAAACAGCGTTACATCAATTATGTCGATGATGTCGTGATACAGACGCAGCTGTCGACCCATGGAACCGTTCCGGATATCGGGGAATATCAGGGAGAGAACATCTATCAGTGTCTTGCTTTCGTAGATAGCGATGTCAGACGGAAACTGGAAGACATGCTGGATCACTGCACGATCACAAGCTGGAATGAGACCGGCATCGATATCATTGCCAAGACCGGAGGAAAGGCGGCAGGCATACAGCACTTCCTGGATAAGGAGGATCTGACCCGTTCGCAGTCCATGGCGTTTGGCGATGGCGAGAATGATATGGATATGCTGCGCTATGTAGGCGTCGGTGTAGCAATGGGCAACTCCAAAGAAATACTGAAACAGAAAGCGGATTATGTCACTACGTCGGTCGATGAAGATGGCATCATGAATGCTTTGAAACATTTCGGTCTGATATAGGAGAGAAAATGAAGAAAAGCGTCCGGGACATGAATTATCTTGAGCGTCTCCATTATTCTTTGAGCGCCAAGATGTTTCATACGATAATGATGTTTTCAACGGTGCTTGCGCTGGTAGCGCTTGTTTTTGGTCTGGTTTTCTATTCGAACAGTCTCAAGTCCCAATACAGCGAAAAAGCAACCGTATTGGCTGACAATATCGTATTGACGATCGATCCCGATCTGTTTGGAAGGATCGTGAAAGAAGCGGAAAGCATCTATGACGATCTGGATGAATCGGTTCGCAACGAACATGACAGTCCTGCCTACTACAAGGCTTTCGAACCGTTGAAAGATATCCGCTACAACAAGATCCATGATATCCTGAATGAATTCATGTTAAAGGACAAAGCGGAATCGATCGTGATCGGACAGATGGTAGATGACAGCCATTTCCTGTATCTGTTTGAAGTGAATCGGAACCGGGAAGCATATCCGCTGGGTCATGTCGAAGAAGTCAGTCAGGAAACGATTAGTGCATTTGAGAAACTGGGTTCCCTGATGCCGGTCATTTTCGATCGAAGCGATGGACAATACAGCTGTACAGGCGCAGGAACGATCCGAAGCGGCAACAGAGAGATCGCTACGATCGTGACCGCCTATTCTCTGAATGACGTCGCAAAACGGGTCAGGGCATATCTGCTGCAGTTCTTTATTCTGATGCTTCTGGTAACGGTCTTTATCGATTCTATCATCATCAGGAAGATGAAACGCACCGTCGTCACGCCTATACTGGAACTCAACGAAGCGGCCCGTGCCTATGTACAGGATCAGGACGATGAAATGAATACCCTGCATTTCAGCAATCTGAAGATCGATACAGGCGACGAGATCGAAAGCCTGGCTCTGATCATGACAGACATGGAGAAACAGCTGCAGGAGAATATCCGGGATCTGACCAGGATCACTGCCGATCGCGAAAGGATCGCAACCGAACTGAATGTCGCTTCCCAGATCCAGGAAGGCATGCTGCCGAACGTGTTCCCGCCATTCCCGGAACGGAAAGAATTTGATATTTATGCTTCGATGTATTCGGCCAAGGAAGTCGGAGGAGACTTCTATGATTTCTTCCTTATCGATGACGATCACCTGGCTCTGGTCATTGCGGACGTTTCAGGCAAAGGCATTCCTGCCGCATTGTTCATGATGGCATCCAAGATCATCATCAGCAATCTTGCGACGATCGGCATTACCGATCCGGGAACGATTCTGGAAGAAGTCAACAAGCGTATCGTCAGAAACAATCCGATGGAGATGTTTGTCACGGTATGGCTGGGTATCCTGGAGATTTCCACCGGCACCCTGAGAGCATCCAACGGCGGACACGAATATCCGTTTGTCCTTCTGAAAGACGACAGGTATGGCTTGTTCAAGGACAGACACGGCTTTGTTTTAGGCGGGATCGATAACAGCACGTATTCGACTTATGAACTGAAGCTGGAAAAAGGAAACCGTATCTTCGTATATACCGACGGCGTCACGGATGCCACAAACAAAGAAAAAGAACTCTTTGGCGATCAGCGTCTTCTGCAGGCTTTGAATGACAAGCCGGACGCTTCGGTCAGAGAACTGCTTGAACATATGAAACAGAAGATCGATGAATTCGTACAGGATGCACCGCAATTCGACGATATAACGATGCTGGCGTTACAATATAATGGAGGATCAAAGATGGAAGAATTAACGATAGAAGCGACGATCGACAACATTCCTTTCGTAACGGAATTTGTGGATCAGAAACTGGAGGCGCTGGACTGTCCTATCAAAGCCCAGATGCAGATCGATGTCGCGATCGATGAGCTTTTCAGCAACATCGCCAAATTTGCCTATCATCCGGAAACGGGTCCGGCAACGGTAAGAGTGGAAGTCGAGGAAGATCCGATGGCGGTGATCATCACTTTTATCGATCACGGCATGCCTTATGATCCTTTGCTGAATGAAGATCCGGATGTAACGCTGAATATCGAAGACCGGATGGTAGGCGGATTGGGCGTATATCTGGTTAAGAAAACGATGGATGATGTGTCCTATGAATATAAAGACGGACAGAATATCCTGAAAATAAAGAAGAATCTTTCGTAGATGGAGGTGAAACGATGGAACTGATCGATGTCAAGAAACACGAAAATGAATTCGTAGTCTGTCTGAAAGGACATATCGATTCAAATAATGCGTCAGAAGTAGAAAAAGAAATCACCGAAGCGCGTGCGGAACAAAACGGATTGCCTTTGGTGATCGACTGCTCCGATCTGGAGTATATTTCCAGTGCGGGATTAAGAATTATCCTGAGACTGAAAAAAGAATGCCCTGATCTCAGTGTCATCAATGTGAACAGCGAAGTTTATGAGATCTTTGATATCACCGGATTCACCCAGATGATGTCCATCAGCAAGGCGTATCGCAAGGTTTCCATCGAAGGCTGCGAAGTCATCGGACAGGGAGCCAACGGCAAGGTCTACCGTATCGATCCGGATACGATCGTCAAAGTCTACTATGATTCTGATTCTCTTCCTGACATCCAACGCGAGCGTGAACTTGCAAGGACCGCGCTGATACTGGGAATTCCTACGGCGATCCCTTATGATGTCGTGAAAGTAGGAGACAGCTACGGTTCCGTCTATGAACTGCTGAACGCAAAATCTTTCGCTCAGCTGATTATCGAAGATCCTTCGCGTCTGGATGAAGTGATCGGAATGTCGGTCGATCTTTTGAAAAAGATCCATGCTACAGAAGTCAATGAAGGCGTCATGCCGGATATGAAGGAAGTCATATTGAACTGGGCAGATTTCCTGAAAGATCATCTTCCTGAGGAACAGTCTGCGAAACTGCGCAAACTGATCGAAGAGGTTCCTTCCGATCTGCATATGCTTCATGGCGACTATCATATCAAAAACGTCATGCTTCAGGATGATGAAGTGCTGCTGATCGATATGGACACGTTATGTACGGGCCATCCGATCTTTGAATTCGCTTCGATCTTCAATGCCTACCAGGGTTATTGCGAACTGGATCATCAGAACATGATGGATTTCCTGGGAGTTTCATATGAAATCGGTACCGAGATCTGGAACAAGACACTGAAACTCTATTTCGATGGCAGGAGCGAAGAAGAGATCCTAGCGATCGCCGATAAGGCAAAACTGATCGGTTATTCCCGTATCTTGAGAAGAACCATCAGACGGAACGGTTACGATACAGAATCAGGCAGAGCGCTGATCGGACACTGCAAGAACCGTATCGGAGAACTGCTGGAAAGCGTCGACACGCTGCTGTATTGAGATGCACAGTTCCAGACAAACGACAATATATATCGGGCTGAACGATTCCGTTTCCAAGCAGCAGAAATTCGACACGGAAAAGTATATATCGTTACTAAAGAGCGTCTGCCAGTCCTATCATGTGGCATTCTCGATGAATGCGACAACGGGAGGATATTTCCATGATGACGGAATCTATGTCGAAGAGAATACGCTGGTCCTGATGATGCTGGATGTACCGGATGAGATCGTTCAGGAAATCGCCAAAGACCTGTGCACGTTCTTTCATCAGGAAAGCGTCATGGTTACCTATTCCGATGCGCAGGTACATTTCATCAAAGAAACGATCGAACTTTGATGACAGAATGAACAACAAAAAACTCAGCAAATGCTGAGTTTTTGTTTCTGTGAACCGTTGCTTATTTCACGGTGATCCTGTCCTGTACTTCGCGGTAGGCTTCAAAAGAATCCTGATTCTTGAAGAAACGGATCAGCAGATCGACATCGGTCTCGCCATTGGCGATGATCCGCTCGCAGTCATGGAAGATCGTATTGCCATCGCCGTTTTTAAATAAGACATAATCGGTACTGCCAACCGTATAAAACATTTCCGGATCGATCGGGACATATTCTCCGTCTTGCAGCACCAGAACATCTTTGACCCTGCGTTCGCCTTCGATCCCGATAAACATGCCATCATCATCCAGAAGAACGCCGGAAGGGATGGAAGTATCGATCGTGTATTTCAGGCCCGATACCTGCATGAATGCGCCGTTTTCTCCGACCGCATTTTCTTCAAAGACATAGAGGGCATCGGCAGAACGGGAAGCGAACTCCAATGCATCCAGGATCTGCTGTCCTGTCGCATAGCAGGAAGCCGTCGTATTGCCAAATGGCATGACATCCAGAAGATTGCCATAAGTGACATCGCCTGCCTCAACGGTTTTCCGTATTCCTCCGCCATTGACGATAGCGATATCGGTAAATAATTCAAATCGCAATGCATCTGCACAGAAATCACCCAGATTGGTTTCTCTGGAACGGACCTGACGGATTCCGTTTTCATCGCTGATCACCAGCGGGAATTCCAGTTCGCCGATCTTTTCATTCAGCGTCACATTCAGTTCATCATAGATCGCCATGATCGAATTCGCGATTTCTTCATCCTCTTTGTCATATTCCGATATCAGCATCGCAGATATCGTTCCATCCGTCGCAATGATCAGTTCTCCCAGATTCTCCAGCTTGGTTCCGCTCGCAGTCAGGATGACATCTTCGCCTGCCGCATTGGGATAAGGATCGCCATATACGACAGAATGCGAATGGCCATCGATCACGACATCGATGCCCGTGGTATTGCTGATGAGAGTAATGGCGTCATATGGCGCATATTGCGTTTCCGAACCGAGATGCGACAGTACCACGACATAGTCGGCTCCTTTGCTTCTGACTTCATCAACGGTCTTCTGGACCTGTTCGCTCAGATCCTTTCCGTTGTTTCCGCTATAGAAATCATAGACGAAGACATTATCTTCCATAAAATATACCGGAGTCGAAGACGTCAGGGTTTCCGGTGTCAGGACGCCCAGGAAGGCGACTTTGGTTCCTTGGAAGTCTTTGATGACATATGCCGGGACATTTTCAAACACGCTTGTCTTGCTTCCTGAATAAACGGCATTGCTGGCGATAAAACCGAATTCTGCCATGTCCATCAGTTCCGAGAGCCTGTCCATATCATAGTCGAACTCGTGATTGCCGAAAGTGACGAGATCATAATCCATCTGGTTCATCAGATCGACAATGTAGGAACCTCTGCTCATGCTTCCGATCATGCCGCCCTGCAGGTAATCGCCGGTATCGACCAGCAGCACGTTGCTGTGTTCGGCTTTGGTTTCATCGACGATCGCTTTGACGGCGGGATAGCCGAGATTGCTATCGATGCCGCAATGGACATCGCCGGTATAGAAGATGTAGATGTCTTCTTTCGGCTTCTGACAGCCGCTTAACGTTAAAATAAGGATAATAATGATCAATGATAAGATTTTCTTCATACGCATCTCTCCTACTTCATCATTTTAGCAGACTTTGTGTTCGTATGACATATATGCATATATTCCGCGTAAAGATATGAAACAAGGCATTTCTGCGTCGTTTCATGAGTTGATGAGTAAATATCCATGTCGGAATAATCTTCTTTAAAACGCCTGAAAACAAGCCAGAGAGAAAGAACGATTGACTGTAAAATAGACATCTGAACATTTCACAAAAAGTCACCATCCATTGAAAATTTTTTCAAAAAATAACCCTAAAAACAAGTGTTTTCTCATGCTTCCTAAACACAAAAATCGTGAAAAATCAAGAGCTCTTTGAACGGTTTTTTACGGTTTTATTTCCGGGAAATTATTTGTGTCAAAAAAGATTTGCTTTGTGTATTATTTTAGTTGAAAGTTCAACCAATTGTTTTATAATATGCTTACAAGGTACATTATGAGTGAGAAAAATTATCTGAGTTTATCTTCCTCTATTTTGTATCGCTGCAATCAGAAACACTTCGATAAGCTGCTTTCGCGCTACGAGATCGGTTACACGCAATTGATATTACTGACCCAGATCTATGAAAAAGAGGGGATCTCGATGAACGGGCTGGCTTTGAATGGCGTCTTTGATAAGGGAACGATTACGAAATCTATTCAGAGGCTGGAACAGCTCTCCTATGTACGGATAGAGAGTAGTGAGGTCGATAAACGTTCAAAACTATTATTTACCACAGAGAAGGCACAGGAAATCATGCCTGATTTGTACAGAATGCGTTCCGAATGGAATTCCTATCTGTCATCGGGTCTGGATCAGAGCGAGATCGATGTCTACTATCGGGTCCAGAACCGGCTGATCGAGAAAGCCAGAGAATATACGGCAGAATTCGATGATGACATGGTTCCGTTCTATGGCTTGCAGAAACTGACCTTGCTGGACTTCCCCGGTAAAATGGCTTGTACGGTCTTTACCGGAGGATGCAATTTTCGTTGCCCGTACTGCCATAACCGCAGTCTCGTTTTTTTGAACGAAAACGATGGCGAGATCATGACAGAGGATATCCTGGATTATCTGGAAACGCGTAAGAAGATATTGGATGGCGTCTGCATCAGCGGGGGCGAACCGCTTCTGCACAAGGGGATAAAGGACTTTATCAGGAAAGTCCGAAGTCTGGGCCTGCTGGTGAAGGTCGATACCAACGGCTCAAACTATGACGCGTTGAAGGAACTGATCGATGAGGGACTGGTCGATTATGTTGCCATGGATATCAAACAGTATCCCGCAAAGTATCACAGAACCATTGGCGTAGAGAATATCGATCTGAAAGAGATCGAGAAGACCAAAGATCTGCTGCTGATGGGAAAGGTAGATTATGAATTCCGCACGACGGTCGTGAAGGAGTTCCATGAAGTCGAAGATTTTGTGAAGATCGGCAAATGGATCCAGGGAGCCAGACGCTATTATCTGCAGAATTTCGAGGATCATGGAACCTGTATCCAGAATGGACTGAGTGAGGTCGGTCCAAAGGTTCTGGAAGAAATGAAGGAAACCGTACGGCCCTATGTGCAGGAAGTGGAGATTAGGGGAATAAAGGAGTAAGTACTATGTACCGTGTATTGAAAAGAGATGGAAAAGTCGTTGATTTCGATCTGAGCAAGATCTCGGATGCGATCACGAAAGCATTTGATGCGTGCAAGAAGGAGTATCATCCCGATGTGATCAATCTGCTGGCGTTAAGAGTGACGGCAGACTTCGCTTCGAAAGTGAAAGAGGAACAGATCGCTGTCGAAGATATCCAGGATTCCGTGGAGAAGGTTCTTTCGGAAGCGGGATATCCGGATGTGGCGAAAGCATATATCCTTTACCGTAAACAGAGAGAAAAGGCCAGAAATCTGTCCTCAACGATGCTGGACTATAAGAAACTGGTGGATTCCTATGTGAATGCGATCGACTGGAGAGTCAAGGAAAATTCGACCGTGACGTATTCGGTCGGCGGCCTGATCCTGTCCAACTCCGGCGCGGTCACAGCGAACTACTGGCTGTCCGAGGTCTATGACGAAGAGATCGGCAGCGCCCACAAGAATGGCGATATGCATATCCATGATTTGTCGATGCTGACGGGTTACTGCGCAGGCTGGTCATTGAAACAGCTGATCCAGGAAGGTCTGGGCGGCGTCAATGGAAAGATCACTTCCACACCTGCAAATCATTTAAGCACGTTATGCAACCAGATGGTCAACTTCTTAGGCATCATGCAGAATGAATGGGCAGGCGCACAGGCATTCAGTTCTTTCGATACCTATCTTGCTCCGTTCGTCAAGATCGATAACCTTTCTTACAAAGAAGTCAAACAGAACATCCAGTCGTTCATCTACGGTGTCAATACGCCTTCCCGCTGGGGGACCCAGGCTCCTTTCACCAATGTCACTTTGGACTGGACCGTTCCGGAAGACCTTGCTGACCAGTACTGCATCGTCGGCGGCAAGACCTTGGATTTCAAATACAAAGACTGCAAGAAAGAAATGGACATGGTCAACAAGGCTTTCATCGAAGTCATGATCGAAGGCGATGCCAATGGCAGAGGTTTCCAGTATCCGATCCCTACTTACTCCATTACAAGAGATTTCGACTGGTCCGATACCGAAAACAACAGAATGCTGTTTGAAATGACGGCGAAATATGGAACTCCTTACTTCTCCAACTATGTGAACTCCGACATGAAGCCATCCGACATCCGTTCGATGTGCTGCCGTCTGAGACTGGACCTGAGAGAACTGAGAAAGAAATCCGGCGGATTCTTCGGTTCCGGCGAATCTACAGGTTCCGTAGGCGTCGTTACGATCAATATGCCGCGTATCGCTTATCTGGCAAAAGACCGCGAAGACTTCTACAAGCGTCTCGACAACATGATGGACATTGCGGCAAGAAGCCTGCATGTCAAGCGTGAAGTCATCACCAAACTGATGGAGAATGGTCTCTATCCTTATACCAAACGTTATCTGGGAACCTTCAATAACCACTTCTCTACGATCGGTCTGGTCGGCATGAACGAAGCATGCCTGAATGCCAACTGGCTGAGAAAGGATCTTACCGATCCGGTTGCCCAGGAATTCGCGATCGAAGTGCTCAACTACATGCGCAAGCGCCTGATCATGTATCAGGAAATGTATCACGATCTCTACAACCTGGAAGCGACTCCGGCAGAGTCGACCGCTTACCGTCTGGCAAAGCACGACAAGAAGAGATATCCGGATATCATCACAGCTGCCAAGGAAGGCGAAACGCCTTACTACACCAACAGCTCGCATCTGCCGGTAGGCTATACCGACGATATCTTCAGCGCATTGGATATCCAGGATAATTTCCAGACGCTATATACTTCAGGAACTGTTTTCCATGCCTTCTTAGGCGAAAAACTCCCTGACTGGAGAGCTGCCGCAAGTCTGGTCAAGAAGATCTCCGATAACTACAAGCTTCCTTACTACACCCTGTCTCCGACGTATTCCATCTGTCCGGAGCACGGCTACATCAATGGCGAAGCCTATACCTGCCCGAAGTGCGGCAAGAAGACTGAAGTCTGGTCCAGAATCACCGGCTACTACCGTCCGGTTCAGAACTGGAACGATGGCAAGGTGCAGGAATTCCATCAGCGTAAGGAATACAATATCGAAACTTCTGTCATGAAGGCTCGCGATATCATGAACGAGGTCGTCGAAGCCAAGGAACAGCAGAAGGATGAGATCATCCAGGAAACGGTACATTTCGATATCCCGACGATTTATGTCCAGGATCACTGTCCGAAATGCAAAGGCGCAGAACAGCGTCTGCAGGTCAGCGGGATCGAGCATAGAGTCGTCAACTGCAGCGAGGACATGTCGGAAGCAGAAAAACTGAATCTGACGGAAACGCCGACGATCGTCGATCCGGACGGAACGATGTTTGTGGGAGCGAATGCCGCTGCCGAGTGGATGAAATATCACAATACGAAATAATACATAGCCCGCGGATCAGCGGGCTTTTAAAGGAGAGAGTTATGGAAAAGATCTATGATGTCCTGGTCGTAGGCGGAGGCCCTGCAGGAATGAGCGCAGCGCTTTATGCCTTGCGTAATGGCAAGTCGGTTCTGATCGTTGAAAAAGAAGTCTTCGGGGGACAGATCGTGAACTCGCCTAAGGTGGAAAATATCCCGGGATTCAAAGAGATCGCAGGCGATGAATTTGGCGATCTGATGATGGAACAGGTGACTTATCAGGGAGGCGAAGTCCTTTTTGATGAAGTACTGGACATCGAAACAGAGAAAGATCTTGCGGTCGCTCATACCGATATGGGAGAAGAACTCAAAGCCCATACCATCATACTGGCGACAGGGACCAAACACCGTTCCTTAGGTCTTAAGAATGAAGAATCCCTGATCGGCAAGAGCATTCATTTCTGTGCGGTCTGCGATGGGAATTTCTATCGCAACAAGAGAGTCGTTCTGATCGGCGGAGGAAATTCGGCATTCGTGGAAGCGGAACTTCTGGCGGATATCGTGGATAAGCTCATCATCCTTCAGGATATGCCTTTCTTTACGGCGGATCAGAAGCTGCAGGATCGGCTTCAGATCAAGAACAATATCGAGAAACATTGCGGCACAAAGGTGCTGGAATACGTCTTAACAGATGGAAAGCTGACAGGAGTGAAATATCTTGAAGACGGCGAAGAAAAGACTATCGAGTGCGATGGCGTCTTCCTGGCAATCGGTCTGATTCCGGATAATAAGAACTTTACAAATGTTGCTGCTTTGGACGAGAGAGGATACTTTATCGCGGATGAATATGGCCTGACCAAGACAGTGAATGTCTTTGTGGCAGGAGACTGCCGGACCAAGTCCTTAAGACAGGTCGCGACAGCCTGCAGCGATGGAGCGAATGCGGCAATCAAAGCCTGCGAATATCTGAATCAGTAATATGTGGTAAAGAAAAACGCTTTAAAACGGGTTATAATAAAACTGCGGATAAAAACGCTTACCATAAGAGAAAAGGTCGTCATGTCAGTGACGGCCTTTTCCATGGACTGCGGACACATTGCTTACCTTAAACTGCTCAGGTAAGTAAAATCAGAATGATGGCGATAATCTGCAGAACAGCTGCGATTATCTTCAGAACCATGATACGGTCCATTCCGCTCCTTCCAAGAATTCCCGCAGTCCTTAGAAGATAACGCATGCCTTTATCCTCCATACATTATTCACAGAAAAAACAAGATTTTCTACAAAAAAAGATCGCCAGGCGATCTTTTGATTATAGAAACTGTGCTGCTTCTGAATCAGATATTCTCGAATACTTCGATCAATCTCTCTTTGGTTTCTTTCGTCAAGGTATCCAGGAATATCTCGTAGGTCACATAAGCGAAATCCGGCGGAAGGATGTATGGACCATAGCCATTGGAATAGCTTACCAGGAGCTCTTTTTCTTTGAGATGATTCATGTATTCCGTAAAGATCTCATTCGGGAAGAAGACCAGTTTCACGGAACCCAGATCCAGTGCGGAAATGACGATTTCTTTGATTGGAGTGCCAAACAGAGGGCTTCCCGAGCTTTCCATCTGTGCACGGACTTGCTGGCCGATGGCAATCGTTTCTTTTTCTCTGTCTGAGAGATCCGTTCTCATATTGGAGAGATCGATCGGCGTGAATTCGTGTTCATAAGCGAATGGTATTTCCTTATAAGACAGCTGCAGCGGTTCTTTCTGCGCATCTTCTTGGAACAATTCCTGAATCTCTGCGTACAGCTGATCGCCGCGTTCCATCAGAGCTTCATAGTCCTGTCCGGAACGGACGAAACGTGAAGAGATATCGCCGGCTGCGCCTTGGACGAAAGTAAAATCTGTTTCAGGATAGGCATCTTCCAGTTTCTTTAAGACATAACCGGGATATTCGGCAGAGAAGTATGGAACATTCGCGTTCAGTATCGTCGGATGACAGTTGCAGTAGATGAGATTCAGGAAATTATGATCTTCTTCATAGAAACGGATCAGACCGAGATATTCATTGCCTGTATCATAGCCGGAGATGCGGGATCTGCCTATCGCTTCGCTGTGACGGATCTGGAACGCCGTTGAAAGATTCCCTGTTTCACGGTATTCCATCGTGACAGTCTCTTTCTTCAGAAGATCCAGCAGATACTTGACATAACGGTCGTTACGTACGTCGTTGGCGTAATGGGTATGTGTCGTGGATGTGATCACATGGATCTGATCGTTCTGATAGCAGTCTCTGAGATATTCCTGCAGTTCGTTTCTGCTTGCCAGATCGAATGCCAGCAGATCAAAAGAATAATGGATGATCCAGCTGTTTTCATCCCGGAATGCCGTCACACGGGCATAAAGAGGATCGTGACAGTCGGACAGCTCATAAGTCTGGCTGGAATGTCCGCATTGTCTGGTAGGAAACGGAGCAACAATGTTGATTTTCTTGAATGAGTATTTCATAGGATCTCCTCTTATATCAGCTCATAGCGTTTCAGCGCTTTATAGAAACCGTCATCATCGATATCATCGGTCACGTAGTCGGCTGCTTCTTTGACATAATCCGGACTGTTGCCCATAGCGATAGAGATGCTGCAGTGCCTGAACATTTCGATATCGTTTTCTCCATCTCCGATGCCCATCGTTTCAGATAGCTTTATGTCAAACAGCTTCAGCACTTCATCGATGCCCAAAGCCTTGGATACGCCCCGAGGAACGATATCTACGGCGCCATCGTGCCAGAAGGTGATTTCCGCATCTTCTTTCAAAGCCATGACTTCTTTTCTGGCTGTTTCATCTCCAATAAAGGCGGAAGCCATATAGAAGTCTTCCCCTCCATACGCTTTCACGACAGGCATCTCGGAATTGATTTCTTCCTGTACGGAAACGATGAAGTCATTCGTAAAATTCAATACGAGATCATCCTTGGTTCCCAGATAGAGAGGAACCCGCATTTCATTGAACATTCTGATCATCTTCTCTTTCAGTTCGCCTCTGATGGGATTATGATAGATGATATCGCCCTGTCCATCGAGGATCAGCTGGCCATTGCTGAGGATCATCCCATCCAGGATCAGCTCGCTTAAGTCGAACTGCCACAATTCCGGATAAGCCCGCCCCGTGCATAGGAAAACTTTGATGCCGTTTTCTCTGAGAGTTTTGATCGCATCGATCGTTGAAGCAGGAATGCCGTTGGCTTTATGGGAATAGACAGTCCCATCGAAATCCACGAAGATAGCTTTGATCATCGATTAACCTGTAAATGACCGTCTTCAATCTGCAAAGAAAAAGCCTGTATATAAGCCTGTTGATTTGCGGAATGAAGGAGTCTGTTATCCATTTCACAATAATTATATAATAGAATCATGAAAAAGATTCACATCGGTATCTTGGGTTCCGGGTTCATCGTGCCGGTTTTCATCGAGATATCCAAACGGTATAAGCAGTATCATTTACGTGCGATCTGGGGGCGTCATGAGGAGAAGCTTCTGACATTCAAGGATGAATTCGATTATTATACGACGGATCTGGAACGCATATTGAACGATGAAGAGATCGATGTCGTCTACATCGCTTTGCCCAACGCGCTGCATTACGAATATGCCTTAAAAGCCCTTCAGCATGATAAGCATGTCATCCTGGAGAAGCCATTTACGGTATATAAGAAAGATGCAAAGAAACTGATTGATCTGGCAAAGAAAAAGGATCTGATCCTGTTTGAAGCGATCACTACGGTGCATCATCCGACTTACCAGAGAATGGTGAAAGAGAAAGAAAAACTGGGCGATATCAAGCTTGTCTGTGCCAATTTCTCCCAGCAGTCGCGCCGTTATCAGCGTTTCAAGAACGGGGATCTGACGCCTGTATTCACAAAGGAAATGGCAGGAGGAGCCTTGCTGGATCTGAATGTCTACAATATCCATTTCCTTGCCGGGATGTTCGGGAAACCGAAAACAGTACAGTATTATCCCAACATGGAAAAGGGAATCGATACGTCGGGGATCCTGATGATGGATTATGGAACGTTCAAGGTTTCTTCGATTGCGGGCAAGGATTGCCAGGGAGACAACTTCGTGCTGATCGAAGGGGAGAAAGGAAGCCTGCGCTGCAACACGACAGCGAGCCGCTGTGGGAATTATACCTTGCAGATCAATGGCGGCAAGACGGTCAGCTACGGCAAAGAGTATGATGAATTCAACGGATGGAAGTATGAACTGAAACGATTCATCGAACTCTATGAGAAGAACGATCTTGAGAAAGCTCAAGAGTATAATAAAGAAACATTGCTGGTGGTGGAGATCCTGGAAAAGGCTCTGGCATCGGCCGGATTACATTATTGAGGAGAAAAGTATGATCAATGTAGGCATTATCGGTGCAGGTTTTATCGTTCCCAGTTTCATTGAAGCGACGAAGATGGTCAAGGGATTCCGTTATGTGGGAATCGCTTCGCTGAACGAAGAACAAGTCAAAGCAGTAAAAGAAAAATATGGCATCGGCTATTACACGTTAGACAATGATGTCGTCTTAAGCGATCCGGATATCGATGTCATCTATGTGGCTGTCCCCAATGGCGCGCATTACGAAATCGCCAAGAAAGCCTTGCTGAATGGCAAACATGTCATTGTGGAGAAGCCCTTCGTTCCTCACTATAAGCAGGCAAAAGAACTGATCGATCTGGCAAAAAAGAAGGGTCTGATCATTTTTGATGCGGTGACACTGGTACATATGCCGAACTTCAGGAAGATGAAAGAAGAACTTCCGAAACTGGGCGAAATCAAGATGATCGATCTCAATTTCTCGCAGTACTCTTCCCGTTACGACAAACTCAAACAGGGCATCGTGCTTCCTGCTTTCGACCATAAGCAGGCAGGCGGAGCCATGATGGACCTGGGTATCTACAATATCAACTATATCGTCGGACTGTTTGGGGAGCCGAAGAAGGTCTTCTATTCCGCAAACATACATAAAAAGGTTGATACTTCCGGCGTACTGGTGCTGGATTATGGAAACTTCAAAGCGACCGCTGTCAGCGCGAAGGATTGTCGTGCTCCATTGTATGTGACGATACAGGGCGACAAGGGCTATCTGAGGTCGGACTATGCAAGTTCGGTCATCAGCGATTTCCATATCGTCGACAACAAAGGCAATACCAAAGAATACAAACTGAACAAACATATTGAAGAAACCCATTACCATGAGTTCGTTGAATTCAAACGTCTGTTCAACGAAAAAGATCTGGCAAAAGCCCAAGAGTATAACCAGCACACATTAAAGACCATCAAAGTGCTTGAAAAAGCGCTTGCTTGCGCAGGCATCGTTTTCGATTAAAACAGCAACAAACAAAAAAGCCAGGTGATTACCTGGCTTCTTTCATCGTATGACGGATGATGCGCCCGTCTCTGGTTTCAAAGGGATAGACCCCGACATCCGTGATCATGTCATATTCGGCAAGAGGCTTGCCTTCTTCGCTGAAATCATAATGATGGAACCTGACTTTGACCGTATTCGGATCATGGAAGTCGGTTCCTTTTTTCAGCATATTCATGGCCAGATTGATCAGGAATTTCTTCTGATCACTCTCATATGACCGTGTTTCTTTCTCATCCTTGATCGAACGGATGATGATATATATCGTCATGATAAACAAAGGCAGAAAATACAACAGCTTCAACATGTCTTCCTCCATCGCGCTTTCATAAAAGTGGCTTCTATCGCTAGAAGACCACTTTATTTCCGATAAGACTATAACCGATGATTCTTATTCTTTTTCGGTTGCTTTTACGATCTCGGAATCAGCGTTGTTTACGACAGACTGAATACCATTCTTGCAGGCAGGCTTGCCATTATATCCTTCGGAACGACCGATTGGCTGGCCATTGGCAGCGATCAGACGGAAATAGTATTTCTCATCTTTGCCCAGATAGATCTGGAACTTCGGATTCTTCTGTTCTACCGGTTTTTCCAGAGTCAGGTCCTCGATCGGAGCAACCGGCGCATTTGCCTTGACGCTTCTGATACCTTTCAAAGCGCCATTTCTAGCCTTGTACATCTGAGAAGTCAGGATGATCTCCTTGTTCTTTGCATGTAAATTGAAATGATATTTGCCGCTATCAGACTTCTTAATAATATAACTGCCCATTGTTTTCCTCCTGTATATTATTTCTTTAACTTTATTTTAAGATGGCACCAGTGCTTTTTTCAAGTGAAACCGCTTTCGGATGACAGGAATACCTGAAAGATGATAAAAAAGAAATGACTCTTGGACCGATTTAGTGTTATTATCATAGTGATGGAGGATTAGCTCAGTCGGGAGAGCGCGCCCGTCACATGGGTGAGGTCGCAGGTTCAAGCCCTGTATCCTCCACCATCGCAGCATTCCGGACTTCCTTGAGGAGTCCGTTTTTATTTCTTTGTTTTTATATTAAAATGATGTTATGTTGAATGATACGATCTGTGCGATATCTACCGCGTTGAAAGATGGCGCCATTTCGATCGTCCGGATGTCCGGAGAGGATGCTTTTTCTATTATTAAAGAGATTTCCGATCTCAAAGAAACCGTTCCCAACCGTATCGCATACGGACACATTATAGACAACGGCGAGATCATCGACGAGGTGCTGATTTCCTGCTTCGGCAAGGGTCATTCCTATACCTGCGAGGACATGGTGGAGATCAACTGCCACGGGGGAGTCTATGTGACGAAGATGATCCTGAATCTTTTGCTGCAGAAAGGCTGCAGGCTGGCGGAACCGGGAGAATTCACCAAGCGGGCCTATCTGAACGGGCGAATCGATCTGAGCGAAGCAGACGCGATCAACGACCTTGTACGGGCGGAGAGCGATATTCAGGCACGTTCGGCAATACGGGGCCTGAATGGTTCGATCGAACGCTTATTGACTCCATTGATGGATGAAATGAAAGATGTCTTATCCATGATCGAAGTCAATATCGATTATCCCGAATATGAAGATGAGAAACAGATGACCAATGATGTCATCAAACCATATATCCTGAAGTGGCAGAAACAGGCACAGGAAATGATTGAGAAAGCCGAGCGCTTTTCTCTGGTCAAAGACGGGATCGATACCGTTATCATCGGGAAACCGAATGTCGGAAAATCTTCGTTATTAAATGCTTTGCTGGAACAGGACAAAGCGATCGTCACGGACATCGAAGGAACGACCAGGGATCTGGTGGAAGGCAAGGTACGTCTAAAGGATATCACCCTGAATCTGATCGATACTGCTGGATTAAGAGAAACGCAAGAACGCATCGAACAGATCGGCATCGCCAAGACTTATGAAGCCATCGACAAGGCGGATCTGATCATTATCGTTCTTGACAGCGCCAATATCGATGAAAAGGATAAAGAATTACTGGAAAGATACAAGGACCGCGATCATATCGTCGTCTACAATAAATCGGATCTGAAAGAAACCGGAGAGATCCGGATCAGCGCATTGCATGCGGATATCGCATCGCTGACCGATTATCTCAACGACAAGTATCAGGAAGATATCGACCTGATCGATGAGGATGTCCTCAACAACGAGCGTCAGATCGCTTTGATGAAGCAGTGTCTCAATGAACTGGACCAGATGACCGTTCATATCGATGAGGCTCCTCTGGATATGGTTATCACCGATCTGGAGGAGGCATATCATTACTTATGCCAGATACTGGGAAAGGAATATCAGGAGGATCTGATTGATCACATGTTCAGAAACTTCTGCCTGGGTAAATAAATGAACTGGCTGGATTCCCATTGTCACATCAACGATGAAGCCTTCCGCGAGGATCTGCAGGATGTGCTGGATCGCATGGCAGAAAATGAAGTCACGAAAGCGATGATCATTTCTTCCTATCTCGAAGATTATGAATATGCGCTGCAGATTCATGATGAGCGTATCGCGTTCAAACGTTCCTTAGGCATCTATCCCGGAGATGTCGATGAGGTCGATGAAAAACTCTTCGACAGCTACGTCCGGCATTACCATGATGAAGAATGCGTGGCGGTAGGCGAGATCGGTCTGGACTATCACTGGCAGAAGCACAACATTCTCCGTCAGAAAGAGATCTTCGCCCGACAGCTCGATATTGCCACACAGCTGAACAAGCCCGTCATCATCCACAGCCGGGATGCGATACAGGATACCTATGATGTCCTGAAAGCCCATCCCTGCAAAGCCGTCATGCATTGCTACTCCGACAGCATGGAGATGGCCAAAGAATTCGTCAGACTCGGCTGCTACATTTCTATCAGCGGGACCGTGACCTGGAAGAACGCAAAGGAACCTCTGAGAGTTATCCGAAACGTTCCCCTGGACCGCTTGCTGATCGAAACGGATTGTCCTTATCTGACGCCATCACCCCATCGCGGAGAACGGAACGAACCTTCCTTTGTCGTCCATACCGGCAAAAAGATCTGCGAAGAACTGGGTCTGGAAGAAGAAACATTTAAAAAACAGTTAAATGAAAATTATCATAGATTGTTTGGGTTATAATAGGAAAGAGGTATCGTTATGGAATATGTAATTTATGCTTTGATGGTCATCCTGCTGCTTTATATCATTTACCGCAACTATCAGATGATCAAGACATTCAAGAAAAACAAGAAATATATCGACTGCTACCAGTCGCTGCTTCGTTATGAAGAAGATGCCCCCGGCAAGATCGATGCGTTCCTGGCGGAACAGAAAGATGCCGAATATATCAATAAGGGCAAGATCCTTAAACTATATCAGCAGATCCGTAACGATGAGAGCTATACGGATACGCTGAATGAGCTGGATCTCAACAGCATCTTTTTCCAAAAAGGGAAAGCATCGAAGCAGAAGATCAGTCTCAATGCGGATGTGTTTGTCTGGCTGTATCTGATTCTGGCGATTGCCCGCAAGAAATCCAAGTTCGATATCATTGATACGATGAAGGATAAGATCGAAGCATTGGGTCTGGAGAACCGTCTGGAAGTCAAAGAAACCAGAGCGATCCTGGATGCGCTGTATGAACGCGGAGATGGCGGAGCTGCTTTCCTGAATGATATCCTGGAAGGCAACTACATCGAATATGACTACGACAAGAACCTGATTGCTTTGTTCAAACGATTTGCAGCAGCGACGCTGGCATATGCTTCCGAACCGATCGAAGAGTACTATCAGGGAGAATTGCGCGATTTCGCAGGTACGCTGATCGGCGAGAACTACATGAACAATCTCGATATTATCGAGAAGTATCCGCCTCATACGAAGGAAGAAGAAAACAAAGAGTGAAACTGATCGTCGGTTTAGGAAATCCCGGAAAGCAGTATGAAAAGACCCGTCACAATGTGGGTTTTTTCGTCATAGATGAATTGTGCCAGAAACTGGGAGTGGAGCTGGATAAAAAGAAATGCAAGGCTATCTACGGAACATTTATGTACAAGGGAGAAAAAATCATACTGGCAAAGCCTCAGACCTATATGAACCTTTCCGGAGAATCCGTGCAGAGTCTGATGCATTTCTATCAGCTGTCAGAGGAAGATCTGATCGTAATCCATGATGATCTGGATCTGCCGGTAGGCAAGCTTCGTTTACGGATGAAAGGCTCTTCCGGAGGACAGAAAGGGATGGGGAATATCATCACCCATCTGCATAGTTCCGATATCAGCCGTATCCGTATCGGTATCGGGAACGATAAACAGATCGATACGAAAGATTACGTGCTTTCCCGTTTCCATAGGGAAGAAATACCCGCAATCAGAGAAGCCGTGAAAAAAGCGGCCGAGGCCGTGATCTATTCCTTTGACCATCGTTTCGATGAAGTCATGTCCATTTACAATCAATGAGAAACACCGTCCTGTTAGATGAGATCAAAGATATCCTGAATGATGATTCAGGTTTTTTAAGTTACAGCAGTCTCATCGAAGAAGCATTGAAACTGGCGCTTCTGGCGAAAGAAAGCGATGTGCCGATCATTGCGGTCAAGGAAAACAATTATCTCGTAAACAAGCTGCAGGAGATCCTGTGGTCTTATTTTACGGAAGAAGAGATCGTCAGCTATCTGCCGGAAGAATCCCTCAGGGCAGAAGAGATCGCTTCCAGCTACGAGAACCGGGCCAACCGTCTGAACAGCCTGTACAGGATCATCCGCAGCGATCAGCTGAAGATCATCCTGATTTCTCCTTACGGATTCATCCGGCATCTTCCTCATAAGAAAGAACTCCAAGGAAAGCTTCTGAAACTCTCCAAGGATATGGAATACCGCAAAGAGGATCTGATCAGGAAACTGACCGAACTGGGCTACGAGAAAACCAATCATGTCGAGACGCCGATGACCTATGCCTCAAGAGGCTTCATCGTCGATGTGTATTCCGTCAATTACGATCATCCGATCCGTATCGAGTTCTTCGATGATATCATCGATTCCCTGCGTTTCTTCGATAACAGTACCCAGCGCACGATCAGCGAAGCGGAAGAAGTCGAGATCTGTTTTGCGAAAGACGTCTTTTTCGATGAGGATAAGAAACGTTACCTGGAAGACAATGTCCAGGCCTTGAGCGGACAGATGGAACTGGAACTGGAATACATCAAGTCGGATGTCTATCGACAGTCCCAGTATTTCTATTACTGCTACTTCGAACAGGAACATCTTAAGGATTATGTGAAGGATTTCAAGCTCTATCTTTCGGATGAAGAAAAGATACGCTCTCATCTGAAACTGCTGAACGATGAAAGCATCGCTTATATCCAGGAGATGTATGACGAAAAGAAGCTTCCTTTGAGGTTTGCGGTCTATGCGGACTTCCATCGCGAATGCGCAAAACAGGAAATCATTGAAGGCCGTCCGTTTGCGGCTATCAGCCCATTAAGCGAGACCGATCTTCCTTACGGCACTCTGGATTATATCATCAGTATCATTGCCAAGGAAAAGTATGAAAAGAAACTGATCGCGGTAGAAGAGAAGCAGTATGACGAGCTTCTGCATAGTCTGGAAAAGCAGGATCTTCCATATGCGGTATTCAAGAATCAGCTGAAGGAAGGACTGAATATCGCCAGAACGAATCTGTTTGGCGGTTTTGCGATCGATTCTCTTGATCTGGCTGTCTATACGCCAAGAGAAATCTTTAAGCAGAGAACGCATATCGGCCGTTTTGCGCACAAGTATGCCGAAGCGAGGACTCTGAACTCCTATGAAGAACTCAATCCCGGAGACTATGTCGTCCATGACCAGTACGGGATCGGACGTTTCGTGGCGATCGAACGCAGGGAAGTCAACGGAATCGAATGCGACTACCTGAAAATCATCTATAAAGGAAACGATATCCTGCTGGTACCGCTGTCGCAGTTCTCTCTGGTCAGGAAGTATGTCTCCAGCGAAGGGGCTGTTCCGAAGCTGCATAAGCTTGGCTCCAAGGAATGGGTCGAAACCAAACGCAGAGTCGAAGAGAATGTCAATGACCTGGCAGGCAAGCTGATCGAACTGTACAGTATCCGTGATACGGAAATCGGTTTTGCGTTCTCGAAAGACAACGAGATGCAGAAAGAATTCGAAGATACCTTCGAGTTCGACCTGACGCCGGATCAGATCGTGGCGATCGATGAAGTGAAAGCGGACATGGAAGCGAAGAAACCGATGGATCGTCTCTTGTGCGGAGATGTCGGTTTCGGCAAGACCGAGGTCGCGATAAGGGCAGCCTTCAAAGCTGTCAATGATGACAAGCAGGTCGCCTATCTCTGTCCGACGACCATCCTTTCGTTCCAGCATTATGACACCTTCAAGAAACGTTTCGAGAACTTCCCGGTAAGAGTTGAATTATTAAACCGTTACGTCCCTGCCGACCGGCAAAGAAGGATCATCGAAGACCTCGTGGCAGGCAAGGTGGATGTGCTGATCGGTACGCATCGCATCCTTTCGAAGGATATCGTTTATAAAGACTTAGGATTACTGATCATCGACGAGGAACAGCGTTTCGGAGTGGAACACAAGGAACGGATCAAGCAGCTGAAGAATTCCATCGATGTCCTGTCGTTGAGCGCGACCCCGATCCCAAGAACCCTGCAGATGTCCCTGGTAGGCATACGCGGACTGTCTACGCTGGATACGCCTCCATCCAACCGTTATCCGGTACAGACCTATGTGGTCCACAAAAATGACAATCTTATCGAAGAAGTCATTTTAAGAGAACTGGAACGGGAGGGGCAGGTCTTCTATCTCTTTAATAATGTCGAAATGATCTATGCTTTGGCCCACAAGATCAAGGAACGCATCCCGTACGCCAATGTCGGGGTCGCCCATGGCCAGATGGACCGGCAGGAAATCGAAGATGTCATGTACCGCTTCTATGCGGGAGAGATCAATGTCCTGATTTGCACGACCATCATCGAAACAGGACTGGATATCCCGAATGCGAACACCATCATCATCGACAATGCCCAGAATTTCGGACTCTCCCAGCTCTATCAGATCAAGGGAAGGGTCGGCCGCTCCGATCGTGTCGCCTATGCTTATCTGATCATTCCGGAAAAGAAACAGTTGAATGAGAACTCCCTGAAACGTCTGGAAGCGATCAAAGAATTCACTGCTTTAGGTTCCGGATACAAGATCGCCATGCGCGATCTCACCATCCGCGGCGCAGGAGATCTGTTAGGCGAGAAACAGTCCGGTTTCATCGACAATGTCGGCCTGGATCTGTATCTGGCGATGCTGAATAAGGCAATCTCGAAAGCCAAAGGCGAAGAAGTCCAGGAAGAAGAAACGAAACCCAACATCAATATTCCTTTGTCCAGCTATATTCCCGATGATTTCTCGGATAACGACTACGACAAGCTGTCGCTCTATCACGAACTCTATGATGTCAAAGACGGAGAAGAACTTTTCGCTTTCTATCTGAAAATCATGGACCAGTACGGAAAACTGCCGAAAGAAGTCGAAGCTTTGTTCAATAAAAAGAAGCTGGAACTGTTGTATAATCTCAATTTAGTTGATAAAGTAATGAATACGAAGGGCAAGTTCATGGTGACCTTATCGAAAGAGTATTCTGATCATATCGATGGCGTGAAACTCTTCGGCTACTGCAATGAACTGTCACGGGATATCGATATTACATATAAAAACAATAAGCTTACGGTTTCCATCGATAATCAGAAGGAATCCATCAGCAAGCTGTTCAAACTGATCGATCATCTCGATCAACTGGAGAAACATGAGGATTGACAAATATCTGAAAGTATCACGTATCCTGAAACGGAGAGAAGTCGCCAAACAGCTGGCTCTGAACGAGCGTCTTTTCATCAACGAAAAAACTGCCAAACCATCCAGCGAAGTCGAACCGGGAGATGAAGTACGCATCCTTTTCGGACACCGCGAGATCAGTATCCGGGTTCTGGAAGTCAGGGAATCCGTCAGCAAGCAGGATGCTTTCTCAATGTATGAAGTCGTTGAGGAGAAAAAAGAGGAACTATAGTATAATAAGAGCATGAGCGTAAAAAAGAAAAAAGGAAATCTGGTATCCAAGCTTGTTTCGATTCTGCTGATCGTGATGGCGATCGTTGTTTTAAGCGGCGTACTGAAGAAGATCTATACGATGTTTTCTTTGCAGCAGCAAGCCAAAGTGGTGGAACAGGAACTGGAAGCGTTGCGGGATGAAAACGCGTCTCTGATCGCGACCAAGGAGAAGCTGGAAGATCCCGAATATATACAGACCTATGCCCGGGGAGAGTACATGTTTTCGAAGGGTGATGAGAAGGTCTTCTATCTTCCTTAAAAACGTCATCGATCGATGACTTTTTAATATATTTAGGATTATTTGATTTTCAAGTGAATAATATTGTGAGGCAATCATGGAAAAACAGGTGGAAAGAGAAACGATCTATGACGGAAAGGTCATAAGAGTCTATAAAGACGAAGTCGAACTGGATGATGGAAGCAGATCCGTAAGGGAGATCGTCCAGCACAATGGCGGGGTCTGTATCGCTTTGAAACATGGCAATATCTACTACATGGTGAAGCAGTACCGTTATGCTTTGGAAAGAGACATGCTGGAATTTCCGGCAGGCAAGATCGAAAAAGGGGAAGATCCTTTGGAAGCGATCTTGCGGGAAGTCGTTGAAGAAACGGGATACAAGGCAGAGAATCTGCGTGAAATGGGCTATGTGATCCCGACCTGTGGATACTGTACGGAGAAGATCTATCTTTATTATGCCGAAGCGGGAGAAGAAGTCGGTCAGCACCTGGATAAGGATGAACGCATCGATCTGTATACCTATACTTTCAAGGAAATCAAAGAAATGATTGCGAACGGCACGATCAACGACAGCAAGACGATCGCGCTGGCTTACAGGATAGAAATGGAAGGATTGGATGCTTAGCTATCAGGACCTGGTCAACGGACTGTTTGAGGATAATGAGAACGTGCCGGAAGATTATCTGAATTCTTTTTTCACGGCGGAACATTTCAAGGATTATCAGATCGATGAGCGGGCAGACAAGTCTCAGATCAAAGCGATCCGGACGATGTTTACTTCCAGGAAAGATCTCGATTCCCGTATCGATAGCGCCTTGAAGATCGACCCCTTCTGTCTGGAAGCGTTCTTTGCGTATTTCATCCTGACGGAAGACGTATTCGTGAATTACCGTTTCGAATCCTATTATGCGCAGGCGAATCATTATGCGGACCTGGATGCCTATCAGAAGATGTGCTATCTCTCGATCATGGATTACTATGTCGAATTTCTTCTGGATCTTCACAACATCACTTCAGCCATCAAGATACAGCGTCTGATCGTCCGTCTAAGCAAAACCGTGACTCCTGCCATGACAGACCGTCTGGCGCTGATGTACAGCCTCACGGAGAATGCCGAAGAATTCTACCGTCTCTATCTGGACCACGAGTTCCAGACCTACGATTACCTTCTCCTGCTGGCAACGCTGCTGAAACACGAAGACAAGCTCCGTGCCAGACAAGTCCTCATGGACATGCTGGAGAAGATCGAATATGCCGACTATCTGGACCATCTCTGGGACCTGGATCTGCAGGATCCCGGACAGAAAGCCTTTTACGATGTCGTCGAAGACTGCTACGACGAGATCAGCGCCATCCCGGATTTCTTCATCTGGGTCAACACGATCAAAGAAAAGATCGAAGAGTGATATAATTAATACATGGCAAATATCGATATCAGCAGACTCAGCAATATCTATGATGAACTCGAAGACCTGAATGGGAGCGATGTATTGTTTGTGGACGAAGGATCCCAAAGCAGGTATGTGATCATGCCGATCGAGATTTTTGATCAGCTGGAAGAACTCATAGCCATGCTGAAAGAACCGGAATCGATGCCGGTCGTGAAATTCAGCGGGGAAGATATTGAACTGAGCTACGATGAATATGAACGGATCAAGAACCAGATCATGGAAGCGGTCGAAAAGACCCTGATGCCGAAACCGGAGAAACTGAACTGATGAAGGGTTTGTTTATAACATTTGAGGGACCGGATGGTTCCGGGAAAACGACGGTAACGAATCGGATCTGCGATCTTCTGGCAGAAAAGGGTTACGATGTCATCCATACCAGGGAACCCGGAGGGATCGTGATCGCTGAACAGATCCGCAATGTCATCCTGGATCCCAAGAATACAGCCATGGATCCCAAGACTGAAGCGCTGCTGTATGCGGCATCGAGGCGCCAGCACCTTGTCGAAAAAGTGCTTCCTGCGATGAAAGAAGGCAAGATCGTCATCTGCGAGCGTTTTCTTGATTCCTCGCTGGCTTACCAGGGTTTCGGAAGACAGCTTGGTTTCGATGAAGTATTGGGCATCAACCTGTTTGCGACAGACAATGTCTATCCCGATCTTACCATCTACCTGGATGTCGATGAAGAAGTCGGCTTAAGCCGGCTGAAAGACCGCGAAAACAAGGACCGTCTCGATCAGGAATCCATCGATTTCCATCATCGGGTCAGCGAAGGATATCGCGCCGTACTGGAACGCTTCAAAGACCGTATCCGCATCGTGGATGCCTCCAAGCCATTGGATGAAGTCGTGAATGCCAGCCTGAATGAGGTACTGAAACTTGTCGATCAAAGAAAGACTGAGGGATAGCGAACCTGTCGCCTATACCTGTCTGCAGAATGCATTAAGAGAACAGAAAGTAGCGCACAGCTACTTGTTTTCAGGTGAATACAATCCATTGAAGATCGAAACAGCCTATCTTCTTGCCCAGTCCATCATCGAAGGGAAGAACGATTTCGCCTGCGAGACCTGTCCGACATGCGTACGGATCCGAAACAACGAATATTACGACATCATCTACATCGATGGCTATCAGAAGACGATTAAGAAGGAAGATGCTTCCTGGATCCTGGATGAATTCTCCAAGACTGCGCTGGAAGCCGCAGGCAAGAAGGTCTATATCCTCGCCAACATCAACAACGCTTCCACAAAGGTCCTGAACATGATCCTGAAATTCATGGAAGAACCATCCAACGACAATACCTTCGGCATCTTCATCACAGACAGGAAAGAAGACCTGCTTCCGACGATCATCTCCCGCTGTCAGGACATCCCGTTCCTTACAAGAGATTTCTCTTTCCTGATCGAAGATTATCAGAAGGCAGGATTCGACTATGTGGATGCCTATCTCTTGTCGGATATCCGGCACAGCTTCGATCCGGATTTCGATCTGAATGATCCCTATTATCTCAATGCCAAAGAATACGTCTATCAGACGATAGAGAATCTGGACAATAAGAACTACATCCCCGTGCTGTTCTATAAAGAGTTCTACACGGCATTCAAAGACCGCGACGACTTCAGGAAATGTACAGACCACTATCTGGCAATCATGATCAAGATGCTGGAAGACTGCCTGGAGAAGAAAGAAATCAGCGATGAAGAATATATGCGTCATCTGGATCTGCTGCGTGCCCATGATCCGGTGAAACTGCTGGATATCTTCGAACGTGCTGCGGACAAATGCGAAGTCAACGCGGAACGCAGGCTATTGTTTGACGCGATCAGTCATGAAATAATATCATATATTTGAAGGTGAACTATGGAAGAAACTACGAAATATATATCGGTTCGTTTTGAAACGACCAATAAGACTTATACATTCTCGACCGATGATCCGACGATCAGAAATAACGACGCGGTCGTGGTAGAGACCCAGAGAGGCCTGGAATATGCCAAGGTCGTCTCGGATCCTTTTGATAAACCGAATGTCGGAATGGAAATCAAGCCGATCATCCGCAAAGCCGATGAGAATGACGAGAGACAGTTTGAACGCAACAAGAAGGATGCGGCCAAAGCCAAAGAGATCTGTCAGAAAGAATCCGATGCCTTGGATCTGCAGATGAATGTCATTTCGGCAGAATACACCCTGGACCGGCAGAAGATCACATTCATCTATCTGGCAGATGACCGGGTGGATTTCAGAGAATTGCTGAAAGTCCTGGCATCGATTTTCCATTGCCGTATCGACTTAAGACAAGTCGGGACCCGTGACAAGGCCAAAATGGTTTCCGGGATCGGCGTCTGCGGAAGGGAACTGTGCTGTGCCCGTTTCATCGGCGATTTTGACCGTATTTCCATCAATATGGCGAAGAATCAGCTGCTGGCTCTGAATATACAGAAGCTTTCCGGACAGTGCGGAAACCTGATGTGCTGCCTGAAATATGAAGACGACGCCTACAAGAAACTGAGAAAAGACCTGCCGAAACTCAACTCCCAGGTCGAATTCGAAAAAGAGAAATACCGTATCACTTCGATGAACGTGATCAATAAGACCTGCAAACTGGAGAATGCCGAGCATGCGATTTTCATTACATTGGATGAACTGATCGCGAAAGGCAAGTATACAAAACAGGTAAGCAAAGAGGAAAAGGAAGAAAGTGTCGCTGAAGAATAAGGCTACACTTTTTCTTGTAGCCACGCCGATCGGAAATCTTAACGAAATGACCACGAGGGCCGTGGATGTTTTGAAGAACGTCCAGGTGATCGCCTGCGAGGATACGAGGAATACCTTGAAACTTCTGACGCATTTCGATATCCATACGAGGATGATCTCGTATCATAATTTCAATGAGGAAGAATCCTCTGAAGGGATCATCAAATTAATGGAAGAAGGCAAGGATGTCGCTCTGGTATCGGATGCGGGCTATCCTTTGCTGTCGGATCCGGGATATCATCTGGTCAATCGTGTTATTGAAGAAGACTACAATATCGTGACGGTATCGGGACCGAATGCCGCATTGAATGCCTTGGTGGCTTCAGGACTGAAAACGAATCATTATCTGTTCTATGGTTTCCTGAATGCAAAATCCGCCAAAGCAAGAAAAGAGCTGGAAGAGCTTAGATACTTCCCGTACACGCTGATTTTCTATGAAGCGCCTCATCGTATCGAAAAAACCTTAAAGCTCTGTCTGGAGGTCCTGGGAGAGCGCAGAGCGTGTCTGGCAAGGGAACTGACCAAGCTGCATGAAGAATATCACAGAGGAAATTTGAGTGAACTGTGTGAGCTGTCGGATCTGAAAGGGGAAATGGTTCTGCTGATCGAGGGATATGAGAAAGAAGAGGAAGAAATCGATCAGGAAGAACTGTTCAAAGAGATCGGTGAGCTGATCGAAGAAGGGCACAAAACCAAAGAAGCCGTCGGCCAGATCGCCAAGGAACACGGACTGTCAAAGAATGCCTTATATAACGATTATCTGAAACATAACAATAAGGAATAATAAATGAACCTGAAGAAAGCCTGTAACAGGGCTTTTTCAAAAAAGGTTTGCAAATAGAGAAACAGTTGACTATAATAAACATAATATTTCCGGAAAGGAGGAGTAAAACATGTTCAGGTCCAGAAAACAAGATCAGGAAAGATTCAAGACATACTATGAAAGAAAAAGGAACAGGAAGTACTCCCTTTTTGGAGCGGCAAAAGAGGCGTTTTCCTTCGCGGTGGCTATGCTTATGGGTATGGTGCTTCCGACGACGCTGACTATCCTATATGCGGATAAACTGGGCATGTGGTGGTGGATCATCCTGCTGATTTACAGCACGATCCTGGCGATGACGATCTATGCCGTTTACCGTTATCGGGAAATCACAGAGATCCGGGGTTTCTTTACCCAGGAAGAATTCGATAAAGAGTTTAAGAACGAACTCTGGCTGATCCACTTCATGGATCGGGTCCATATCCTGATTCATTAATTTTTAGACAATAATATTAAATATAAAAGAACGATACTTCATTTCGAAGCATCGTTCTTGTATTAACGGTTTATTCGTTAACGTTTTCTAAGCCTGTGACATTGATGTTTTTGT
The DNA here is from genome assembly GCA_017539105.1 of Erysipelotrichaceae bacterium. Taxonomy (GTDB): domain Bacteria; phylum Bacillota_I; class Bacilli_A; order Erysipelotrichales; family Erysipelotrichaceae; genus Colivicinus. Next base: position 71,927 of record JAFYHQ010000029.1, read on the forward strand.
TTACCTTGGCATCATAGGTATTGGCTTTCATAATCTCCCTGAAATCCACACCTGTGGCCTCTGACATCGTATCAAAGACTTGTTTCATGATGACAGGCATATTGCCTGAAACCTGCGATACGCCGCTCTCGCCATTGCCGGAATCGTAAATTGTGACCTTGTCGATCGCTGAAATCGGTTTTGCGATTTCCGCAGCCAGCTGAGGCATGATCTTGATCATCATTTCCGCCATGGCAGCGCCATTGTATTTCTGGTAGGCTTCTGCTTTCTTTTCCATGGCTTCCGCTTCTGCGATACCTTTCTGACGGATCGCTTCGGCTTCTGCCTTGCCCTTGGCCTCAATGCCTTCCGCTTCCATCTGCGCCAGATACTTCTTGGCTTCCGCTTCTTTTCTCATTTTGATGAGATCGGCTTCCGCCTGCTGTTCGCTGGCATACTTGTTCGCATCGGCCTGTTTCTCGATCGTCGCAGCCAGTTCCCGCTGACGGATCTCGACTTCTTTCTTCTTCAATTCCGCCTCGCGTTCCGCTTTTGCGATCTGTGCATTGACGGTCGCGGTCTGGATGGAACGTTCCTGTTCCTGGTTCTGGATCTCATACGCGGCATCTGCCATCGCTTTCTTCTTATCGGATTCCAGCTTCAGTTCCGCCTGTTTGATGGCCAATTCATTATTCCGTTCCGCGATTTCCGTTTCCGCAGCGACTCTGGCATCGTTGGCAGCCTTATCGGCCTTTGCCTTGGCAATCGCCACGTCTCTGTCGGCTTCCGCTTTTGCGATCTGCGCATCTTTCTTGATCTTGGAAGTATTATCCATACCCAGATCATTGATCAGGCCGTTCTCATCGATAACATTCTGAATGTTACAGGAGAGGATCTCGATGCCCAGTTTCTCCATATCTTTGCTGGCTTTCGCCATAACCTGATCGGAGAAAGAATCACGGTCCGTATTGATCGTTTTCAGATCCAGCGTGCCGATGATCTCACGCATGTTGCCTTGCAGGGAATCCTGCAGTTCATAGGCGATCTCGTTCGGTTCCTTGTTCAGGAAGTTCCGTTCCGCCTTCAGCATACCTTCCGGAGAAGTATCGACTCTCACCTTGGCGATCGCATCGACTTTGACATTGATGAAATCATTCGTAGGAATGAATGTATCTGTCTTGATGTCGACGGAAATCTGACCGAGATGCAGATGGTCGACCTTTTCAAAGAAGGGAAGCTTGATTCCGGCGCGTCCGATCAGGACTTTTGGAGTCTTCTTCAGACCCGAGATGATGATTGCTACATCCGGAGACGCTTTGACATAGCCGTTTTTCACGATGATAAACAGCAGCAGTACGGCGCCTGCGATCGGCAATACCGGAAATAAATATCTTAAAATCAGATTCATTGTCTTTTACCTCCTTTACCTATAAAAAAGACTCACAGCAATGAGTCTCACTATTTAAAGTCAGCCGGATCTTTTGGATCGTCATGACGGCTTTCCTTCCGATAAAGGATGTTACTCCCTCAATGTACTTTGATTGTATCACATGGTCATATGACCGTCAAGAGGTTTTTTTGAAGTTTTTATAGATAATGGATTTCGGTTTAGGAAAATCTTATTTTTTTTGTGAATAATGTATAGAAGGTTTGGATTTCGAACGCAATGCGATCGTCAAAGATTTATCAAATTGGTCAAGTATCGCATGGCCAATCATCCAAACGTATTATAAGATGGATTTGACAGACAGTTTTTATGAAGAAATAAGGAATATTCTTGATTCTGCCCGTAGTAAAGTGTATCAGACGGTGAATTTTGCCATGGTTGAAGCGTATTGGCAGATAGGAAGGATGATCGTTGAAGAACAGGGTGGAACAGAACGTGCAGAATATGGAAAAAATCTGATAAATGAATTATCTATCAGAATGACAAAAGATTTTGGAAAAGGATATACAATAAGAAATCTTGAAATGATGAGGCAATTTTATCTATCATTTCAAAATACGAACGCACTGCGTTCGGAATTGAGTTGGACTCATTATCGTTTACTCATGAGAGTGGAAAATGAAAATGCCAGACAGTTTTATCTTAATGAGTCTGTAAGATCACAATGGAGTACCAGGCAGTTGGAAAGACAGATCAATTCTTTCTTTTACGAGCGACTTCTTTCCAGCAAAGATAAGGAATCTGTTTCGAAAGAAATCAATTCATTGGAACCGGCTAAAACTCCGAAAGATATCATTAGAGACCCGTACGTTTTGGAGTTTCTTGATTTAAGACAGAGCGATGAATTCTATGAAAGCGATCTGGAACAGGCTCTGATTACGCATTTACAGAAGTTTTTGTTGGAATTAGGAAGAGATTATTCCTTTGTTGCAAGACAGCAAAGGATCACGCTTGACGGGCGTAATTTTTTCTGTGATCTTATCTTTTATAATTACATTTTGAAGTGTTTCGTTCCGATTGATCTGAAACTCGGTGATCTTACCCATCAGGATTTGGGACAGATGCAGATGTATACACATTATTACGAAAGAGAAATGATGAGCGAAGGGGATAACCCTCCGATTGGAATCGTGTTATGTGCAGACAAAAGCGATGCTGTCGTAAGGCATACCTTGCCAGAAGATGAAACACATATATTCGCGTCTAAATACAAATTATATCTTCCTAATGAAAAAGAATTATTGAATGAAATAAAACAAGAATACAGAGCTTTAGAATTCTCTAGAAAATAAGAATAAATAAAAAAGCATTTTCAGGCTTTCTGCGACAGATGATTACAAAAAGATTAGCACAGCTCTGCATGGCGCTCCGTCGGATCCTCCCAGATTGAGCGGAGCACAATCCAGCAGATAGATGCCTTCTTCGACATCGTTCAGCCTTATTCCTTCCAGCAGAACGATTTCCGCCCCCAGCATAGTCATGTGTACGGCTTTTCCGGTTTCTTTGGTACCTACGGTCTGCGCTTCGTTTCCGTAAAGCAGGATGTGGTTTTCTGCAAATATTTCTGCAGCATCCGGCGTAAGAATCGCCTTTCCTTTCACCAGGATCCTTTTCGCCGCTTCTTCATCTGCTTTCCTGGCCTTTTCCAGCATCTTTATGGCATCTTCTTTACTTATATCGCCTTCATGGGAAACGACAAAGGCTTTGCCTATAAAACGGTTCAAATCGACTTCATCGATCCGTTTTCCTTCCTCGATAAAATGATAAGGCGCATCGACATGCGTTCCATTATGGACACACATGCTGAAAGCAGACATGTTGCAGGAACCGCCTTCGCTTTTCTTACGCAGAATGACGCGTTCCGGTCCGGGATTGCCCGGATAGACTTCGCAGGTGAATACTTCCTGAGAGATATCGTAGATTTTCATGGTTCGTTCCTTTTCTAAAACAATCATAACAGACGATAAGCAAAAACAAAAAGCCTTTTCAGGCTTTTGATTTCAGTGGTGCACCAAGCGAGACTTGAACTCGCACGAGTTGCCTCACACGCCCCTCAAACGTGCGCGTATACCGATTCCGCCATTGGTGCCTGCTATTATTATATATCATTTATTCTAAAAGAAAAGAACTATCGTTCCTGCAGGACAAAAGAACTTTGTTCATATCTGTCAACCAAATATTTGCTAGAATAGAGATGAAAGAGGTAAATATACATGAGCTCATTTAAAGATCTACGTATCGTCGATAATTTCTATCAGACCTCCGCATTCTATCCGATGCCTACGGTCTGCATCAGTACGGTCAATCCCGATGGCAGTCTGAATATCGGAAGCTATTCCCTGGTATTCCCATACTACATTGCTGGCAAGGACCGTTATGCGATGCTGCTGGAGTGCCGCAATACCTCCAATACCTGCCAGAACCTGCTGAGGACACATAAGTGCGCCTTGAACTTCATTCCGGATGACAGGAAGTATTTCAAAGAAGCGGTAAGACTGGGATTCCCTGGTCCGAGTGCCGAGAAGATGAAAGAGAAACTTCTGTTTACGATGGAAAAGGGACAAGCCGATCCCGAAGATCCGAACCGTCCGTTAGTCATCGCGGAAGCCTTCCAGGTATTCGAATGCACATGGAACGCTGATCTGGAGGATGCCGGAAAGTTCAAAGCCGAAGACATCGATGACGGACATCCGGGTCCTTACAACAATTTCAACGGCATCACTTCCAAGTATGGCGCACATTTCATTCTCAGCATCGATAAGATCCTGATGAAGGAACAGTACTACAACGCGATCGTCGATGGCGTCAACAAGAACAGTTTCCCGCCGGTTCCGGTGGACTATGGCTACCGTGATTCGACTAATTTCTGGTACACGCGCTTCCCGAAACTGACCAAACCGATCAGCGAACCGATCCCTGCGCCGAAAGAAGTCGATCTGGAATCTATCCGCTATGCCGCCAACCGCTGCGATCCGGATGTCAAGTTTACCGATGATGCTCTGAAGAATTTCGTCAAAGTGCCTCGTCCGTTCCTGAAGACGGTACTGAATGGATGTGTCGCGTGGGCAAAAGAAAACGGCGTTACTCTGATCACCGATGAACATGTCAAGATCATCAACGACAAACGGAACGCTGAGAAACAGAAACGATAAGAAAACAATCAGAAAAAAGATCACGGTTCAAACCGTGATCTTTTAACGTGAATGATCGTAGAGGTCTTCGCGCTGCAGACGGGCGACGACTTCGTTCCAGAGAGACAGGGTCCATTTTCTGGCGCTTTCGGCTTCGTTGAGGAAATCATAGGTCTCATCTTCGATCGGTACGCCATAGGCGTTCATGATGTATTCGATCGCATGAGTCGCAAACGCATTGACCTTCGGTCCCGCATCGCCCTTCATCTTGTTGGTGTATTCCTGCAGTTGCAAGGCGGCGCTGTACAATTCCTGGGCTGCCTCCTGTTTGTCTTCGGTCACGCCATAGCGGAGTTCTTCATAATGATCGACGATGTAGTTCTTCAACGTCACCAGCTGTTCCTCGGTGACTTCTTTTTTCTTTGTCATATTGGCAACGACTTCTTTGGCGAATTCGTCATAGCTTTCCATGACATCTTCCCATCTGATCAGCTTGCGTTTTTCCACGGAAGCCCACATGTCATCGCTCCAGTTTCCGATTGCGTTCAGTTTTTCCTTGATCCCGTTCCGCAGATCTTCGAAGCCATCTGTTTTATTATAGGCAAGCACGACCAGTTCCTTGACGGACTCTGCCAGAAGTTCCAGTTGCGAGGAACTGTCATTCGAGAATAAGGTTGAGATCTTTTCCAGCTTGACCGCCGTTTCATACAAGGCATCTGCCGTTGCGGTATCGTCCTTGGCGATCCCCGCCTGCAAGGCATCCACGCCTTCTTCGATCTCGTCCAGCAGGCTCTGATAATCCTTTCTGGTAAACTCTTCCGCCTGTTCCACGAGATTCTCTGCCGTCGCTTCCATTTCCGCATACTTCTCTTGCACATCCTCCCACTTCAAAGAATTGCTGCAGGCACACAACAGTATCGCCAATAAGATTGCCATGATCTTCTTCATTGCCAAATCCCCCTGATTTCAATTCTATTATATATGTTCTATCCAATAAGAAAGAATAAAAAATAAAAAGCCATGATCGAATCATGACTTTCTTTTGCAGTGGTGCACCAGACAGGACTTGAACCTGCACGAAGTTGCCCCATATGAACCTGAATCATACGCGTCTGCCAATTCCGCCACTGGTGCATGCACATCTATTTTACTACAAAAATGTTGAATGTTGGCAACATAATGTTAAAATAATTGCGTATGGAATACAAAAAAATGATAAATGTAGCCGTAATTGCGCATGTTGACGCAGGAAAATCGACTCTTGTCGATGCTTTTCTGGCCCAGTCGCATGTGTTCGGGGAACACGAAGAGATCGTTTCCCAGGTCATGGATTCCAACGATCTGGAGCGTGAAAGGGGCATTACGATCTATTCCAAGAACTGTTCCATCAACTACAAGGACTACAAAATAAACATTGTCGATACGCCGGGTCATGCGGATTTTTCCAGTGAAGTGGAGCGTATCATCAAGACCGTGGATACCGTCATCTTATTGGTAGATTCTTCGGAGGGTCCGATGCCGCAGACGCGTTTCGTTTTGAAGAAATCGCTGGAAGCGGGTTTATGTCCGATCCTTCTCATCAACAAGATCGATAAGAAAGATGCCAGGATCAACGAAGTCATCGACGAGGTCTATGATCTGTTCCTGGATCTGAGCGCCAATGATGACCAGCTGGATTTCCCGATCCTGTACGGCATCGCCAGAGAAGGGATCGTACGATACGATCCGAAGGATACCAACGAGAATATCGATCCGCTGTTTGAGACGATCGTGAATCATGTGAAAGCCTATCCGAACCGGATGGATGAACCGCTGCAGATGCAGGTCAGCGCATTGGCTTACGACGACTATATCGGACGTATCGGAATCGGACGTGTGTATGCAGGCGTGATTAAGCAGAACGTAATGGTTTCCGTCTGCAACAACAATGGCAAGAAAGAGAACCGAAAGATTGCGAATCTGTACAACTATCAGGGACTCAAGAGAGTTCCGATTACGGAAGCGCAATGCGGAGATATCGTTCTCTTAAGCGGTATCGAGAATATCGAAATCGGCGATACGATCGGTCCGGAAAATGTCTTCGATCCTATGCCGCAGATCGAGATCGAAGAACCTACTTTAAGCATGAATTTCATGGTCAACACTTCACCGTTCCAAGGCAAATCAGGCAAGTATGTGACCAGCCGCAATATCAAGGAACGTCTGGAGAAGGAACTGGAGGTCAATGTCGGACTGAAGGTGGAAGCGACCGATACGACGGATACCTTCAAGGTTTCAGGCAGAGGCGAGCTGCATCTTTCCATTCTTCTGGAAAATATGAGAAGAGAAGGCTATGAAGTCGCAGTCTCCCGTCCGGAAGTCATTTTCAAGACCATCGATGGCAGGAAATACGAACCGATCGAGGAAGTGATCTGTTCCGTTCCGAATGAATATTCGGGTTCCGTCATAAACAAGCTGAATCTCAGGAAAGGCCAGATGATCGATATCCAGGATGAGGGATCTTATACGAAGGTCATCTATCATGTGCCGACCAGAGGGCTTTTGGGATACCGCAGCGAGTTCATCAATGATACCAAAGGAGAAGGCGTCATGGTGCGCAAATTCATCGCTTATGAGCCTTTTGTGGGCGAAGTGCCACAGCGAAACAATGGCGTACTGGTTTCCATGGCATCTGGCAAGGCAATGACTTATGCCTTATGGAACCTGCAGGAAAGAGGACAGCTCTTTGTCACTCCGCAGACCGAGATCTACGAAGGCATGATTATCGGCGTCTGCCCGAAACCGCAGGATATCGAAGTCAATCCTACCGTCAACAAGAAGATGACAGCCATCCGTTCGACCGGAGCCGACGAAGCGATGAAACTGACGCCGGCAAGGATCTTCTCCCTGGAAGAAGCATTGGAATTCATCAACGACGACGAACTGGTCGAAATCACGCCTGACAGCATCCGTCTGAGGAAACGCTATCTGACCAACCTGGATCGTCGCAGACATATGCGTGAAGTCAACAAGATGGCTTCAGAATAGATATGGAATTACTGGTAACCTTAAGAAAAAGAGAATTATTGGAAAAGGTCCTGCCTTTCGTCGACGGGATCATCGTCGGCAAGTTTTTTACAAGCAGTTATCACTGCAGTCTTAAGGAGATCGTTGAGATCAACGTGATCTGCAAAGCGAATCAGAAGAAGATCTATATCGTACTGGATGATTTCATCAGCGAAGATGACATCGATGCGTTATACAAATATCTGGAATTCATCAGGAAGCTGGAACCCGATGGGATCTATTTTCATGATTTGGGCATCGTTACCGCAGCGAAAAAGTACGGCCTGTCCGATAAGCTGATCTATGATGGCAAGACTGTGGCTTGCAACTCGCTGGATACGGCTTTTCTTTTGAGCAAGGGCATCGATTCCGTTGTGCTTTCCCGCGAACTGACTCTGGAAGAAATCGTCAGGATCCTTCAGAACAATCCCCGTCAGATCGATCTGCAGATCTTCGGACACCAGAGATTATCCTATTCCAAGCGCCGTTTCCTGACCAATTACTTCAATGAGATCAATAAAGAATTTGACTATCTCGATAAAGAAGATCTTTTTCTTGTTGAGGAACAAAGAGATTATAAGCTTCCGATCATCGAGAACGAGGAAGGAACGTTCATCTACTCGGATTATGTATTCGAAATGTTCAATGAACTCCCTGACCTGATCCCTTATCTCAGACGGGGCATCGTCGATACGCTGTTTATCGAAGACCAGACCGTGATCGATCTGTGCTGCGATCTGCATCGCCTGACTGGAGAAAACAAGTCTTTCTTAAGAGACAACCTATATCAGAATCATCCGGATCGTTACAGCAGCGGATTTTTGTATCAGAGGACCAATATCACGAAAGATGAGTAAGATCGAACTTTTAGCACCGGCGAAAGACTTGCAGAAAGCAAAGATCGCCATCATGTATGGAGCGGATGCCGTCTATGTCGGCGGCAAGTTCTTTTCCTTACGCTCCCGGGCTTCCAATTTTACCATCGATGATCTGAGGGAACTGTGCGCCTTTAAGAAAAACTATGGGGCAAAGCTTTACGTGACTGTCAATATCGTCTTCCACGACGATGATTACGAAGGAATACGGGAATATCTGAAGATCCTGGATGACATGGGAGTCGATGGGATCATCATTTCCTCGCTGGCTTTGCTGCGTATCGCCAGAAAGGTCGCTCCGGGACTGGAGTGTCATATTTCGACCCAGCTGTCTTCTTTGAATTCTCTTGCTGTTCAAACGCTGAAAGAATATGGCGCAGACCGGATCGTACTGGCCCGTGAAGCCAGCATGGATCAGATCAAAAAGATCGCTTACAGCACCTCCGTGCCTCTGGAAGTGTTCATCCATGGCGGCATGTGTTCCAACTATTCCGGGAGATGCGTCTTATCCAATCGCATGACGTTACGAGACGCGAACCGGGGAGGCTGCGCCCATTCCTGCCGCTGGAAGTATCATCTGTTTGAAGGAGATCAGATCATTTCAAATCCCAACTGTCTCTTATCGATGTCTTCCAAGGATCTCCGAGCTTCCGCTTATGTAGAAGAAATGATACGATGTGGGATCGCTTCCCTGAAGATCGAAGGAAGAATGAAATCCGAATACTATATCGGACAAGTCGTCAAGACCTATCGCAAGATGATCGATGAGATCGGACTCTATGGACATCTGACAGAAGAACGTCTGGCATACTATGATGAAGAACTCTCGAAAGCGGAGAACCGTCCTTCCGATGACGGTTTCCTTTCCGGAGACTGCGATCATTCGAAGCATCTTTACGGCATCAATGGCGCAGGAGTGACTCATGATTATGTCGCCTATGTGCATCGTTATGACGAAGCAAGATCTTTGTGCATGATCGAGGTCAAGAACATCTTCAAACGGGGAGATAAAATCGAAGTCTTCGGACCGGAAGTAGACAATGAGCAGTTTACGATCGATCAGATGTTCGATCAGAACTGGAACCTTGTCGAACTTGCGAACAAGCCGACGCAGCTGCTGTTTCTGCGCATTCCTTTCAAAGTCCATCAGGGAGACATGTTCAGGAAGGTGAGTCTGTGATCATAGAAGGTGCGATCGCGGTCAAGTCCGCCATAAACAATCATAAGAGAACGGTATCCAAGGTCTTTATAGACAGGAACAAGAAGACCAAGGATTTTAATTATATCCGCAAACTGTGCAGGATAAGCGGGATCGATGTGCAGGAAATGGAGATGGATGAACTCAGGGAACTGCTGAAGGGCAAGACGCATGGCGGGATCGGTGCGGAGGTTTCGGAAAGAAAGGAAGATGATTTTTCACAAGGGGACATCTTTTATCTGGAAGGCATCGAAGATCCATTCAATCTGGGCTATGCGATGCGTACCTTGTATGCCTTGGGTATAAACAATGTCCTGCTGGGTTCAAGGGATTATACCGGCATGCAGGATCAGCTGCTGAAGTCTTCGGCTGGCGCTTACGACTTTCTCAATGTACGGATCATCAAGGATGAAATCAGTGAATTGAAGCAGTTCAAAGAAACCGGTTATCATCTTTACAGTCTGTATCGCGGAGAGGACTCGAAGGATATTTTCGAAGTCGCATTCAAGGACAAAGCCTTATACATGCTGGGAGGAGAAAAACGGGGTCTGAAGACGGAAGTGCTGGAACTGGCGGATGAGAGCCTGTATATCTCTTATGGCAATGAATTCCGTAATGCCCTGAATGCCTGTGCCGCCGTCGATGTCGTAGCGACGCTGCGCTACAGTCAGAAGAGAAAATGATCACTTCATTGGATAATAAAACGGTCAAGAATCTGACCAAGCTGCATCAGAAAAAGTATCGTGAAGACCGTTTTCTGGTGCTTGACGATGAAACTCTGAAGGAAGCTCATGCGCATGATCAGCTGATCCAGCTGGTCTATAGCGATGAACTGCCTTTTCCTTTTGAGAATACGTTACAGGTATCTGAAGAAGTCATGCGCAAGATCAGCAAAAAAGACGATCAGAAATATCTGGGCGTTTCAAGAATGATCAAAGAAAATGATGATTATGGAAAACGCGTCATCCTTCTGGATGAACTGCAGGATCCTTTGAATATCGGCAGGATCATGGAAGCGGCGCTGCTGTTTGGTTTCGATTCTGTGATTTTGAGTCCCGGCTGTGCGGATATCTATAACGAGAAATGTCTCAGCAATTCCCGTGGCGCGATTTATTCTTTGAATCTCTGTCACAAAGATCTATTGGAAGAAATAAAAACGTTGCAACAGAACGGCTGTAAAGTCTATGCGACCGGACTGCGCAACGAAACGAGAATGTTCAATGAAATCGAAGCATCTGATAGGATGGCATTCGTTTTAGGTAACGAAGGAAGCGGGGTACGTGAAGAGATCATGGACCTCTGCGATGAGATCGTCAAGATCGATATGCGCAATATCGATTCCCTCAATGTCGCCATGGCGGCAGCCATCATCATGTATCACTTCAGTATCTGACACTGAAGTTTTTTTCATATTCGACGACAGGAATCTCTTTGATTGCATAATCGTCGATGCGGATCCAGTGATCCTGGCTGAAGGTTCCTTTGAAGAACGCATCCACGTCTTCTCCCTGGACCTCGACTTCGACATCGCCATTGTCCAGATTCCGGGCAAAGCCTGTCACATTCAGCTGATCTGCCAGCATCATCAGTTTCCACCGGAATCCGACACCCTGGACCCTTCCTTTATAAACGATATAATAACGTTTCATAATCTCATTGTAATATAGAACAACAAAAAAAGAACCTCTAGGAGGTTCTTTAGGAAATCGGTTCGAAATCGCTGGCTCCGTGCTTGCACAGAGGACAGATGAAGTCATCCGGCAGTTCATCGCCTTCATAGATGTATCCGCAGACTTTGCAGACGAAACCTTTCTTGCCTTCCGTCTGAGGCTTCGGCTTGACATTGGACTGATAATAGGTGTAGGTCATCGTTTCCACATTGTTGATGACGCGGGCTTCGGTTACCGAGCAGATAAACATGCCATGGGTATTCATATCGATGTAGTTCTCGACTTTCAGAGAGAAGAACGCATTGATATAACGCGACAGGAAGATCAGGCCGTTATCGGAGCGTAAGAGTTCCTGCTCGTTCTTGAACTTATCGACATTTCTTCCGGACTGGAAGCCGAACTGTTCGAAGACCTTGAATGGCGCTTCCTTGTTCAGGCAGTTGACATTCATGATGCCTGTCTGTTTGATGACATGATGGGAATAATTGTTCTTGTTGATGGAGACCATGACCCTGAACGGATTGTCCGTCAGCTGAGCCACGGTATTGACGATCAGGCCGTTGTCTTTCTTTCCGTCATTGGAAGTGACCACATACAAGCCATAGCCGATATTGAACAGAGCCTTCATATCGTTCTTGTTCGCCTTGTTTTCATCACGTGCGACATAATCGACACACAATGCCTGCGCCAGTTTTTCGATCTCTTCCTTGTTGGCGTCGTTCATCGAAGATTTGATATGAACAACAGGATCTACAAAAGTCAGATTGACGCATTTGCCAAGCATTTCTTTCATGGTCTTGGCAGCCATCGGGGCCCAGGATCCGTTCTCCACGAGAGCGATCTTGCGATTCTGGAAGTTGCGTTCGGTCAGATGATTGATGAACTCTTTCATGAACGGATAGATATCCGCGTTGTAAGTGGTTGTTGCCAGAACGAGCTTGCCGTAGCTGAAGGCGTCTGCGACCGCTTCCGACATGTCGCATCTTGCCAGGTCATAGACCTTGACTTCCGGCGCATTCTGCACTTTCAGCTGTTCCACGAGCTTGTCGACCGCAGCCTTGGTATGGCCGTAGACCGACGTGTAGCAGACCACGATGCCGTCTTTCTCGATATCGTAAGAGGACCAGGTATTGTACAGATCCAGATAGTAAGGAAGATTCTTGTACAGGAACGGTCCGTGCAGCGGCAGGATCATCGAAATGTCCAGACTGGACGCTTTCTTCAGGACGGCCTGCACCTGCTTGCCGTATTTGCCGACGATACCGATATAGTAGCGTCTTGCTTCATCGACCCAGTCTTCTTCCACATCCAAAGCGCCGAACTTGCCGAAGCCGTCTGCCGAGAAGAGCGCTCTCTCGTAGCTGTCGTAGGTCATCATGACTTCCGGCCAGTGGACCATCGGAGCCGCCACGAAATGCAGAGTATGCTTGCCCAGTTCCAGCTGATCGCCTTCTTTGATGACGATATGTCTTTCCTCGTATTGCGTACCGAAATAGTTCTCCATCATCGCAAATGCCTTATCGGAAGAGACGATGACTGCTTTATCATAGATCTTCATGAAATTGGCGATGTTGGCGGAATGATCCGGTTCCATATGCTGGATGACAAGATAGTCAGGCTGTGCTCCATTCAAGACATTCTGGATGTTGTCCAGCCACTCATGAGTGAAATGCTGGTCGACCGTATCCATGATCGCGATCTTCTCATCAAGAATGACATAGGAATTGTAGGACATGCCATTGGGAACTTTGTACTGTCCTTCGAAAAGATCGACCTGATGGTCATTGACGCCGACATAGCGGATATCGTTTGTTATTTGCATGATTTTTCCTCCATCTTCATTATAATCGGGATGCGTTAAAATCGGGTGAAATACACGAATAAAGCAGAATCATGTATGATATTGGTAACAGAGGTTCGTTTATGAAAAAGAAGATGAAACGTGTGCTGCCTGTCTTTGCCTTGCTGGTCCTGTTCTGTATCGGAGGATATCTGCTGTTTATTCAGAACAGATCTTACAGGATCATCTGTCTGAGCAGCGATGTCACAGACTGTCAAAGGCAGGCCAGAAAAGGCGAGACGGTTACGGTTGCGACCGTTTCCATCAGCGATGGGGAACTGTGCCTGTATGTGGATGGCGTGGAGATCGCGGCAGAACAGGAAGGGATCTATCGTTTCGTCATGCCGGGTCATGACGTTGATATCACGACCGTGATCATTCCGACGTATAATTACGATACTTTGGATAGTCCGATCTATTTCGAAATAAAAACGCCTGTCAAGGCGCATTATGACCGTCTCTGGGAATACAGCGACAGCGCGGAAACGGAAGATCCGGAAATGCTCGAAAAGATCGTTGATGCCCTGAGGATCATCACGATCGGCCCGGGTCCGGTCGATGTGGCCATCGATGACTATACCGATCGGATCTTCCTGACCTATGAGGACGGAAGCGAAGCCTGTTTCGTCTTTGAAGCGGATTATTATATTTCCGATCTGAACGGAGGGCATTATCCGGTCACTCAGGGTCTGAAAGAATTAAGAAGCGTTCTTGATCGGATCATCGCAAACAAAGGGGAATAGCCTATCGGATCATCGCAAACAGATATTCCATGAGCAGTACGGTGACGCAGCATAAGACGGTCACTTTGAATAAACCGAGATCCTTGTAGGAAGCGATCAGCCCTATGATGAAAGCGATGATGCCGGAATAGGGATGGATGGTCGCATCGATCATGGCAGGGAAGCTCATGACAGCCAATGTAACGTATGGCACGTAGTATAAGAAGGAACGGAGAAATCGGTTCCTTATTTTCTTTCTTATCAGTGTCAGAGGCAGGACCCGGATCAGATAGACCGTTACCGTCATGACGAGAATATAGACATAGATATTATGCATCTTCGTCCTCCCTTGGAGCGATGAGAGCTCCGAAGCTTGCGATCGCTATTGTCAGGAGGATCGTGATATAACTTTCCGACAATGACGTGAAACGGGAGAAAAGATAACTGCAGACAAAGCTGAGCAGCACCAGCAGCGTGATGATCCTGTCTTTCTTGCAGGCAGGGACGAAGATCGCCATAAACATGCCATACAGAGCCACCGACAGTGCGCTGACGATATTGAGAGGCAGGACGTTGCCCATGATGATGCCTAATGCTGTTCCTATTGCCCAGCAAGGCGAGGCGAAAGAGATCGCTCCATACATGTATACAGGATCCACATAGCCATCCTGCGCGATTTCCAGAGCGAAATATTCATCCGTCAGAAAGAAACCCAGAATCAGACGGTGGATGATGGACATTTTAGGATCGATCTTCTGTGATAACGCGAACGACATCAGCACATAGCGGATATTGCTTACCAACATGATCATGATCATCTGCAGATAGGATGCGTTCTCTTTGATTGCGATGAAAGCCGCATTCTCTCCTGCCGAAGCATTGACCAGAAGAGATGTCAGGAAACCCTGGAATGCCATAATGCCCGCATTCGATGCGATGATCCCTAACGAAAAAGCTACCGCAAAGTAGCCTAAACCGATAGGAATCGCATGTTTCAATCCTGTTTTAAAACGGTTCATATTTTAAAAAGAACTATTTCTAGTTCTTATTTAGAGTTTACGGAAATCGTCCACATTCAAGACAAAGATGGTTGCACCGCCTACTTCGACCTCGATCGGATAAGATACCAGATTGGACATATCGGAAGAAATCGTAGAAGGAACCGCCTCTTTTCTTCTCTGCGATTCATTGCCGATGATTTCGATCGCCTTCTCTACTTCTTTGTCTTCGCAGCCGATGATCAGCGTGGTATTACCTGAAGAAAGGAAACCACCGGTCGTAGCCAGACGTGTGACATGAAAAGATGCCTTATTCAAAGCAGAGATACATGCTTTCGTGTCATCCGTTGAGATAATCGCCAGTATGAGTTTCATATCCCCACCTCCTAATAAATACATTCTATCATCATATTGTGTGTTTTTGGTGATTATTTTATCAGGTATCTTTATTTGAGTCATGCAGATGATAATGTTATAATTTGATGAGTATGATAGAACTGATAAATGTCTCTAAGAAATATAAAGACGGCACCCGTGCCTTGCACGATGTGAGTCTTAAGATCAATGACGGAGAATTCGTCTATGTCATGGGAAAAACGGGATCAGGGAAGACGACTCTGGTGAAACTACTGGATGGCGAGGAAAAGCCAAGCAGCGGCAAGGTCCTGGTTTCGGGCGTCAATGTGGGACGCCTGAGGAAATCAAGAGTCTACCTGTATCGCCGGAAGATCGGTGTCGTGTTCCAGGATTACCGTCTCTTGCCGGAGAAGACGGTTTTTGAGAATGTGGCTTATGCTTTGGAGATCCTGGATACGCCAAGGGATAAATTGCGTAAGCGAGTCAGAGAGGTACTGAAAATGGTCGATCTCTCGGACAAGTCCAATTCCAAGCCGGATCAGCTTTCAGGCGGTCAGAAGCAGCGTACGGCGATTGCCAGGGCGTTGGCGAAGCGTCCGATGATCATCATCGCGGATGAGCCGACCGGCAATCTGGATCCGGATATGACCGATGAAATGATTTCCCTGCTGGAAAAAATAAACAACGAAGAGAAGACGACCATTATCGTCGTCACGCATGAAATATCGACTGTCAGAAAACATCCGAAGCGTACGATACGGATCGAAGAGGGTCATGTAGTGAGCGATTCTTTCTTCATGAAAGAGAATGCGCTCAGCAAGGATGTGGAAGAAGAGAAAGAAGAAAACAAGGAAGATACAGCCGTTTCGGAAACGATTGCGGAAGAAGAATCCGTGAATGAAGAAATGATTCCGGTAGAGGAGAACATTACGGAAGAAACAGTAGCTGTTGAGGAAACGGTCAAGGAAGAACCGGCCGAGGAAGAACCGGTCGTCATGGAGTCCGTGAAAGAAGAGGAAAACGTCGAAGAACCAATGGCTGAAACTGCAGTGGAAGAAACTGCTGTCATTTCGCAGGAAGAAGCGATCGCAGAACCGGAAAATATAGAAATTCCTGTCAAGGAAGAAACGGTTACGCCGATCGAAGATACGATTTCCGTAGCCTTCAACAAAGAACCGGCTGCAGATGAGACAAAAGAAGACGATTCCTATGAAGCGATCAAACGAAGGATCGAAACCTCGCTTGCCCAGGCAAGGATCCTGGTCAAAGAAGATGACCTTCTGATCGAAGACTATACGGGAGCTGCCCCTGTGCTGAATGAAGAAACAGGCGTCACTTTCCCGGTACATAATGATACGGAGGATAAGTCATGAAACTCATCCGTCGTTTTTTCCGTCATATCCGGGAAGGTTTTATCGGAGTAAAGCGTCATTTTGCGATGGCTGTTTCCAGCGCTTCGGCGATTACGATCACATTATTGCTGGTGGGAGCTTTTGCGATTTTTGCGTTGAATATGGCATTCCTTACGCAGGAGATCGAACAGTCCATTTCGATGGTTGCTTTGATCGATTATGAAGTTGAAAACAAAACGGATATCATGACGATGCAGACCAAGATCAAATCCATGGAAGGAGTCGACCGGGTTGAATATCGGACCAAGGATCAGGAGTTCGATTATTATTGCGAAACGTATCCGGAAATGGTGGAATTCTCGGAATTATATCGGGAGGATAATCCGTTTCATGATGCGTTTATCATTTATCTGAGCGATCCGAGTCAGCTGTCGAAGATCCGTACCGATATCATGGCGATCCAGGGGATATCTTCGGTCGAAGACGGAGGTTCCAATACCTATACTTTGATCAGCATCCTGCAGGCAATCAGGAATATCGGAGGGATCGTCATACTGGCTTTGCTGGCTTTGGCGGTCTATCTCATCTATAATACGATCAAGATCACGATCGCGGCAAGGAAAGACGAGATCTGGATCATGCGCAATGTCGGAGCGAGAAACGGCTATATCCGTGCGCCTTTCCTGGTAGAGGGGATCATCATCGGACTCTTCGGTTCGATCATCCCTGTCGCTTTGCTGATTTATGGATACTACCGTCTGTATGTCTATACCAATGGCGTCGTAGCCGGGGTGATTACTCTGGTTCCGATCATGCCTTTCGTTCTGTATCTGGGCGGAGCTTTGCTGGCGGTCGGCGTGATCGTCGGTTTCATCGGTTCCTATATTTCTGTCTGTCGTTTCTTAGGAGCGGTACGCTGATGTATAAGAAGATCTTATGTATCCTGCTGGCTTGTTTCCTGTGCATGCCGATCTTTGCGGATGCCCGTTTTATTCTGGCTGAAGATGAGGAAGAAGAGGAAAAGTCCGACTATGAGAAGTGTGTCGTAGACAAGGACAGAGCAGCCTGTTCCGCGATCGCCCAGAATACCCAGAACAATATCAAGGAGATCGAGCAGCAGATCGAGACGGCAAAAGCGGACCGGGAGAAAGCGGTTGCTCTTGCCCGTGAATATGCCGAGAAAGCCCAGAGCATGCAGTCTCAGATCAACAAGCTTGCGAAAGAGATCGAAGAACTGAAAGAAAAGATCACGGTTCTTGAGGTACAGATCGAACAGAATGAACAGAAGGTCGATGCCTTGAACAGCAGAGTCCGTTCCAGGATGGTTCAATCCCAGAAGACGATGCATTTCAACGGCTATCTGGAATTCATTCTTGGTTCCAAGTCGTTCTCGGATATGCTTTCGAGAGTCTATGGCGTGGAAGCGATCGTCTCCAAGGATCAGAATGACCGGGTGGAACTGCTGGATGTGATACAGCAGTTGAGCAGCGATAAGGCGGAACTCGATGAAGCGAAAGTGACGCTGGATGCGAACTATCAGGAAATCGTGGCCCGGCAGGCGGAACTGCTTGCCATGCAGGAATTCTACGAAGAAGAAGAAGCCAGGATTCAGAATGAACTGGATGAGATGACCGAAGAACGCGACAACATCTATGAGTCGTTTGAAGATCTGCAGTCCACTTTAAGAGAAGTCGGTGTCACCAGCGCGGGATTTGTGGCAGCGGTGCATAATTCGACCATCGTTGCGACGGTATGGAACTATTCTCCTGATTTTCTTGATGGCAGATGGCATCTGGGGGTCGACTATGCGGCAAGCCGCGGTACGGAGATTCATGCGCCTGCCAGCGGTATCGTGATCCGTGCGGATGATTCATGCGCAGACCCGGGTTATCTTGGCAGCGCCTGCGGTTACTGGATCTCGGGCGGAGGCAATCAGGTCTATATGATGTGCGAAGTCAATGGAAAAGTCTATGGCATCATCTTTTTCCATCTGAATCGGGTGGATGTATCTTATGGCGATTATCTCTTGCAGGATGATGTGATCGGTACGGTAGGATCTTCAGGTTCTTCGACCGGTCCGCACTGCCATATCGAAATGTATTATCTTGGCAGCGGTTATCTTATGGATTATGTGGCGATGGGCTGGAACGCGACGTTCTCGGTAGGAAGAGGCGCGACGGCTTACAACAACAGGTGTTACTATGACGATGGTTCATTCCGTCAGGGTGCTCCATGTATCCTGAATCCGGAATGGTATTTGCCTTGAGGATAAATTATGGAAGAAAACAACGAGTATTATTTTGATTTAAAGAAAGTTCCTTTGAAATCAGAACGGGAAGAAAGAAGAAAGAAACGCTGGAAGATCCTTTTCACGATCTTTTTGTGTCTGTTCTGTTTTGTGACAGGTATCATAGGAGGTTATTTCATTAGGAAGGTCTCACATCCCGCTTATGAGGCCGATAGCAAGGATACGATGGGGGAGATCGAATATCTGATGGATCGTTACTGGCTTTACAGCGGCGATTATGAGGATCTGAACAAGGAACTGGAAGATAAGGCGCTCTATGGGATGACGTCGTTTGATTATGATCCTTATACGTCCTATATGTCCGCTGCGGAGATGGATAACTTCTCTACCAGCATCAATATGAATTATGTGGGAATCGGTGTCGAATATTCTTATGTGAATGACATTGCTTTGATCAAGAAGGTGTTCAAAGATTCTCCTGCCGAAGCGGCAGGGATCGAAGCGGGCGACATCATCAAAGCGATCGATGGTGAACCGATCGATGACATGACGACCGAGGATATCCGGGAACGGGTCATCGGAGAAGAGGGTACGGAAGTGGTGATCAGCGTCTTAAGAGGCGGCGAGATCATCGATGTGCCGATCATCCGTGGTCCGGTGGATAGCACCGTTTATGCGTATAAAGAGAACGATTATGTCGTGCTGGAACTGAACAGTTTCGGCGCGGATTCCGGAAGCAGATGTATGACGTATCTGGATCAGTGGACGGATGTTGAAAAGATCATCATCGATTTAAGAGACAATACCGGCGGTTATCAGTCTTCGGTTAAAGAGATCAGCGGTCTGTTTATCGGAGATGAAAAGGTCTATCTCAGGCAGAAGGATTCCAAAGGGCTGGAAACGGTCGATGTGACCGACTGTCGCAAGACTTATGACAACTTTAAGCAGATCGTCGTTCTGATTAACGAGAACACGGCATCGGCAGCCGAAGTGCTGGCGATCTGCCTCAAGGAGCAGCATCCGAATACGACGCTGGTCGGTGTTACCACCTATGGCAAAGGCGTCATTCAGACCAACAGGCTGCTGAATAACGATGGCGTACTGAAGATGACGTCCTACTACTGGTATTCCCCGAATGGCGTTTCCATCCATGGAGCAGGTGTCGTTCCGGATGTGGAAGTATGGATGCCGGATATCTATTACGAGTATTACTATGCTTTGGAAGAAGATGAGACTTATGAATTCGATGAGGTCGGTTCGACGATCCGGACAGCGGAAATGGCTTTGGATTATCTGGGCTACGATGTGGATCGTACGGATGGCTACTTCGATCAGAGTTTTGCGGATGCCCTGGTTCGGTTCAAAGCCGATAACAATCTTGAGGCTGTGCCGGTCATTGACGCATTGACGTTTGAAACGATCATTTCCGAAGTCAATCGCGAGATGGCGAACAATGTCGAAAAGGATACGCAGATGAATGCAGCAAAGGAAGCGTTGCGTGGAAATTAAAGTCAACAGTCAGTCCAGCATCAAAGTAATATCGGATAAGATCATTTATTTTGATCCTTATCAGATCAGGGAAGAAATGCATGATGCGGATATCATTTTCATTACCCATGATCATCCGGATCATTTTTCCATCGAAGATATCACAAAAGTTGAAAAGGAAGACACCGTTTACGTGATTCCCGACTGCATGTATAACCTTCTGGGCGGGGAGAACGTGATCACGCTGAATCCTTATGAGAAAACGGAAGTGGAAGGCTATGAAACTGTGACCTTGCCATCGTACAATGTCCGTTCCGGATTCCATCCGAAGGAGAAAAACTATCTGGGTTATATCGTGACCGTTGAAGGGAAACGGATCTATGTGGCAGGAGACTGCGACAGGGACGATTACAATGTCAAGGTCCGCTGCGATATCGCCTGTGTCCCGATCGGCGGGAAATTCACCATGGATATCGAAGATGCCGCAAAGCTGATCAACGAGATTCGTCCGGATACCGTCATTCCGACGCATTACGGATCCTTTGTCGGAGGAAAAGACGCAGGGAAACGGTTCAAGGAACTTGTCGAGAAAGAAATCGAAGTTAAACTCCTGTTGGATGAAAATGGATAAATGATACAGATATTTGCATAATCCTGATAAAATGTTAAGATAATAACGTGGTCTTCAAGAGTAGTAGTCTTGGAACTGTTACAGAGAGCCGATGGATGGTGGAAATCGGCACAGGGAAAGGATGAACTCGCTTGAATGGATAGGATCAATCGTAGGATCTGCGATAAAGATCAAGAGCGAGAAATAAAGGTGGTACCGCGCAATAGCGCCCTTGTGATCACCTTTTTATTTTAAAGGAGTCTGTTATGAGTGTATTTGATTTTAAGCGTATCGAGAAGAAGTGGCAGAAACATTGGGAAGAGAATGAGACCTATAAGACGGATCTCCATGATTTTTCCAAACCGAAATTCTATGCGTTGGATATGTTTCCATATCCTTCCGGCGTCGGTCTGCATGCCGGACATCCGGAGGGTTATACCGCAACCGATGTCGTGAGCCGTTACAAGAGGATGAAAGGCTTTAACGTCCTGCATCCGATGGGTTTCGACTCGTTCGGTCTGCCTGCGGAACAGTATGCGATACAGACGGGAAATCATCCGGCGATCTTTACGGAGAAGAATATCGAACATTTTACGGAACAGCTGAAAACCTTAGGTTTTTCTTATGACTGGTCCAAGGTCGTGTCTACCAGCGATCCTGCCTACTACAAGTGGACGCAATGGATCTTTAAGCAGCTTTTCCTGGATGGCTATGCCAAGTGCATCGAGATGCCGGTGAACTGGTGCGAGGAACTGGGATGCGTATTGGCGAATGATGAGGTCATCAATGGCAAGTCCGAGCGTGGAGGCTATCCGGTGGTCCGTAAGAATATGAAGCAGTGGATCATCGATATTCCTGCGTATGCGGAAAGACTTTTGGAAAATCTGGATACCATCGACTGGCCGGAGTCCACCAAAGAGATTCAGCGCAACTGGATCGGCAAGTCCATCGGTGCGCAGATCGATTTCAAGGTCGATGGAACGGACGAGACATTCACGGTCTTTACGACACGTTCCGATACCTTGTTTGGAGCGACTTACTGCGTCCTGTCGCCGGAGCATCCTCTGGTGGATAAGATCACGACAAACGATAAGAAAGACGAAGTGAAAGCCTATCAGGAAGCCTGTGCGTCGAAATCTGAGATGGAACGTACCGAACTGAACAAAGACAAGACAGGCGTTTTTACCGGAGCCTATGCGATCAATCCTGCCAACGGAAAGAAGATCCCGATCTGGATCTCCGACTATGTACTGATGACTTATGGAACAGGCGCGATCATGGCGGTCCCTGCGCATGATGAAAGGGACTATGACTTTGCGAAGAAATTCGGTATCGATATCATTCAGGTACTCGAAGGCGGAGATATCTCCAAGGAAGCCTTTACGGGAGATGGAACGCATATCAATTCCGATTTCCTGAATGGCTTGGATAAACAGGAAGCTTTGGATAAGATGAACGACTGGCTGGTCGAACAGGGGATCGGCGAGAAGAAGGTCAATTATAAATTAAGAGAGTGGATCTTTGCGCGTCAGAGATACTGGGGCGAACCGATTCCGATCATTCATTATGAAGATGGAACCATTGGTGTCCTTGCGGATGAAGATCTTCCATTGATTCTGCCTGAACTGTCCGATTACGGTCCATCCAAGACCGGAGCTCCTTTGGACAAGGCAACGGACTGGGTCAATGTGGAATACGATGGAAAGAAAGGCAAGAGAGAGACTTCGACCATGCCTGGTTCGGCCGGTTCTTCGTGGTATTTCTTAAGATACATCGATCCGCATAACGACAAAGAATTTGCGGATCAGGAACTTCTGAAACACTGGATGCCTGTGGATCTCTATGTGGGCGGTCCGGAACATGCCGTTGGGCATCTGCTGTATGCACGTATGTGGAACAATTACCTTTACGACAAAGGTTTATCTCCTGTTGCTGAACCGTTCCAGAAGCTGGTGCATCAGGGTTACATCTTGGGTTCCAACGGCATCAAGATGGGCAAGCGTTATCCGGAATATGTCGTCAATCCAAGCGATATCGTGGAACAGTACGGCGCGGATACGCTGAGGTTATATGAGATGTTTATGGGTCCGCTGGAGGCAGATAAGCCTTGGTCGACCCAGGGCATCGAAGGCGCGCATCGCTGGCTGGAGCGGGTCTGGCGTTTTCTGATCGAGCAGAAAGACAAGCTCATGGATGAAAATGACGGGACACTGGATTATTCTTACAACTTCTTGGTAAAGAAAGTCTCGGAAGATATCGAGAATCTGCGTCTGAATACCGCGATTTCCCAGATGATGATCTTCATCAACGACTGCTACAAAGAAGGCAAAGTATATAAAGAATATGCGTTGAATTTCATACAGATGCTGTCGGTCTTCGCTCCGCATGTCTGTGCGGAAATGTATGAGATCCTGACGGGCAGAACAGATCTGGAAAGCCGTCCTTGGCCGGAATATGATCCTGCCAAGCTGGAAGTGGCGGAAATGGAAATCGCCGTCCAGGTCAACGGAAAGCTGCGCGGCAAGTTCATGATCCACAGCGATGCGAACGAAGAAGAGATGTATGAAGCGGCATTGCAGGTAGAAAATGTCCAGAAATACATCGAGGGACATGATATAAAGAAACATTTCGTCATCAAAGGAAAGATCGTCAATATCGTGATCTGATTTATCACAAACCTTTCATATTCATTGTTTACAATGAAAGTATGGAAAAGACAAATGTGCTGCTATTGTTGACGCCAAAAAAAGAAGTTGCATATTTAGATGAAAAAATGAACGCCCGACAGGCCATGGAGAAGATGAGAGCCCATGGCTATCGGATCATACCCCTGATTTCCAAACATGGCGAATATCTGGGAACCATCTCGGAAGGAGATATCCTGTGGCATATCGTCAATGAGAAAGAATTCTCTTTGGAGAAACTCGAAGAGATCAAGGTCAGGACGCTGATACGTAACGACTATGTCACTCCGGTCAAAGTGGATGCGCATATCGATGAACTGGTGAATGCGATCGTGGATCACAACTTCGTGCCGGTCGTCGATGACCGCGGAGTGTTCATGGGGATCGTCACAAGAAGCAAGGTTCTTCAGGAACTGTTAAAGAGTTTAAGGTGATCTTATGGATCACCTTTCTTTTGCGTTCCGTCAGTCCGTTGGGATGCGTTTTTGCGTGATGGAAGGTATAATGGAACTATGAATGATAAAGAACGTTTTCCGCCTCTGTTTAAGTTTATTTTCGGTGCAGGCGCTGTTTTGTTTGGATTGCTGCTGATACTGTTTATCCTGACTTCGGCTATGACCGGTATCAGCATGTCGCTTCAGGGGATCAAGGATCTGTTTTCGACGCTGTTTGTGATATCGATCTATATCCTGGCTGCTTTGGTGCTGTTTGGTTTCATCATGATGGCGATCACGATGAAAAAGAATCCTGCGGCAGCCAGCAGCATGGTCGTGAGAGACAATTATCTCAAGTATGAATATATCGACAAGGATGGGAAAAAGAAAAAGAGAACGTTCTCTTTGGTTAATATCAACAAATATCTGGAAACGCGCGGACAGATGAAACTGATCGACGGTCTTGTCTTAAGCAAGGATGGCCATGACAGCAAGGCCAGTATCCGTAATCTCATGGTCTCTACGGAAGAGAAGAAACAGTCTTTGGCAACTGTCTATAATGAAGATCCTGCGGAATATCAGCGTATCGCAATGTTTCTGGACCATATTTCCACGCATGACGAGATCGATCTGGATTTCCATCTGGATACGTATATTTTCAGAGAGAATATGGCAGAGGAAGGAAAGAAACTGCAGTCTTCGCTGCGCAGCCGGCTGAAGGGGATCGAAGACGAAGAGATCCGGAACCGTATCATTGAAACGATACAGGAACTGCAGAAAGCGGAAGGGCTGCTGGATGATTCCGGATATGACGACAAATTGCGCAAGCTGTATACAACATATGTACCGATGCTGATCGGGATCTTGGAAACATATGGAGGATTGGATCGCAACGATCAAGATCTGAAACGGAAAGAAAAAGCGAGAATGGAACTAATGGAGACGTTCGATCTGATCCTTGCCGCTTTTGCTTCTTTGAATGATAAGAAAGAGGAAGAAGGCTTCGATCGTCTGGAAGCGGCTTCCGATTCGCTGGAACAGATACTGCAGACAGGACATGAGGAGGTAAGAAATGGCTGATCTATTGACACAAGTTAAAACGGTAAATGTCTTCCGTAATGGCGCAGAAGTAATACGTACAGGAAAGACTGAACTGAAGGAAGGGATGCAAACGCTTTATGTGCATGGTCTGACAAATACCGCTTCGAACGATACGGCACGTCTGTATATCGAAGAAGGCGTATCTTGCGCGAATCTGCGTTTTGAGGAAGCGGACAAGGAGAATGCGCATTCCAAGGAACTGCAGGAAAAGATCGCTTTGCTTGAGAAGCAAATCGAAGTCAAAGAAATGCAGCTGACTTTGTGGCAGAACAACGGCGATTTCACAAGCCATGATAATGTGTCCGCAACTGAGATCCAGGATTATATCGAAAAGCTTCCGGAACGGATGGAGAAGCTTCACAAAGAGATCGTTGCTTTAGGTAAAGAGATCCGGGATCTGCAGAAGGAAGCGGAAGAAGAACTCCAGAAGGAGAGTCTGCCGGTACTGGTAGCGGATGTGACTGCGGATCATGATGGCACATATGCATGCGAGCTGCATTACCATGAAAATGCCGCAGGCTGGGATCCGGTTTACGAGATCCGTTCCGAGAAGGAAGAAGAAATCGAGATCCGCATGCGCGGCGAAATCAGAGAAGATACCAATGAAGACTGGAAGGATGTGAAAGTATCGCTGTTCACGGGAGATCCATCGACTGACGATGTGCTGCCGGAACTGCTGCCTCTGTATCTGAATATCCAGGAGAATATCGCTGTGGGCAGGGCAAGGAACGCAAGAGCGGCAGGCGCCATGGCAATGAAAGCATCCATGGATATGGAAGATATGATGGTGATGGAAGAAGCCGCGGAAGTGCCGATGATGCGGATGGAAACCCAGGAAGCGGAAGTCCAGAACGAGGAAACGATGACGGAATATGCTTTGGCAGGCAATCGCGATATCCTGAAGGGAAACAAGGGCACCATGGCAGATCTGCAGAAGTATGTGATTCCGGCGGAATACAATATCGTTACCGTTCCGAAAGCCGATCCGCATGCCTATCTGGTTGCTTCGATCAAGACAGTGGATCTGCCTGTTCTGAATGCGGTCGAAGCAGGCATCTATCTCAAAGGTCGTTATACCGGAAGCATCTACCTGGATTCGGATATGACGAAAGAGAAAGTCGATATCACTTTAGGCAAGGAAGAACGTGTCCATGTCTCTTTTAAAGAACTTGCCAAAAAGAATTCCACAACTTTGCTGAAAGCGCAGAAAGTGGTCGAACATCAGTATGAGACGAAGATCACGAACCTGTCCGATGAAGATATCACGGTGCTTCTGAAGGATCAGCTTCCGGTTTCCCAGAATAAGGATATCACGGTCGAAGCATTGGATCTTGGCGGAGCGAAACTGGATAAAGATTATGGAATGCTGGAGAAGAAGATCGATGTGAAAGCAAAAGAGACAGAAACGTATCTGCTTAATTACAAGGTCATGTGGCCGAAGGATAAGAGGATACAGCAGACCAGGGCGTACAGGCGTACATTCTGTCCGGTCTGCGGAGCTCCGGTAACCGGCAGGTTCTGTCCGGAATGCGGAAGCGATACTTCCGTATAGCATTCTGTCAATAACGATCAAGATGCATCACTGGATGCATCTTTTTTATGCTTTGTTCGGCTTTTTGAGTCGCCTGTAATATAATAGAGTTATGTTTGATAGAAAACGCTTCAAGAGCCAAGCAAGGCAGATGCTGAAAAAGCACTATACGCTTCTGGTGATCGCCTGTCTGATCGCGGCAATCGCAGGCAGCAGTTACAGTTATTCGGTTTCTGCGAGTACCTATACTTCTTCCATCAAGGAAGCGGCGGACGTTGTCGATGCCGGTACGACATATATCGATGTCCCTTCGATCGGAGACGCTCTTTATAAACTGTTCGGTCTCGATCTGAGCGGAACGTTCCAATACGATGAAGAGGGGAAACTGACGCATATCGGTGATCTGGAATTAGGCAGACGCAAGGGAGTCTATTCTTCTCTGCTGAATCGCATCAGCAATGCCCGTTTCTTTTCACTGGCATTGCAGACGGTCCATTCTCTGATCACGACGAAATCGCTTGCTTTGGATTTCAATATCCTCATCGCTTCGATGATCGTCATGGGGATCACGGCTTTCGTGAAGCATTTCTATAGCATCGCTTATCGCAGGATCTTTATGGAATCCTATCAGTACGACGTTACGAAATCATCCAGATTCCTATTCCTGTTTCGGACCGGAAAATGGCTCAAAGCCTGTACGACGATCTTTGTTGTGAATGTGTATCAGTTCTTATGGAATTTCACGATCATCGGAGGGATCATCGCCCGATACGATTATATGTTTATTCCGTATATCGTTGCAGAGAATCCAGGAATCGATCGGCGCGAAGCGATCCGGCTGTCAAAACGCATGGTTTACGGCCATCGTTTCGATTTGTTCAAGACACAGCTTTCGTTCCTGCCATGGCTGGTCCTGGGACGTTTCACGTTTGGCATCAGCGATATCCTGTTTGCGAACCCATATCTGGAAGCGACGATCTGCCAGTATTATTTTGCGTTACGCAAGATGGCAAAGATTCAGGGCGTTTCTTATGTGAATAATCTGAATGATACCTATCTTGCCGAGAAAGCAAGCTATGCCTATATCGAAGAGAAATATGCCGATGTCGTCGAAATGATGACCAACGATCTGGATGTGAGAGATCTTGAACACGAAGGCCTGCGCGGTTTTGTGGAGGATCATCTGGGAATCATTTACAAAAACGATGAGGATCAGGATCTCTATAACGCGGCGATCGAAGAGACGGATGTCATCGATGACTATCATCAGATCCTGAATCTCAGACAGTATCCGGATCGGCTGAGTCCATATGTTTCAGAGAATCGCAAGGAAAGCGATCAGATCCATTATCTGCGTCGTTATTCTTTGACTTCCATTATTCTTATGTTTTTCTCTTTCAGCTTCGTAGGATGGCTCTGGGAGGTCCTGCTGCATATCATCAATGACGGACGTTTCGTGAACCGGGGCGTCATGCACGGACCTTGGCTGCCGATCTATGGAAGCGGAGCGGTACTGATCCTGGTGATGTTGTTCCGATATCGCAGAAAACCGGTCGTGGAAGCGACACTGATGATCCTGTTATGCGGCGTCGTCGAATATCTCGGATCGTGGTATCTGGAAGTGACCAAGGGTCTGAAATGGTGGGATTATTCCGGTTATTTTATCAATCTCCACGGCAGGATCTGCGCGGAAGGGCTGACGGTCTTCATGATCGGCGGACTGGCTGCCGTCTATGTCCTGGCGCCGCTGCTGGATAACAGGCTGAAAAAGATCAGCCGGCCTCTCAAAGCCATGATCTGTCTTCTGTTGCTGCTGGCCTTTGGCTATGACATGTATTATACCCATGATCATCCGAATACCGGCAAAGGGATCACGGATTATGATGAAGTATCTTATCGCACCGATCAGAAAGGCCGTCAATGATCGGTGCTTTTCTGATTCCTTTTATGATCGTTGTTCTGATGATCCTTTTCAGGATCATCCGGAACTATCTTAAGTCCATTCATCTGGGTCATTTCTCTGTGATTGCTGCCGCATTCCTCTTTGGCGGTCCGCTTGCCATTCTGGGCGGCTTTTTTCTTCCTGCGGAAATGAACGCCATGCTTGGCGGATGGAAGAGAACTTTGACCCGTATCGGTTTCTACTGGCTGGGAGTGATGCTGTATTTCGTGCTGGCTCTGCTGCTATGCGGCATCTGCTGCTTCATCCTTCGCCGTATTCTGAAGGACCGCTATTCCAGACAGCTTGTCCGGAATCTCACGGCGCTGTTCGTAGCTGTTTTTACCGGAATCATGAGTCTTTATGGCATCCGGAACGCGCATGATCTTCATGTCACGGAATATGAGGTTCCTGTCGACAAAGATTCCGTTCTGGATGAACTGAATATCGTCCTGATCGGCGATACCCATCTAGGCTACAACATTACCGTGAAGCAGGTGGAAGAAATGGTCGATCTGATCAACCGCCAGGATCCCGATGTGGTGCTGATCGCAGGCGATATTTTCGATAACGAATACGAAGCGATCGAAGAACCGGAAGAAATGATCAGACTGTTTCAGCAGATCCATAGCCGTTACGGGACTTATGCGGTCTGGGGCAACCATGATATCCAGGAAAAGATCCTGCTGGGCTTTACGTTCAGCTGGATGAATAAAGAGAAACATATCGTACAGGCAGATGAAAGGATGCTGGAATTCGTCAAGGAAGCGGGGATTCAGACTTTGTATGACCAGTGGATCAGCATCGAAGATATCCTGCTGTACGGACGTCCGGATAAGGCAAAAATCAATTTCGGTCACACAAACAGAAGAGAAGTTTCCGAATTCATGAAAGATGCCGATCCGGATAAACCCATCATCGTATTGGACCATGAACCAAGCGATGCCATGCTTCTTTCTGAATATGGAGCGGATCTGTATCTCAACGGACATACCCATGACGGACAGATGTGGCCGGGAACCTGGACGATCCATCTGTTCTGGGACAATGCGTACGGCATGAAGCGTTATGGCGATCTCTATAATATCGTAACCAGCGGTGTCGGCCTGTTCGGCGCCAATATGCGTACGGACTCTATTGCGGAGATCTGCAAGATCCATGTAACGTTCAGATAAGCCTATATATTTATTAAATATTTATTGAATTTCCTGATGAAATAGCATACAATAATAAATGCCTTATTTTTTTTAATTTTAGCCCCGGAAACTAAAAGGAGAGAAAATATGCGTCAAACAACTATGCTGAAACCAGCAGACGTTAAGAAAGACTGGTATGTCGTTGATGCGAGCGGTAAGACTTTAGGTAGACTGGCTACCCAATGCGCAGCTATCTTAAGAGGAAAGCACAAACCAACGTTCACACCGAATGTCGATTGCGGCGATAATGTGATCATTATCAATGCAGCAAAGGTCGTCTATTCAGGCGATCAGGAAAACAAGAAGACCTACTATCACCATTCAATGTATCCGGGAGGATTGAAAGCCAGATCTATTGGTAAGATGAAGAGAGATTATCCTGTCGAGTTGGTGGAAAAAGCTGTCAAAGGCATGCTTCCGCACAACAAATTGGGTGACAAGATGAGAACTCATTTATTTGTTTACGAAGGTGATGAGCACCCTCACGCTGCTCAAAAACCAATTGAGCTTAAGTAAGGAGAATTTCAATGCCTAAAAAGAAAACAAATGTAACTTATCAAGGAACAGGAAGACGTAAATCTTCCGTGGCTCGTGTCTATCTGACACCTGGCACAGGCAAGATCATGGTCGGCGAAAAGACTCTGGAAGAGTATCTCCCACAGGAAATTCTTAGAATGGTCGTGAAATCTCCGTTGGTCGAGACAGGAACGGAAGGTCAGTATGACATCTTCATCAATGTCTATGGCGGCGGATTGACAGGTCAGGCTGGCGCTATGCGTCACGGCATCTCACGTGCTTTGCTTGAAGTAGGTGATGATCTGAGACCTGTATTGAAAAAAGCAGGATTCTTGACTCGTGATTCTCGTGCGAAAGAACGTAAGAAGTACGGTCTGAAAGGTGCCCGTAGAGCTCCTCAGTACTCGAAGCGTTAATTCTTGGGATTACGTGAAAGCGCTCCAGATGGAGCGCTTTTTTCTTTTATGTTGTTTTTTCTGATTATTCGAATAAGATATCCGGATAGGTTCCGTTGTCTTTGAGAGACTGTATCTTCTCTACGACGATCGGCCGGTCTTCCTTGTAGGTGACGCCGAACCAGCTGTCGCTGGAAGTCAAGACCTTGACCTTTGCCAGTCCGCGATCCACCAGGACACCTACATGATTCGGAAGCAGAGCTTCATATTTCAGAGGATTCTTTTCGATTCCGATCGGAAGTTCCTCTCTGAAGATCTCGCCTAACTGTTTCAGGACATTCGGCGTAAAGCCCCAGAAGTTCATCGAAACCGGCACATCGGCAGCGATCGGTTTGTATACGCCATCATCTTCATATACGACACCCTGATGGTCTTCTTTCCAGCGGATATTCATGATCTCTTTGATGGAACTCAGATCGTCGTTTTCATCCTTCTGGCAGTATCCTCTTGTGACCGTGCCATGATCGCTTAAGGTCTTCTGCAGTTCATAGCCTACCATGCAGTAGTGCTCGTCATCGATGCCGTTATGGAAGTAGTCGATGATCGTTTCAAACGCATTCCTTCCATAGAAATCATCGGCATTACATACGACGAACGGATCTTCTTTCAGTATGTCTCTGCAAGCTAGCAGCGCATGTGTGGTTCCCCATGGCTTGACTCTTCCTTCCGGTACGACAATGCCATCAGGCAGATCGTTGAGATCCTGGAAAGCATATTCGACTTCCACATAAGGCCTGATCTTTGAAACCAGCGCTTCTTCAAACAACTCCTGATGTTCTTTTTTGATGATCAGTACGACTTTCTTAAAACCGCTTCTGATCGCGTCATAGATCGTGAATTCAATGATCGGCTCGTTGTGATTGCCGACCCCATCGACCTGTTTCAGGCCGCCGTATCTCGAACCCATGCCGGCTGCCAATATGACTAGTGTTTCTTTCATAATCGATCCTCCGATTTCCATATTTATTATATAATGTAAATGAAAATACGAGGAGTCAATCATATGAAGAAATATGTCTTAGCTATCGATCAGGGTACGACCAGCACCAGAGCTATCGTTTTTGACCGTGATCAGAAAGTAATCAAAGTCGCCCAGAAAGAAATACAGAATTTCTTCCCGCATCCGGGATGGGTCGAACAGGACGCCAACGAGATCTGGCTGTCTACCCTGGCGGTCATGGCACAGATCTTTGATGGCGGGCAGATTAAACCGGAGGAGATCATATCTATCGGCATCACCAACCAGCGTGAGACGACGGTGGTATGGGATAAGAATACAGGCATTCCGGTCTATCACGCGATCGTCTGGCAGTCCCGTCAGACTGCCGATATCGTCAACGATCTGAAACAGAAAGGGCTGGAACCGTTCTTCAAAGAAAAGACCGGACTGGTTCTGGATCCTTATTTCTCCGCTTCCAAGATCCGTTGGATACTCGATCATGTGGAAGGGGCACAGGAGAATGAGAATCTCCTGTTCGGTACGATCGATACGTTCCTGCTTTGGAAATTCACTTGCGGCGAGGTCCATGCGACGGATGTGACAAATGCGTCAAGAACCTTGCTGTTCAATATCCATACCTTGAACTGGGATGAAGAACTGCTGAAAGTTTTCAATATCCCGAGAAGAATGCTTCCGGAAATCAAAGATACTTCGGGTATTTTCGGCAATATCGATCCGAGGCATTTCTTTAATCAGACTTGTCCGATTGCGGCTTTGGTCGGAGACCAGCAGGCGGCATTGTTCGGAGAAAGTTGTTTCAAGAAAGGCGATGTCAAGAATACCTATGGCACAGGCGGATTCATCCTGGTCAATACCGGCGAGGAAGAGATCATTTCCCGATTCGGTCTGCTGTCGACCGTCGCCTGGAAGATCAAAGATGAAGTCAAGTATGCGCTGGAAGGTTCCATTTTCGTTTCGGGTTCTTTGATTCAGTGGCTGCGCGATGAGATGAAGTTCTTCACTTCTGCGGCAGACAGCGAGGAACTAGCTGCCAGCGTGGAGGATTCCCATGGTGTCGTCGTCGTTCCGGCATTTACGGGACTGGGAGCTCCATACTGGAATGATTCCTGCAAAGGCGCGATCTTCGGTCTGACCCGCGGTACCAGCAGAGAACATATCATCCGTGCCTGCATCGAGGCGATGGCTTATCAGTCCAAGGATCTGATCCGTATCATGGAAGAAGAACTTGGAGAAAAGATCGATTCCATCAAAGTCGATGGCGGAGCCAGCGTGAATAAGCTTCTGGTGCAGTTCCAGTCGGATATCCTGGAGATTCCTGTCATCAAGCCGGAACTGGCGGAAACGACGGCATTGGGTGCAGCAAGGCTTGCAGGCATGGCAGTCGATTTCTATCATTACGAGGATTTCGCGGATGAAGAGATGACGGTCTATGAACCGAAGATGGCTCATGAAGAAGTCGAAGAAAAATACGCCAGATGGCTGAAAGCGATCGATGCGACGATATTATTCTAGGAGCAGCAAATGAAGGTACTGATCATCAACGGCAGTCCGCATAAGCAAGGCTGTACTTATACGGCATTGCATGAGGTCGAGAAGATCCTGAATGAAGAAGGGATCGAAACGGTCTATGTGAATGTTCCGGCAGATTGTCCCTCCTGCATGGCTTGCGATTACTGTCACAGGACCCATCAAGGGTGCATCAAAAAAGATATCGTGAATGATACCTATCAGCTGATGGATGAGTGCGATGGCTTGCTGGTGGGGACACCGGTCTATTATGCGGAACCGAGCGGTTCGCTGATGTCTTTCCTGGATCGTTTCTTTTACTCGTATCCGCATAAGAAATCGTTCAATCTGAAAGCGGCAGCCTGTATCGCGAATTCGCGTCGCGCAGGCAATCTTACCAGCAATGATACGATCAGCAGGTTCTTTTCGATCAGCGGCATGACCATCATTACTTCGACCTACTGGAATGATACCCATGGCTTTAGTCCGGAGGATGTCATGAAAGATGAGGAAGGCATGCAGACGATGCACAATCTGGGAAGGAATATGGCTTACTATCTCAAGATGCGGGAAATGACAAAAGACAAGCTGGAGGAGCCTGTCATTGAAAAAGGAAACGTTACGAATTTTATCAGATAAAAAAGGGTCTCGATTGAGACCCTATATTTTGATTTGCTTGAAGGTTTCGACCAGATCGTCATGGATGACGATATCGCAGTTATGATCATAGGAGGTCGCATCCCGGTTGACGATCGCCAAGGTATCGCCATTGAAGTAATTGATGAATCCGGCTGCCGGATAGACGACAAGGGAAGTGCCGCATACCACAAGCAGATCCGCTTTGGAGATGGCCCGGATCGCTTCCGTGATGACTTTATCATCCAGCGATTCTTCATAAAGGACTACATCCGGCTTGATGATGGCATGGCATTCGTCGCAGTAAGGAACGCCATCGGCTTTGACGATATAGTCCAAGTCAAAGAACTTGCCGCATCTGGTGCAGTAGTTTCTTAACACGGAACCATGCAGTTCGCAAACCTTCTTGTTTCCGGCCATCTGATGGAGTCCGTCGATATTCTGGGTGACGACTGTCACATCTTTGGTATCCTGCAATCTGGCGATGAATTCATGGACATAATTCGGTTTGGCATCGGGATATAACATCTTGGTTTTATAGAATTCATAGAATTCTTGCGGGTCCTGAACGAAGAAATGATGCGAAAGCATTTCTTCGGCCCGGTAGATGTTTTTGTACAGACCGGTCGCAGAACGGAAGTCCGGAATTCCGGAAGCGGTAGACATGCCTGCTCCGGTAAAGAAAACGATTTTATTGGCCTCTTGTATGGCGTTCTGAAGTTTGTTGATCATATCTTTATTATAGCTTATGAGATTGCATATAACGGGACTTCTGTTATAATTTTGGTAGAAACATCAGGGCAGGGTGAAATTCCCTGATCGGCGGTATACCCCGCGAGCAAAAGCAGAACTTGTGCGATTCAAGTGGCGACTGTACAGTCAGGATGAAAGAGAGGTTTTTTTATTTTGAAAAATAGTTTAAGTGTTAGAAATATCGCAACGATTGCGATTCTGGGTGTCTTGGGAGCGATTCTGATGCTGTTTGATTTTCCGATTGCGATCGCACCAAGTTTCTATAAACTGGATCTGTCGGATCTGCCTTGCCTGATCGGGGCGTTTGCTTTGGGACCGGTTCCGGCTTTCTTTATCCAGGTCATCAAGATCATCGTCAAAATGCTGCTGAAACCGACTTCTACGGCATTTGTCGGAGAACTGGCTGCTTTTGTCATCTCTACGACCTACTGCGTCAGCGCGGCTTTCATCTATCAGAGAAACCGAACCAAGAAAGGTGCCGTCCTGGCGATGCTGGCAGGTTCTTTATGCATGGCGATCATCGGAACGATCGCGAACTATGCTTTCATCATCCCGTTCTATGTAGACTGGTTCCATCTTCCTCTGGAAACGATCATCGCCATGGGGAATGCCATATTTCCAGTCATCCATGACAAGCTCAGTTTCGTATTATGTTGCGTTTTGCCATTCAACCTGATCAAAGCGCTGATCGTCGATATCGTGACGTTCGTGATCTATAAGCACGTGTCTCCACTGCTGAAAGCATAAGAAAAGAAAACGCTTTCTTATTATTTAACAATATTTTGATAATATGATATAATCTTTTAGTATCACATTTGGAGGTTTTGTTATGGCTAAATTAACAAGAACACAAAAATATGCGACATTAAGAGATAATCTCGCAAATGACTCTGAATCGTCGTTATCAACCAAAGATTTATCTACATACGAAAACAAGTTGAATGATATCACTGCCCGTTCCGAGGCAAGAAAACCTGCTCCAAGCAGCGATGAAGTCACTTGGGTCGATTATCCCGACCTGATGTCTGTCGATGATCTGGTTGATTCTTTCATCAACAAGAACAAGCAGGCTGTCGAACAGACACCGGAACCTGTCGCTGTTCAGCCGGAACCGGTAAGACCGGAACCTGTCATCAAACCGCAGCCGCCGATCGACAGCAGTTTCGAGAATAAGATCAGTGAAATCATCGATGATGTTTCCCTGAACAATCTCTACAATACCGCGCCGGTCGTCAATGAACCTGTAAGACAGGAAACGCCGCAGACGGTACAGATCCAGAAAGAGATTGCCGAACTGGAAGAGAAACCGGAAACGCCATTCATGGGATACTACCATAATCCATCCATCGAGCCTGTTCATCAGGAAGTCAGACCGGAGCCGGTAGTTACGCCTTATGTCCAGCAGCCGGTCACTTATCAGCCGGCACCGGAACCGGTAAGACCGGAACCTGTCGTCAATCCGACGGTAGAATATCCGCAGAATACTGCAGGCAATTCATTGATCAATGAAGTGATTGATGAAGTCGACCAGCATATCAAAGCCTCCGGGGAACAGAATATCGGCCAGATCACCAACGAGATCGTTGATGAGATCAG
Source organism: Erysipelotrichaceae bacterium (assembly GCA_017539105.1). Classification (GTDB taxonomy): domain Bacteria; phylum Bacillota_I; class Bacilli_A; order Erysipelotrichales; family Erysipelotrichaceae; genus Colivicinus. The sequence continues at coordinate 108,195 of JAFYHQ010000029.1, forward strand.
ACATGCCGAACGTCCTGTTTATCCTGAAACGGCAGCAAAAGAAGATGAAACATATTCGAATACCGTTTCTATGGAAATCAGCAAGATCATGGATGAAATGATCGATACTGCCCCGACAAAACCGATCCAAGAAGAAAACAGACAGCCTGAACCTGTCGTCAATGAACACCCGGTTCTGGCAAAAACTCTGGAAGAAGAAAAAGCAGAAGATATCGTAGAAATCAAGAATATCGATGAAATCGACCTCGGACCGCGTCCGACCAAAGAAGCTCCGACCGGTACGATCCCATTCATCGTTTCCGCTACCGATGATGAAGACCTGATCGAAGATGACGAAGAAGGTTCCAACACGATCCTGAATATCATCCTGGTGATTCTGATCATCATCCTGTTGGCGGTATTAGGCCTGATCATCTTCTATATCCTGAAGACGAAAGGAATCATCTGATGCTGATCAATATCGCGATCGATGGTCCGAGTGCCGCAGGAAAATCGACGATTGCCGATCTGCTGGCAGAAGAACTGGGCTATATCCATCTGGATACGGGAGCCATGTATCGGGCTGTCGCTTATGATGCTTTGAAAAAGGGAATTCCTTTTGATGATGAAGAAGCGATCGTCGCGATGATCGATGGGATGGACCTGGTCATGGATACCGATGGAGATGTCCTGCTGGATGGCGAAGACATCACGGAAGCGATCCGGGCCAATGAAATCTCCATGGGTGCCTCCGATGTCTCGAAGCTGCAGAAATGCCGGGAAGCGATGGTAGCGATGCAGCAGAAGATCTGCGAGAGCGGGGGCTATATCCTGGATGGAAGGGACATCGGTACCGTTGTCCTGAAGAATGCGCCGGTCAAGATCTATCTGACGGCGACTCCGGAAGCAAGAGCGCTTCGAAGAGTGAAACAGAACGAAGAAAAAGGTCTTGATGCGGATTATGAAACGATCCTGGAGGATATCATCAAACGGGATTATCAGGATATGCATCGTGAGTTCTCGCCTCTGACAAAAGCCGAGGATGCGATCGAAATCGATACTTCGGATATGAGCATCGAAGAGGTTGTCAGCCAGGCAATGGAACTCGTGAACCAAATATTAGGAGAATAAGAAATGATAGATGGAACTGTCGCAATCGTTGGGAGACCCAATGTCGGTAAGTCGACAGTTTTTAATAGGATGCTGTCGGAAAGGCTGGCGATCGTCGAGGATACGCCTGGCGTGACCAGGGACAGGATCTATGGGGATTGCGAATGGCTGTCCAAGACTTACCGTCTGATCGATACAGGCGGTTTTCAGATCGAGGATGTGCCGTTTCAGAAAGAGATCAATGCCCAGGTTGAGATTGCTGTAGAAGAAGCGGATGTCATCATTTTTATCGTAGATGGCAGAAGCGGCTTGTCTTCGGATGATGAATATATTGCCAGACTGTTGAGGAAGTCGAATAAGCCGATCATTCTGGCGGTGAATAAGATCGATGATGTCTCTCTGATCGATAATATCTATGAGTATTATAATCTCGGGATCGGCGAACCGATTGCCGTATCGGGAGTCCATGGCATAGGCATTGGCGATCTTTTGGACAAGGTCACGGAGGTCATGCCGTATCGGCAGATCGATGATCATGAAGGGATGATCCGTTTTGCGGTGATTGGCCGTCCGAATGTCGGGAAGTCTTCTCTGACGAACGCGTTCCTCAAGCAGGACAGGGTCATCGTTTCGGATATCGAAGGAACGACCAGGGATGCGATCGATACGGTATTCCGGGTCAATGGGAAAGATTATGTGGTCGTGGATACCGCGGGCATACGTAAAAGAGGCAAGATCTACGAGAATATTGAAAAATACGCCGTATTACGCGCTAAGAGCGCGATAGAGCGATGTGACATCGCTTTGGTACTGTTGGATGCTTCGACCGGAATCATCGAGCAGGACAAGCATGTGGCAGGCTTAGCGCATGAGGCGAAGAAGGGTGTCATCATCGTCTACAACAAGTGGGACCTGGTCGAGAAGGATGACAAGACCATGGCCAATATCACCAAAGAGATCCGGAAACAGTTCGTTTATCTTGATTACGCGCCGATCGCCTTCATATCCGCCAAAGACAACAAGAGAGTCGATACCCTGCTTCCATTGATCGATCTGGTCTATGAGAATCTCAATCTCAGGATCAAGACCAACGTATTGAACGAAGTGATCCTGGATGCCCAGCTGGATAATCCGGCAAAACCTCATAACGGCAAACGTCTGAAGATCTACTACGCTTCCCAGGTATCCAGCGCGCCATGCACGATCGTACTGTTCGTCAATGATCCGAAGCTGATGCATTTCTCTTATGAGAGGTATCTCGAAAACAAGCTTCGGGAGGCATTCGGATTCGAAGGCGTTCCAATCAATATCGTCTGCCGGAAGAAAAGCGAAGACTAAAAAAAGATCATGTTTCCATGATCTTTTTTTATGATTTATTCCGTTACTCCTGTATCCTGACCGGCAGCCAGCGTAATGCAGGCTTGCGATTTGGATGTACTTGGCCAGACGCAGGCAGTCACTTTTGAAGACTCCGGAACGCCGATCGAGAAGCCGAGATCATCGGTTGCTCCGCTGATGACTTCGCCGCTATCGACTTTGACCGAGAACATGAATGGCGGTTCTGCCGTTCCGGTATAGATCGTATTCCAGTGCGGGAACCAGACGACGCCGGAAGCATAGGTCGTTTCGCCATAGAGGTTGGTGGCAGACAAGTCGCATACGCCGGAACACATGCCGCTTTCTCCTGATCCGGTACCGAACCAGACAGAGACGGTCGAACCATCGAATGCTCCGCCGATATTGGCGATACCGCCATGGACGTATTTGGTGTTCTGGCGGGAATACTCATAGGCTGCCGATACGGAACCCAGAGGATGTTCCTCCAGGGCTTTGGCACTGATATAGCCGGTGACACTGCCGCTTTCTCCTGATCCTGCGGCATATGGATAAGCGCCTTTCACATGGGTGATCTTGACCACGGAATCCGGCATCTCCAGTGGTTTATAAGGATCATACTCGCCGCTGTAATGGGTCTCCAGCTGTTCCAGGACTTTGGTGACGATCTTGCTCTTGGTATTATCCTGATATTCTCTGCTGGTGAAATATGCTCCCGGAGCAAGTTCATCATAACCGGTCCAGCAGGATACGGTATATTTGTTCGTCTGCATGACGAGCCAACTGTCTTTGGTGGAACTGACTGGGATACCGAATTCAACACCGGAATCGCCCCAGTCGGTCGTACCGGTCTTGCCATAGAGCGGGTAATCCAGATACTTCTTGCAGTACCACATCAGAGATGAGAAGTTGCCTGACATGTTGTATTCTTCCAGGTAAGCGACCATCCAGGCAGTCGCATCCGATAAGATCTGCTCTCCCTGGGTATCCGCAACGAAATTCGGTCTTCCATCATTGTATTCGATATAGTTGATCGTATGCGGCTTGATATAGCGTCCGCCATTGATAAACATCGCGTGTGCTCCTGCCAGCTGCAGAGGCGTGACCAGGCAACGGTTTCCGCCGATCGCGAACTGCAGGTCGAAGTCCTCATAATCGAATTTGAAGCCGATCGAATTCAGATAATCGACGACAGCTTCTTCGCCGATTTCCGCAACGACGGCAGCCAAGGCCTGTACCGCAGGTGTATTCTGCGATCTTCCCAGCGCTTCCGTCATCAGCATATCTCCATGGTACTCATGGTCATAGTTGGAGATCAGGACGTTGCCGTCATACAGATAATAAGGCATATCGGTAAAGGTATGCGAGGTCGCATAACCAAGTTTTTCAATACATAACGCATAGTCGATGACCGGCTTGATGGAAGAACCCGGATTGAGGTAGGCGCTGGTTGCACGGTTGAATTTTCTTGCGCTATCCGTTTCGCCTCTGCCTCCGCCCAATGCTTCGACCGCGCCGATCTGGTTATCCATGACAACGATCGCGCTCTGGCAGAGTTCGTTCGGGAATTTGATCGTCGTGTATTCTTCTTCGTTCTGCAGGTCATAGATGTATTCCTGCATATAAGGGTTCATATTGGTATAGATCCTCATACCGACGTTGTAAGGGCTCTCTCCGGTCGTTTCTTCGACTTCATCGATGACCGCGTCGATATAGGACTGATATTTCTCGTTCATTTCCGAGAAACGGACATCCTGGCCAGCCAGAAGGTCTTCGATACGTACGGACTTCGCCAGTTCCGCTTCCGTTTCGGAAATATAGCCGTGATAGACCATCAGATCCAGCACCTCATTGCGGCGCTGCGTACCGGCTTGCAGGTATTCGCTATCCGGATCGAGATAATAGTTGTCGTTCTTATATAAGTCGTTATACGGGTTATAAGTATTCGGCGAGTTGATCAGACCGGCCAGGAAGGCGGATTCGGTCAGAGTAAGATTCTTCGCATCCTTGCCAAAGTAATACTGTGCCGCTTTCTGTACGCCACGGATATTATCGCCATAGTTGACTTTGTTGATATACATGGCCATGATATCCTGTTTCCTTGTATCGGTCTTGAGTTCCAGTTCCAGTGCCAGCCAGATCTCCTGCATCTTACGCTTGATGCCGGACATACCCTCACGGGCCGCGATCGTCGATTCATCATCCGCATCGATCGAATAGTAGGTATTCTTGATCAGCTGCATGGTGATCGTTGAACCGCCTTGCGAGAAGTCTCTGGTACGGATGTTGGCTAATGCCGCCTTGGTGAAACGCGGGATATCGAAACCCGGATGTTCAAAGAAACGGGAGTCTTCGATGGATAGGAACGCATCGATCAGGCTGTTTGGCATTTCCTCATAAGAGATGTTTTCTCTCAGATACATGCCCAGTTCCATGATGATATTGCCTTCGGAATCATAGACTGTCGTTGAATCCGGTGCTACCAGTTCATCGACATTCAGTTCCGGTTTGCCTTCCAGCAGCTTGGAAGCGAAATAGACTGCGCCAGCTGCGCCGCAGACGCCAAGGAACAGCACGATACACATCAGAACAGCCAGAACGACAGTGAATGCTCTTGCTTTTGGTCTTGGCTCTTTCTGTTTCCTGACTCTGGTTTTCTTTTCTTTCTTCGGTTTCCGGACCTCTTCCTGAATGCCTTCCGTTACGGATGGGACGCTTGTTTCGGTTGCGGTTTCCGCGTGAGGAATGAACGATTCGATCTCGCTCAAGACATCGCGTTCCTGCGTGACAGCTTCCGCTGCAAGCAGTTTTTCTTCTTCTTTTTTAAGCTTCTGGAGTTCTTTTTCTGCTTTTTTATTGTTTCGTTTTTCGGATAATCCGTTACGGAACCTTTTCAGATTGTCAAAGACAGAAGTCTTGACCTTGTTTTCCACCTCCACAGGTTTTTCCGTATATAAAATATCCTGCTTCTTCATTTCCGCATGAACGGGAAACTGCATCTGTTTCTGGGAATGAACCGAGGCTCTGCGCCTGACGCTGTTAAGAGCCCGTTCCTCGTGCCTGTTAAGTTCCTTTTCTTTCTTCATACAATTTATTATTATACTATATCAGTTTAATAAATGATAATATAAAGACATGATAAGAGAAAGATTAAACGCATTAAAAACGCTGATGAGACAGCAGAATATCGATGTCTACTATCTGAATACTTCTGACTATCATCTATCTGAATACGTACCGGAATACTTCAAAACGGTAGCCTGGTTTTCCGGTTTTACCGGTTCTCTGGCGACTTTGCTGGTGACACTGAATGATACTTATATCTTTGTGGATGGACGTTACTATCTGCAAGCCGATCAACAATGTCTGCCATATGGGATCAAGGTCGTGAAACTGGGGACAGAGGGGGCTCTGGAGCCTTTGGCCTTCCTGAAAGAAAACTATCCCGGAGCCATCGTCGGACTCGATGGCAAGCGCACAAGCATCGCTTTTGCGAAAGAACTGCTGAATCAGGGCAATCAGATCCGTAGCATCGACATCTATTCGTCACTGATTCAAAACAGGACTCCATTGTCTCACAGCAAGATCTTTGAAATGGATAACAGCTATGCCGGTCTTTCCCGCATAAGGAAAGTGAAACTGATCACGCATTGCTTAAGAGATATGGTCCATATCGTAGACAATCTGGAATCGATCGCCTATCTTCTGAATCTTCGAGGCAATGACATCGCTTATACTCCGGTCTTTCTTTCATATATGGTCCTGCAGGATGGAGATGTCTATCTGTTCTGCGATCTGGATCGTTTCAATGCGGATCTTTTGGATAAGCTTTATGCCGATGGGATCATTATCCGTCCGTACGATTCCTACTATGATTTCTTGAAAACCATCGAGAAACGCAAGATCGTTCTGGATGAACGCAAAGTCAATTATGAGAGCTATCTTGCCTTGTCTCAGGGAAACAATCTATTCTATGACCGCCGTTCCATCATTGAAGACATGAAAGCGATCAAGAACCCGATCGAACAGGATAATATCCGCAGGGCCCATATCTATGATGGGATCGCGGTACTGCGTTTTATGATGTGGCTGGATTCGATCGATAAGAGAACGGTCAATGAATGCGACTGTTCCAGAAAGATCAACAGTCTGCGTATGGAGGTCGGAGCGAAGGATCTGAGCTTCGCATCCATCGTAGCATACAATGAAAACGCGGCAATCGTTCATTACTTCCCGGAAGAAGACAAATGCGCGAGACTGGACAACCGGGGGATCCTGCTGTTTGATACGGGAGGCCAGTATCTGGAAGGAACCACCGATATCACGAGAACGGTTGCTTTGGGCGAGGTCGATGAGGAAGTCAGAAGCTATTTCACCCTGGTTCTCAAATCGATGCTAGCATTGAGCGAACTGAAGTTTCTGTCCGGATTGTGCGGAAAACAGATCGATATCGTAGCCCGTCAGGAGTTGTGGGCATATAGCGTGGATTACCGTCATGGCACTGGACATGGGGTAGGGAACTATCTTGCGGTCCATGAAGGTCCGCCAAACATCCGTTACGGTTCGACAGAAACGAAAAACGAAGAAGTCGAACTGAAACCGGGCATGGTGTTCTCCGATGAACCGGGTGTCTATTTCGCGAACCGTTTCGGGATCCGCTGTGAGAATCTGTTGCTGTGCAAGAAAGTGGAAGAAAATGAATACGGACGTTTCTTAGGCTTTGAAACGCTGACGATGGTTCCGTTCGATCTGAAGCTGATCGATCGAGATCTCTTGGATGAAAAGAGTATCCGTGCTTTAAACAGTTACCATCAGAAAGTCTATGATACGCTTTCGCCTTTCATTACGGAAGAAGAAAGAGCTTATCTTAAGGAGAAAACGCAGGCGATATGAAACTGATCAGCTGGAACGTGAATGGCTTACGGGCTTGCATGAAAAAAGGATTTGCGGATTTCTTTCTGAAGGAAGATGCCGATATTTTTGCGATACAGGAAACCAAGATGCAGGAAGATCAGCTGGAACTGGGAATGCGCTTCGAAGGATATCATCTGTATATGAACAGCGCGGAAAAGAAGGGTTATTCCGGTACTCTGGTCTACAGCAAACAGGAACCTTTGAGTGTCGCTTATGATATCGAAGACGAAGGCTGCGATGAGGGAAGAGTCATCACTCTGGAATATCCGGATTTCTATTTCGTCACGGCCTATGTGCCAAACTCCAAAGACGGCTTGCTGCGTCTGGATTTTAGGATGATCTGGGAAGATGCCTTGCGCAGGCATCTGATGAAACTGGATCAGAAAAAACCGGTCATCTATACAGGGGATCTCAATGTGGCGCATGAAGAGATCGATCTGAAGAATCCCGATGAGAATCATTATTCGGCAGGATTTTCGGATGAGGAACGCGGCAAGTTCACAGAATTGTTAGCTGCAGGATTCAGCGACAGTTTCCGTGTCCTTTATCCTGAGAAAGAGAAATATACCTGGTGGTCTTATAGGACCAGAGCAAGGGAACGCAATGTCGGTTGGCGTATCGATTATTTCGTGGTGTCCGATCGGTTCATGAAAGAAGTCAGGGACAGCCTGATTTATGATGAGATCGAAGGCAGCGATCATTGTCCGATCGGCTTGCTGATATAGGAGGGTAAGATGGAAATCAGACAGTTTATCGAAGAGAACATTGATGCAATGAAGCAGGATCTGAAGAAACTGGTTTCTTATAATTCGGTCTATAGCGAGGATGAGAAACCGTTCGGCAAGATGAATCGTGCCGTTCTTGATTGCGCTTTAGGGCTGATGGAAGAAAAAGGTCTCAGAACGGAGAACGTGGATTATTACTGCGGTTTCGGCGAGACCGGAGAAGGAGAGAAACTGATCGGCATTCTGGCGCATCTGGATGTCGTTCCGGCAGGGGAAGGATGGAAACATGATCCGTTCGATATGACGGAGGAAGACGGTTACCTGTATGGCAGAGGCGTTTCCGATGACAAGGGTGCAGCTATCGCTTCGATGTATGCCTTGAAGTACCTGATCCAGGAAAACTATCCGTTCCAAAAGAGAGTACGTCTGATCCTTGGCTGCAACGAGGAGACAGGATCGCGATGCATCCGTCACTATGTCGAAAAGTACGGCCATATCGATTGCGGTTTCACGCCGGATGGAAACTTCCCCGGCATCTATGCAGAGAAGGGTATGGTTGCAGCAAAACTCGTCGGTCATGACAGCAGGATCATCGATATCAGAGGCGGTGAAGCATCCAATGTAGTCAACAAGAAGATCACTTGCAGTCTGCCTCTAGATCGTTTCGATGAAAATCTGTTCAAACAGTATCTGATGGACCACAAGCTTGCGTTCGATTATGCAAAAGGAGAAACCATCGATGTCACGGTCTATGGCGAAAGCGCACATGCCAGCATGCCTGACTTAGGCAAGAACGCGTTCAGCCATCTGATGGAAGCGCTGTACCATGCCGGTTTCGAAGATACGTTCGTAAGCTGGTTCCATAAATACTTCTCGCTGGAAGTCCATGGCGAGAAACTGGGCTATGAATCCCTGAAAGACGATATCTCCGATACTACCATCAATTTCGGCATCATCGGCAAGCAGGACAATGACATCATCGTCAGCCTGGATATGCGTTTCCCGGTCAAGACGGACAGCGGAAAAGTCGTTGAACTGTTGAACATCGGTGATGAACACAATGAACTGGTCATCATGAGCAGGACGGAACCGTTATACTTCGACATCGATTCACCGATGATCAAAGCGTTGAAGAAGGCTTATGTCGATGTGACAGGGGACGACAAGACGCCCATGGAAGCGATCGGAGGAGGCACTTATGCGAAAGCCATTCACAACTGCATCGCTTTCGGCTGCGAATTCCAGGGAGAAAACAATCATATCCATGATCTCGATGAATGTCTCAATATCGATAATTTCAAGAAACAGGTCGAACTGTATGTTGCGGCGATCCGCAACTTAAACGAGATCGGCTAGGATGTTATAATAGAAATATGAAAAGAACGAAACTGGCACTGATCTACGACTTCGATAAGACGTTATCTCCGAGAGATATGCAAGAGTTTCATCTTTTAAGTACGCTGGGCTATGACGATCCCAATGCTTTCTGGGCGGAATGCGATGCGTTTGCGCGCAAGCATAACTGCGATGGCATTCTTTCTTACATGTATCTGATGGTCATGAAAAATGACGGTCTCACCAGGGATCAGCTGATCGAAGAAGGAAAGTACATCGAACTGTACAAAGGAGTCAAGACCTGGTTTGAGCGGATCAACGAATATGGACGGAAACATCACATCACCGTCGAGCATTATGTCGTTTCTTCCGGTCTGACCGATATCATCATGGGTACGCCGATCGCGCGTGAATTCAAGAAGATCTATGCCTGTACCTATGTCTATGACAAAGACGGGAAAGTGAAATGGCCATCCAGAGTGGTCAACTATACGATGAAGACCCAGTATCTTTTCAGGATCAACAAGGGTGTCCTGCAGGAAACCAATGATGCGGATCTGAACAATTCCACTCCGGAATCGGAGAAATACATTCCTTTGGAGAATATGATCTATTTCGGAGATGGAAGCACGGATGTTCCGAGCATGAAGGTCGTGCAGCAGAATGGCGGGACCACGATCGCTGTGTTCGGGGATGATTCCAAGCGCAGCAAGGCCGAGGAACTGTTTAAAGACAAGAGGGCCACGTTTGCGGTCAAGGCTGATTATTCCAAGGGTTCCAAGATCGAAAAGATCGTGCAATGCATCATCGATTCTCTGGAAGCCAAAGCAAAATTAGATAACTATCAATGATGATCGAATACAGTTCAAATGATTTCAGCATCAACGAATTAGGTTGTTTATACACAAAAGAAAAATCGGTTTTTAGAGTATTCGCGCCTGGGCGGGATGCTCTTTTTTTAGTTCTGGATGGCAATCGGTATCCGATGGACCGGCAGCTGTATTCTTTTTCAGTAACGGTCGATGGCGATCATCATCTTTCCCGTTATCATTTCGAGGATGACAGAGGGGTCTCGTTCAAGGATCCGTTCGCTTATCTTGCGGATGGAACGGATTCCATCATTCTGGATCCGGGAAGGTTCAATCAGACGATCGTAAAGCCGGAACCTTTTGAGGATATGGTGATCTATGAGACCAGCGTCCGGGATTTTTCTTCCTATGGCTATTTCGGGAAATATGCGAAAACTTTTAAGGCTTTGGGCATGGACGGCTTGAAGAGAGATGATTTCTTCATGCTGGGGCTGGATTATCTGGAAAACCTGGGAATCACGCACCTGCAGCTTCTCCCGGTCATGGATTTCGACAATGACCGTAGCGAATACAACTGGGGCTACAATCCGCTTGCGTTCAATTACGTCAAGAAAGATTACGTCTATGACAGGAATAATCCTTATGCATATGTCAGTGAACTGCGCGAAGCCGTCAACAAGCTTCATGAGCACAATATCCGGGTCGTCCTGGACGTGGTGTTCAATCATGTCTATGATGTGAAGACCTTCGATATCGAGAAAATGATTCCCGGTCATTTCTTGCGAAGAAAGAACGATGGGAAGCTGGCAATGGGAACCTTCTGCGGCAGTGAGATCCGATCGGAGGATCCTTTTGTACGGGCTTATCTGATCAAAATGACTCTGCGTTATCTGGAACTGTTCGATATCGATGGCATACGCATCGATCTGATGGGGATCCTGGATATCGGTACGGTAAATGCCTTGCGGGATGCTTTGAAAACGAAGAAGCCGGATTTCGTGGTCTATGGCGAGGGCTGGAACATGGGCGATGCCTTGCCGGAAGAAGATCGCGCTACGATTTTGAATGCTGAAAAGATGCCGGAAATAAAGATGTTCAATGATCACTTCAGGGAAACAATCAGCGCTTATGTCATGGGTGCGGATAATGTGCCTGAAGTCTGTAAAGCCCTGTCGGGAAGCGATTATCTTTCTTATGATCATTCCATCGATTATGTCGAATGTCACGACGGACTGACCTTTTTTGACCGTCTGGGCGTCGATTGTATCAATGACAGTCCTGAAGAAGTCAGGAATAAGTGCAGGCTCGCTCTGGCCATGGTGATGGTGGCGAAAGGAACGCCTTTCATTCATTCCGGCCAGGAATTCCTGAGGACCAAGAAGGGGGTCGCCAACTCCTACAACAGTCCCGATGAGATCAATGCCCTGAACTGGGACCTGCGCATCTACAACAACGAGGTCTGCGACTATCTCAAAGCGCTGATCCGCTTCCGTAAAGAAAGCAGATTGTATCGCGAAGATGCCCGGATCCGTTTCTTTGAATATGAATCCTGCCTCGTTTATCAGATCGATGATCTGCTGATCATCTTCAATCCGAAACGGAAAAACGTTTCCTACGAAACACAGGAAACATACGAAGTCGTCTTCGATTGCAATGGTTTCATACATAATTTGACCAATAAGATCGAGCTTTCCGCCTATTCCATGGTGATATGCAAACGTTATGTTGTATAATAAAACTATAATCAAGAGGTAATATCATGAAGAAAAATAATATGGTAGCAATGATACTGGCAGGAGGTAGAGGTTCACGTCTTTTTGAATTGACGAAGAAAGTAGCCAAGCCTGCCGTTCATTTCGGAGGGAAATATCGTATCATCGATTTTGCCTTATCCAATTGTGCCAATTCCCACATTTCTACGGTAGGAGTTCTGGTACAGTACGAATCCATCCTGTTGAGCTCATACAGCGCAAGAAGCTCGACCTGGGGACTTGATTCCAAGGGCGGAGGCGTCTATGTCCTGTCGCCAAGAGAGAAGGATGAGACCGGTCTGGGCCTGTATAAGGGCACGGCAGATGCCATCTATCAGAACCTGGATTTCCTTGATCAGGAAGAAGCGGAATACGTCCTGGTTCTTTCCGGCGACCACATCTATAAGATGGACTACGAAAAGATGCTGCAGGAACATATCCGTTCCAAAGCGGAAGCGACGATCGCTGTCATCGAAGTCCCGAAGAAAGAAGCAAGCCGCTTCGGTATCATGAATACCGATAAGAGCGATCGCATCATCGAATTCGAAGAAAAACCGAAAGAGCCGAAATCCAATCTGGCTTCCATGGGTGTCTATATCTTCACCTACAAGACGATGCGCAAATATCTCAAAGACGATGCCAAGGATCCGGCTTCTTCCCATGACTTCGGCAAGAACCTGATTCCGGCTTATCTGAGAGATAACCTGAAACTTCAGGCATACCGTTTCAAGGGCTACTGGAAGGATGTCGGTACGATCGATTCTTTGTGGGAAGCCAATATGGATCTTCTGAAAGACAACAGCGGTCTGGATCTTTTCGATCCCGACTGGAAGATCTATACGGATGACGTAAGCGCTACGCCACAGTGCATCGGCGAGCAGGCGAAGATCGACAACGCTTTCATCACGCAAGGCGCGATCGTCAATGGCGAAGTCCATCACTCGGTCATCTTCTCGGGTGTCGAGATCAAAGAAAAAGCGAAAGTCAATGAATCGGTCATCATGAATGATGCCGTGGTCGGCGAAGGCGCTGTTTTGAACAGATGTCTGGTTGCGGATGGCGTCAGAGTTCCTGATGGCGTGGTTCTGGGTAACAAAGAGAATAAAGAGATCCTTCTGGTATCGAAATCACTGATTGCAAAGGCAGGTGAAGAAAATGAGTAAAGTATTGGGTTTATTGAATTTTGAGCCTTCATATGTGCATGTTAAGGGGATCGAAGACTTCCGTCCGATTTCGGCTGCTTCGATTCTGGGCAGATATCGGGTAATCGATTTCATGCTGTCGAACTTTACCAACTCCGGTATCGATTCGATCAAGGTCTATATCAAGAACCGTCCGCGTTCGACGGTCGAGCATATCACGCGTACCAGTTACAATATCAACTCGAAGAGAGGCCGTATCCATCTTCTGCATGGCGAGGATGTCTTCAGCAATAACGATCTGTTCAATGTCGATATCCTGGCATTCAAGACGTATATGGAATTCATCGATGTCGAGAATCCCGCTTATGTGGTGATCGCTCCTTCGCATTTCATCTTCAAACAGGATTTCTCGGAACTGCTGGAACATCATATCGCTTCCAAGAACGATATCACGATCCTTTATCAGAGCGTGAATGATGCGAATACATCTTATCTGATGGGTGATCTTCTGGAGATCGATGACAAGAAACGTGTCGTCGGTGCCAGCAAGAATCATGGCAAATACAAGAGCGGGGATGTTTCTTTGGAGACCTATGTCATGTCTACTTTGACCTTCAAGGAACTGGTGGAAGAAGCTTCCATGACTTCCAGCCTCTATTCCCTGGCTGATATCATCTGGGACAACATCCGGGTCATGAAGATCGGCGCCTACCGTCATCATGGCTACTGCGGATGCATCTCTACGTTGAACGCATATTACAATGCGAATATGTATCTGAAGAAAGAAAAGAATCTGACCAAGCTGATCAATGACGACTGGCCGATCTATACGATGACCAATGACTCCTGCCCGACGCTGTATAAGCCAGGTGCGGAAGTCAGAGGTTCGCTGGTAGCCAATGGCTGCCAGATCGAAGGCACGGTCATCGATTCGGTCATTGGACGCAATGTCGTGATCCGGGAAGGCGTTGTCATCAAGGATTCCGTCATCCTTCCGGATACGTTGATCGACAAGAATGTGAAACTGGAATGCGCGGTCGTCGACAGACTGTCGATCGTCACGCATATCAAGGATATCAAGGGGACCAAGGATGATCCTATCTATGTCAAGCGAGGAGACCGTATCTGATGAAAAAAGTACTGTTTGTTTCGTTCGAATCACTGCCTTTTGTCAAGACCGGCGGATTGGCTGATGTCGTTTATGCTCTTCCGAAAGCGTTGGACAAGAGTGAATTCGAAGTCAGAGTCGTCATGCCGATGTTCAAGGTGATCAAAGAGAAATACCATGATGGCATGAATTATCTGGATCATATCTATGTCCACAGCGGTTTCATCAATGAAGAAGCGAATGTCTATTCGTATTTCAATGAAGGGATCGAATATCTGTTTATCGAGAACGATACCTTCTTCAACCGGGATGGCGTCTATGGCTACAGCGATGATGCGGCACGTTTCTCGTTCTTCAATGTTGCCGTACTGGAAATGATGATCAAGATGGATTACTATCCTGACATCTGCCACGAGCACGACTATCATACGGCGATCCTGCCTGCATTGTGCAAGATCCGTTACAACGCGATCGAATCGATCAGAAATATCAAGCATATCCTGACGATCCATAACCTGGCCTACCAGGGAGAATATGACAAGCAGGTGCTGTTTGATTATCTCGGTTTCGATTACTACTATTACGAGAATGGCGATTTGCGTTTCAATGATTACTGCAACTTCATGAAGATCGGTATCGTCTATGCGGATTTCGTTACCACGGTTTCCAAGAGCTACGCCCAGGAGATACAGACGCCTGAATTGGGACACAATCTGGATGCGGTACTGCGTTACCGCGGACAGGATCTCTATGGCATTGTCAATGGCATCGATGTGGATTCCTTCAATCCGGCGACCGATCCTGATATCTACAAGAATTACACGATCAGGAATTATCTTGTCGGCAAACGTGAAAACAAGGCGTCCCTGCAGTACCAGCTGGGTCTCAGGGATGAACCGGATACCATGATGATCGGTATGGTTTCCCGTCTGACCTTCCAAAAAGGTGCAGACCTTGTCCTGGGTGCGATCCAGGATATCCTGAGACACAATGTCCAGATCGCTATCCTGGGCACAGGGGAATCCAAGTATGAATATTCCTTCAAGATGCTGGAAGAAGAGAACAAAGGCCGTTTCGTCTATTACTGCGGCTACAACGAGAAACTCGCTCACAGCATGTATGCGGGACTGGATATGCTGATGATGCCTTCGTTGTTTGAACCATGCGGCATCTCCCAGCTCATTTCCATGCGCTACGGTACGCTTCCGTTCGTCCGGGAAACAGGCGGCCTGAAAGATACCGTTGAACCATTGAATGAATACGAGAATACCGGAACCGGTTTCTCCTTCTACAATTATTCGGTTGAAGATCTTCTGAATGTCTTCGAATACGCCTACAGCCAGTATTACGATTACCATGACCGCTGGAAGATGATGATCCGTAATGCGATGAAATATGACGTGTCCTTCGAGAAATCGGCACGCGAATATGAAGAACTTTATAGAAAGGTCCTGATGAGATGAATTTAGACTACTACTTTTCCGGCATCGATACCGAATGCTACAGATACATGGGTTGTCACAAGAAAGATGATGGCGTCGAGTTTTATCTGTGGGCTCCGCATGCCAGGAAAGTGGAAGTCTTTATGTCCAGAGACAGTTTCCAGGTCTACTATCCGTTTGAGAAAGTTGACGATCGGGGCATCTGGCATCTGTTTCTTCCGGATTGCGAATGCATCTATTCCTATCGCTACCGCATCTGGACGGATGACAAGCATTTCGTAGAGAAAGCCGATCCTTGCGCATTCTACAGCGAAAAGCGTCCTGCCAATGCTTCGGTAATGTATGACCTGTCGCAGTATCATTTCACCGATAAGGCCTACATGGACAACCGTCATTTTTCCTATCAGGAACCGATGAATATCTATGAGCTGCATGTGAATGGCTTCATGCACAGCGCTCCGATGACAACCTATCAGGAACTGAAGGAGCAGCTGATCCCTTATGTCAAGAAAATGGGTTATACCCATATCGAACTGATGCCGATCGTCGAACATCCTTATGACGGTTCCTGGGGCTATCAGGCGACAGGCTTCATGTCGGCAACCAGCCGTTATGGAACGCCTTGGGATCTGATGGATCTGGTTAACGAGTGTCATCTCAATGACATCGGCGTGATACTGGATGTCGCCTATGTGCATTTTGCGACCGACAGTTTCGGTCTGGCGAAATTCGATGGACAATCCTGTTACGAATATGAAGATGAACGTCTTTCCCGTTCGCAATGGGGTTCCTACCAGTTCAATCTTGGTTCGGGTCCGGTCATTTCTTATCTGATGTCGGCAGCGAATCTGTTTCTGAACGAGTATCATTTCGACGGTCTCAGGATGGATGCGGTTTCCAATATCATTTTCTATGATGGAAACAAGAATATCGGCGTCAACGAGAGCGGGCTGTCTTTCGTGAAGCGTTTCAACTATTCTTTGAAGCAGCAGCATCCGGATGTGATCATCATTGCGGAAGATTCCACGGATTATCCGAATGTGACAGTTCCTACGGAGTATCAGGGCCTGGGCTTCGACTACAAGTGGGATCTCGGATGGATGAATGATACCTTGAAATACTATGCGATGGACCCGGAATACCGGCAGTACCATCACAACCAGCTGACTTTCTCGATGGCCTATTTCTATTCCGAGAAATTCATTCTTCCATTGTCGCACGATGAAGTGGTCCACTCCAAAGGAACCATCGTCGACAAGATGTGGGGCGATTACGAAACCAAATTCGCGCAATGCCGGAACCTCTTCCTGTACATGTATACCCATCCTGGAAAGAAATTGAATTTCCTGGGGAATGACATGGCCATGTTCAGGGAGTTCGATGAACAGAAAGAACTGGATTGGTTCCTGCTGCAGTATCCGATGCATGATTCGTTCAATCGTTACTTCAGGGATCTTTGTCAGATCTATCTGGCGCATAAGGCATTCAGCTGTTACGACTATGATCCGCTGTCATTCAAATGGATCGATGCGGATAACAACAAAGAATCGATTTACATCTATTCCCGTTACGACGAAGATTACTGTTACGTGATCGTTTTGAATATGAAACCGATCAGCTATCATGATTACACGATCGGCGTTCCTTTCTCGGGAACCTATACGGAACTGATCAATTCGGAGAAAGATATCTATTCCGGTTGCAACATGTGCAACTTCAAGCCGGTCAGATCAAAGAAAGCCAAATCTCATGGGCTTCCTTATTCGATCGCGATCGATATCGCTCCATATGCGGGAATCATCTTTGCAACCAGAATCAAGAAAAAACCTGCACCGGTCTCGGAACCGCATACGCGCAAGCGCACAAGAGTTGCAGGATAATCAGGAATGAAAGACGGATCGAAGGATCCGTCTCTGTTTGAAGGAGAAGATTATGAAAACCAAAGATGTGACATTTCTTGCGTTAGGCATTGCATTGTTTGTGGTGTTGTCCATGTGTCTGAGAGTTCCGGTGTTTGAGAACTATTACCTCTGCCTTGGCTATATCGTCATGACGGTCTATATCTGGTGCTTCAACTGGTACGAAGGCGCGATCATCGGTTTTGTCGGAGTGATTCTGTACTGTATCATCGGCAATCTCGGTTTCAATGGCATGCCCGGCTGGGCGCTGGGAAACCTGGTCATCGGACTGCTGATCGGGAAACCTCTGAAGCATGTAAAGAAAATCAGAAACAAGACGCTGCAGGTGATCGTTGCGGTATTGATTGCGATCGCGGCGACCTTTGTCGGCATCGAGCTGGTAAAGTCTCTGGTAGACAGTTTCGTTGTTTCACAGCCGTTTCTTGTGCGTTTCGCCAAGAACACTTCCTCCTTTATCGCGGATGCCTTCGTGATCGTGATCAGTCTTCCTGCCTGTGTTTTACTGGAGAAAAAAGCGCAGCAGCTCCGTTACGGAAGAAGCCGCGACTGATAAAAGACTTGATCTTTCAAAGAATAAAGCACTGATGAGAATCAGTGCTTTCTATTCGCCTAATTATTGCGAATAATGGTAGAATAGAATGGTGAAAGAAATAGCTTTTCGTCTGCACAAAGGAGACGACTTAAGACAAAGCATCGAAGAAAAATGTGCGCAGTTGAAGATCGATACTGCCATTCTTTTATCTGCGGTAGGCTGTGTGTATGAACTGAATATCCGGCTGGCGGATGCCAGAGAATATCTGCATCTTATTCGCGATCACGAGATCGTTTCCATGACCGGTACGATATCCAAAGGCAAAGCCCATCTGCATATTTCGTTCTCCGATGAAGAAGGCAATTGCATCGGCGGTCACCTGGAGAAAGGGTGTCTGATCAACACGACCTGCGAAGTCGTTTTAGGAGCATTGGAAAGCTATGCATCGGAAAGAGTATTCGACGAGAATACCGGTTATGATGAGATTTGTTTCAAGGAGGTAGACCATGATTAATGTTTATATCGTTTCAGGTTTTTTAGGAGCTGGCAAGACAACTTTCATTCAGAAACTGTTAAGAGAGAAACGCTTTGAAAAAGTGATGCTGCTGGAGAATGAATTCGGTGAAGTCGGTGTGGATGGCGCTTTCTTCGACAGTTCGCTGAATATCCGGGAGATCAATAACGGATGCATCTGCTGCTCACTGCAGGGGGATTTTGAGGATGCGCTGCATGAAATCGAGGAAATGGGTGTGTCGGATCTTCTGATCGAACCATCCGGCGTAGGAAAACTGTCTGAGATCATCAATGTGGTCAAAGAAGACGAAGATTTCCGTATCGTTTCCCATATCTGTATCGTCGATGTCAAGACCTGCGGCAAGTACCATAAGAATTTCAAGGAATACTTTGATGACCAGGTCAAGGCGGCAAATGCGGTCATTCTCTCGCATGTGGATGTTTCGGATGACGAGACCGTGCAAAGAGCGATCGATACCGTGCTGGAGATCAATCCGGAAGCGACCGTGATCAGCGATGTGCTGAATAACTATTCCGCGGAACAGCTGCTGAATATCATCGTCAAGGGCGGGGATATCCTGCCGGAATGCGATGAAGAAGAACACGAACATCATCACGATCACGAACATCATCACGAACATCACCACGACCACGAACACCATCACCATCACGATGATGACGACGATGACGAAGACGAGCCATTCAAGAATCTCATCCTGCATCCGGAACACATCTTTACGGAAGAAGAACTGTCAAAGATCTTTGAACAGATTCCGGAAGATATCATCCGGATCAAAGGATATGTGCATGGAGAAGAGGATACTTTGTATTTCAACTATGTGCTGAATGAATACAATATCTTTACCGGTTCCAACAGGGAGGAAGCGCTGGTATCCATCATCGGTACGGTCATAGACAAGGAGCTTTTCAAGGAGCTTTTCCATGACTAAGCCGGTCTATGTCTTTTCGGGTTTTCTGGATTCCGGCAAGACGCAAGCGATCAAGGAGACGTTATACAATCCGCGTTTCAATGAAGGGGAACGCACTTTGATCATCTGTTTCGAAGAAGGGGATGTCATCTATGATGAGAAATTTATGAGTATCACCAACAGCAAGGTCGTTTATCTTGATTCGATCAGTGACCTTACGTTTGCGAAGCAGAAAGAACTGGATAAGCAGTACCGTCCGGAACGGATCTTCCTGGAACTCAATGGCATGGAGGATGACAATATCCTTTATGACAATGGTTTCATCAAGGATTGGGAACTGGCGCAGACGCTGACCGTGATCGATGCTTCGAAATTCAACCTGTATATGATCAATATGCGTCAGTTCATGTATAACCATATCGTCAATGCGGAAATGGTGATCCTGAACCGTTCGGATGGTCTGGATAAGCGTTATCTCAGGAACAACATCAAGTCGATCAACCAGTATACGGAACTGATCTATGAGGACAAGGATGGCAACGTGACCAACCAGATCGATGAGGAACTGTTTGATCTTTCAAAAGATCTTGATATCAGCGATTATGACTATGGGCTCTGGTTCATGGATGCGATCGATAATCCGGAAAAGTATGACAAGAAGAAGATTTCGATCAAAGTGAAATATGCCGGAGAGATCGATGATTATGACAATGTGGTAATTATGGGCAGAAGGGCCATGGTGTGCTGCGCGAACGATATCACGGATATCGCATTGCCGTGTATCGGTATAAAACCGGCAGAAATAGATAAAGACAAATATTATAAGATGACAGGCATCGGCCGTTGCATCATGAACGAGGAAGGAATGAAAGTCCCAGCTTTGGAAGTGAAAAGCCATGAGGAAGCCGATGCGCCTAAGGATGAACTGGTGACTTTCAATTAGGAGTACTTATGGATATTATTAAAGCAATCTTTTTTGGTATTATCGAGGGTATCACGGAATGGATGCCGATCTCTTCGACAGCGCACATGGATATTCTCAACCGTTTCATGCCGCTGAATGTGACAGAAGACTTCTATGAAGTATTTGAAGTCGTGATACAGCTGGGAGCGATCCTGGCCTTGCTGATCGTGTTCTGGAAGAAGATCTGGCCATTCCCCGGAAACAAGAATGAAAAGGGGATCTTTGCCTTGATCAGGAAAGATAAGTTCTATCTGTGGATCAATATCGTGATCGCCTGCCTTCCTGCCATCATCTATGAGCTGTTCCTGGATGATGTGTTCACCTTTGTGACACCTCAAAACAAGATGACGATCATCGGCATTTCGTTGATCCTGGTTGGCTTTATTTTTCTCATGGTCGAAAGCATCGTACGGAACAGAAAGCCTTCCATCGAAACGACTGCAAAACTGACGATGGTCCATGCCTTGATCATCGGACTGGCACAGCTGGTTGCGGCAATCTTTCCGGGCGTCTCCCGTTCCGGCGCGACGATCATCGCTGCTTTGCTGCTGGGCGTTTCCAGAACGGCTGCCGTCGAATTCACCTTTGAACTGGCCATTCCGGTCATGTTCGGAGCGAGTCTGATGAAACTGCTGAAGTATTCCGGCGCGATCTCGTTCTATGAGATCCTGATCCTGCTGACAGGCTGCATCAGCGCATTTATCGTTTCCTTGTTTATCATCCGTTTTGTTCTGAACTACATCAAGAAACATACGTTCTCTATCTTCGGTATCTATCGTATCCTGATGGGTATCATCGTACTGACTTTGCTGAGGTAACATGGATTACAAGCTTGTCGGCGCGATCTTTTTAGAAGGAGTCCTTTCTTTTCTCTCGCCATGCGTACTGCCACTGATTCCCTTGTATCTTTCCTATCTGGCAGGAGACAGCAGGCATACCGATGAGGAAGGGAATGTGACCTATGACAGCAAGCAGGTCTTTCTTAGGACACTGTTTTTCGTGGGCGGCATCAGCTGTACCTTTGCGATCCTCGGATTCGCTTCGCATAAGCTGAGTAATCTCCTTACGGCATATCGCGAGATCATTGCGATCATCGGCGGAACACTGCTGATCATTTTCGGCCTGCACGAGATCGGGATCATCAATATTGAGATCCTATCCAGGGAATGGAAGATCCGTTTCGATTCACTGCTGCAAGGCATGAATCATTTCAAAGCGTTCCTGTTCGGTTTTCTGTTTTCTTTCGGATGGTCTCCCTGCATCGGACCGATGCTGGCGAATGCATTGCTGCTGGCTTCCGTCAGCAATGATCCGGTCTATATCCTGATCTACGCGATCGGCATGCTTCTGCCATTCCTGCTGACTGGCCTTTTCAGCAACAAAGCGATCCGTTTCCTGTCTGAAAAGAAAAAATATATGAAGTATGTGACGGTCATCGCCGGCATTATCATGTTGCTGTCAGGAGGATATATGATCCATGACGCTTCCCGAACGATCATAGCGGGAAAGACTCTGAACGGGCAGGATGTGACAGACACGCAGGAAGAATCCGATATTATGGATCATTTTTTCAAGACCGCTTCAGGGAAAGAAATCGCATTATCGGATTACAAAGGACAGTATGTTTTCCTTAATTTCTCTACTACATGGTGTACCTATTGTCAGGCAGAAATACCGGAGCTGGAAGAGTTTGCTGAAAACAACGAGATACAGTGCTTCTATGTGATGTCTCCTCAGATGGAATATCATCAAGACGACATCGAAAAATATCTGGAAGAGAATGATCTGAAGATTGAAGTCATCATCGATGAGGAAGCGGCGCTTTTCTACTACTGCGGCGTCAACAGTTATCCGACATCATTCATTATTTCGCCGGATAATGAATTTCTGACTTATGCCAATGGCGCTTTGTCTTTGGATGGTTTCAATCAGTTCTTTGACTACAGCAAGTCTCTGTATGAGGAACAGGCCGAAGGCACAACAGATTGATGTATGACGAACTTAGATGTATATTATAAGAAAGATTTGTTAGAATCGTAATAGGAGGATTAGAAATGAAAAAACTGTTTACAGTATTGCTGGCATTAACAATGCTGCTTACGGTCGCGGCTTGCGGCAAGAAAGGCGACAGCTCACTGGCTGGTGTCTGGGAATATGCGGATACGGAAAACGATATCGGTGCCGTATATGATCTCAAAGAAGATGGTACAGGCACATATACGATGAAAGTCGGCGAGACGGAAGTCACCTATGAACTGAAATACGAGGTCAAGAACGGTCATCTTCTTGTGACTTATGTCAATAACGAGATTTTCTCCGAGGATGATGTGTTTGATTCCGAATTCAGTTTCAAAGATGCCAATACGCTGATCATCAAAGACAGCGACGGCATGGAGATGGAATTCATCAAAAAGTAAAGTAAACAATCTGAAAACGACAGTTAGGAGCAAAGACTTTGGCAGTCTTTGCTTTTTTATATCATTTGTCCTGAAAAAGATAGGATTTTCCTTGTTTCGTGTGAATTATGAAATGGAGGAGATTATTACTGATGACAGACATAAAAAACGTAGTATCAGAGGATATAATTTTCATAATTAACAATTCTCGAAATAATGCATATAGAAAAGTGAATGAAGAATTAATCAGAATGTATTGGAAAATCGGTGAATGTTTAAGCAAATTATCTAAAGAGACATCTTATGGAGATTCTTTCATTGAAGAAGTATCAAAACAGATCCAGTTATCTTTTCCGGGAATAAAAGGCTTTGATCGAAGAGGGCTGTATCGAATGAGACAGTTTTATGAAACATACAAAGACAATGAAAATGTGTCACCGTTGGTGACACAATTGAGTTGGACTAACAATCTTATTATGTCAGATACTAAGACGATAGAAGAAAAAGACTTTTATATCAGATTATGTATTAAAGAGAATTATACAAAAAGACAGCTCAAAAGGCAGATCGATAGCGCGTACTATGAAAGATATATGTTGTCAAAAGAATTACTATTGCAGGAATCGAAAGATCAGATGAAAGAAAACCCTTTCCAAGATTCTTACATCATTGAATTCCTTGATCTTCCCTCCAGTTTCAAAGAGAGTGATTTACGTGAAGGTATCATCAGGAATATGAAACATTTCGTTCTGGAACTAGGGAATGATTTCTCGTTTGTCGGCGAAGAATATCGTATTCAAGTTGGAGGAGAAGATTATCGAATCGATCTTTTGTTTTTTCATCGCAGTTTGAAATGCCTGGTTGCTTTGATCTTAAAATTGGAAAATTCAAACCGGAATACATTTCTAAAATGGATTTCTATCTAGAAGCGTTAGATAGACAAAAAAAAGAGGAAAGATGAAAACCCAAGTGTCGGCATAATATTGTGTGCTTCAAAAGATAACGAAGTTGTTGAGTATGCAATGAGCAGAAGCATGTATCCTTTGATGGTCTCGGAATACCGGTTGAAATTGCCTGATAAAAAAATATTGCAATCAAAACTGCAAGAACTGATTCGTTTTTCTTCAAATGATGAATGAAAGAGTTTGGGACAGAAATAATCGTATAATAAAACCTCTCATTTCTGAGAGGTTTATATTGTTAATCAATCAGTTAGTAATTATTTGATGATCTTGGTAACAGAGCCAGAACCAACAGTTCTGCCGCCTTCACGAATAGAGAACTTGGTTCCTTCTTCGATAGCGATCGGAGCGATCAGTTCGACTTCCATTTCGACGTGGTCACCAGGCATAACCATTTCAGCACCGCCTAAACCTTTGACGATACCGGTAACATCAGTCGTACGGAAATAGAACTGCGGACGATAGTTCGCAACGAACGGAGTATGTCTTCCGCCTTCTTCTTTAGTCAGGACATAGACCTGTGCATTGAACTGCGTATGAGGAGTAACGGAACCCGGTTTTGCCAGGACCTGTCCTCTTTCGATTTCGTCACGGTTGACACCACGGAGCAGAGCACCGATGTTGTCGCCGGCTTCAGCTTCATCCAGCTGCTTGTGGAACATTTCCAGACCTGTAACGACAGTCGTTCTGGTTTCTCTTAAACCGACGATTTCAACCTGGTCATTCAGATGAGCGACACCACGTTCAACTCTGCCTGTAGCAACTGTGCCACGGCCGGAGATCGTGAAGACGTCTTCGACTGACATCAGGAATGGCTTATCCATTTCTCTTGCCGGAGAAGCGATATAGTTATCGCAAGCTTCCATCAGCTCATCGATTGCAGGAACCCACTGAGGATCGCCTTCCAGAGCCTTTAATGCGGAACCACGGATGATTGGAGTATCATCACCTGGGAAGTCATATTCATCAAGAAGTTCTCTGACTTCCATTTCGACGAGGTCGATCAGTTCAGGATCGTCGACCATGTCGCACTTGTTCAGGAATACGACGATGTAAGGAACACCGACCTGTCTAGCCAGCAGGATGTGTTCACGAGTCTGAGGCATCGGTCCGTCGTTTGCAGCAACAACCAGGATAGCACCATCCATCTGTGCTGCGCCGGTGATCATGTTCTTGATATAGTCAGCGTG
>JAFYHQ010000030.1 GCA_017539105.1 Erysipelotrichaceae bacterium
AGACAGCCTATTCGGAGGGACTGATCAATCTGCTGCTGAACGCTTTCGGACTGGCTTCCGTCGATTTCATCGAAGGACCGTACTGGGCCAAGATGTTCGTGCTGTGTTTCTATACCATCTGGGTCGTATTGCCGTTCAAGATCCTGATCCTGACCAGCGCTTTGGCTTCCGTCAATAAGGACTACTACAACGTAGCCCGTATCGACGGCACCAGCAAGCTTCGCATTTTCACGAAAATCACTTTGCCGATGATATCGCCGTCGCTGTTCTATCTGATCATCACCGGCTTTATCGGCGCATTCAAGGCCTATTCCGATGTCGTTGCTTTATTCGGAACGGATCTCAATGCCGCAGGCATGAATACTATCGTCGGATATGTCTACGATATGCTTTATGGCAATTCGGGAGGCTATCCGTCGTTTGCTTCGGCAGCTGCCCTGATCCTGTTTGCCATCGTATTGACCATCACTGTCATCAATTTGCTGGTTTCTAAAGAGAATGTACACTATCAGTAATCATGGATGAAATAAGAAGACTGGAAAGAAAAAGCAGAATTAGAAACGCGCTCTGGAAGATCGTGATTTTTGCTTTGCTGATCGTTTGGGCGATCGTCGTGCTGTTCCCGTTCTACTGGATGCTGCTGACTTCGGTAAAATCTTACAGTTCCTACAATGCGGAATATATCCCGAAATTCTTTACTTTATCTCCGACGATCGCGAATTATATCCAGGCATTTACTGCGGTTCCTTTAGCAAAATACTTTGCGAATACGCTCATTTTTACCCTGCTTACGACGGGATTGATGCTGATCATCATCGTGCTGTCGGCATTCGCTTTTTCGCGTCTGGAATTCAAAGGAAAGAACCTGGTATTCACCTTGTTCCTGTCGCTGATGATGATTCCCAACGAACTGGTCATCATCACCAATTTCGTAACCATCACCAATGCAGGATTAAGAAACAGCTTCCCGGGACTGATCCTGCCAAGCATTACGAGCATCTTCTATATCTATCTGCTCAAAGAAAACTTTGAACAGATCCCGGATGAATTGTATAAGGCTGCCAAAGTGGATGGAACCAGCGATTTCAAATACTTATGGAAAGTCATGATTCCTATCTGCAAGCCTACGATCATCACTGTCATTATCCTGAAAGTCATCGAATGCTGGAACTCTTACGTCTGGCCGAGACTGATCACGGATGACGAGAACTATTTCCTGGTATCCAACGGGATCCAGACGATCCGGGAATCCGGTTTCGGACGGGAAAACATTCCTGCCATGATGGCTGCGGTCGTGGTCATTTCCATCCCGCTTATCGTACTGTTCCTGTTCTTCCATAAAAAGATCATGGAAGGCGTATCCAGAGGAGGAACCAAAGGATGATGAAAAAGTATATCATTCTTCTATTGACGTGCTTCTTGTGTCTCTCTGTTTCTTCCTGCCACGGTTCGAAAAAATCACGCTCTTTCGTAATCCCTGATACCTTCGATACATCCAGGAACTATGAGATCACTTTCTGGGCCAAGAACGATACCAATGTCAATCAGGTCAACATCTATAAGAAAGCCATCAGCGATTTCATGGAACTGTATCCGAATATCACGGTGAATATGAAACTCTACACCGATTACTCCCGTATCTATAACGATGTCATCACCAATATCGCTACCGATACGACACCGAATGTCTGCATTACCTATCCCGATCATATCGCTACTTACATGACAGGCAAGGACACGGTGGTCGCTTTGGATGAACTGATGGAAGATGAAAGATATGGGCTGGGCGGAAGCGAATTGCGCTATGACGGTCCGAAGAAAGAGGAGATCATCAGCGAATTCCTGAACGAATGCATCATCGATGGTTCCCATTATGCTTTGCCATACATGCGTTCTACGGAAGCCTTGTATATCAATAAGACTTATGTGGAACAGTTGGGCTATACGATTCCCGATGTGCTGACCTGGGATCAGGTCTGGGAGATCTGCGATGCGGCGATGGCGCAGGATGAGGAAGGAAACTATCTTATCAACGGACAGAAAGTGCTGATTCCATTCATCTATAAGTCCACAGACAACATGATGATCACGATGCTGAAACAGCTGCACGCTCCTTATTCCGATGATCAGGGATCGATATTGCTGTTCAACGACGATACGAAAGAGATCCTTAAAAAGATTGCGGTCTATGCCGGGAAAGGGGAATTCTCTACCTTCAAGATTTCCAGCTATCCTGCGAATTTCCTCAATGCCGGACAGTGCATCTTTGCGATCGATTCCACGGCAGGAGCGACCTGGATGGGTTCGAAGGCTCCTTTGATCGATATTCCGGAAGAAAGCATCCTTGATTTTGAGACCGTGGTACGGCCGATCCCGCAGTATGATGTGAATGATCCGTATATGATGTCGCAGGGTCCTTCTCTGTGCATCTTCAATAAAGAAGACCCGGATGAAGTACTGGCTTCCTGGCTCTTTGCCCAGTATCTGTTAACCAACGAGGTCCAGATCGCATACGCCAAGACCGAAGGCTATGTGCCTGTCACGAAGAAAGCGCAGGATTCGGATCTCTATCAGGACTACCTGAACCGATCAGGGGAAGACAACGTGACCTATTACGATATCAAGATCGCCGCTTCCAGACTGCTGCTGGAAAATACGGAACACACTTTCGTGACTTCCGTATTCAACGGTTCCGCTTCCTTGAGAGATGCCGCAGGCAACCTGATCGAAAGCGTCTGCAAAGCCGTGCGTAAGAAGAAAACGGTCGACGATGCCTATGTCGATGACCTGTTCAAAGAAACGACTTCGCTGTATCATCTCGATCAGATCAGCCACATCGGCATGAACAAGGATCTGGGTCCATTGCCAGCCACTTCCAGACTTCTTTTAGGAGCCTTAGGCATCACCTGGCTGATGATCGGAACCTATGTCTTATGGAAACGCCGAAAAACTTCAAAATGATGTTTCATCATTGCGATTGTGTTAGAATAATATTGTTCTGAAGGGAACTTTAGAAGGGAGAAAAAATGAAAAAATTATTTACCGTATTACTTGGTCTGCTGATGGTTGTAGCACTGTTTGGCTGCACGAAAAAGCCGACGGTCGATCCTGAACCTGAACCAGTAGATAATGGCGTCATGACGTATACCGAATATGCCGCATTACCGGCAGATGGTTCTGCAGAAGTCGTCATCGAAGCATATGTACAGGCAGTACAGTCTTACTGGGAAGGCGCTACATTGTATCTGCAGGATAAAGATGGCGCTTACTTCGTATATGCTGGCCAGATTTCCGAAGCAGACTATGCGAAACTGGTTGATTCTACCGATTACAGCAATGGCTGGAAAGGCTTGGCAAATGGTACGAAAGTCCATGTCGAAGGCACCAAGAGCGAATGGTCCGGTGAAGTTGAAATTACGGATGCTGTCGTGACTCTGGTCGAAGGCGGCGACAAGTATCTTGCTCCGGCGGAAGATGTCACTGCCATATTAGGCACGGATGCTTTGGCTGAACATATGAATAAGAAAGTCTCTTTCAAGGATCTCATCGTTGTCGCAAGCCAGAACAGCGCGGGAGAAGACGTTCCGTTCCTGTACAACTGGGATGGTTCCGGCGAACCTGGAAGCGATCTGTATTTCAATGTCACGGATGGCCAGACGGATATTTATACGTTCGTTGTTGAGTCCTATCTGTGCTATGACGGTTCCGATGTCTATGAAGCAGTCGAAGCTTTGAATATCGGTGATGTCGTCGATCTGGAAGGTTTCTTATACTGGTATAACGGAGCGAATCCGCATATCACGGGAGTAACCGTAAAATAAGCATTCAAGGAAGGGAAACCTTCCTTTTTTTAAGCATTTGCTTATTTATATTTCAGGAAAAAACCTTATAATATAGTTGTAGTCATAAAATAGGAGGAAAATTCATTATGGCAGTAAAAGTTGCAATTAACGGCTTCGGACGTATCGGAAGACTTGCTTTCCGTCAGATGTTTGGAGCTGAGGGCTATGAAGTCGTTGCGATCAACGATTTAACCAGCCCGAAAATGTTGGCAAATCTATTAAAGTATGATTCAGCACAGGGCGGATACTGTGGCGTTATCGGCGAGAATCTTCACACCGTTTCCAGCAAAGAGCCGGAACTGGAAGAAGATGGCAAGACCGTTAAAGTACCTGGTTCCATCACTGTCGATGGCAAAGAGATCACGATCTATGCAATGCCGAACGCTGCTGATTTACCTTGGGGTGAATTGAATGTCGATGTCGTTCTGGAGTGCACAGGTTTCTATACTTCCAAAGCAAAGGCACAGGCTCATATCGATGCCGGTGCGAAGAAAGTCGTCATTTCTGCTCCGGCAGGAAACGATCTGCCGACGATCGTCTACAATGTCAACCATGAAACGCTGACAAAAGAAGACACGATCATTTCCGCAGCATCCTGCACGACCAACTGCTTGGCTCCGATGACCAAAGCCTTGAACGATGCATTCCCAATTCAGTCAGGAATCATGACTACGGTTCATGCATACACAGGCGACCAGATGATTCTGGATGGACCTCACAGAAAAGGCGACCTGCAGAGAGCGAGAGCCGGTGCTGCCAATATCGTTCCGAACTCCACCGGTGCTGCAAAAGCAATCGGTCTGGTTATTCCGGAATTGAACGGCAAGCTCATCGGTGCTGCACAGAGAGTTCCGACGATCACAGGTTCTACTACGATCCTGCACGCTGTTGTCAAGGGTGAGAACGTCACAGTCGATGCGATCAACGAAGCAATGAAATCTCAGGCAAACGAATCCTTCGGCTATACCACGGAAAAACTGGTTTCTTCCGATATCATCGGCATGAAATATGGCTCATTATTCGATGCAAACCAGACGATGGTTTCTGATATGGGCGATGGCACATATCTGGTACAGGTCGTTTCCTGGTACGACAACGAGAACTCTTACACATCTCAGATGGTAAGAACCATCAAGTATCTGGCTCAGTTATAAGCCGAACATCACTGAAACAAAAAGCAGGAGCTGAACTCCTGCTTTTTTATCGTCTAAATGTTTCTGCTGATCTAGCCTTATACGTCCATATGTTGGCTATTCAGCGTCTTTCGTAATGTTTCACAACCTGTTTCATATATTCAATGATACCAAGATGCTGTGGACAGACGCTCTCGCACTGACCGCATTGCAGACAGTCGCTTGCTTTGCCATATTTTTCTGTCAGAGTCTGATAGTTGGAATAATTGACCGTCCATCCCTTTTCCTCCAGATGTTCACGCATATCTTCGTTGTACAGAGAGAAATAATCCGGAATCGGAATATTCATCGGGCAGCCATCGGTACAGTAGCGGCAGCCTGTGCATGGCACGGCGATCTGGGCATTGATCACATCCGCGACCCGGAAGCACATCTGTTTCTCTTCTTCCGTCAACGGAATGAAATCTTCCATGTAAGAAGTATTATCTTCGATCTGCGCAAGATTGCTCATGCCGGATAATACGACCATCACGTTGTCCAGACTCGCGATGAAACGGATCGCCCAGCTTGGCACGGACATGTCAGGATCATAGTCTTTGAAGATCTTTTCCGCGTCCGGATGGATCCTGGCCAAAGTGCCTCCCTTGACCGGTTCCATGATGATGACCGGCTTGTTGTGTCGGCAGGCGGTTTCGTAGCATTTTCCTGACTGGATCCAACGGCTGTTCCAGTCAAGATAATTGACCTGGAGCTGTACGAATTCCATTTCCGGATGATCCGTCAGGATCTTATCCAACAGTTCCGGCGTATCATGAAACGAGAAACCGCAGTGTTTTACCAGACCTTTTTCTTTCTTATCCAAAAGCCATTCGAAACAATGAAGTTCTTCATACTTCTTCAGCTTTCCTTCATCGACCCCATGCAACAGATAATAATCGAAATAACCCGCACCGGTCTTATTCAGCTGTTCATTGAAGATCTTGTCGCGGTCTTCTTCGTTATCGATAAAAGCGGCATGCAGCTTGGTCGCTAAAGTGAAGCTTTCACGGGGATGACGTTCGATCAGCGCTTTTCTGACCGCTCTCTCGCTTTCGAATCCGTTATACATCCAGGCAGTATCGAAATAGGTAAATCCTCTTTCAAGAAAGAGATCGACCATATCTTTCAGCTGTTCGATATCGACTGCTGCAGCATCATTCGGATCGGTCTGAGGAAGACGCATCAGACCGAAACCCAGTTTCTTGTTTGGTTTGAATTCCATGTGGTACCTCTTGCTGGTTTCATTATAACATTCCTGTTTTTTAGAAAAGATGAAGTTGCATCAGCAAGATGAAACCTTTGCTTCTGTTTTCCCGTCTTATGAATGAAAGGAGGAAACAGATGATCGATACAAGAATCAAAGAACGCTTTCGAAAGATCGATGCCACAGGTTTCTATCAGAGAACACTTGTCAGCTGCTGGAAAAAACGATATGTTCCATCTCTGGTGATCCTTTATGATGAAAAAAGCGATCGTTTCTATGCGATCCGCTCCTACGATCTGAAAAGGCAGAGATTCCAAATTAAAATCATCGGAATTCAAGATCTTTTGAAAAATGATAGAATAGTAACAGGAGTTTTTATGCTCAGAAGAAGAAAAAACAGAAACATCAGCCATTTCCGGCATAAGAAAGTCGATACATCCAAATATCTCAAAGACTACTATGTCGATAATCAGCTGGCTTACATCTCCTGCAACGTAGAAAGCTACGATGATATCATCGACCATTATTCCGTTCCGGATTATGAGGATCTGAATCCCGATTTCGTCGCTTTCATCGAAGAGAATGCCGAGCACATCCCTTTGGAGTATCCGATCGTGCTGGAAATCACGGGGCATGTCTTTAATGCGAGACAGCGTCAGATCATCACAGAAACGATCAGCGATTACTACAATATGAAACTTGGCGATACCCAGCTGGATATCATCGACAACAACAAGCGCTGCTTGCTTCTTGCCGTATTATCGGTGATCTTCTGGACGATGTATTTCCTGCTGGATGTCGATCACCACTACATTTTCATGATCGATTTCTTATCCTGGTATTTCGTCTGGTTCCTGGCGGAAACGATCCTGTTCGACCGTCAGGTCATCAAAGACAAGAAGAACTCTTACGGACAGCTTTCCAGCATGAAAGTTCTGTTCCGTAAAGAATTCGTCGATGACGAAGTGCCTCTTACCGTCGAACAGCAGATCATCGACGAGATCCTGGAAGACAATGTAACGGATCGTATGTAGCGAGGTGAAACATGTTCAGGCTGAAAAAGAATAAAAAGAAACATGCGGTCGATTTCTTCAAGAACAAGACCGTGGATTATAAAAGATACATCAGAGACTATTATGTCGAGAATGATTTCGCTTATATCTCCTGTCATGTGAACAGCATGGAGGAGATCCTGGATCATTATTCCGTCAAAGACTATGAGGATATGAATCCGCGTTTCATTTCCTTCATCGAGGATAATGCGGAACATATTCCCAGTGAGTATCCGATCGTTCTGAAGATCACGGGACAGGCTTTCAATGAAGTGGAACAGGAAACGATCATTGAGTCGGTACAGGACTACTACAATATGAAACTGGGCGTCGTACAGGAAGATCTTGCGGATAATTTCCGGATGTCCATGATGCTGCTGATCGGCGGGATCCTCTTCCTGGCATTGTATCTGTATCTGCGTGATTCGATTTCCAGCAATGTGATCCTGATCATTCCGACCTGGTTCATGTTTGAGGAGTTTATCAATGTCTTCTGGCTGAACCGGGGAGAGATCCTGGAGGAGCGGATGAATTATGCCCAGCTTTCCAGCATGAAGATCATTTTCCAGGAACATTTCGTGGATGATTATATCAGTGAAGAATCGGAAGAAGAGATCATTAAAGAGATCTTTGATGAATAGGAGCAAAGTATGAAAAAGATTTATCTGGCAGGCGGCTGCTTCTGGGGTGTGGAACATTATCTGTCGCTGATCGAAGGGATCAGGGAGACGACCGCAGGCTATGCGAACAGCGATATTCCATTCCCAGCATATGAAGACCTTAAGGCGCACCGTTCCAGCGCTTCAGAGACCGTAGAAACGCTTTACGATGAAACAGTGATCTCGCTGAAGGAAGTACTGGAACTGTTTTTCAGGATCATCGATCCGACCATCTTGGATCAGCAGGGACACGACATCGGACATCAGTACCGTACTGGAGTCTATTATGTGAATGAAGAAGATCTTCCGGTCATTGAAGAAGCCATGGAAGAACTGGCTTCCCATTACGATCAGCCGATCGTCACGGAAGTTTTGAAACTGGAATCCTTCACGAAAGCCGAAGACTACCACCAGGACTATCTGGTCAAGAATCCCGACGGCTATTGCCACGTGGATCTGAAAATGTTTGAATTCGCAAGAAACTACCATCCCCATGGCTGATATTTTCTTAAGATAAGACTTATATTACAATAGAAACGTAAAGAGAGGTAACAGTTATGTTGAGTTGCACAGAAATCAAACCGGGATCCTGTTTTACCTGGGAGAACGAATTATATCAATGTATCGATATTCAGCTGAACAAGACAGCCATGGCCAAGATGAAAGTCAAGGTCAAAGTCAAAGTGCCAAGAACAGGCGTAGTCAAGGAACTGTCATTCATCGGATCCGATCAGGTAGGGGAAGCTCATATCGACAAGCGTCCGATGCAGTATCTCTATGATTCCGGCGATACGGAAGTTTTCATGGATTCCGAAACCTATGAACAGCTAGAGATTCCTACCGACAGACTCGAATGGGAAAAGAACTTCCTCGTACCGAATCTCGATGTGAATATCTCGTTTTATGAAGGAGAGATCCTGGGCGTAATTCTGCCGGATAAGGTCGAACTGGAACTGACAGAATGCGAACAGGCAGTTAAAGGCAATACCGCGACATCGGCTCTGAAGAATGCCGTAACGGAAACCGGATTGCAGATCAAAGTCCCTTTGTTTATCGAACAGGGCGAACATGTCATCGTTTCGACGATCGATGGCAAGTACTCCGGAAGGGCATAAATCACACAAGGATCGCAAGATCCTTTTTATATTATTTTATTATTGAAAATAGAAGGCTTATCTGTTATGATATTCATGTTGTAGTCCCTTCTTTCGGGGGTTATAACCGCTCAGAAAAGGTTTTAAGCATCAAATGATCACCTTCATGGCGAGTCCGTACAAAAAAGGAGGTTAATACGATGTATGCGATTATTGAAACCGGCGGCAAACAGCTGAAGGTCGAAGAAGGTCAGTCCATCTATGTCGAAAAACTCGATGTGGAAGCAGGACAGAAGTATACCTTCGACAAGGTTGTTGCAGTCGAAAACAACGGTCTGACCGTAGGTACGCCTTATGTCGATGGCGCCCAAGTCATCTGCAATGTCGATAAGCAAGACAAAGCCAAGAAGATCATCATCTTCAAGTACAAGCAGAAGAAAGGCTCCACCAGACGCAAACAGGGTCATCGTCAGCCATACACCAAACTGACTGTCGAAAAGATCGCTTAATGATTAAAGTCAGTTATCAGCTGGATGAGAATAAATATTCTTATCTGAAAGTGACAGGTCATGCGGAATTCGCGGATGAAGGCCAGGACCTCATCTGCGCAGCGGTTTCTTCCATCTTCTACGGTCTGATGAATGCATTGGACGAGATGCCGGAAGATGCCGAGGTGCATGACAATCCCGATGATATCGAAATAAAGATTCTTAGCGATGATCAGACGGTTCAGAACTATATCAATCTGGTTCTGATACAGCTGAAAACGATTGAATACTCTTATGGAGATTTCATCACCATCAAAGAAAGGAAGTAAAAAAGATGAAGTATATACTTAATATCCAGAGATTTGCTTCGAAAAAGGGTGTTGGTTCGACCAAGAACGGTCGTGATTCTGCATCAAAACGTTTAGGAGCTAAACTGGCTGACGGACAGTTCGCTACAGCCGGTTCGATCATCTATCGTCAGAGAGGCACAAAGGTTCATCCTGGAACCAATGTCGGCAAGGGTGGAGATGATACCTTGTTCTGCATGGTCGATGGTGTTGTCAAATATGAACACCTCGGCAAGAAAAAGACGAAGGTATCTGTTTATCCTGAAGCTTGATCTTAGAGCCCTTTAAGGGCTTTTTATTACCGAATATGCAATTTATCGATAAAGTAACGTTAAAACTGAAAGCAGGCAATGGCGGCAATGGAATCGTCGCTTTTAGGCGTGAGAAGTATAATCCGTTAGGCGGTCCTTCCGGAGGAGACGGAGGAAAGGGCGGTTCCATCCTGTTCAAGGTAGATACCAACAAGTCCACATTGCTGGATCTGCGTTATGCCAAGAGAATCAAAGCCGAAGACGGCGAGAATGGCAAGACCAACAATATGTATGGCGCATCCAGCGATGATGTGATCGTCAAAGTGCCGTTGGGGACCATCGTCAAGGACCTCGATACCGATGAGATCGTTGCGGATCTGAATACGCTTGACTCCTGCGAGGTCATCTGTCAGGGCGGCGTCGGTGGCAAGGGGAACTTCCATTTCAAGTCGGCCAAAAACAGCGCTCCGGAATACCGTACATTAGGGACTCCGGGCCAGGAGAGGAATGTCCTGGTGGAACTGAAACTGCTTGCCGATGTAGGACTGGTCGGTCTTCCTTCCGTAGGCAAATCGACCCTGCTGTCTGTCGTATCGAATGCCAGACCGGAAATCGCGGACTATCCGTTCACGACATTGAAACCGCAGCTTGGCATGGTAAAAGTCGATGACAGTTCCTTTGTCATGGCAGACCTTCTGGGACTGATCGAAGGCGCTTCGCAAGGCAAAGGCCTGGGCCATGAATTCCTGAAACATATCGAACGATGCCGTCTGATCCTGCATGTCCTGGATATGGGCCATGAAGATCCGATCCATGACTATGAAGTCATCAACGAAGAGCTCAAGCTCTATCCGGGTAATCTGGAAACCAGACCGCAGATCGTCATCGCCAACAAGATGGATCTGGACAACGCGGAAGAAAATCTCAAGAAATTCAAAGAAAAATATCCTGAGATCGAAGTATTCGAAACGATCACCCTGATCAACGAAGGACTCAAACCTGTCCTGTATCGGGTCAAGGACAGACTCAAAGAACTCCCGCAGTTCCCGCTGTATGATACTGCCAAGACCGATACGAAAGTCATCTACAAGTACGAAGAACCTGTGCCATTCACGATCTTCAATGAAGGAAACGGAACATGGAGAGTCGAAGGAGAAAAGATCACCAGACTCTTCCTGAATACCGATTTCGATAACGATGATTCCGTTCTGTCTTTCTCAAGAGCTTTATCCAGAATGAAACTGGATGACGCCTTGAGAGCCAAAGGATGCAAAAACGGCGACCGGGTCTTTATCCAGGATTACAGCTTCGATTTTGTGGATGATGAAGAAGAAACGATATAAGGATGAAACATGTTTCATCCTTTTTCGTGTATAATGAAACTATGATTGGCTTTGTTAGGGGAACAGTACATGCATTCGGACTGGATTATGTGCTCATCGATGTCAATGGAATCGGCTACAGGATCAGTTTCTATCATCCGGAAAGCCTGTCCATCGGCAAAGAAATGACCATCTATACCTATCAGAATGTGCGGGAAGATGAGATCAGCCTTTATGGCTTCTTATCCCTGCAGGAGCATGATCTGTTCATCAAACTGATTTCCGTCAAAGGATTGGGACCGAAAATCGCTTCCAATATTTTATCGAGAGCTTCTGTTGATGCGATCATCACCGCAATCGAGACCGGCGATGTCGACTACATCCGTGCCATGCCCGGAATCGGCAGCAAGACCGCTTCCCAGATCATCCTGGATCTGAAAGGCAAACTGGTCGAACCATCGGAAGCTGATGATGAGAAACTCAGCGATGTATCGGAAGCATTGAAACAGCTGGGCTACCGTCCGGCGGAGATCCGTAACGTTTTAAAACGTTTAGAAAGAGAAGAAGGTTCTACGGATGAGCTTGTGAAGAAAGCTCTGACATTACTGCTCAAGTAAGAAAATGGAAGAAGAAAAAGTATTATCTGCCGATAAGCAGAGAGAAGACGATGATGCGTCATTGCGGCCTCAGACCTTGGCTGAATATGTAGGCCAGAGCGATCTCAAGGAAAACCTTGAAGTTTTCATCAAGGCCGCGAAAATGCGCGATGAAGCACTGGACCACGTATTGCTGTATGGCCCTCCAGGCTTGGGAAAGACCACGATGGCCTACATCCTGGCCAACGAGATGGGCACCAACATCAAGACGACGACCGGTCCAAGCATCGAGAAAGCAGGCGATCTGGCTGCCATCCTGTCTTCATTGCAGGTAGGGGATGTCTTATTCATCGATGAGATCCACCGTCTGCCTAAGATCGTCGAAGAAGTGCTTTACTCCGCGATGGAAGACTTCTATATCGATATCGTTGTCGGCAAGGATGAGGGAGCCAAATCGATCCGCCTTGAACTGCCTCCATTCACACTGGTTGGCGCGACGACCAGAGCCGGAGCCATCAGTTCACCTTTAAGAGACCGTTTCGGCATCACTTCGAAACTGAACTACTACACGGAAGAAGAACTGGCACAGATCGTAAGAAGGACTTCCAAGGTCTTCAGCTGCGAGATCGCGGAAGAAGCCGTCCTGGAGATCGCAAAACGCTCCAGAGGCACGCCACGTATCGCCAACCGTTTATTCAAACGTGTACGTGATTTCGCCCAGGTTAGAAACAATGGCGTGATCGATCTGGACATCGCCAAGACCGCATTGGAGAAACTGAAAGTCGACCATCTGGGACTCAACGACGTAGATATCCGTTATCTGATGGGTATCATCGAACGTTTCAAGGGCGGACCGGTCGGTGTCGAAGCGATCGCCAGCGCGATCGGGGAAGAAGCTGTCACACTGGAAGATGTGAATGAGCCCTATCTTCTGCAGATCGGTTTCATCAACCGTACCCCGAGAGGACGCGTCGTCACGGAAAAAGCCTACAAACATCTTAAAATCAATTATGATCAGAAACTCTTCTGATCATTTTTTATATTGAAATTACCGGAACAGATATGTTAGAATGATTAAGCGTAAACGGAGGGAATACAAATGCCAAGAGATTTTGTGACATTCAAATGCTCTGAGTGTGGTGAAGAAACATATTTTGGTTCTAGAAACAAGAAGAAACATCCCGAAAAGATGGAAATCAAGAAATTCTGTCCTAAATGTAATAAAATGACGACTCACAAGGAGAAAAAATAGGCTGATGCCTATTTTTATTTATGGAAGTCAATACTTATGTGACAGGTCCCGTACAGACCAATACCTATCTCTTATCGGAAGGAAGCGATGTCCTTCTGATCGATCCCGATGGCAAAACGGAGAAACTGTTTGGTATTATCGGAGAAAGAAAACTGGTTGGGATCCTACTGACACATGGCCATTTCGACCATATCAAAGCCGTGGATGGCTTGTATGAATGTTTCCATTGCCCGGTCTATCTGCACGAAGACGACGAATTCCTGGCACGGGATAAAGAAGCGGGAAGCGTATTCGGCATCACTTCATATATCTCCTGTCCGACGATCGCCTTAAAAGAAGGAAGACTTGACATCGGACCTTTCCATTGCGAAGTCATCTTCACTCCGGGACATACGCCCGGCTCAGTCATCTATGTATTCGATGAATGCATCTTCAGCGGAGATACGTTATTCAAAGGCTCGATCGGCAGAACGGATCTGGAAGGCGGAAGCTACCGTCTTTTGAAACAGTCATTGAATGTATTCCACAGTTTCAGCAAAGACTACATCATCTATCCCGGCCATGAAATGGCTACGACACTATACCAGGAACTTTCAGAAAACTATTATTTACAAAAATAATAGTTTTTTTTAGGAATTTTCCATTTTCCGGTGAATTATGTATAGAGGGCAGAAAATGGAAGAAAGATTGCGGGCATTACTGAGACTGGCTTTGAAATACAATGCCACAGATATTCATTTCATGATACGTTACCATGAAGTGACAATCGAAATGAGGATCGATGGCTTGTGCCACAAAGTCAAAGGAAAATTCGAGGATTACAAACTGATACGTTATCTGCAGTATCTGGCAAATCTCGATATTGGCAACATCATGATACCGCAGACCGGCCAGTTCGAGATGGAGGTCGATGGGACTTTGCTGTCATTGCGTTTTGCGATGATCAATGAACCGAACTGCAGCAATGGCGTGCTGCGTATCCTGAATTCTAAACTTAAGGTGAATGCTGACAATCTTTCTGCCCTCGCTTATCAGAATGACTATTTCAAATCTCTTCTGCAGAAGACTTGCGGCCTTGTGCTGTTCTCCGGACCGACCGGCTCCGGCAAGACGACGACGCTGTATTCGTTATTAAAAGATGTAAAGAATAAGAAGATCTATACGATCGAGGATCCGATCGAAGTCTATCATGATGAATTTATTCAGCTGAATGTCAATGAGGCAATGAATTTTTCTTATGCCAAGGGCGTCCAGCAGATCCTCCGGCATGATCCCGATATCATCATGATCGGTGAAATCAGAGACGAGAAAGCGGCGCGTATCGCCGTAGAAGCGGCCAATACGGGACATCTGGTACTGTCGACGATCCATACATCCAGAGCATCGGGATGCATCTCCAGAATGAAGGAACTCGGCGTGAACGAGGATCATCTCTATGAGAATCTTTTGTGCCTGGCCAACCAGAGAATGCTGACGAATCGGATCAGCGGAAAGAAAACGGTCCTCTATGAGATCATGGATCGCCAGGAAATCGAATACTATCGGATGCATCAACGCAATTCCGAGCCATTCAACAGTCTGGAAAAACAAATCAGGAAGGGGATCCGGGATGGGATATTTGAAAGTTCTGCTTTATGAGAAATGCCTCTCCATCGACGATCTGACCTATCTGTCAAAACTCTTGGAAACCAATCTGCCGATGCATCAGTGTTTCGATCTGCTGCGTAATAAACGCAATCAGCATGCGTTCAACCAGATCAGCCAGCGTCTGAAAGAAGGGGAACTGATCGAACAGTTCATCAGCGAATTCGTTCCCAGAAAGATCCGGTCCTATCTGATCGCGTTATTGCCGAATCTTTCTTTTTCTCTTGCCCTGTCATTATCCTTGCGTTTCTATGAAAAAGAAGAAAACAGCAGCAATACCTTGCTGTCTCAGATCGCATATCCCTGCATTCTCTTCTTTGTAACGATCAGCGCATTGTATCTATTTGATCTCTATGGGATGGACAGCATGTTCGATCTGCTGGGATCGTTCGCATCGGAAACAGGCTTCTATCAGGATCTGCGTTATCTGTTCCGTATCGCCATCAATATCATCTACTATGCATTTCTGATCGGCGTCCTGCTGTATATCTATTTCCGTCAGCCTAAAAGGATCACATATCTGTATCTGCTGGTATCGAAGCATTTTCCCAATTCCTTGTTCAATATCTATTGCTGCGAAGAGTTTATGAGTCTGTTTCTGATCTGTCTGGAACAGGGATATAAAACAAAGGATGCATTGAACATCCTCAAGAACATGAAAAGCAAGCCTTTGGTTTCTTTTCTGGCGTTTCATCTGGATGACAGGCTCATGCAAGGTGCTTCCTTCAAAGAAGCCGCTTCCGGAGACTATTACGATGCCAGCCTGGCAAGATACATCAAGATCGGCAATTTCACCAATGATTTCGCAGGAATCATCAGTTCCTATGTGAACGTCTCGGGAATCAAGATCCAAAGGAAGATGAAAGAATACGCTTTGCTGATACAAATGAGCACGTATTTCTTCATCGGAGCGATCATCATCTTTATCTATCAGCTGCTTTTCATGCCTATGCAGGCGATCATCATGTATTAGGAGGTACTATGAATTCAAAAGGTTTTACATTACTGGAAATGGTTGTCGTAGTCATTATCATCTCTATCCTGCTGCTGCTGACGATTCCCAATGTCAGTAAGGTCATTTCATCGGTAGATTCCAAAGCTTGCGACGCTTTGACGAAAGTCGTAGATTCCGCCATTGCCCAGTTCAGGCTGGATTACGGAAGGACACCAGGCTCATTGATGGATCTGGTGAATGGCGGCTATCTGGATGCGGATCAGACGTCTTGTGCCGATGGCAGTTCGCTGTCGATCGTGGATGGTCATTGTGTACACAACTGAAAAAGGCAACAGCGTCCTGGAGATGCTGCTGGTACTGTTCATCATCGCAAGCATCGGTGTCATCAGCCTCAAGAAGTATTCCGGACTAGATCTGGAAGCGTATTATTTCCTTGATGACTATCTGTATACCCAGGCGGAAGCAATGCTTCAAAGAGAACCTGCGGTTTATGAGAAAGGCGTTTCGTTCAACGAAATGGGACATGTGAATCTGGGAAGAACGATCTCTTTCAGCAGACATCAGGTCATCGTACATCTGGGGAACGGCTATGCGACCATCGAATAAAGGCTTCCTTCTGATCGACAGTCTCATGTCCGTGTTTATCGTCATCTGCATGTGCGTCTTATGTATGACGGTCTATCAGGTCATTCTCCGTTACGATGAAGGCTTTGATGCCTATCATGAAAAAACGAACGATTTCCTGACGCAGCTGTTTCAAAGTCTTCCCTATTGCGAAGCATGTATCGTGGATGAACCTGATTAGATTATTGCTTGCTCTGATCGTCACGATGACGATCCTTCCATTAAGCGCGATGTCCTTAAGATACGCGGCAGATATGACCTTCGACTACAACGAAATCAACGACGAAATCGCTCTATATCAGCTAAGAGAGATCCTGCTGATCGCCTATGATATGGAAGTCGGTTCGAATCAGCTGTTTTTCAATTACCAGAACGATGATTTCCGTCTGTCTCTGGTGAATCGCAAGCTGATCCTGCAGCCCGGTACGCAGATCTTTCTCAACGACATCGATTCTCTTTATTTCTATGAAAAAAACGATAGCATCCATCTCTGTTACCAGCGTCAAGACAAAAGCCATGACACGATCCTCTGTTCCTCGGACCGGTTTTATATCGACCGCTTTTCTGCTTGCGATGTGTCTGATGATGAGCTTGATCGCTCTGAAGAGTGACTACATCATCAAAGCCGACCATGTCTATTACGATCTTCAGCAGTATTCGGAAGCATTCAGTTATGAAGCCTATGTGATCCAACGTGCCAAATGTCTCCTTCTTCAGGAAGGAGAACTGGAAGATTTCGATACCGCAGGGATCCAAGTAATGGTATCCAGGAATCCGGAAGGCTACGATCTGTATTATTTCAGCTATCGGATCCGCCTGTCTGTCTATGAAAAGCAGATTATTAATTTTTATGTACAAAAGAGTGTTTAGCGATATAATATACTCAGATACAAGGAGATTTGAGAATGAGTGATAATCTTGATAATGTAAAAAAGGGTTTGGATGACCTTGGCACAAAAGCATCTGAATTAGCGGAAGTCGCGAAAGAAAAAGCTTCGGAAGCTGCAGAGAAATTCAAAGAGAGTGATCTTGGCAAGAATATTTTAGGCGAAGATGGCAAGTTCGCTAAGGATGATGCGAAACGTCTGGCTCAGGATCTGAAAGATTCGAAAGTCGGGAAAGCCGTTTTAGGCGAAGACGGAAAATTCGATAAGGAAGATGTCGACAGGATCACCGCGGACGTTACCGATAAGGCAAAAGATCTGTTCGGTAAGGTCAAGGATGTCCTGAAAAAATAGGACATAAAAATTATTGTCATTCGTAAAGGAGGAACAAACATGGCAAAGAAAAAGAACGTATTAGGCAGATTACTGGGTGCTGCCGCTCTGGCAGGTGCTGCAACTGCTATTTCCAAGA
The DNA here is from genome assembly GCA_017539105.1 of Erysipelotrichaceae bacterium. Classification (GTDB taxonomy): domain Bacteria; phylum Bacillota_I; class Bacilli_A; order Erysipelotrichales; family Erysipelotrichaceae; genus Colivicinus. The sequence goes on from JAFYHQ010000030.1 coordinate 17,859, forward strand.
TGGATAAACAGGCAAAAGAAGAAGGCAGAGAACTCAAGGATGTCGCCAAAGAAAAGGCGAATGAAGTCTACGAAGGTCTGAAATCCGGCGAAACGCAGGAAAAGGTAAAGAATTTCGCTGAGAAAACGATCAACGAAGTCAAGTCCGGTGAAACGCAGGAAAAGGTCAAGAATTTTGCTGAAAAGGCTGTCAATGATGTCAAATCAGGCGAAACGCTGGAAAAAGTAAAAGCGAAATTCAATGAAACCGTCAGTGACATTAAAGAAAATGTCAATGAATTCGTGAAAGCGGAAAAAGAAAACGCAGAAGTTGTAGAAGAAGCGGTAGAAGATGTGAAAGACACGCTGGAAGATGCTGTCGATGACATCAAGGAAACGGTCGAAGAAGTCGTAGAGGCTGTCGCAGAGAATACCGAAGCTTAATCGCTGATCTTTTCGAAACAACAGGAAGCAGGCGTGAAAAATGCCTGCTTTTTATATATAATGATGATATGAAACTGAAGAGTCAAGTCGTGATGATCCTGATTCTGGGAACGATGCTTCTGGGCGCGTTCATCGGAGGATTGTCGTTACAGAAAACGCCGCAGGACAAGCCGCAGAGCGAGGAAACCGTCACTCCTGTACCTGATGTACCGGAAGATCCGAAAACCATTCCTGCCGGTTTTCTAGGTGCTTTTAACGATTCCTATGAAGTCCCGGAGGAAATACGGAAACTGATTACGGATTATATGGATGCCTATTATCTGAGCCTCTATACGTTGGAGAAACAGGATACGGCGATCTATTTCGATAATGAACTGGCTGCCGCTGTTTCCGATAAAGCGATACAGCTTTTATGCGAAACAAGAAAACTCCATGACTATGATTTCCGCATGACCGACGCGAAATATGACCTGACTGTAACGGATTACACCCAAGAGAATGGAGAATATCATATCGATCTTCTGGAAAACGATAAGATGTGTTTCGCTTTCCTTCCCGGCATCAGTTCCTATGCCTATGATATCGAAAACCATTTCATCATCCGCAAGAACGATGAAGGATACAAGATCCGCGATCTGAATAAGGAGCAGGGCTACTATCTCTGTTTCCATGATGACTGCCAATCCGTTGAAGAAGTGGAAACGACCTATGATTTTCTCTATCATGAACTGAAAGACATGATCACATACAACCGTGATGTTTTATCACGCAAAGCGGTTCCTGCCGCTTCCAGGACGTATACCAATCATTACGATCGGAATGCAGCGGTACAGTATCTGGAACAGTATAGCCATGAACGCAATCCCGAATGGTACAACTACGCTTCCACAGGAGGAAACTGTCAGAATTACGCCTCGCAGGCGCTACTGGCCGGGGGGATCCCTATGGACCATTATGGCGACGAACAATGGAAGTGCTACCTGAATGACGGTCCGTACGATGTCGAAGTCGATGAGACGGAAGAAGCCTACGGACGCAGCCGTTCCTGGGTCAATGTCGGCTATTTCTACGATTACGCCAGAGACAATGAAGGATCCGGACTGGTTGCGGAAGTCAACGCTAATATCTACAGCGCAGAACCGGGAGACATCATCATTGTCGGCAATGGCACATTGTCTCATACCGTGATGATTTCCAAGATCATCGATGGTCACATTCTGGTCGATTCCAACAGTATCGATATGAAGGATTTTCCTTTGGATGCCTATACTTATACCAATGTCATACTGATCAGAATACTCGGTTTCAACCAGTACTAAAACAATCGAAACAAAGCCATGCGGATCATAAAACACATGGTTTTTTTATATAGTGATAATCCTGTGCCAATGTTTAGCACTCCTATTGACTGAGTGCTATAAAAGGTTATAATAAGATAGGAAAAGGAGATGAGTACTTATGATCAAACCATTATATAACAATGTTTTATTGAAAAAAGTAGAAGCTTCCAATCAGACAGAAAGCGGAATCATCATTTCACAGAAGGAAAAGAATGAGGAATATGCGGTAGTGGAAGCAGTCAGCGAATGCAAAGAAGTAAAAATCGACGACAAGGTTTATGAAATGCCTTTAAAGAAGGGCGATAAAGTCATGTATAAGAAGTATTCCGGCACGGAAGTGAACGATGGCGATGAGGAGTACATTCTGATCAAGGCTGAGGATATCTTGGCGATCGTGAAATAAGGAGGCATATCATGGCAAAAACAGTTAAATATTCAAAAGATGCCAGAGAATCTGTATTAAAGGGTGTCGATACACTGGCGGATGCAGTCAGGATCACTTTGGGTCCGAAAGGCAGAAATGTCATTCTGGATAAAGGCTACGGTTCACCGCAGATCGTCAATGACGGCGTAACCATTGCGAAAGAAATCGAACTGGAAGATACATTCGAAAACATGGGTGCGAAACTGATCTATGAAGTCGCCAACCATACGAATGATTCTGCCGGTGATGGAACGACCACAGCGACTTTGCTGGCGCAGGCAATGATTCATGCAGGTCTGGATGCAGTCGAGAAGGGTGCCAATCCTGTATTGCTGAGAGAAGGCATCGAGCAGGCTTCCAAGGCAGTTGCGGAAAAACTGCTGAATTCAGCCCGCAAGATCGATTCTTCTGCGGAAATCGCCAATGTCGCAGCGGTATCAAGCGGCTCGCAGGAAATCGGCCATATCGTTTCGGAAGCGATGGACAAAGTGGGCAAGAACGGCGTCATCAATGTCGATGAATCCAAAGGTTTCGACACTTCGCTGGAAGTCACCGAAGGTTTAAGATATGACAAAGGCTATATTTCTCCATACATGGTTACCGACAGGGAAAAGATGACTGTCGAAATGGAGAATCCGGCAATCCTGGTTACCGATCAGAAGATTTCTACGATCCAGGAAGTGCTGCCATTGCTGGAACAGATCGTTTCCGCAAACAAGCCTTTGCTGATCATTGCGGATGACATCGAAAACGAAGTCGTATCCACGCTGATCGTAAACAAATTAAGAGGAACCTTCAATGTCGTGGCAACCAAGGCTCCGGGCTTTGGCGACAATCAGAAGGCCAATCTGCAGGATATCGCGATCCTGACCGGTGCGACTTTCGTTTCCAAGGATCTTGGCATGCAGCTGAAGGATATCGATATGAAAGCTTTGGGCAGTGCTAAGAAGATCATTGTCGAAAAAGATCATACGACGCTGATCGATGGCGCCGGATCCAAGAAAGCTTTCAAAGAAAGAATCACCGAGATCCAGAACATGATTGAAAGAAGCACTTCCGAATATGACAAGAAGAATCTGAAAGAACGCCTGGCAAAACTGACCAATGGCGTAGCCGTAATCAAAGTCGGTGCTACGACGGAGACGGAACTGAAGGAAAAGAAACTGAGAATCGAAGATGCCTTGAACGCAACTAAAGCAGCGATCGAAGAAGGTATCGTATCAGGCGGCGGTTGCGCACTGATGTCCGTATATAAGGAACTGAGAGACAAAGTCACTGCTCCGGAAGCGGATGTACAGAAGGGTATTTCGATCGTGTTCGATTCATTGAAACAGCCGTTATATCAGATTGCCGAAAATGCCGGCCATAATGGCAGAGACATCGTCGATAAGCAGATGACACAGAAAGGCAATTTCGGATTCGATGCCAGAAACGGTGAATGGGTCGATATGTTTAAAGCAGGAATCGTCGATCCGTGTAAAGTCACAAGATCCGCGTTGCTGAATGCCGCATCCATTGCCGGTATGCTGATCACGACAGAAGCTGCTGTCGGTACGATCAAAGAACCGGAACCTGCGATGCCGGCCGGTGGCATGGGCGGAATGTATTAAACTAAGAAGAGGAAGCAATTCCTCTTTTTTTGAATGATCGGTGAAAATGTTTTCACTAAATGTAAATATTTCACGTATTTTTCACATTATTCAAGTATATTGGTATTGTAAAAGTTTTTTCATTTTATTCTTTGTATTTGAAAATAGGATCGCTCCTATTTTCTTTTACATACATATATAATAGATATGAGGTACGATATGGAATATACAAGATATGAAAACGCTTATGTGATCCGTTTGGATAAGGGAGAAGAACTGACCCGCTGTCTGACTGATTTCTGTGAAAAAGAACGTATTTCTTATGGAACTGTATCAGGCATCGGGGCGTGCAATCATGTGCTGATCGGTTTGTATGATATGGAGGAACAGCTTTTTCATGAGAAAGAATTCAATGAAGCGATGGAAATCATCCATGTGACAGGCAACATTTCTCATACGCATGATGGTCCTTATCTGCATCTTCATGTCACTTTGGCAAGACAGGATCTTTCCATGATTGGAGGACATCTCAAGGAATGCACGATTTCTGCCACTTGCGAACTGCATCTTCAGGCTTATCCGTTAAAAATCGGACGAAAACCCGATCCTGAAACAGGACTGAATATCTATCGATTCTAAAAAAGAGATGGTCATCCATCTCTTTTTGTATTGGTGAATTATCCGATTAGTTCCCGGATATCCTTGTATTCGTAGCCTTCGAAACTGTCAACGACATTCTTGCAAGTGAGATGTCCCTGATAGGTGTTGATGGCTGAATAAATCACGTTGTTCCTGTGGCAGGCTTCTTCCAAGCCGTAACGGGCAATCTCCAATCCGTAGCGCAAAGTCGCGTTGGTCAAAGCGATCGTACTGGTACGCGGAACCGCGCCAGGCATGTTGCCGACACAGTAATGCACGATGCCGTCTTCGATGAAAATAGGGTCGTCATGGGTCGTCACATGTGTCGTTTCGCCGCATCCGCCCTGATCGACCGCGACATCCACGAATACCGCTCCCGGTCTCATTTCTTTCAGATACTTCTTTTTAAACAGCTTCGGAGCAGCCTTGCCCGGAATCAGCACCGAACCTACGACCAGGTCCGCATCTCTGACACTGTTCTCGATATTCTGATCCGTGGAAATCAGTGTCTGTATCCTTGAACCATAGATATGATCCAGATACTCCAGACGTTTCAGATTGATATCGATAATCGTAACATCCGCCCCCATGCCAACCGCGATCCTGCAGGCGTTTTCGCCAACCGTACCTGCGCCAAGGATGACGACTTTAGCTTTGCTTGTGCCGGGTACGCCGGATAGCAGAACGCCTTCGCCTCCGAAACGTTTTTCCAGATATTTCGCTCCCTCCTGAATGGACAGTCTGCCGGCGATCTGGCTCATCGGAATCAGCAATGGCAGCGATCCGTCTCTTTCCACCAGCGTTTCATAGGCGACACCGCTGATTTTATCCTCCAGCAATGCATCCGTCTGCGGCTTATCCGCCGCAAGATGCAGATAGGTATAAAGGATCAGACCTTCTTTGAAATACTTGTATTCTTCTTCCAGAGGCTCCTTGACCTTTACCATCATGTCCACGGTTTTCCAGACTTCTTCTGCAGTATCAAGAATCGCTGCACCTGCCGCGATATAATCCTCATCCCTGAAACCGGAACCCATACCGGCATTCTTTTCGACATACACTTCATGTCCGTCATTCACATATGCTTTGACGTTATCAGGTGTCAGACCGACGCGGTATTCCTGATTCTTGATTTCTTTTACTGTACCGACTTTCATTTCATTCCTCCTTGTTTCTGCCAGATTATATTTTCCTATGAGCAGCTTCGACGACATGTGAAACCAAAACAGCTGTCGTGATCGAACCGATCCCTCCCGGAACAGGAGAAATCGCTTTGACCTTCGTTTCAACATCTTCAAAGTTTACGTCTCCGCATAGTTTCTGTTTCTCTTCATTCCAGTTGATACCTACATCGATGATAATCTGGTTGGGGTTGACATAACTGTGATCGATCATCTCCGCTTTGCCTATGGCACAGACCAGGATATCCGCTTTGGATGCGATCGCAGGCAAGTCCGTGCTTCGGCTGTGACAGATCGTTACGGTCGCATTCCGTTTCAGCAGAAGCATGGATACCGGCTTGCCTATGACCAGCGATCTTCCGATCACAACGACATTCTTGCCTTTAAGATCGATTTGATAATGATCCAGCATCTCAACAACGGATTGCGCCGTACAAGGCGCAAAACCCAGTTCCTTATCAGTAAAAACGCCTGCCAAAGAAAGATCCGAACAGCCATCCACATCCTTTTCGGGACAGATACTGTTGCGCAGTTTTTCATCATCGAAACGTTTCGGCAACGGACGGAAAATGAGAATACCATGGATCGTATCATTCCGGTTGGCTTCTTCGAGTTTCTGGTAGAACGTTTCCTCGCTGACATCTTCATCAAAGATATACTGTATGGTTTCCACACCGACTTCCCCACAGCGCTTCAAAGCGCCTCTTTCATACGAAAGATCATCTTCCTTGTTTCCGACCCGAAAGATCGCCAAAGACGGCTGTATTCCGTTTTCTTTCAGCATGGATACAGTATCGATGCTTCTTTGATTGATTGCTTCCGCAACCGCCTTTCCTTTCAACAGTTCCGCCATCAGTCCGTCAGCCTCTTACAGATATCGTCATAAATGTTTAAAGCCATTACCGAATATTCATCCAGCAGTTTCACTGCTTCATCATTTCTCTTTTCCGCATAATCCCTATCTTTCATCAGAGACGTATTCACCAGGATATTGACATATGCTCCATACAACACGCCATGCGCCAGCATAACCGAGGTCGCAGCATCCGAAACAGCGATCTTGGAACCGATCACTGCCAGACGCTCATCCAGTTCGATGATCCTAGTCGCATATTTCAGAATCAGGAAAGGAGAATCAGTAGCAGTCCTCAAGCATTGTTCCATCGTTTCCTGATAGCCCTCCGTATCTTTCGGAAGGGCATAAGCGGCAGCCAGAGGCTCGAACGCTTCCGCATCCTTATTGATGCAATCCAGAAGATTGCTTCTTAACAGATCCAGTTCTTTCCGGGTATCTTCCAGCTCGACCGTATATTCCAGATACTTTTTCTTTCCTATGGTCAGATTGGTTACCATTTCTCCCAAAGAAGCTGCTAAAGAACCGACCAGAGCTGAAACGCCTCCGCCCCCCGGTACAGGATCTTTGGAAGCGGATAATTCCGTGAATTCCTTTAATGTCTTATTCTCCATCAGAACAACCCCGTGATGACGCCGTTTTCATCGACATCGATCTTTTCCGCGGCAGGGACTTTAGGCAGACCCGGCATCGTCATGATCTCGCCGGTCAGTGCGACGATGAAACCTGCTCCTGCCGAAACTTTGATATTTCTTATTGTGATCTTGAAGTCTTTCGGAGCTCCCAGTTTGGTCTGATCGTCCGAGAAAGAATAC
>JAFYHQ010000031.1 GCA_017539105.1 Erysipelotrichaceae bacterium
GACTGGGCACTGGTTGAAGGTCCTCAGGCATTCTTCTGGGGCGGCACTTGGCTGCTGGCTGCAACCGGTTCTGACAACCCGACGATGGTCGCTGATGTCATGAACGCATTCATCAACAATGAAGAAGTATGCGAAAATCTGATCAAGAACGAAGCACAGTTCACGAACAACCAGAAGGTCAACAACAAGTATGCTGAAGATCCTGATTTCGGTAACAGATACTTAGGCGGTCAGAACGACACTGCTGTCTTCGCAAAAGGCGCTAAGAACATCAAGTTCCAGAACCAGACCATTTATGATCAGGGTTGCAACGAAAGCTTACAGACTTACTTCGTAGAATATCTCCAGGGCAACGTCACCAAAGAAGAAGCTCTGAACAACTTCTACAAGGCTCTGAAAGAGAAATACCCTGCAATCAACGTACCGGAAGCTTAATCTACGGTCATTTAGAAAAAACACTGTGGCAGGGGTAAAACTCTGCCACAGTTTTTTAAACAAAGTACAGAAAGCGATTTCTTGCTTTGTTTAAGAATAAGAAAGGAAAAACGTATGGCAAAAGGAAATGAAAAAAAGCACCGCAAGTCGGTCAGCTATGCGAAATGGGCCTATATCTTTATCACGCCCTTCTTCATCTCATACATCCTGTTTACCTTGATTCCGCAGTTCCTTACCGTCTACAACAGTTTCTTTGAGAACTACCGTAACGGACTGGAACAGGTCGGTCCGAATTTCGTCGGTCTGGGCAACTACGTCAAACTGCTCACACCGGACAGCACAGGCACGATCGACTTCCTGCGTTATCTGGGTAACTCGCTGGCTATGTGGATCGCCGGAGCAGTTCCGCAGTTTCTGATCGCGCTGCTGCTGGCAGTACTGTTCACCAGTTCCCGTCTGAATCTGAAAGGACAGGGCCTGGCCAAGACCATCATCTATATGCCGAACCTGATCATGGCTTCCGCATTCTCGATGCTGGTATTCTCGCTGTTCTCGAATGTCGGACCCGTCAACAAGTTCCTGATCGACGCAGGCATCCTGAAGGAGTACTACAACTTCTTCGCGACCAAGATCTCGGTAAGAACGATCATCGCCTGCATGAACTTCATCATGTGGTTCGGCAATACGACGATCGTCCTGATGGCAGGCATCATGGGTATCGACCAGAGCCTGTTCGAATCGGCAAACCTGGATGGTGCGGATTCCGTGCATGTCTTCTTTGATATCACGCTGCCGCTGCTGATGCCGATCCTGTCGTATGCACTGATCACTTCGATGATCGGCGGCATCCAGATGTTCGATGTCCCTCAGGTCATTTCCAACGGCAAGGGCACTCCGAACATGACATCTACGACCGTCATCATGATGCTGAACAACTACCTGGGTATCTCCAAGAACTATGGCATGTCCGGTGCGTTGTCCGTCTTGCTGTTCATCATTACCGGCATCCTGGGTATGTTCGTGTATCGCTCATTGGCGAAACAGTATAAGGACTAGGAGGATCAAAATGAATAATACAAATAAAAAAGCCAGACTCGCTTTGATCATCAGCCGTATATTGGCATATGGCTTTGTGATCTTCCTGTGTTTCCTGTGTTTGTTCTGCTTCGTCCTGCTGATCCTGATGGCTTCCAAATCCAACTCGCAGATGCAGGGAGCGTTCAACTTCAGATGGGGCGGACACTTCATGGAGAACCTGCACAATGCCTGGAACGATTTCTCGATCAATATTCCGGTCGGTATGGTCAACAGCTTCATCGTCGCGATGACTTCTGCCATCATAACGACTTACTTCTCCGCGCTGACTGCTTATGGCGTCCATGTCTATAACTTCAAGCTGAAGAATTTCGTCTTTACCTTCATCATGGCAATCATGATGATTCCGTCGCAGGTCTCTGCCGTCGGTTTCATTCAGCTGGCCTACAAGCTGGGTCTCACCAATAAACTGTGGCTACTGATCATCCCGAGCATTGCCGCTCCGGTCGTCTTCTTCTATATGAAGCAGTATCTGGAGAGCGTATTGCCGATCGAAATGGTCGAAGCAGCGAGAATCGACGGATCCAACGAATTCAGGATCTTCAATGAGATCGTACTGCCGATCATGAAACCGGCTGTTGCCGTACAGATGATCTTCTCCTTTGTTTCCTCTTGGAACAACTTCTTTATGCCGGCATTGCTGCTGACAAAAGAAAAATATAAGACCGTTCCGATCATGATCGCGAACCTGCGTTCCGCAGACTATTCCAAGTTCGACCAGGGCAAGGTATTCATGTTTATCTTCCTGGCGATCCTGCCGGTCATGATCGTCTATACCGTTTTATCGAAATCCATCATCAAGGGTGTCACTTCAGGAAGTGTGAAAGGTTAGGAATAAATTATGTCAGATGTTAAATTGATCAATATCAAGAAAGTATATCCGTTTACAGAAAGCAGAAAGGATCAGAAGGAAGCCAAGAAGACGAACCTTCAGATCACCAAGGAAGGCGTTGTCGCCGTTCAAGAATTCAACCTTGACATCAAGGACAAGGAATTCATCGTACTGGTCGGACCTTCCGGCTGCGGCAAGTCCACGACGTTGAGAATGGTCGCAGGTCTCGAAGAGATCACTTCCGGTGAATTATTAATTGATGGCGAATACATGAACGATGTCGCTCCGAAAGACCGGGATATCGCCATGGTCTTCCAGTCCTATGCGCTTTATCCGCATATGACGGTCTATGACAACATGGCCTACTCCCTGAAGATCAAGCACACGCCGAAAGACGAGATCGATCGCAAGGTCAAAGAAGCGGCCGAGATCCTGGATATCACCCAGTATCTCAAGAGAAAGCCGAAAGCCTTGTCAGGCGGCCAGAGACAGCGTGTCGCGATCGGGCGCGCCATCGTCAGAGATCCGAAAGTCTTATTAATGGATGAACCTCTGTCTAACCTGGACGCCAAGCTGCGTAACCAGATGCGTGCCGAGATCATCAAGCTCAGACAGCGTATCAATACCACGTTCATCTATGTCACGCACGACCAGACGGAAGCCATGACATTAGGTGACAGGATCGTCGTCATGAAGGATGGCTTCATCCAGCAGATCGGCACTCCGCAGGAAGTCTACGATCATCCAAGAAATCTGTTTGTTTCAGGATTTATCGGAACTCCTCAGATGAACTACTTCGATGCAAAACTCGTCAAGGAAAACGGCAAGTATGCCGTGGTCTCCGATGGCTATAAAGTCGTACTGGCAGATGAGAAACAGGAAAGACTCTCTGCCAAGAACGTCGAGGAACAGGATGTCATCCTGGGTGTCAGACCTGACCACATTGTTTTAGGCGAAAAGGGTATCAAGGGCAAGGTCGATGTCTCCGAGCTGATGGGTCCTTCCTGCCACCTGCATATGACAGTTGGCGACAAGGATGTCATCGCGATCGTTCCGACCGAAGGCAAAGCCGTCGACTACATGGGCAAGGAAGTCACTTTGAGCTTCAATGGCAGCGTATGCCATGTATTCTCGAAAGAGAATGAAATGAATCTGGAATTCTAATATTCAATAAATCAGGAGTCAACATGCGCGAATTCACAGGCTACATGCACGGGATCAATCTGGGTGGATGGTTTTCTCAGTGCGACCACAGCATTAAAAGATATGACTATTTCATCCAAAAAGACGATTTCAGAAGGATCGCTGAATGGGGTTTTGATCATGTGCGTATCCCGGTGGATTACGAACTGATCCTGAACGATGACCGTTCTTTCAAGGAAGATGGTTTCAAGAGGATCGATGACTGTGTCCGTTGGTGCAAAGAGAACGGATTGAACATGATCCTGGATCTGCATAAGACGGTGGGTTTCAGTTTCGATGATGGCGAACAGGAAGATGGCTTCTTTGAGAATGAGGGGTATCAGCAGATTTTCTATGACATCTGGAAGGAATTTGCCAGAAGATACGGTCATTACGAACACCTCAGTTTCGAACTGCTGAACGAAGTATCGGATGCGTCCTACTGCGAGATGTGGAACGAGATCATCCGCAGGACGATCAAGACGATAAGGAAAGAAGCCCCCGATATCCATATCATCGTAGGCGGCTACCACAACAATTCCGTATTCGCGATCAAGGATCTGGATGATCCGTTCGATGAGAATATCGTGTATAACTTCCATTGCTACAACCCGCTGGTATTCACCCATCAGGGCGCCTACTGGGTCAATGGCATGGATACTTCGTTCCGGATGTCTTTCGAGCATACTTACTCGGAATATCGCCGTTTCAGCGAGGAACAGATGGATATCGGACGCTTCGATTTCTTCCCGGAAGAAGACAAGATCATCGATGCTTCGTATTTTGAAGAACTCTTTATGGAAGCGATCAAGATCGCAGAAGAAAAGAACGTTCCGCTGTATTGCGGAGAATATGGGGTCATCGACCGGGCAGAACCTCAAGAAGCGCTCAAATGGTATGAATATATCCATGATATATTCGAAAAATATCACATCGGCAGAGCGATGTGGTCTTACAAGGAAATGGATTTCGGACTGGTGGATGCGCACTATGATCCGATCCGGAAACAGTTGCTGGAGTTGAAATAGAAAATGGTTTCGATCAAAGACATCGCAAAGGAATGCAGCGTATCGGTAGCGACCGTATCCAAGGCGCTAAACGATCATCACGACATTTCCGATGCGACAAAAGAAAAAATCAGAAAGACAGCGAAGAAAATGGGTTATACGACCAATGTCTCCGCCAGAGCTTTGAAGACCAATAAAACCTATAATCTCGGCGTACTGTTTGCGGACGACCGCGCAGGATTGAGCCATGAGTACTTTTCCATGATCCTGGAAAGCTTCCAGAGAGAAGCGGAAAAGCATGGCTATGACATCACGTTCATCAACCATGCGATCGCAGGAAAGAAGACGACCTATCTGAAACACGTGGAATACCGCAACCTGGATGGGATCGCGATCATTACCGCGGACTTCAGGGATCCCGAGATCCTGGAACTGGCCCGCTCCAAGCATCCGGTGGTAGCGATCGACTATGTCCTGGAGAACTGTGCCGCTGTCCTCTCCGACAACAATCGCGGTCTGGAAGAAATCGTACACTATCTCTACAAGATGGGACATCGAAAGATCGCTTTCATCTATGGAAGTCCGACCTTCGTTACCAAAGAGCGTATCGGAAGCTTCCGCGGCGCCTGCATGCGGCTGGGACTGAATATCCCTGAGGAATACATCGTGGAAGGCAACTACCACGATATCGAAGACTGCGGAAAGAAAACGGCACAGCTGCTGGATCTGAGAGAACCTCCTACCGCGATCATCTTCCCGGATGACTATTCCTTCATCGGAGGACAGGAGGAAATCAGCAAAAGAGGCTTGAGCATTCCGAATGATATTTCCGCCGTCGGCTACGATGGCATCAATATGGCCAAGATCATGTGTCTTACGACCTATGAACAGAATACCAGGGAACTGGGTCAGCTGGCTGCCAGGAAACTGCTGCAGCTGATCAATGAACCGGATCTTCCGCCGGAGAGAGTCATCGTCAGCGGCAAGATGGTCGAAGGACGCACGGTCCGTAATCTGAACGAATAAATCAACCTCACTATTCTTATAATCACAGATAAAACGCCATCGGCAGTATCCGATGGCATTTTATTATATACGTGCAAGATACAAAATAATATAATAAAACTGACAGAAGATAACGATCATAATTCACAGGAGGTACATATGGGTTTACTGGATAAACTGGTTAAAGAAGGAACGGAGATCCTGAAGGAAGTCGCTACTGAAGAGAATAAAGAAAAAGCGGCGGATCTTCTGAATTCCCTGAAAGGCGCGTTCGAGGAACACAAGGATGAACTGAAACAGTTTGCCGAGAGCTTCCAGATGGAAACAAAGACGGAGGAATACAAAGAGTCTTACTTCGAGGAAGTCGATGACGGCAAGGACTGCAGGGAAAGGATACTGGAAATCCTGGCAAACGAATTCCCGCAGTATGCCGTGAAAGAAAACGTCTCTCCGACGACCATCGGGGGAACGGGAAGATTCATGGATTACTCGATCGTCGTGTATGAGAACGACATCCCGAAGCTTATCATGATGCTGATCGACAAAACGACGTCGTATCACAGAGAGTATCGCTGGAGCAAGGAAGAAGCGGAAAAGCGAGGCTATCCTTTCATCAACTTCATCCGCCACTATCCGAATACGCCGGAATATATTTCCGACAGGCTGCACAAATATCTGTAGACTGTGGAATAGACAGAAAGAGAAATGCATCTCATGCGCCTGCGGCAGCTGCAGCATGATCCCTATCAAGGCTTTACAGGCAGCCGGATCATGTACCAGCCGGTATCGTAAGCATTGCTTACTTCAAAGCAGTTTCTCTTTCTTTTTTCATGATGGAAACATTATTAGATTCATTAAAAGAAAAAGAAGTCTGGCAGACGTTCTATAGCGACAAGAAAGAACGCAATCAGCTCAGGAAAAAGGAGCTTCAGGAACTGGACAGATTCATCGAAGAAGAAAGATATCTCAGCGTCACTGAGAATCTTTCTTTTTCATACCCCGTCAAGAGACAGCTCACCAAGCTTGGATCCAATAAGAAGCGTACCGTCTATTCCTATACGGATGATGAGATGTGGGTGCTGAAGCTGCTGGCTTATCTGCTGTACCGCTATGACGGAAAGATCTCGGAGAGCTGCTACTCGTTCCGTAGGAAAGCGACAGCGAAGACCGCATTCGATAAGATCAGAAAGATCCCGGAGATCGACAGCAGGTATGTCCTGAAGCTGGATATCCACGACTATTTCAATTCGATCGATGTGGGACAGCTGCTGGAAGTACTGAAGGAGATCATCGATGACGATCCTCCGTTGTACGAGTTCATGAAAGAACTGCTCACCCAGGACAGATGCGTCTGGAACGGGGAAGTCATTCAGGAGAAGCGCGGAGCCATGGCGGGCATTCCTCTGGCAAGTTTCTTTGCGAATGTCTATCTGCTGGAACTGGATCACTATTTCGAAGAGGAAGAGATCCCTTATTTCCGTTACTCCGATGATATGATCCTCTTCTTTGGGGACGAGAAACAATTACAGGAACACGAACCTGTATTGAAAGATATCCTGGAACGAAAGAAACTGACCTTGAATGAAGAGAAGTACCATCTCAGCCTGCCCGGCGAAGCATGGGACTTCCTGGGCTTCAGCTACTGTCATGGACAGATCGATCTCTCCGATGTCACGGTTCATAAGATGCAGGGAAAGGTACGCCGCAAGGCCATGAAGCTGTACCGCTACCGGAAAAAGAACCATCTCCCATACGAGAAAGTCGCCCGTACGATGATACGCAGTTTCGACTACAAGTTCTATGACCTGACCGGAAACAATGACTTCACCTGGACAAGGTTCTACTTCCCTGTCATCACCTGTGCCGACGGACTGGAAAAGATCGACAGATACATGCTGGAATATCTGCGCTATCTCTATTCCGGAAGACACTACAAGGGAAATTACGCGGTACGCTATGAAACGCTGAAGAAGCTGGGCTATACGCCTATCAAGGCAGAATACTATCACTGGAAGAAAGAAAACGAGAGACTGCTTCGAAACAGGATGTAAAACATTGTGTTGCACACGGTAAAACATAGTGTTACGATAGTGATGCAGGAGGTTTCAACATGTCAACAAACATCAATATCAGAGTGGAAGAAGAACTTAAGAAAGCGCTTCAGGGATATGCGAAACTGGAAAATAAAACCGTCTCGGAAGTTGTGCTTGAAGCCATAAAAGAAAAACTGGAGAACGAC
The DNA here is from genome assembly GCA_017539105.1 of Erysipelotrichaceae bacterium. Taxonomy (GTDB): domain Bacteria; phylum Bacillota_I; class Bacilli_A; order Erysipelotrichales; family Erysipelotrichaceae; genus Colivicinus. The sequence continues at coordinate 7,796 of JAFYHQ010000031.1, forward strand.
TACGATTACAGGCTGGCCCTGCTGGCTTACAACAGTGTCGATATGAATGACAAGACGACATTGGCCGATATGTGTGCGGAAGCAGGAATCGATTATGAAGCATTATAGGATCATCTATTCCAAAGACTTCCAGAAGATATTCAAAAAACTTGACCGTTCCGTGCAGGAGCTTGTCGCATCCTATATCAAACACAATATCGAAAATACGATAGATCCCAGGATCCATGGAAAAGCTTTGGCCGGAAACAAGAAAGGGCTTTGGAGATATCGCATAGGAAACTACAGACTGATCGTCGATATACAGGATGACAAGCTGATCGTACTGATCCTGACGTTCGGACATCGGAAAGACATATATAAATAAACCAACAGTTTAGAAACGAGGTTAAAAATGGATATAGAATATCTTTTGCTGCTGCAGAGATTCAGGGAAGCGATCAATGATTTCCTGACGCCGTTCATGGAATGGATCTCTTTGTTTGCGGTCACTTACCTGGCGCTGGTACCGGTGATCGTCTATTGGATTTATGACAGGAAGAAAGGCCTCTTTCCTCTAGCGTCGTATTTCCTGTGCGTGGGAGTCAATGCGGCCATCAAGCTGACTGCCTGCGTCTACCGCCCCTGGATCAAGGATGCAAGAGTCGTTCCGGCAGGAGACGCGATCACGACGGCGACCGGCTATTCTTTCCCCAGCGGTCATACCGCAACGGCAGGACCGATCTATCTGGGTCTGGCAAAGGTGTTCTATCCGGTCAGGAAATGGCTGGCCTATGTGCTGGTGATCGTCCTGCTGATCACGGGCTTCTCCCGCAACTATCTTGGCGTGCATACGCCGCAGGATGTCGTATTCGCGATGCTGGAAGCGATGGTGACGGTCTATGCGATGGACAGGATCTTCCGTTATGTCGAAAAGGATCCGAAGAAGGAAAACATATTGTTGCTGTTTGAATTCCTCTTTGCAGTCGCGGGGCTGGTCTATATCACGTACAAGCCGTATCCGATGCAGTATGTGAATGGGGAACTGCTGGTCGATCCAAGAAAGATGATGAATGACGGCTATGGCGATCTGGCCATGATGATGATGTATCCGATCGCGCGTTTCATCGAGAAGCAGTGGATCCGTTTCAAGCCGGTGGGGCTGAACTGGAAAGGGCTGGTCACGGCGGTGATTGGTGCGGCGATCTTCTGGATGCTGGGGACCTATCTCAAGCCTTATCTGATCGCGCAGCTCGGGACCCACTGGGGCAAGTTTGCGATGAGCGCGGTCGAAGTGTTCTTCTTGATCACGATCTATCCGTTGTTTATCAGGCTGTTCCATCATCTGTCAGAGAAACAGCAGCAATCACAGTAACAAAAAAGCTCAGGCTGTCTTGCCTGAGCTTTTCTTTGTATAGAACCAGTAGATCGGGATACATAGCAGCAGCAGTATCGCATACCCATCAAACAGTACGCCATAACCCAGATCGGAAATGACGAATGCACCGATGGCAGGACCCAGGATATTGCCGAGATCCATGCCGATGTAGCAGCTGCTGGAAGCGACACCGCTTCTTTCCAGACCCAGCTTCCTGACTGAATCCACCTGGATGGCAGAAGATCCGCTTCCCTGTCCGATCGACTTCAGAACAGCCGCAAATAGCACCATAGGCAGCGTATATGCCCGCGCAAAACAGAAGGCGAAAACCACCGAGATTGCAAACGCAGGATATAAAGTATAAGCCACACCTTTCTTATCCAGCCATTTGCCGGTGAACGGTTTTGTCAGTACCGTCGTAATGGAACTGACCGTATAATACAGACTGATATTCGTGATACCCCGGCTGCTTCCGAAGTCTTTCAGATAATACAGCAGGATCCCGTTTCCGACCGACAGCATTCCGATCAGGAACACATACATCAGCAATTGAGGCGCAAAGAAATTCTCGGCTTTGAACCGGAATTTTTCTTTGGTCCGGATGACCGGTTTATATGGGATCAGATAGGTACCGATCGCACAAAGCAGATTCAGTACGCTGGCCCAGACGAAGATCATCTCCATTCCGAAGCGCGCATCCACGAAATCACCCAGTTGCGGGCCGATCATCGTCGAGATGACCGTACCGATCCCGATATAGCTCAGGCCTTCTCCCAGCCGTTCCAGAGGCAGGAAATCGGCGCCGAACGCCATGGATACGGTCCCGCTCAAAGAGAACGCGATGCCATTGAGTATCCTCACGAAAACGATCATTGCCACCGTATCGGCCTTCGTATAAAGCAGCAGGCAGAAAATCGACAAGACATAAGACAGGATCATCAGATTCTTCTTGTTGAAACGGTCGCTGGCTGCGCCTGCGAAGGGTCTGCCGAACAGGGCCACCAGGCTCATCAGCGAAGAGATGATCCCGGTGATCTCCATGGGGGCTCCTCTGGACACCAGAAACGCCGGCAGGATCGGATTGACCATATAGGAAGCCGAACCGCTGATGACACTCATGAACAGCACCATCAGGAAAGGAAGGGTAAAGATCGTTTTCTTTTTCATACTGTTATTGTAGCGGTTGAAAAGAGAGCTTGTAATCAAAATATGTATCAGTTTCTTTCAAAAAGAAACATCCAAAAAAATGATAGCGCTATCATTTACAGTCTAAAGATGGATAAAAAATAGAAAAAAAGTAGGTAAAAACGAACTATTTTCACTATTAAAGTGCCTTATCTATATTTACATATATTTTTTTGGAATGTTAAGATAAAGATGGTAACGGAATTTTTCCGTGTTTTTGTGGCCTATAAAATCATATAGGCATGAGAGGGCGTTATATGTTGAAAAGATGGTTGTCAATCGTTTTGGTTACATTGATGTTCACCAGCAATATGCCGAGAAACGTCAGTGTCTATGCAGAAGAAGACCCGGTAGTCGAAACCGTAGAAGTACCAGGTGCAGAAGAAACCAGCACGGAGGAAGAAGAATTACCGACAGAAGAGAATGAAACCGTTGTCGGGGAGGAAACACCGCCGGACAGCGGGGAAGGGAATGAAGATGTTTCCGAGATAAATGAAGAAGCGGTCTATATCGTTTATGAGGAACTGGAGGCAGTCCAGGTCTTTGGCGACGCCGCTACGGATCCTGCGATGGCCGCACAGGCTTTGCATGAAGCGACTTCTCTGGATGGCGATGAAATCGATGAAACCGTTGAAGAGCTGTTCCGGGAAGGAGAAACCGAATCCCCGGAAGACGAAACTCTTCTTCCAAGCCTGGATGGCACACAGATCGAAGATAATTTTGCCGCAAGATGGATCACAGAAGATACGACTGACAACGACGATTCCGCGTTGCTTTATCTAAGACCGGGCAACAACGATGCTCAGAAGATGCGTCTGCAGATCAACTATGCCCTGTCCGGAGAACACAACTACAACCCTGGCGATATCACGATCACCATCCCTGCCTACCTGTTTACCGATCGTAACGGCAACAAGATCGGAACAGTAACAGTTCCTTATCCGGAAGATCCTTCCACAAAGGCTGATTTCAACTGGAAACGGATCGGCGATCAGATCATCATCACCAACACGAAGAAAATGTCTGCAGCTACCAAAGGCTACATGCAGTTTGAATACAGCGGCATTACTCCTTCACAGGTTCAGGATATGAAGGTCTCCAACGACTTTACCGCAACCATCGAAGTCGTTACCTGGAGAGGCAACCTGATTGGAAAGACGACCAATACGCTCAACGCTCAGATCGATACGGAAGCACGAATCAATTCCGTTAATAAGAGTCATTACAGCAACAATGTCGCAAGAGTTCCTGCTTCTCAGATCCCAGCAAGCCAGAGGATCGATGGAGAAGAAGAATATATCGTCGTGTCCTGGTTTGTCTATGGAAACATGTATGCCAACACGAAATATGAAATATCATTTACTGATACGATTCCGACGGTAGACGGACATCCGGAATACAACGGTTTTGTGTTGGATTCGACAGCAAAAGATTATATCGATGAAAACGGGGTGTATCACTCCGGTACGATCGGAACAGGAACGTATACCAATGGACAGACAAGTTATTATAGCGTAAAAACAGCGTATCCTGCTTCTCAGTTTGAGAAGGATACATTATATGAATTCCATAACAACGCTGTCATGACGGTGAAAGAAGTAGATCCGGAGATGACAGAGAACACCAATCCGAATGTCCAGACTACAGACCCTCAACTGGTTACTACCGCGTCTGATTCAGATAAGGTGGCATGGAGTTTCCGTGATCCGATCTGGATCGATCCACAAGGTCATTTCTGGGCAAACAAGATCGGTAATGATGATAAAGCGAAGGGAAACCAGACACATTATTCAAATTCTACCTACAGTGATACTCACAGATACAGCGGAGGCTACTATGGTATTTATCCTTCTGCTTTGAACGAAATCAGAGAAGGAAAAGAAAGCGTCCAGTTATCCTATACGGTCAATTCCCGCGGTTACCTGATGCCTTGGACCTACGATTTCGACAACCTTCCTTGGGAAGAACCTTATATCCGTTCCGTAAACAACTATTTCAAGAGATATCTGACTCTGACGACTACGGATATAGGACTAAAGATCAATGGTTCAGCTTTGACGATCTTTGATGACTATACTTATGTTTCCGTTGAGATCTTGGATCCGTATATCTATGATGGCGTACCTCAGAATGTCACTGCAGACGGCGATTACATCGCCAAGTATGCCGAAGATGGCACGTTCAAGTATACGCGTACCAACGATCTGACCAAAGCTCCTGATATCAAGCTGCAGATCTACCGCAATAGCGCATGGGAAGATTATGCGACGGTTTCTTATGCGACAGGTTCGCATGTGGTAACGCTGGCAAACGGATCAACAACGACAAATACTGTCATCTCGGTTCCTGCCGACACGGAAAATGTCAGAACCGTCACAACAACAAACGTTGCGGCGATCGATTATGATATCCGTCCGGTCGTTAAACTGAAGAACAACGCCAAGATAAAAAATCTTGTAGAAGTTGCTTTCAACAGATCCAATACGCCAAGCATTTCCGTATACAATGGCGCATCAATGAATGTGGTATGTGAAGGCGAGGATCTGATCACGATCACGAGTTCCGGTTATGATTCTTTGCGCGGTTATACGACAGACACCTATGTCATTCCAAGCAAGACAGCGAAACAGACGAGAACGGATTATGAGAACCGTCTCGTAACCATTCATTACACCGCGAAAGTGGAAGAACGTTCCTACATTCCGGAAAAGAGCATCTATAATGAAGCAGTTGCTACCAACAGATTGCAGCATGAGACCAAAGGCGTCTGGTATGACCTTCTGCCGGAGGGTGTTACGCCATTGACCGGCACAGTCAAGTTGAGAGATAACGATACGAAGACCTATGTCTATACGGAAGAAAACTACAACAATTCCGGCAGGACCTTGCTGATCGTGGAATGCGACCTTCAGGTTTATCCGACGACATACCGTAGTGGCGACAGCGTGTATTTCATGGATGTTCCATCTATTGAATTCGATGCGATCTATTCGTTTGATGCGATCGTCGACTTTGGCGATTATCTGCACAACGTGATCGCTTTCGAATCAGGAAACAGCACGTTAGGTTCCGTGAGGAACTATACCGGTGAACCGGACAACCCATATTCAAGCAACAACTCTTATACTTCCAGCGCTTTTGCGAACAAAGATGAAAAAGACTGGATGAAGAATCTGGATAAACAGAAGGATGATCCGAATTTCGTTTATGCCGGCGCATATCTGAGAGTCGATATCCTTTCGTCTGCACGTACTTCTTTGCAGAAAGACGTCGATGTCAACAATGAAGGTTACTTCACGACAGGCGTTTACTGGGAATATGAAGACCAGAACAAGCGTGATGTCTATGAAGGCGGCATCTATCATTACCGTCTGGGCATGACTTCGGATACGGCTACGGTTTCCAAGGATCTGATCCTCTATGATTTCCTGGAAGAATTCTATGCCAAGACCGATGAACACGATCCAATCGATATCGACGCGCCTAGATGGCAGGGCTATCTGAGAGATATCAATTTATCAGCGATCATCGAAAAGGGCTGTGCTCCGGTCGTCTACTATAGCACGACGCCGAATCTGCAGATCACATCGACGCCGACATCCTTCCAGGTGATTCCGGAAGTTGCCGATGTGACCAATGAAGAAATATGGATAAAGGCAGAAGATTATCCGACTACGGTAGAAGCGTTGAATCAGGTACGCGCGATTGCGATCGACTGCCGTAAGAAAGCTGACGGTACAGATTTCGAGCTGCCATCGGAAGAATCGATCACGGCGATCGTCAGAATGCAGGCACCGGATGGCGATGCTGCACGTGTAGCCATCGAAAACAATGCGCACGCATATAATAACGCTTATCTGCTTTCTACTTCGCTTGATGAAATAACGCATGAACAGATGGAATCGGGCATTGTCAGAAAAGACTATACCAAAGTCGGTCTGATGGGATTGCAGCTGGATGTGAAGAAGGCTTGGAGCGATGACAGCAACCGTGATGGAATCCGTCCGGCGGATGTCGTGGTCCATTTGATTGCCGATGGGGTCGATACAGGAAAGACTGTGACATTGTCCGCAACAAATAACTGGAAAGATTCGTTCCTGCATATCCCGTATGCGGATGCATCCGGAAAGAAGATCCATTACACGATCCAGGAAGATATTCCGGTGGGCTATCGCGTGACTTATGGAAGCAACGATACCTATGATTTAACCGTCACTAATAAGCACGATCCTGAACTGATCGATATCGATGGAATCAAGACGTGGGAAGGCGGAGAGGAAGAAGAACTGCCTGAATCGATCACGGTCATTCTGAAGGCGAATGGAACCGAAAAGAGGAGACAGGTCATTAAGCCTGAAGAAGATGGAACCTGGAACTACAGTTTTGCGAATCTGTTCAAATATGAAAACGGCCAAGAGATCAATTATACCGTTGAAGAAGTATATGAACCGGGCAACGCAAGTGCTTCTTATGAGCCAAGAGTAGAAGGTTCGAGTGAAGAAGGTTTCAATATTATCAACACCTATCATCCTTATGGTGAGATTTATGTGGATAAGGATGTTACGAACGTAACAGACGTATCTAAGAATACGGTCTTTGATTTTACATTTGTCTTTACGAAGAATGCGGATGGCCAGGAAGTTCCTGTATTTGATGAATATCCATATGAGATCCTGGATAAAGATGGAAACAAGACCGGAGAAGGTGTGATCTCCAGCAACGGTACGATCAGCATCGATGCTGCCCACAGGATCCATATCTATGATGTCGAAGAGTATGTCAACTATACAGTTACCGAAACAGAAAAAGACGGATTCGTTCAGGATTCCGCGACAAACGCTTCCGGGACCGCTTATCCGAACAATCCTGCTGAAGTATTGTTTGTGAACAGATATTCTGCTTCGGTACAATACAACCCGACGGTCAAGAAGACTCTTCAGAATCGCAAGCTGAACAGATATCAGTTCCAGTTCAAGCTGTTTGAAGTCGAGACGGTCGATGGGGCAGAAGTTGAAACGCTGCTGAAGACGACGTCGAATGGCAATCCGGATACTATCGTATATGATGATGACACGAACACGACTGTCGTTTCTTCAACTGCTACTGTAACGTTTGGCGCATTCACTTATACGGTCGAAGATGTAGGCAAGACATATCATTACCGTGTCAAAGAAACGAACACCGAAAAGCCGGGTATCACCTATTCAGATACCGTTTATGACGTGTTTGTGACGATATCAGACAATGGCGATGGCACGCTGACAGCGACACCATTATATAAATCGAATGATGAAGATGTTGAAGATCCTGTATTCGAGAACGAATACAACGCAAAAGGAGAGATCACGCTGAAAGCCTGGAAAGAGCTGAAAGGCGGAGATCTCACGGCAGACATGTTTACGTTCGAACTGTTCGATGACAAAGGGAATCCTGTTTATGTGATCGATCCTGAAACGAATCTACCAAGCGAGGAACAGGTCACAGCGACGAATACCGCGGATGGTACGGTCGTTTTCAATGGCCTGAAATTCAATGAGACGCATGTCGGTAAAACATTCACTTATGTCATTAAGGAAAAGAACGAAGCAAGAGAAGACGTTACTTATGACACTTCCGAGAAGAGATATATCGTAACGGTCGTTGATAATGGCGACGGCACATTGTCGTTCAATACGATTATCAGAAACTACGAACTGGATTCAGAAACAGGCGAATACAAACAGGTTGGTGAAGACAATGATGTACCGCTCTTTACCAACGTCATGAAACCTGGCTCACTGTCTGTTACCAAGAAGGTCACTGCTGATTCTACCGGTTACGACCCACAGACGGAATTCAAGTTCAAGGTCAAACTGATCGGCGAAGGAATTGAAGATCAGCAGATTCATTACCATATCACGGAAGCCAGTTCTTCAGCGTCCGGCGGTAGTTCCGGCGGTTCCGGCGATGGCGGCAACAGCGTTCCTGCAGAGGCGGAACAGACAGGTATTCCGGAGGAAACGAATGATGTTCCTGTGACGGATGAAACGGATAATACTGAAAACGAAGATACGGCTTCAAATCTGTTTGATCGGATCGAAAGTATGCTGTTCAGAAAAGTATATGCGGCTGAAGAAATCTACAAGTCCGGAACATTCCAAGGTATTAGCTGGAGAATTACTACTACGGGAGAACTGATCATCGGTACAGCCGGTGTAACTCAGACAATGGATCACCAGAATGAAGGAGTTGTCAGGAGTTGGCCTTGGAGACCGTATATAGACCACATTACAAGCGTTAAATTCGAAGGAACCGTAAAAGCGAATGGTTCTATCCAAAACATGTTCTATTTCCCAAATGGAAACGATAATATTACGACGATAGATGTAACCAATTTTGATACTACCAATGCAACGGATATGCGAGGCGTGTTTGCTGAAAACAGAGCATTAACCACGATCGTTGGAATTCAAAATCTGAAGACCGATAACGCTACTAAGTTCCATTACATGTTTAACTCTTGCCAGAAGTTGACCAGTCTGGATTTGTCAGAATGGAAGACTTCAAATGTGAATGCCATGGAATTAATGTTCAATCAGTGCTATAAGCTGACTAGTTTGAATGTTAATGGATGGAATACAGGCAAAGTTACAAACATGGAATATATGTTCGGAGATTGCAAAGCGCTTGCAGCATTAAATGTATCTCATTTCAATACATCAAATGTTACATCTATGCTCAATATGTTTAGAAACTGTGAGTCCCTGACTGCGTTGAATATAGTTGATTGGAACACATCAAAATTAACCAATATGGCAGAAATGTTCTATGGGTGCCGGAAATTGCGCTCAATAGATATGCATACAAACGGCCAAAAGTGGAATACGAGCAAGGTTACGAAAATGTATGGTGTTTTCAATCTTTGTTACGCATTAGAGACTGCAGATGTATCCGGTTGGAATACAGCAAATGTTACAGGCATGACTCATATGTTTGCCAATTGTCGGGCATTGAAGAGTTTGGATGTGTCAAGTTTTAATACAGAAAAAGTGACAGATATGGCTGGAATGTTCTATTACTGTCAGAAACTGACAAAACTGGATATATCGAATTTTAAAACACCTAAAGTCAGAATATTCTATCAGCAATCGAGTGATTCTAGCAATCCTTGGCATACCGGTTTCTTTGAAAACTGTTCTCAGTTGGAAGAATTATACATGTCTAACTTTGATACAAGAATAGCAACTGATCTTCAGGACATGTTCACGAATTGTCCGAAGTTGGAAAAGATTGAATTAGGTGCCAATTTCAAGTTCAAAGGCAACAACATAACCAACACTACGAAACAGGCGATCCTGCCGACTCCTCCGGAGGATTGGACATCAGGCGAATGGATCCGTGAAGACACGACGGAGTTTGGGCCATACACTCCTGCAGCATTAAGAGATGGATATACATCTGTTATGGCTGGTGTTTGGGTATGGAACAAAGTGGATGCTGAATTCACTCTTCAGTTTGATGCGGGTAATGTAGGCGCTGTTGGTTCAATGGCAGATCAGTCATTAGATCCGCGATTGGACAATGTTCTTCCTGCGAATGCTTTTGTAAGCCATGGCTATGTGTTTGATCACTGGGATGACGGAAACAGTCACACCTACAGTAATGAAGGCACTATCCCTGCCAAGACTTACAGCAACGGTGATACAGTCGTTCTTACGGCTGTCTGGACGGAGAAAGACCTGTCTGCCGATATGACAGACGGAGAATTCGAATTCACTCTGTATGAAGGCGAAACAGCGACATTCGATGACATCCCTGCAGGCACGGCTTACCAGGTCTGGGAAGAAACGCCGGATGGCTGGATCCTGGTGGAACAGCACAATGTTTCAGGCACGATCACGCCGTTGACGACAGCAGAGGCTGATTTCACGAACCAGTATGAACCGGGTACGACCTCCGTACAGTTCTTCGGTACGAAGAAACTGGATGGTTTCGCTGCCGAAGAGAATGCGTTCAGTTTTGAACTGATCGATGACGCGACAGAAGAAGTGATTGAAACAGTCAAGACTTTGGATGGCGGCTTCATTCAGTTCAGCACAATCGTTTATCGTGAAGCAGGAGATCATTCTTATACGATCAGAGAAGTTGTTAACAGTGATGATGAAAAGATCCAGTATGATACGCACGAAGAGAAAGTGACTGTCGTCGTTTCAGATAACGGTGATGGAACATTGTCTTCAACTGTTACATATGATGATGACGGTGTAAGTTTCGAGAATACATCGAATCCAGGCAACCTGAGAATCACGAAGTCTGTTGTCAATCCAACAGATGAAAACGTTAAAGAAGAATTTACTTTCAAGGTAACGTTCACGAATGAGAAAGGTCTGCCTCTGGATGGCGAGGAGATCTACTGGTACATCGAAGGCCAGCAGGGCAACCAGACGGAACCGGATCCTGATCAGGGAGATACAGGTGCTGTCGATCTTTTAGAGCGGATGATCGATCGCATCTTCCGTAAAGTGGACGCAGCAGATGGCGATATCGCTTCCGGTACCTATGATTACATTTCATGGAGAATCACTTCCAACTGGGAGCTGATTCTTGGTAACGGCGGAACACAGACGATGAGAAACAGAACAAGCAGATCAGCGTCGTCATGGCCATGGTGGAACAGCGCCTATGAACCATATATCAAGTCTGTTCGTGTCGATGGAACGATCAACGCTCAAGGTTCCTTGAGAGAGATGTTCTATAAATATCATTCGAACGGTTCAGGCGGAGAGGTATGGGGCGCCAGCTATCCGAGCCTTACCAGCATCGATCTGAGGGGCATGAAGACCACCAATGTTACCAATATGGACAGCATGTTCAGAGGATGTCCGGCTGTCAAGACGATCAATGTTACAGGTTTTGATACATCGAATGTTACGAATATGACGTTTATGTTTGGTGTATGTAGAAATCTGAAAACCATCGAAGGCATATCTTCTTTCAATACAGGAAAAGTCACTACTTTCAACTATATGTTCGGTGACAGTTCCAGCCTGGATGGTCTGGATGTTTCTAAATGGAATACATCAAATGTAACCAATATGTACGCTTTGTTCTGGAACACCGGCTTGACTTCCATCGATGTGAGCAAGTGGAATACCAGCAAGGTTACGACGATGGAGTGTATGTTCGGTAACAGCAGAAAGCTGAAAGAACTTGATGTTTCGAATTTCGATACACGTAATGTAACTCACATGGGCGGTATGTTCCATGCGTTGGTTCTGCTTGAATCGCTGGATCTCAGCAACTTCAATACCGACAAGGTATCGGATTACCATCACGGCAACAGCAGTGACTGGTATCAGGGTATCTTTGACGGATGCACGAATCTCCGTTATTTGAATATCGAGAATTTCAATATATACAGCACTGGTGTCATCGTTGATAATATGTTCAGAAAGTGTCCGAACTTGAGCGAGGTCGTTCTTGGATCGAAGTTCAGCTTTAAGGGCTATGTGAATTCAACCAGCTACAGACCTTATCTGCCGACTCCGCCGACTGGCGACGATTCTCCTTATACCGGCAAATGGGTCGAAGTCACCGGAGCAGTACAAGGTTCTTATACGCCTGAAGAATTGTATAATGCATACAATGCCAACATGGCCGGTACCTGGGTCTGGGAGGTTGATAACTCGAAAGCAAAAGTCATATTCGACGGCAATGGAGGATCATGCACAATCAACCCAATCGTTCTGTCTGATGGAGAAACTTCCATTACGACGCCAACGATCAATCAGTGCAGAAGGAATGGTTACATTCTGACCGGATGGAATACCAAAGCTGATGGTTCAGGTACGAGTTATGGACCTGGTTTCACAAGCGATGAGATCGCGATCTATGGAAAGACCGTGATCCTGTATGCCCAGTGGCAGACAACGGATGACCGTTACTATGAAGTCCGTCATTACAAGGAGAATGTCAGCACAGGTACTTATGACCTGTATGAAACAGATTATCTGTGGGCTCCTAAGAACAGCAGTCAGACACCTTCCGTAAAGGATGGCGAAGATTATGATGGTTACAAATCACCGGAACCGCAGACGATCACGATCGGCGAAGATGGCAAGACAGTATTGGATTATAATTATGCTCTTGCCCGTTACTCTATCGTCTACGATGGCAACGGTTCTACCGCAGGCTCCATGAGCACGGAGAACAATGTCATTGCGATGGTCAACCATGAGCTGAAGAGAAACAGCTTCGTGAAAGACAAGTCGATGTTTATCGGCTGGAATACCGAACCGGATGGTTCCGGAGAAAGCTATGCCGATTGCGGCGTTCTGAAGAATCCGACAGCGAAAGAAGATTATGTCGTGACTCTGTATGCGCAGTGGCTGGAGAATCCGAATCCGGTACTGGAACCGAGTCAGGGCTCGATCATCGTGAAATGTAAAGCGGGCGAGACGATCGTCATTCCGAATCTGCCGGCTGGTACGCATTATGTGGTCGAAGAAATCAGTACTACGGATCACTGGCGGTATGAAGGCGGCGTCAATGAAAATGGTGATATCGTCTCTGCGGAATCGGCAAGCGCAACTGTTAACAACAAGTATCTTGCGGAAGGTTCATTCTATATCGTTGCTCATAAGAAACTGAAAGGCGCTGATCTGTTAGGCGATGCCTTTACGTTCGAACTGTTAGAGATCCCGGAAGGCGGAACGGAAGATGATGCTGTAAGTGTACAGACATTGACGAACGACCCGATCGATAACAACGAAACGATCATCGATGACGGAGGAAATGAAGTTGAAAATCCTTGGATCGGAACAGGCGCTGTCCAATTTGATTCGATCACGGTCGATCAGGAAAAGATCGGCAAACGTCTGGAATACATCATCAGAGAAATTCCAAAAGAAGGCGACAACACGATCGCTTATGACGACCACATCGAATATGTCTCAGTAACGATCAACGATATCGGCGGTGGTATCTTACAAGCCGAGATCGTCTACGATGACGATGGACCGCTGTTCACGAACGAACAGAATCCTGGTTCTTTGAAGATCAGGAAAGTAACACAGTATGCTCCGGCGGATGATGATTCGGAATTCACGTTCACTGTGGAACTGAAGAATGCGGATGGAGAAGCTCTGACTGGCGAGTACAACGCAATCAGATATAAAGCAGATGACACTGTCGTTGAGGAGCTTACCGTAAGTTCTGGTTCTACGGTCAATCTGAAAGGCGGAGAGTATGTCGTGATCAGCGGTTTGCCTGATGGAGCGACATACACCGTTACCGAAGCAGACCTGAATCACTGGATACCGGAATCCAATGAAAATGCGACCGGTACGATCCATTCTTCTACTGTGATCGAAGCAGTATTCACCAACCGTTACACCCGTAAGGATATCGAGGCGGAAGGAAACATACAGCTTTTCGCTAAGAAAGTATTCGAAGGGGATGTTATCAAGGAAGAAGATGAACTGCAATTCCAGCTAATCAATGAAGATGGCGATGTCATCGAAACGATCGGTCCGGATGAGACGGATGTCGAAACTTCGCTGATCAGTTTCACTGAACTCTACTTTGATAACACAGCCGCAGGCAAGACGTTCACTTACTATATCAAGGAAGTCGATGGAGAACACGAGGATATCGTATACTCTACGGTGAAATACATGGCTGAGGTCGATGTGATATTCAATGGTACCAGAGTTTATGACTTTGATGTCAGGTACTATAAGCTTGGTGAAGAAACGCCATTAGGCGAAGGAGAGATCCCTGTATTCACCAATGTCCGCAACGGTTCTTTCAAGATTGTCAAGACATTCATAAGCTATGAAGTCCACAGTCCTGTAACTTATATATTCCACGTTACAGCGGTATATAATAACGAAACGATTTACGACGAATTCCTTTCCATGACAATAGATGAAACCGGTGTCTATGAGATACCGATCGAAAATTTGCCGGTAGGTTCTGAGGTGACGATCACCGAAGTCTACGGCGGCGGATCCTACGAATTGGAAATGGGCGGCGAAGTCAGTCAGACGATCACCCTTGATGAAGATATTGATAAGAATGTGGTAGAATTCGTTAATGGTTATGAAGATAGCAACATCTTCGGATACGGCGTGACCAATACGTACACCCAGGGCAACAACGGCTGGACATGGACAAGCGGTGATACCGGCGGAATATTTGGACAAGATGACAGCGGACCGGGTGTAGAAGAAGAGGAAGGAGGTACGGAACAATGAGAAAGAAACTGATGATCGGCCTGATGGCCGCAATGATGATCCTGATCGTTTCTGTTCCGAATGCTCTTGCTTACTTCTCCACCTACGCGAGGATCAAGGGAACAGCTCAGCTGCATCTCGGCGAGAGCGTGACCTTCGAGGAAGGCCCGTCCGAGGACGGAAACAAACTCGTCACTCTTACCGCAGATGAAGACAGCGGCGACGTCTATGTGAGAGTCAAGGCCTTCGCGGTCGATGCCGTATTGGACAATCTTACTTATAAAGATACAAACGAATGGACAGAGTCCGATGATGAAAGTTGTAAAGTATTTACCTATAACGGATATCTCTCGGCAGGAGAATCTGCCTCGATCGAACTGATCGTCGACGCGGATAAGACCGGACTGGATAACTTCAGCCTGATCGTGGTCTATGAGTACTGCCCGGTGATTGGAGATACGCCTGACTGGACCGGCGAGAACATCCATCTTGTCGAAGATCCGAACGGAGGTGAGTAATGATGAAGAGAACACGTAAAGATATCGTTATCGCCTATGCCGTACTGATCGTTTCGGCTCTGGTGTTCGCCTGGACTGCGCTTTCCATGATCACAGGCGCAAGCGCGGAACTGAATTACCGTTCCGATGAATTCCAGCCTGATTTCGACATGTATCATATCGGTGTCACGCTGAACGAGAACGGAGAACCGAAGGCCTGGAGGAACTATCTTCAGGAAGGCGGAAACAATGATTCGACGGAAGGAAGCTGGCACGTCAACGGAGAGGCTTATCTTCTGGAAGATCTTGATTTCAAGATCGGACAGGAATACAACGAAGTGCTGACCGTGTCCAATTCCGGCACGATCGACGAGTACGTCAGAGTCACGATCTACCGTTACTGGATGGATTCCGATATCCAGAACTATAAGGAGCTCAATGATGACAAGAACAGAGCTCTGGATCCTGACTATATCGATCTGAATCTGGTGAATCTCGACGAGGATCACTGGATCCTGGATGAGGATTACACGACCAAGGAAAGGACCGTGCTCTACTATGCCTATCCTCTGACCAAGAGCGATGGACAGTATTTCGATCCTGACAACGGAACGAGCGTCCCGTTTGCGGATACGTTCATGATCGATCCCGAGGTCAAGACTTTCATCTATCAGAAGAAGGAGACCAAGACGGTCGATGACAGGACATACACGACGGTAACGAATTATTACCTCTATGACGGCAAGTACTTCTGCTTGGATGTGGAGGTAGATGGCGTTCAGATCAACAACGCGAAGGACGCCATAAAGAGCGCCTGGGGCAGGGACGTCTCCATTGCGGATGACGGAAAGCTGTCTCTGGACTGAAAGGAGAAAGAGCATGAAGAGAAGATGCATTCTGATTTCAATCGCAGTACTGCTGCTTAGCGCCCTCTTTCCTTTCACGGTAAAGGCGGAGACGGTCTCGTTCGATGTGACGTTTGAATCATCGGGCGGGGATTACACGATCACCGGCAATGATGATGACAGTTCGGTATATGACGTTCTCAAAGGCATGCAGCCGGGGGACACGGCGGATATCGAATTCGTTCTGAAGAATGATACAGGCAAGAAGATCGCCTGGTGGATGAAAAACAATGCTCTGACTTCGTTCGAGGATGAGGGTGTCGCCAAACATGGCGCCTACACCTATGACCTGTCTCTGGTGAATTCCTCGGGTACGGAATCTGTCCTCTACTCCAACAACGAGGTCGGAGGTCAGGACAGTACCGAAGGTCTGCATGAAGCGACGGAGACTCTGAAGGATGATTTTATCTTCCTGGAAGAGATCGAAGGCAATCAGACGATCAGGGTCAAGCTCCATCTTGAACTGGAAGGCGAGACTCAGTCCAACCTCTACCAGGAGGTGCTGGGACAGCTTGAATTCATCTTCGCGACCGAACTGATCGAGAGTGGAAAGAGGATAATCTATGTGGTTCCTCATACGGGTATTGAAGGAAGAGATTCCGTCAATACACGTAACAGGCTCATCCTGCTTGTTTCTCTGGTATTTATGGCTCTGGCAGGGCTGTATCTGCTTCTTAGCAGAAAGTCGCTGAAAAAGGCTAGAAATACCGCTGTTGCGATCTTGCTCGCACTGACTCTTATCATTCCTTTATTTACCGAAAGGGTAAACGCCTACAGTTCCTATAAAGTCACTTTACTGGCAGGAAACTATGGGAAGATCATCGATCCTGCGGACGGACAAAAGAAAGACAGGGTGGAACTGGAATTCTTCCCTGACAGCAACGATCCGAACGAAAGGATCTGGACCCCCGGCGACTATGATGTCGTAGTGACGGATGACCGCTACTACTGCAACAACGAGTACCACATCTCCGGCATCGAAGGGATCGCGGAGGCGCAGGAAATAAAAGAAGACATGGTCTTTGTGGCCACCTACAGGATCAAGGGCGATCTTGTGGCTTATACCATACACTATGTGGACGCTTCGGGAGCGCAGCTGCTTCCGGATTCAGTGTTCCATGGCAATATCGGGGAAGAGGCCGTGCTTGCCTATAAGTACGTGGAAGGCTACCTTCCCAACGAATTCACGCAGTCGCACATCCTTTCGGACGATGAGGATGAAAACGTCTTCACCTTCACCTACCACAGAGCCGAAACGGGAGAAGGTGGAGAGACCGTCATCGTCTACGAAGAAGGTGAACCGGTAGTGAGGCCTTCGACTCCGGGAGGCAACCAGTCCGGAACGACGCCTGCAGTTCCATCGGAACCTGCAGAGCCGACAGAACCGGTCGAACCTTCTGAACCGACAGAACCTACGGAACCGGTCGATATCGATGATCCGACCACGCCTACGACCGTCGATCCGGAACCGACCGTTAAACCGGAACCAGACAAAGAGGATCAGCCGTTCATTCCGATGGCGATCCTGATCGGCGGAGGATCTCTCCTGTTCCTGTTCCTGCTGCTGTTCCTGCTGAGGAGAAGAAGAAAGGATCAGGAAGAATAAATCAGATAAACGTCTTCTTTGAGAAGACGTTTTCTTTTGGAAGCAGGGAATCATGTTTATGTATTTGAATGTTAGAATATAGGTGAGGATAAATATTAAGGAGGAGACGAATATGGCTGTGAAGATCATAACCGATTCAGGCAGTGATATATCGCAGAAGAGAGCGGAAGAACTTGGAATCAAAGTCATTCCTTTGCGTTTCCGTTTTGGAGAAGAAGAATACCTGGATGGCGTGACGATGAGTCCGAAGGAGTTCTATGAACGTATGGATCGGGAGGCGGAATTGCCTAAGACCTCGCAGATTTCTCCGTACACGTACACAGAGGCCTTCAGAGAGGCAATTGATCAGGGGGATGAGGTATTATATGTTTCGATTTCTTCGGGCGTATCGGGCTGTTTCCAGAGCGCTACGCTGGCTGCTTCGGAATTCGAGGGAAAAGTAAAAGTATTGGACAGCAGACACTTCTGCAGCAGCGAAGGCTTGCTGGCGGAATACGCCAAGAGACTGTCTGATGAAGGAAAGGGATTGGATGAGATCTTTGAACTGACGGAAAAGGCTAGGGAAAAGGTCAGGATCATTGCGGTCTTTGCGACTTTGGAGAATCTCAGAAAAGGAGGAAGGATCTCTGCGACTTCGGCATTCGTAGGAGAAGCACTGAATATAAAACTGCTGATCACCATCGAAGATGGCGGAGTCGGCATGCTGGGAAAACTGAGAGGAATGAAGAAAGGCTATCAGGCGATGCGGGACTATATCCTGAATGAAGGAGGGATCGATCACGATATGCCTATCGCTTTTGCGTATTCCGGAAGCGATGATACGAATATCAACGAATTCATTGCGATGAATAAGGATCTTTATCCGGATCGGGAGATTCCGATCTCTTATGTCGGAGCGACGGTAGGTACCTATTCCGGTGCGGGAGCGATCGCGACGGCGTATTTCGTGAAATAGTCAGGGAGAAAAGAGAAATGTTGCTGTATATCGATGCATGCGTACGGAAGGATTCCAGGACCAGACGTCTGGCGGAATGTCTTCTGAAAACATTGGATAGGCCTTATGAGGAAGTAAAACTGATCGACTGTGATTTTCCGAAGGCAGATGAAGCATTCATAACAGAAAGAAGCCGTCTTGTCGACGAAGGATCGTTTGATGATCCGATGTTCGGGTATGCCAGACAGTTTGCGCAGGCGGATGAGATCGTGATTGCCGCGCCTTACTGGGATCTTTCGTTTCCGACGATTTTAAAGGCTTACCTGGAGCAGATCAATGTTACCGATATCACGTTCCGTTATACGCCGGAAGGCGTGCCTGAGGGCCTGTGTAAAGCGCAGAAGCTGTATTATGTCACGACGGCCGGAGGGGAATTCTTTCCGGAGGAATATGGTTTCGGATATGTGAAGGCATTGGCAGAGAACTTCTATGGCATTCCGCAGGTCGAACTGATCAAGGCGAAACGGCTTGATCTGGAAGGAGAACCGATCGAAGAGATCATGACGGAATGCGAACAGGATATCGTCAGAAGATATAAAGCAGAGTAAAATGCATATCAGGAATAATAAAAAACGGAGAAATCTCTAATGATTCCTCCGTTTTTGATTTCTTGCTTACAGGTTCGTTTTAGATAAACTTATCCAGTTCTTGATCGACAACAGGATTGCGTTTTACCGAAGGATGACGCAGCAGTTCGCCTCTGGCCATGACCATCCGGACATTCCTCAAGGTATGAAGATCATCCAACGGATTTTCATCTGTCACGATAAGATCGGCATCTTTTCCTTTTTCGATGGAACCTGTAATATTGTCGATCCCTGCCAGTCTGGCGTTGTTCAGGGTTGCCGTATACAAAGCGAAACGGTTGTCGACACCGACGTACCTCGTGAAATAGACCAGTTCCCTCCAGAAATCGTATTGCGAGATCCAGGGACAGCCGACATCGTTTCCCAGGCCGACCGGGATGCCGTTTTCTAAAGCGGCTTTGCTGCAGTCGATGATGCCTTGGAAGACGAAGTCGCCATTGAACTGTTCCACTTCGGATGCGTTGGAGATGCTGCGATCGAACAATGCGTATGGCAAGGCAGGGGATAACGTGGTGATCAGGAAGGCTTTTCTCTTTTTGAATAGATCGATGGTTTCTTTATCCGGTTTGGCTCCATGTTCGATGGAATCAACACCGTTCTCTAAAGCTGCTTTTACGCCCTCGCTGGATTCCACATGGGCAGCAACCTTATATCCCTGTTCATGCGCATAATCGCAGATCTCTCTGATCATCGCAGGGGCCATTTTCATCTCTCCTGGCGTGCCTTTTTCTTTGGCGTCCATGACTCCGCCTGTAATCATAATCTTCACCAGATCGGCTTTCTTTTCCTTTAGATGATCGATGTGCTTCTTTGCTTCTTCGAAATCGTGCGCAACGATCGCTACCGAACCTGCCATATGTCCGTTCGGAACCGAGATGCCTTCGTTTGAACAGAGGATGCGCGGTCCGCTGTATTTCTTGTTATTGATCTCATCCTGGACTCTGCTGTCGAGATCTTTCAGGCCGCCTACCGTTCTTATTGTCGTGACGCCGCTATTCAGTTCGATCTGCGCATAGCCTTTCACCATCTTATAAACAACGGACGCGGTCAGAGGATTCGAGAACAGCAGGTTTACCAGTTTGGTGTTGTCTCTCTGTTTCTTCTGCGGCTTGCCGTTGCCTGCCAGATGGACATGCATATTGATGAGACCCGGAAGCAGATACTTACCTTCCAGATCGATGGTTTCATACCCCGCGGTATCATGATCTTCGCTGACGATGTCTTTGATCTTTTCCCCGTCGGTCAGAAGGATCTTGTTTTGGATGGGTTCCATGTCTCTTGTCCCATCCAGGATGATTCCGTTTCGAAAAGCATATTTCATGATGCGCACCTCTTGTCTGTTGATACTATCTTAACAGAAATCATTAGGAGGAAGGAAATGATATAATGGATGCATGGCATCAGGCAAGGTTTTTCTGGATTATGTACTGGAACAGCTGTCGGATCGGCTGGATCTGTCTTATCGTCCGATGATGGGGGAGTTTGTAATCTATTCGCAAGGAAAGGTCATAGGCGGGATCTATGACGACCGTTTTCTGCTGAAGAAGACAAAAAGCGCATTGGAGCTTTTGAAGGATACGGGAAACATTCAGACGGCGATCCCTTACGAGGGAGCCAAAGAGATGTTGGTGGCGGATATCGACGACCGGGAACTGACTTGCCGGTTGATCGAAGCGATCACAGACGATCTGCCGGAACCGAAAAAGAAACGATAAAAAAACTGTCTCCGTAAGGAAGCAGTTTCTATCGATAGAGATCTAAACGGATCATTCCGCCTGCGTTTTGTTTCTGTTTAGCAGGAACGCCAGCAGGAACAGGATTGCTCCGGCGATGGCGGCATAGATGCCCAGGTTTGAGAAACGATCTATGAATGCTTTCACAAAATCCGGGATAAGGAAGAAAAGATTGCTTCCGGAATCGGTCATCGCGGATGTCAGGGTATCGGATAGTTTCAAAGAGAAAGACTTGCTGAAGAAAGCGGCTGCGCCGGTAAGCAGAAGAGAAAGCCCGATAAAGAAGAACGCCTTCTTTTTGCCTGTCAGAAGCAGCAGAAGCAGCACGATTCCTGCCGCAGCCA
The DNA here is from genome assembly GCA_017539105.1 of Erysipelotrichaceae bacterium. Lineage (GTDB taxonomy): Bacteria > Bacillota_I > Bacilli_A > Erysipelotrichales > Erysipelotrichaceae > Colivicinus. The sequence continues at coordinate 29,216 of JAFYHQ010000031.1, forward strand.
GACAGATGTATACAAGGCTGCCATCCAACGCTTTTCTGACCAGCGATAACACTGTCGCAGGAACGTCGGATACGGTGTCTGTGTAAGAAGGCAGACAGGAATACAGTTTCGGAGCGATGTGGTTTGTGATGCTTCGTAGCAGCGAGGCATTGGCTTTGTCGAGGTCCATCTTTTCATCGGAGAATCCTGCATCATTGATATAAGCATAGGTCTCGCTTAGCAGCGTTTCGTTCAATGTCTGCTGAGCAATGGTCTCATAGGTCTGGTTTCCGTCTTTCAGACATTCGATATAAGAAAGAAGATGTTCATTGAAGATCTCGGTGATCTTGTTCTGGATCGTGCGGTACAGTCCGTTCTGCAGCGTTGCGGATTCTTTTCCGGTGCGCAGCAGATAAGCAAACGGGTCGAGCTGGTCGATGCTCAAGCCGCAGAAGAAACCCTGAAGTCTCAGGACATCCAGAACGGATTTGTATTTGACGGTGATCGTTTCCAGCAGCAATGGCTCCATCTTGGTCCAGACCCGTTCGTTTTTGACATTCTTGTAGGTCATGGTCTTGTTCGGACTGATGATATTGTCGGCGACTGCCGTCTGGGTATAGCCTACGCCAAAATCTTCTCCGAGAGGATTCAGCGAGGTGTAGGCGTATTTCTCGTCCTGCAGGCTTTTTACGTATGCAAAGGCGCCGTTCTGACAGATGACGGCATTGTCTCCCGAGACGTTGACGGCCAAAGCGACCTGCGGTTCGATCGCTTTCGAGAGAGCGTCATAGATATCGACGGTCTCCTGGTCTTCGGGTAGATATTCGTATGGCAGGATCTTTTCTCCGGCTTGGATTTCAGATAAGACCGGGTTCAGATTCTCTTTCTGGAAGATCTGCGATGCGGTAAAAAGGAGGCCTGCGCACAGGACACTGAGGATCAGCAGAATGGAAAGCAGGATGCTTCCGATGATTTTTGATAGTTTCATAACATGTACCTTTTCATTCATCATATCATACCCTGAGAAAAAAGAAGGGAACAGGAGAGGAAACAAAGCGGGAATGGCTTCTTTTTATAATAAAAATATTAAATATTATTAAATATATCTATTTTAATTACGGAAATGTAGTAAAATCATTGTTATACAACCTGAAGACGATAAGGAGGACAAGAAGATGCCTGAATTCAAATATGAAATCAATGAGAAGGTCGCTTTACTGAGCGAGAATGGCGATTACACTTGCGAAGCCAATGTCATCACCTATGGAACGGGAAGACCGAAGCTGGATATCCGTAAGTGGAACCGTGCCGAAGACAAGATGCAGAAGGGGATCACTCTGAACAGAGCGGAAGCGGAAGCGCTGTTTGATGCGCTAAAGGAATTCGATTTCAATCTCTTAGGTTGATCTGTCTTTCATGCAAGAAAACGACCGCATCAGCGACAATGTGAATGACCGCCATGCCTACATGATCATGGCCCATCATAATTTTGACCAGTTATGTCGCTTGCTGGAACTGCTGGATGATGAGCGTAACGATATCTGCCTTCATATCGATAAGAAGAGCAGGAACGTTCCTTACGAGAAGATCAGAAGCAGTCTGAAGAAGGCGAAGCTGTATCCGGTCAGAAGGATCAATGTGACCTGGGGCGGTTTTTCCATGGTCAGGTGCGCGTATCTTCTGATGGAAGAGGCCGCCAGAACGAAGCATGCGTATTATCACATGCTGACGGGTGTCGACCTGCCTTTGAAGAGCCAGAATGAGATCCATGATTTCTTTCGGCAGAACCGGGGAAAAGAGTTCATCAATCTCGATAAGAAGATGAACAGCAGCAAGAAGATCTTGCACCGTCATGAAGAATTTCGTTTTCTGCAGGATATCATCGGCCGGAAAGAAGGGCGTCTGTATGATGCGTTGCGTTGGCTGGAAGACCTCAGCATGAAGGTGCAGAGGCGTCTTGGCATCAAGAGAAACACCAAAGGTATCAGCAGATATTATAAAGGAAGCGCTTATTTCAGCGTGACTGATGATTTCATCCGTTATGTGCTGTCTCAGAAGAAGATGGTACGAAGACTGCTGAACCATTCGCTGTTTTCCGATGAATTCGTGATACAGACGCTGGCAATGAATTCTGAATTCAAAGACAGGATCGTTGCGGACAATTACAGATATATCGACTGGAAACGGAAACCCGGAGATGGAGGTCCTTATACTTTTACCGTCGAGGATTACGATGCGCTGATTCAAAGCGATCGTCTCTTTGCCCGGAAATTCGATGAAAACAAGGATAACGGGATCATTCTTAAGATCTGTGACTATGTCAGAAACAGGCAGCAGTGAAATGCTGCTTTTTGTATAATATAATGGAATAAAGGATAGAACATGAAACAATACATAAGAACGAAACTGACTTTTATCTCTGATCCAAAGAGGATCAGAGAGATCACGGAGGAGCTGGGTACCGAGCAGGATCCGATCCGTTTCGAGAGGATCCTTCCTTTGGAAGGAGAAGATCCTTTCAAGAAATGGGGAACTTCGCAAGACTGCGAAGAAACAGATCTGATCGTATACCGCAACGGAACATGGGCGGAGTATTCGTTCGATGTTTTGAAGACGGTACCGTTACCTGTCTATCGGAAACTGACAGAGAAGTATCCCGATGCAGAGGTCAGGATCGATTATGCGTCGGAAGATTATGGAAACGACTGCGGAAGATATGAGTCTCCTGCCGGAAGCGATGAACTTGAAACAAAAGAGATCGATGATCCGTTCGTGTTTGCGTGCGATGTCTGGGAAGTCGATCCCGAGGAGCAGATGGCGGAAGAGATGATCAATTACTATGAGGAATAAAGGGGAGAGTATATGGAATTTGATGAGAAATACTGTATCGAATCATTTCAGAGACTGCTGAAAGTCGACAGCACGACGGGTCAGTATGAGGAAATACAGAAGCTGATCTGCGAGATGATCGCCGAGATCGGCTACAGCTGTGAAGTGACGCATAAGGGCGGCGTGATCGTCGACCTGGGCGGGGAAGGAAATCCGCTGGTAGTTAGTGCGCATCTGGATGATATCGGCCTGATGGTGCGTCATATCAATGCGGATGGAACGCTGAACGTGTGTTCGGTCGGAGGCCTGTATCCTTTGTATTGCGTGACGGAGAATGTGAATGTCCATACCCGTGACGGAAAGGTCTATACCGGAGCGATCTGCCGCATCCCGAATTCTTTGCATGTGACAGAGGAAGAACTAAGAGACGTCTTGCCGGACTTCCGCAAGAATGTCTGTGTCGTACTGGACAACGATGTGCATGATCCGGAAGAAGTCCGTAAGCTGGGGATCGAAACAGGAGATTTCATCGGACTGGAGCCGCGTTTCATGATGTCGAACGGATATCTGAAATCGCGTTTCGTGGACGACAAAGCCTGTGTCGCGGTATTGCTGGGGGCAATGAAGCAGCTCAAGGAGAGCGGCAAGAAGCTCAATCGCAAGATCTATGCCTATTTCGCGATGTACGAAGAGATCGGCCATGGCACGACTTTCCTGCCGGAAGGAACGAAAGATTTCCTGGCCCTGGATATCGCGCCGATCGGCCCGGAACAGAATTCCGATGAACGGAAGGTATCGATCTTTGCGAAAGATTCCCGTTTCCCGTATCACGATGTCATGACCAACGAGCTCAGGGAATGTGCCATCAGTGCGAAGATAGATTATGTCATGGATGTGTTTACGCCGCATTACGGAACCGATGGCGATGCCACAGTCCTGGCGGGTTATGATATCAGGCATGCGGCGATCGGCCCGGGAACGGCGAATTCCCACGGCTATGAGCGTACGCATGTCGATGGTCTGAAAAACACATATCTGCTGCTGATGGAATATATGCTGCGATGAAAATAAAGGAGAAGAACCATGTTTAACAATGCACATATCGATAAGGAATACAAGAAAGCCACAACAAGCGCGATCATTGGCGCGATCCTGCTGGTGCTGGCACTGGTACTGATGGCAATATCCTGCGTCAGGACGGTACAGAACAATAAGAATGCGGAACATTTGAACAACTACATCGTTTCCTATGACGACGACCGCGTGAATCGCATCGCTTATCTGGATACGACAGGTTTCTATCAGATCGCTACTTATGGCGATGATCTGGGTTACTATATCGCCTATGACGATGATTTCTACTACATCATTTCGATCAAGGAAAAGGATTGGGATTATTTCGCGGATCAGTTCGATGACAAGGAAGAGATCCGTATCTGGGGCTATACCAGAGAGATTCCGGAAGAGCTCAAAGAGTATGCGATCGAGTCACTGAATGAGGATTATACGGATGCGAATGTGAAGATGTCGGATTTTGAAGATATCTTTGGCGATCTGATGCTGGAATCAGGAAGGACGTCTTCGGTCAAGGGGCTGGGCGGATGGTGGAATCTGAACAGCACGTTTGTTATGGGGGCATTCCTGGCAGCGCTGTTTGGCGTGATCGTCCTGCCGCTTGGCTTAAGCAGCCGCAAAAGTTTCAATGTCCTGTCGGAAGATTCTTTCGGTGGGAATGCGATCATGGATGAGATCAACGATCCGGAAACGGTCGTCTATGATAAAGATTCCCTCTATCTGACGAAGAACTATCTGGTCAATACCAAGGGTACCGTCAATGCGGTCAGGTATGAGGATATCTTCTGGATGTATGTGACAAGCCATCGTACCAACGGCATTCATGACTACGACTATCTGAATGTCGTCACAAAGGATGGAAGAAACATCAGCTGTTTCAATTCCCCTGCGTTTGGCAAGAAGAAAAGAGAAGCGACACAGAGCAGTCATACGGAACTGATGGATGCCCTTTTGGAACGCAACCCGGAGATCCGTGTGGGTTATACGAAAGAGCATGTCGAGGCTTATCAGGAACTGATGAAGGATCTCAAGAACAAGAAGAGTTCAAATGATATCGATCTCTGATCATAGATACACCGGAAAGGAAGGTGAACTTATGAGAAAACTGTTGGCATTGCTGATGATCGTACTCATGCTTGCCGGCTGCACGAAGAAGCCGGAAGAAACGGTGAGCGATCTTGGCGGCAAAACGTTCTATGACACTGCGGATGCCTATGGAAGCAAGGATCATTCGAAAGTGTGGTTCGGCAAGGATGGAAGTTTCGTCTTTACCGACAATTCATCGACGGGACCGTATGATATCAGCGGCAGCTGGTCTGTGAAGGAGAATGTCTGTACCCTGGAGGCGACGGATGGTTTTTCGGGTAAGATCATTTTCGAACTGCAGGAAGACGGAACGATGGTCCTGAAGACGGGTCTTTCCGGTTCAAGATCGGGGGACAGTTTTACGACGGATGAAAGCAAAGGCTATTCTTCAGGAGAGGATTCCGGAAGCGGCAAGAAGGACGATGGGAAAGAAGACGCTTCCAACGACATCCCTTGTACGGCGATCTTTACCGAATACAGCAATTACTGGGCGGAAGAAGGAACCAAGTCATGGCACCTCAACATCAAGCCGATTCCGGAGAATACGACGGATAAGATGACATACAAGTCGAACGATGAATCGATCGTAACGATCGATGAGAACGGCAATGTCGCAACGGGAAAGCCGGGGAAGACGACGATCGAAGTGACTTGCGGAAGCCAGAAGATCACGGTCGGCTTTGAAACAAGATCCAACGAGATCACCGAGATCAAGCCGGAGAAGGATAAGATCGTTACGAAACTGGGGAATCCGGAGGAAATCAAGGTCAAGGTCGTTCCGGAGACGGCGGATACGAAGGGGCTGACTTATACTTCGAGCGATCCGGAGATCGTGAAGGTCGATAGCGGAAACAAGATCTATGCGAAGCATCCGGGCGTGGCGACGATTACGATCAAGGCTCCGAACGGAGTCAGCGCGACGGTCGATGTCTGTGTCGAGGGTGCGACCATGGATTCAAAGATCTACAGCGATACCGTGAAGGGCGGCAGTGGAGAGTATATCTATTTCGATGTCTATAAGACGGTGTGCGAGAACTGGAATGTCACGTATACGGATCTTAGGCTGATGGCCGATATCCATGTGAGCGATCCGATCCTGAAGTATGACAACAAGGGCCGTCTGTGGGCGGATCCGGTCAGCGCTGACAGGGATGTTGAGGTCTATTTCACTTTTGAAGACGAGGATCTGTATCCGGAAGTCAGTTCAGAGACTTATACGATCCATGTGACGAAATAAGAGAATCAGAAAAGGAGCTGTCGCATGAAACAAAAGATGGAAGCTCTCGGCAAGTCTCTGTTTTATGCCGTTCTGATTTTTCTGCTGACGCTTCTGGGAGAGAAGCTGCAGGCGAAACGATCGGGCAAGCCTTTCGAACCGGAATGGATCGCGGATATCATCATTGCGATCGCGGTCGGAGCGGGCATCTATCTGATCGAACGGAAACAGAAGCAGCAGTACAGAAAGAAAAAGAAGAAGTATTACAGAAGATAATGAAACGGCCCTTGCGGGTCGTTTTATAGTCTTTTCAGGATCGTTTCGATATCATCGACGGTCATCGCTCCGTAGGTGTTCTTTACGGAACCGTTATCGGTATAGCGGGGAAGCATGGCCTGGATCTCTTCTTCACTGAGATGGATGTCTGTTTCCGGCAGCAGGGAGCGGATCGTTTCTTTCATCTCGTCCCGGTCGATCTGTAACGCATGGAAGAACACGTCGCAGTATTCCTGATGATGCGTGTATTCGTAATCCAGCAGTTCGTTGGTAAACAAAGCGCAGGCAAAGCCATGAAGCAGATGATACTTTTCGGTGAAGTAGTAGCCTAACGTATGGCAGAAAACGGTACCTGTGATATTGATCGCCAGACCGCCCAGGATGGAAGCGTTGTATATGATCTCGCGGTCTTCCTTGTTCAGTTCTTTGTGTTCTTTCAGAAGTTTCAGCTTCGGATACAGGATCCTTACGCCCTGAAGAGAATAAGCCCTGGAGATGTCATTCGCATTGTTGTTGAAGTAGGATTCGATAAGATGCGCCAGGGCATCGATCGCTGTCGAAATGCGGATATGTTCCGGCATGGAGATGGTGTAGTTTGGATCGCCAAACGCATACTTCGCATAGAGGTCGTCGTTGTGGATCGATTTCTTGATGCCATCCTTGTTGGTCATGACGGAGACGTAGGTCACTTCGGATCCCGTTCCTGCCGTGGTTCCGATCAGGATCAGCGGGACAGGTTTACTGTTCCAGGACTGTTTGTAGATGAGCTCTTCGGTCAATTCGGGATTTGCCGCAACGACAGCTGCCGTCTTGGATGCATCCAGCACGGAACCTCCTCCGACACCTGCGATAAAATCCGCCTTGAATTCATAGGCCTTCCTTCCTGCTTTGATACAGGAAACCACGGTCGGGTTCTGACTGATCTGATCATAAACGAAGTAATCGATGGAATATTCTTCCAGGATTTCCGTCAGGTCATCGAGCGCACCGGACAATCTTCCTGAGTTCTTCGAAGTGATGATGCAGCAGCGTTTTCCGAAAGCAGGGAATACTTCTTTGTGTTTCTGCAGGATCCCAATTCCGGTCAGGATCCTGGAGGGCATGTAGTGTTTCATGGTCATATTTCCTTTATAATTAAATTATAGATTATCTTATGGGATACAAGGAGTCATTATGCTGATAAAAAACGAAGAAAGAGCCATCAAAGAAAGAATTGCGATGCGTGAGGGACCGGGCAAGGTCATCATCAAGGATGTCTGTCCGAAAGAAGAACTTTATGAAAAGGGAAGGCTGTATGCCGAGCTGACGCTGAAACAGAACTGCGGTGTCGGGTTCCATCTTCATGAGAACGAGGAAGAGATCTTTACGGTGATCAAAGGTCAGGCGATCTATAACGATGACGGGGAAGAGTATGTGATCCATGCGGGAGATACCGTCATCTGCAAGGACGGACAGAGTCATGCGATGACGAATGTCGAAGAAGAAGACTGTGTCGTCATGGCGCTGATCCTTTTCAAATAAAACATGAACACAAAACAGAACAGCACACGGATCATCCGGAAACTGATGTTCCGCCTTTTGCCTGTACAGATCCTGCTGGCTCTGGTCGGTGCGATCAACGGGATCGTTTCCGGTTATTTTGCGAGCAATTATGTGGGAATCGATGCGATGAGCGCCGTTGCTCTTTACAGTCCGCTCGGCATGCTTCTGGTGGCGATCTATACGATTCTGGCGGGAGGCTGTGTCATCATCTGCGGCAAGTATCTCGGTTCGAATCAGCAGGAGAAACTGCAGGAAGTCTTTTCTTTGGGTCTGATGCTGAGTATGGCGATTTCCATTCTCTTTGCTGCGGCGTTTGCGGGAATGAGCCTGTTTGATCTGACGGGAATCTTTACGAAGGATGCCGTGCTGCGTCCCATCTTCAACCGTTATCTCCTGGGCCAGGCGATCGGCCTGATCCCGCTGTTTCTGGGCAACCAGCTTCCTGCCTTTCTTTCCATGGAGAACAGAGGGAACCGGACGATGCTGGCAAGCCTGGTTTATATCCTTGTGAATATCATTCTGAACTATGTCTTTGTCCAAGTGCTGAGACTGGAAGAATTCGGTCTGTCTCTGGCTTCTTCCCTTGGCCTTTGGATTTTCCTGCTGGTACAGATACAGTATTTCTTCAGCAGGAAATCGCTGCTGAAGATACGTATGGGAAGGTTTTCCTGGAAACGCTGCAGCGAGATCGTCAGGATCGGTTTTTCCGGTGCCGCAAGCACGCTTTATCAGACGGTCCGCGGTTTCATTGTCAACGGACTGTTGACGGCATATACAGGCAGCATCGGTCTGTCGGCGTTCGGTTCGGCAAACAATATCATGAGCTTCTTCTGGGCCATTCCCGGAGGAATGCTGGCGGTATCGCGTCTTCTGATCAGCGTGAGCGTCGGCGAAGAAGACCGTCAGACTCTTTGCGATATCTTCAAAGTCATGTTCGCGTGTTATATCCCTCTGATGCTCGCTATCGATGCGCTGATCATCGTTTTTGCCGGACCGCTGGCTTCCATCTATTTCAAAGATACGGCTTCTCTGGTGCATATCTGGATGGCCTCCTGCCTGCGCATCCTGCCTTTGTGCATGGGTTTCAGCATCATGATGATGCATTTCGCCTGCTACGGTCAGGCTTCGAACAAGCAGGTTTATGTGAATGTGCTGTCTCTGCTGGATGGCGTCGTCTGTGTCGGTCTGTTTTCCTGGCTGCTGATCGGCAGGATGGGAATCCAAGGCGTCGCCTGGGCGAATGTCCTGAACGGTGTCGTCACGACGCTGTATATCATCTTCTATGCCTGTTTCATGAAGAAACGTTTTCCTCGAAGCCTGGATGATCTTCTGATGATTCCGGAAGATTTCGGTGTTGCGGAAGAGGAGAGGATCGATCTGAATCTCAGCAGCATGGATGAGGTCGTAAAGGTAGCACAGCAGATACAGAATTTCTGCAAAGACAAGGGAATCGATGATCGCCGGGCTTATCTGGCGGGTCTGGCAATGGAAGAGATGGCAGGGAACGTCATCGAGCATGGCTTCCATAAGGATAATAAAAAACACAGCGTCGATATCCGTGTCGCGCACAAGGAGGATGATATCATCTTAAGAATCAAGGATGACTGTGTCGCTTTCGATCCTCAGGAACGAAACAAGATCACCGCAGGGGATGATCTTGTGAAGAATATCGGTATCCGGATGATCTATCAGATGAGTGATGATATCAATTATCAGAACATCCTGGGATTGAATGTACTGACGATCCGGATCTAGTTATCTTTCTTTTATCTCATAGAGGAAGACCTCGTGGATCTCTTCGCTGTAACCTTCGTAGAAGCCCTTGGGCATGCCCAGAACGATGCGGGCTCCGCGGTTGTATAGCAGAAGGAAGAGGCCTTTTTCTTTGTCGAAAGTCAGTCCTTCGATCTCGCCCTGCAGGATCACGTCATCGAAGGTGCGTTCCAGTACGACATTGGCTGATGTCTTGTCTTCTCTGACATTGATCCGGTACATGTGATCGGGGTCTCCGTCATCCGCAACGCCGTCGTCGCAGGTCACATAGAGATAGCCGTCGTAGTAGGCGACGCCCTGCAGCCATTCGGGATAAGGCTGAAGATGCATGCGGCCGAGATATTCCGTCGTATCCAGGTCATACATATAGAGATAGGAACTGGATTCGTTGTCGACCCAGGAAGTCATATAGACGATGCGGGAATCGTAGTCGACCGCGATGCCGGAGCATTCCAGCTGTCCGGTTTCTGCGTTGAATGGGAAGACCCGCTTCAGTTCCAGAGTATCTCCGTCATAGACAGCGACCTGTATATTCCTGCCAACGCCATCCATGAAATATTCCACGCCGAGATAGAGTTCGTTGTTGTAGACATCGATATCGCCGATGTGATTGACTTCGAATTCATAACCCTCGAACGGATGATCGTTTTCCTTGATGATATTGAAGTCTTTGTCATATTTGGTCAGTGTCGTCGAACCGCTGACCCAGTAGCAATCTCCTTCGGCGCAGATGCCCTGACGTCCGTTGACTGCCCTGACGTCTTTCAACTCGTAGCGGTAGCGGGGAAGCATCGCTTTATCGTCGTCTTCGGGACGGACGATCGCATCGTTTTGCGGCTCAGGTTCCGCAGCCGTTCCCGCACATCCGCACAGCATGAGCACAGCCATAAGCAGTATCATCTTGTTTCCATGTTTTTTCAAAATAATCACCTTGTTATGATTATAACACCTCAGGATATTCCGGCTTTTATCGGAAAAGCGAAAAGTAGTAAAATAGAATACAGATAGAAGATAGAAAACAATGAAAGTAATCATTGCGGACGACGAAATACATATCTGTTCATTGCTGAAACATCTGATCGAATGGGACAGACTGGGACTGGAACTTGCCGGTGTTTTTAATGACGGCGAGAGTCTGCTGGAGGGTTTTGAAGAGGATCCTGCGGATATCCTGCTTTGCGATATCGAGATGGGAGATCTCAATGGCCTGGAGGCGATCCGCATCATCAAGGAGAAACATCCTTCCTGCCAGTGCATCATCATCAGCGGTTTCCGCAATTTCGACTATGCCCAGACCGCGATCAGGTACGGGGTGAACAATTATCTGCTGAAACCGATCGATCAGAAGGATCTGAACGACACGCTGCAGAGCGTCGTAAACAAACTGAATGAAAGCAGCAGCGTAAACGATGTGATCGTCAACTATTCGACCAGAGCCAAGCTGTTCAATCATCTGGACAAGATCGGCGAGAATACAACGATCGAGGAGATCAACCGTTCCTACCGCTATCATTTCGCTTATGGCTGTTTCGTGCTGATGCATACGATCTTTACGAAACTCGATATCAAGTCGGCTGAATTATCGGAAATCTCGAACACCTTCACGGAAGAGCTGAAGCGCAGATTGAAGGAATACAGCTACGATCTCGAGTGTTTCGATGTCTCGCAGAACAGCATCACCACCATCATCAACTTCAGGAACGACGACAAGAAACCGGTTAAGACTCTGTTCGACGGGATCCTGCGCGATGTGTGCATCAAAATGGATGCCATGTATTCCTGTTTCACTTATTTCGGGATTTCTACCAGGGAGTATGATGCCTGTCATCTGAGCCGGCAGAAGGACGAGGCGACGACTGTGCTGGTCAACCGTTTTGCTTCCCCGGATATCCGCTGTTTCTATGCGGAGGATGGAGAGGCTGCCTATGTGACGGCAGAACTGTCCGTGAACGAGGAGAATACCTTGATCAACCAGATACAGACGGTAGACAGCGATGCGGTCATTGTCATGCTCAGGGACTTTTTCCGTTCGAAGCAGGAAGAGATCAGAGAAAAGCCGCAGCTGATGACGACCTATTATTTCCTCTTTGTCGATAAGATCAACGATACGGTCTATGATCTGGCCGAAAACAAGGAAAACAAAGACAATGTCCGCAAGCGGGCGATCACCGCTTATGAGAACTGCCGCACCGTCAACGAACTGGAAAGAAGCCTGTATGACTTTACGACGGAACTGATGGATAGCTGTCTTTCCAAGAAGAAGAGCAATCTCAATATCTATGTGCAGCAGACCCAGGAATATCTTACAAACCATTATGCCGAGAAGATTTCGCTGGAAACGGTTGCCTATCAGCTGAATATCTCCCCGACTCATCTGAGTACCATCTTCAAGAAAGAAACGGGCATCGGGTTCAACCAGTATCTGATCAATGTCAGGATCGAAGAAGCCAAGAAGCTGCTTCGTTCTTCGAAATATAATCTCAATGAGGTAGCCAATGCCGTAGGATACAATGATGCGGGCTACTTCTCTATCCTGTTCAAGAAGGAAACCAAGATCTCTCCCGGAGAATTCCGCAGGCTGCATCAGCTGAAGATCGGAGAATGATGGCGGACAGGAACGATCTACCCAGGCAGGACCACAAAGGCGTCGTGATCACAGGCGCTTCTTTCGGCTTGCTGGCGGTAATATCCGTATTGCAGTTTTTTGTAACGATCGATAGGAGACTGCTGATTCCGGTGCTGATCGTTTCCTTGATCGGAGCCATCATCGGTTTCAAGTTCATCATCGATGCCGGAAACAATGCGGCACTGATCCGGGATCTCGACGAGTCCAACCGCAGGATCCGGGATGTGGAACTGGAAAAGCAGAAGGAGCAGCTCAACGCCCTGCAGAGCCAGATCAACCCGCATTTCCTTTACAACACCCTGGATACGATCCGGGGCATGGCCATCGAACGGGACTGCGAGGATGTGTCCAATGTCGTGGCTGCCTTGTCTTCGATGTTCAAATACAACATGGATTTCTCTTCCTCGCTGGTCAATATCCAGAGCGAGATCGAACAGATCCGCCGCTACATGAACATCCAGGAACAGCGTTTCCCGGGAAAATACCAGTTCGAAGAGATCTTCGAGTGTTCCAATAACGATCTGCTGCAGATCCTGATTCCGAAGTTCACTTTGCAGCCGCTGGTGGAGAATGCCGTATCGCATGGCTTGAAATCAAGGCGAAAGGGCGGAATACTGACGATGAAATATATCAATACCGGTCACAGTTTCGTGATCAAGGTTTCCGATAACGGCGTTGGCATGAATGACGAGACGGTGCGAAGTCTTAATGAAATGTTTATCGATCCTCACGCAAGAAACGAAGAAGGCTATCACGTGAATGATGTCGGCATCGCCTTGCCTAACGTGGCGGCCCGTCTGAAGATGTATCTGGGAGAAGAAGGGGATCTACATATCGATTCGACACCGGATATCGGTACGGATGTGACGATCACTTTGCCTTTGAAAAGAAAAGATGAAACAGGAACGGATACGCTTTAAGCATCTGGCAGTGGAAGATTACAATTACGGCATCCTGAGCGATGCTTCTTTTACTTTATATGAAGGGGAAGCGGTGATCTTTGCGGGACTGATGAATTCCGGTGTCAGGGCGATGGAGAAGCTTTTCGAGGGAGACGCGGAGAACTATGGGGGAGAGATCCTGATGGAAGGCAGGAAGATCGTCCTTCACGATCTGGAAGATACGATCGCCGGCGGCATTTATTGCGTCAACAGCCGTTCCCGCTTGAACGAGGAACTCTCTCTTCTGGACAACCTGTTTCTTGGTGATGCGCCGCAGAATCTGTTTTCTGTTCTGAATTATGATTTTCCCCGTTATAAGGAACTGCTTGAACGATACGGCATCGATCCTGAAAGCGACCTGGCTGAACTGAATGCGTTCAGCAGGAAGAAAATCGAGATCATCCGTTGTATCGGCCGAGGGGCGAAGCTGATTTTCCTTTCGCGTGTGAGTGAATACTGTTTCGATGAAGAGGAGATCGATCAGCTGCAGAAGATCATCATCGATCTGAAAAAACGGGGCATCACCGTCGTCTATTCGATGGATGACATGTACAGCCCTCTGGCAAAGGTCATGGATCGGACCATCATTTTCCGTAAAGGAGTCTCTTCCACAATCATCGAAGATCCTCAGAAATTCAGCGATTACGACTACGTGATCCGGGCGATCTTCGGACGGGAATTCATTCCGCGCGAGGAGTATCAGACGAGGCTGTTTACAGACAACCACCTGCTGATCCGGAAGAATGGTAACGTTTATATCGAGGCATATGGCGGCGAGATCATCGCATTGGCGGATGATGGAGCATATACGGGCAAAAGATCTTCTCTTGAAGCCATGAGAGCCTTGCAGGAGAACTATGAAATCTTTCTGAACGGACAGAAGATCGGGATCAGAAACATAAAGGACTTCGTCAGGCAGAAGATCGCCCTCATCATCAAGGAGAAGGCCGATCATCTGGTAGTGGAAAACCTCAGTCCCGCCGATAATGCGACGATGCTGACGCTGACGGCATCTCGAAAGAAACAGCTTTATGAGAAAGGTTCCGCGGAATATCTTTTCGGCCACATCGTAAACAAATATGAGATCCTCAAGAACTGCCGGGACATCATCGAAGCGAAAGACTGCTACGGCTTATCCTATGAACAGAAGTACGAGATCATGCTGGCGAGATGGCTGATGATCAACCCTGACGTGATCATTTTCTTCTGGCCTTTAGGTAACAACGACTCTAAAAACGTCGAACGGTACCGCGATCAGGCGGAAACTCTGGCCAGACAGGGCAAGATCGTCATCGTCATGGCAGACCGGGAAAGCTACTTCTCATACGGCTACAGCGGCATCTATCGGATCTGAAACAAGAAAAAAACACAAAAAAACGTAAAAAAACATAATATTAAGCGCTTACATATCATTGGATAATAAAGACAGAAATAACTAGGAGGACAAACATGAAAAAGTTATTATCTGTTTTATTTGTATTATTGCTCGCTTTATCATTAGGCGCTTGCTCAAACGAGGGCGGTAACGAAGGCGGCGGCGATGAAGTCAAAGCGAAAGTCGGCGTTTCCACGATCTCTCTGGATAACGACTACTGCATTCAGATGAATGACGGTATCATAGCTGCTGCAAAAGACAAGGGTTATGAAACGATGACCATCAGCGCTTTCTTCGATGCAGAACAGGAACTGGCTGCACTGGATCAGCTGGCTACCAACGATGTCAAGGCTATGTACTTCCTGGGTGGCGCTACGGAAGCTCTGGTCAATGAAAGAAATGCGACTTATGAAGGTCTGGGTATCTTCTCTCAGGGTTATGCCGATGGCGTTGAAGCGTGGCTGGTCGAAGACAATGACGGCATCATTGCTGCGTTCCTGGATGCAGTCGACAGATATGCCGCTGAAAAAGGCATCACTGACGCGCAGGTCGTAGGTCTGTTCCCGGCCGGTTCCGATGCAGAAGGCTCTCAGCAGTATGAAACGCTGAAGTCATTCATCGCAACGGCAGAAAGCCATTTCGAAGGTACAGGCATTTCCTTCGCGAACTACTACATCAGCGATGACGCAGAAGGCGTTTCCAACCTGGTTGAAACCGTCCTGAATACGTATGAGAATCCGAGATTCTTCTTCTGCTACAACAACGATTTCGCGATCGTTGCATCCAACACGCTGATTTCTGCAGTTGGCGATACCAGCGAATACCTGGTCTACTCTTCCGAGGGTGACGCTACTTCTCTGGAAATGATCGCCGATGACAGCAATCCTTACAGAGGCTGCGCATTAGGCAACACTTACCAGACCGGTTACAACATCGGCTTACAGCTGGTCAACTGGATCGAAAACGGCAAGATGGAAAATGTTCCTGCCAAGAAAGATTTCGTCGACTGGACGAATGTCAAGGATTACCAGTAAGAAACACACAATCTAACACCAATCATTAAAAAGGACTCATTATGGAAAACACGATTCTAGAGTTTAAAAACATCACT
Source organism: Erysipelotrichaceae bacterium (assembly GCA_017539105.1). Taxonomy (GTDB): domain Bacteria; phylum Bacillota_I; class Bacilli_A; order Erysipelotrichales; family Erysipelotrichaceae; genus Colivicinus. Next base: position 45,044 of record JAFYHQ010000031.1, read on the forward strand.
AAAGAGTTTCCCGGAGTCCAAGCACTGAAAGGCGTATCATTTGATCTGAAGGAGGGCGAGGTATTGGCCCTCCTTGGTCAAAATGGAGCAGGGAAATCGACTTTAGTAAAGTGCTTGACCGGAGCGAATGTTCCGACCAGCGGAACGATCAGACTCTTCGATCATGATTATGAAATGATCACCCCGAAACAAGCCAAGGAAAACGGCGTCGGCGCGGTCTATCAGGAACAGAACCTGGCAGAGAACCTGCCGGTCGTCGAGAATGTCTTCATGGGCAACCTGCCTGGCAACGGCGTCATCGTCGATTATCAGGAGATGCTCAGAAGAGCGCAGGAGATCTTTGATTCTTTCGGCGTCGATATCGATCCGAAGGCTTCCATCGCCAGCCTGTCTCCGGCCAAGGGACAGATCGTCGAGATCGCCAAGGCAACGGCCCAGAACCTGAAGATACTTATCCTGGATGAACCGACAGCGCCGCTGACAACCAAGGAAACGGAAACCCTCTTCAGCATCATCCGTAAGCTGAAAGCGCAGGGAGTCTCCTTCATCTACATTTCCCATCGTCTGGAGGAGATCTTTGAGATCTGCGACAGGGCCGTGGTCATGCGCGACGGCGAATACGAAGGCGAAACGCTGATCAAGGATACCAGCCGTGAAGAACTGATCAAGATGATGATCGGCAGAGACCTGGGCAACTACATTCCGGATCGGGAAGATATCTCGACGGATGAGGTCGTACTGAAGGTCGAACATCTGACCGGCAACGGCGACCATGATATTTCGTTCGAATTGCATAAAGGCGAGATCCTGGGCTTTGCCGGACTGGTCGGCGCAGGACGTACGGAACTGATGGAAATGTTGTTCAACAAGGAACCGCACGAGTCGGGCACGATCGAGATCAAGGGCAAGCCGTTCACCGGCAAACAGCCTTGGGACGCGATCGATCAGGGTCTGGCGCTGCTTCCGGAAGACCGCAAGAGAACAGGCCTGTTCCTGAATTTCCCGGTCGGTTTCAATATCTCGCTGCCGAGTCTCAAACGTTTCTCCAAGCTCGGTGTCATCGATAAGAAACAGGAAGAAGAATGCATCGACAGTTTCTGTCAGAAACTGCAGGTCAAGACCCCGAACTACCAGCAGCTGGCTCAGTATCTGAGCGGCGGCAACCAGCAGAAGCTGATCGTTGCCAAGTGGCTGGCGACCAACAGCGACATCATCATGTTCGATGAGCCGACTAGAGGCATCGATGTCGGTACGAAACACGAGATCTATATGATGATCGATGAACTGGCCAAGGAAGGATGTTCCATCATCATCGTCTCTTCAGAGAATGAAGAGATCATGGGCCTGGCCGACAGGATCATCGTCATGTCCGAGGGAGAAATTGCCGGCTCTCTCAGCAAAGACCAATACAACAAAGAAGTCCTTCTCGATTTGGCATCAGGAAAGAGGTAAACAATGAATAAATCAGATAAGATAAGACAAACAATCACTAAATTTATCCCCCAGATCATTCTGTTGATCCTGGTGATCTTCTTCACCATCATGAACAGCCGTTTCTTGTCACAGAAGAACCTGATCTCGGTCGTAAGACAGGTTTCTACCACAGGCATTGCCTGTCTGGGTATCTCGTGCCTGCTGATCACGGGCGAGCTTGATTTCTCGATGGGTGCGCTCTATGCGTTCACCGGCGTGTTCACGGCTTCAGTCTATGCCAAGACGGGATTACCGATCTATCTGATCATGCTGGTATCGCTGATCTGTGCCGCATTGATTTCCTGCTTTACCTGCTGGATCACGATACAGTTCAATGTGCCAAGACTGATCATATCCATCGCCATGCAGACGGCGATCAACGGCTTGAACGTCATCATCTCCGGCAATAAGACATTGTACGGTCTGCCTGACAACATCAAATGGATCGGTCAGGGTTATATCGGTGTCGTTCCGATTTCGACAATCATCTTTATCGCTTTGGCGTTTGTCGTCGCATTCATGCTGAATAAGACTTATCTGGGAAGATACATCATGGCAGTCGGCGGAAACAACGAAGTTGCCAGACTTTCCGGTATCAACACCAAGAAGATCAAATATATCACTTCCGCGATTGCAGCAGTCATGGCCGGTCTGGCCGGTCTGGTCGCGATGTCAAGAACGTTCTGCGGTTCTCCGACGGCAGGCGGTTCCATCAGCTCGGATATCATCTCGGCGGCTGTCCTGGGTGGCGTTTCCATCATGGGCGGTCAGGGCAAGACTTCCGGCCTGGTTACCGGTGTCATCATCATCGGCGCATTGAACGTCGGACTGAACATGATGAACATGTCTTCGAACGCGCAGGATATCTTCAAAGGATCGATGCTGGTCGTGGCGATCGTCGTCGACAGCCTCACGAAGTCCAGACGCGCAAAATCCAAGAGACATGAGTAAGGCGGTCATATTCGATCTCGACGGCGTACTGATCTCGACAGATAAGCTTCATTACAAAGCCTGGAAGGCCATCGCTGATCAGGAAGGGATCTATTTCGATGAAGAAATAAACAACCGTCTGAGAGGCGTCTCGAGGATGGCTTCGCTGGAAATCGTTCTGGAGCGAAGCGACAGAGAGTATTCTCAGGAAGAAAAAGAAAAACTGGCGGAAGCCAAGAATGATATCTACAAAGAATCATTAAAAGAATTAAGTCCGAAGGATCTCTTCGATCATGCGGTAGAGACGATAGCTGCTTTGAAGGAAAAAGGCATCAAGGTAGCGATCGGTTCTTCCAGCAAGAATACAAGGACCATCCTGAGGCAGTTGGGGATCGAGGATGTTTTCGATGCGATCTCCGACGGAAACAATATCACGCACTCCAAACCGCATCCGGAGGTCTTCCTGAAGGCATCGGAATTCCTGGGTCTTGAACCTGAGGACTGCACCGTCGTGGACGACGCCTATGCCGGGATCGATGCCGCGAAAGCCGCAGGCATGACGGCAGTGGGGATCGGAGATGCGACGAACTATGAGAAATGCGATCATACAATCAGCGATCTGTATGAATTAGTCGATTTGATGGAGGAAAACTGAAATGGTCGATCTGAAAGCAAAACCTTTTTACTTGAATGATGAACAGGAGAAATGGGTCTACGACACTTTGAACAGTATGACACTGGAAGAAAAGTGTGGACAGACCCTGCTGATCGTCGGCTTCGGCAAGAGCGACGAGGAACTGCTTGATCTGTATAAGAAAGTCCATTACGGCGGCATCATGCACAGGCCGGGTCCGGCCAAAGAGATCAAGGAAAGAAACGATCTCATGCAGAAGGAAGTCAAAGTGCCGCTGCTGGTGGCTGCGAATATGGAATTCGGCGGACAGGGCGTTGCCGTAGATGGCACGTTCTTCTCCAACCAGATCGGAATCGCCGCGACCGGTGATCCTCATGAAGCATACAACCTGGGCGATATCTGCGGTGCCGAAGCAAGGGCGGTAGGCGTGACCTATGCGTTTGCTCCGGTGGTGGATATCGACATGAACTGGCGCAACCCGATCACCAATACCAGAGTCTATGGCAGCGATCCGAATATGGTCAAAGAGTGCGGTCTGGAATACCTCAGAGGCATCCGTCAGCACAATGTCGCTGTGTCGATCAAGCACTTCCCTGGTGACGGCGTCGACGAACGGGACCAGCACATATTGCCTTCGGTCAACTCCTTATCCTGCGAGGACTGGGACAAGACCTATGGCATGATCTATCAGGCTCTCATCGATGAAGGCGCCAGAACGGTCATGGCCGGACATATCATGCAGCCGGCATATACCCGTCATTTCAGCCCGGGCATCAAGGATGAAGACATCATGCCTGCGACCCTGTCCAAGGAACTGATCACCGATCTTTTGAGAGGCAAGCTCGGTTTCAACGGCGTCGTCTGTACCGATGCCGCCAACATGGTGGGCATGTGCTGCATGATGGAGCGGGAAAAGCTCGTTCCTCACTGCATCCAGATCGGTTGTGATATTTTCCTGTTCGGTCGCAATGTCGAAGAAGACCACGAATATCTGGTCGAAGGCGTGAAGAATGGATTATTGACGGAAGAAAGACTGGACGAAGCGGTCACCCGTATCCTGGCGTTAAAGGCTTCTTTGAACCTGAACGGTACCGAGAAGTTTACCGATGAAAACTACATGGATGTCATTTCCTGCGAAGATCATCTGCATAGAGCCGACGTGGTTGCGGACAAGGCGATCACTCTGGTCAAGGATACCCAGCAGCTGCTGCCGGTCACTCCGGAAAAATATCCGAAGATCCTCTTAAGCATGATCGAGGATGACGGTTTCATGGTCAAGACGACTTGCGGTGAGATCGTCAAGGAAGAACTCGAACGGGCAGGCTTCGAAGTCGAACTGATGCCGAAAGACGTCGATCTGATGTATACGCAGATCCCGGTCAAGGATTATAAGAAGAAATGCGATCTGCTGCTTTATGTTGCGAATATCGCCAATGCGAGCTACCAGACGGTCGCCCGTGTCAGATGGACGATGCCGGCTGCATTCAATGCGCCATACTACATCAAAGACATCCCGACGGCTTTCATTTCCGTTGCCAACCCTTACCATTTCGTCGATGTTCCGATGATCCGTACGATCATCAACGCCTACTCTTCCAACCGCGCCAGCATCCGTGCTGCCATCGAGAAGATGATGGGCAAGAGCGAATTCAAGGGAACTTCACCGGTCGATCCGTTCAACGGATTCTTCGGCAAGGATATTTAAACGGTTATGAAAATCACGATAATCGGCGGAACCGGCTGGCTTGGCGCAGAGATCGCCTTGGAAGCGAAGAACCGCGGACATGAGGTCATCGCGGTATCGCGTCATCCCGAGGATATCCGGTATACGCTGACAGCGGATATTCCGTCGCTGAAGGCGGATGCGGCAAATCTTGAGGAACTGCTTGCGGTCATTCCGGATGATACGGATGTCCTGGTCAATTCACTGATTCCGGATCCGTTCGTCCACGAAACTTTTCCTGACTGGTGTCAGAATGTGATCGACTGCGCGAAGCAGAAAGGGATCAAGCGTCTGATCGCGGTTGCGGAAGCGTGCGTCTTCGAGGTACGTCCGGGACTGCGTCTGAATGAGACGACCTTCCTGACACCTGCCTACCGGACCTGGTTCGGCGAACATGTGCGCAGCCATGAAGTCTACCTGAACGAGAAAGAGCTCGATTGGGTAGAGATCGCGCCGGCAGCAAAGTGTCTTCCGGACAAGGAACTGAAGGAATACAAGATCGCGGTGGATCGTCTCGCGACGATCGATCCGCTGGTCGAAGCACTGGAAACTCCGGATCCCGATCATTATTCCTTTGCGGATACAAGCTATATCTCGACGCAGGACTATGCTTATGCGGTCCTGGATGAGATCGAACATCCGACCTATCATCAGGCCCGTATCAGCGTCTGCTGGAAGGTGAAGCATGAAATGTATGAGGGAGGGCCACAGGCATGAGGATCGCTATTCTTGGAGCCAATGGCAGAGTCGCAAGCCGCATGGTGAATGAAGCGCTGAACCGCGGCCATGAGGTCGTCGGGATCGACCACAAGCGCCGTGACAATATGCCGGAAGGCATGGAATTCTGTCAGGCGGACATGTGCGATGTCGAAGCACTTGCGGAAGCGATTAAAGGCTGTGATGCGTACATCTTCTCGGTCATTCCGGTTTTGAAGGGGCTGGATAAGATCACTTATGTGGTGCAGTGTTCGATCGACGCATGCAAGAAAGCGGGCGTACCGCGCATGATCTATGTGTGCGGCGGCATGTCTTCCTGGGTCCGTCCGGGCGTGTATCTGATGGATGACCAGAAGAAGCCGGGTCATCGCATGACCAACAAGGCGAATGATGCGATCATCGGCAGCCATGAGGTCGCGCTGGAATATTTGCGTACGATCGACGACTTCGACTGGTGTGCACAGACGGCGCCGCTCTGGATGGAAGAAAACATGGGCGGCCGTACCGGTAAGTACCGCATGGGTACGGAATATCCGGTCTATATCGATCCAGACAACAAGGATCTGAGTCCCCAGCAGAACTGTCATATTTCCATGGAGGACTTTGCGGTATGCATGATCGACGAGGTCGAACAGAGCCGTCATCACAAGTGCCGCTATACCGTAGGGTATTAATAAACGTTTTATAAAAAACTGGCATCAGGACATCGGTTGTTCATAAAGAAGATTCCCTGATGCTTTGGAGATTATGTATATGAGAACAACTGATTTGAAAAAAAGCAAGATCGCCATCCTATCGCTGGCGTTTCTGACGATGATCAGCGTACTGAATGTCATCACATCATCACTGGCAACCGCTTTCCCTGAAGCAAGTACGCTTACGCTGCAGATGTCGGTCAGCTGTGCCGGACTGACGACGATCGTGATGTCCTTCCTGACACCATCGGTCTATCAAGCGCTGACCAGAAGAAGAGCCGTCATCCTGGCAATGGTCGTTCTGATCCTGTGCTCCGTTCTGGTCTATTTCTATCATCCGAGCATCGTGATGATCTACATCTTCTCGCTGACCTTCGGTGTTACCGGATCGCTGTATATTCCGGCTGTCACCAGCGCCATCATCGATTACTATGATGGTCCGGAGAAACTGGATCTTCTCTCGAAACAGTCGGTACTTTCCAGTGCGGGAGGAATGCTGTTTACATTCGTGATCGGCTTCCTGGCAAACATCAGCTGGAACACCTCGTTCCTGGTCTTCCTGCTGATCATCCCGTCATTGATCTTGTGCGTCCTGTATTATCCTCAGGATCTGCCTGTGGAAGAAACGAAAGAAGAAGCAAAGACAAAAGCCAAAGTATCGCCTGCCATCATCAAGTACGGTCTGATCGCTTTGAGCTTCATCATCTGTTTCGGCGTCTATATGGCAAACATCTCTCTGTATGTCGCAGAGAAGAATGTGGGAACGACGGCATTTACCGGCACCCTGGGCGCCATCATGATGCTGGGGGGAATCCTGGGAGGAGCCCTGTTCAAGAAGGTATCCGAGAAACTGGATAACGAGATCTTCGTACTGTCCTTCGGAACATTGGCTCTGTGTTACTTCGTCCTGTCAAAAACAGGCAGTGCCGTGGTCATCGCGATCCTGTCCTTCCTGATCGGACTGGCACAGGGACTTCACATGCCTCAGTGCATGCTCGGGGTATCACGGGAGATCGACCCGAGCGAATCGGTCTTAGGCAGCGCCGTCATCTGCAACATCGCGCCGAATGTCGGCAACATGGCCTCACCGATCATCATTACGACGATATCAACATTGCTGTTTGGCGAAGCGATCGGCAAGCGTTTCATTCTTGCTGCCTGCGTCGCAGCCGTCATCGCAGCACTTATGTTACTGAATACAAGAAAGAAGGGAAACTGATATGAGCAGCTACAAAAACCTGATCGCACCTTTGAAGATCAGAAACAAGATCTTAAGAAACCGTTTCATCACTTTGCCGATGATGCCTTTCCCGTTGACCGATGAGAAAGCAAGACCGACCCAGAAGTTCATTGAGCACTTCGTCACCAAAGCCGAAGGCGGTGCAGCCATGGTCACCTGGTCAGGCAGCGGTTTCATGCCGGACTCTTCGACCGGAGATGGTACGATGGACCTGTTCGACTTGGTCAACCAGCGCGCAATCTTCAATATGGTCGAACGCATCCACAAGGCAGGAGCTTTGGCTTGCGTCGAAGACTTCCCGGGATCCCTGCAGGTATCGGCAGGCTTCTCTGTCTGCGGCAATTCCGTCATCGGTTCCGGCTATGACCCTGAATCCATGGGCTATACCGGCAAGATGATGACCGTCGAAGATATGGAGCTTGTTTCCGATCGCTATGCGGAAGCGGTCTATACGGCATATACACTGGGATTCGATGCGTTGCTGATGCACTTCCTAGGCAACGACCCGATCGGCCAGTTCATTTCGCCTGTCACGAACAAGCGTACCGATGAATTCGGCGGTTCCGTCGAAAACAGATGGCGCTTCCCTATCATGATCATCGACAAGGTCAGACAGAGAGTCGGGGACAATATGATCTTATGGCTGAGGACTGGCGGTGCCGATGTCTTCGAAGGAGGTATCACGATCGAAGATACGATCGAGGCATGCCATCTGCTGGAAGGCAAGGTCGATATCATCGAAGCCGGTCAGTCGCCAAGACCGGTCACCAAGGCCTGGGAGATCACCGAGCTGCCTTTCCTGAACGATTACTCCAGTGACCCGGAAATGCATCTCAACTTAAGCAAGAAACTGAAAGCAGCCAACCTGAAGATGCAGGTCATGTATACAGGCGCCAATCAGGATCCTGACAGGATGGAAGAGATCCTGGAGAATGGCTGGGCTGATATCATCGGCTGCTGCCGAGGCGTATTGGCCGATCCGAATGTCATGAACAAGGTCTACAACCATGACGTGAAAAACATCACGCCTTGCGTCAAGTGTCTCAAGTGCGTCGATACGCCGCTGGAGATCTGTTGCACGGTCAACCCGAAGTATGGCCATGAGTATGACTACAAAGTCATGAATGTCCCTGCTTCCACCGTGAAGAAGGTTGGTATCGTGGGTGGAGGGCCTGCAGGCATCAATGCGGCGATCAACGCTTATGACAGGGGTCATAAGGTCACACTGTTCGAGAAGAGCGATCGTCTGGGCGGAAGGATGGTCTTCTGCGACAAGATGGAATTCAAGAACAGCTATCTCAGATACAAGAACTATCTGCTGGAACAGCTCAAGAGCAGAGACATCGAGGTTCGCATGAACTGCGAAGCAACCAAGGAACAGCTGGAAAAGGAAGGCTATGACGAGGTCATCATCGCGATCGGTGCGGACAACAGAGCGCTCAATATCGAAGGCATGGATGACTACATCTTCGCTTCGGATATCTATGAGAACGATGCGGAAGTCAATGGCGATGTCGTGATCATCGGTGGCGGTGCGATCGGCTGCGAGACGGCGTTGTATCTGACCAGAAGAGGCTATCATGTGACGGTGCTGGAAGCGACAGATAAACTGTGTGGCAACTGTCACGTCGAATACATGAGAGCGCTGATGTATCCGCTGCTGCAGCAGGAAGGTTTCGAGTCCTATGTCTCAGCCAAAGTCTGCAAGGTCGAGGATGGCAAGGTCTTCTTCGAACAGGAAGGCGAGATGAAGTCGGTCAAGGCGGATACCGTCGTCCTGTCGGTGGGCATGGTTCCGAGGATGCAGGAAGCGGTCGATCTGGCTCCGGCAAATACGAAGGTCTGCTTCATCGGCGACTGCAACAAGGCTTCGGACGTGAAGTATGCGGTAGCTTCGGCATATGATACGACATTGAGGATCTAAGTGAACGAAATAAAACAGAAAATAGCTTATCTTTATCTGGATCTCTATCCCCCTGGGATAGAGATTTCAGGTGAAGGGACCTGTTTCGATGAGGAGGGAAGATTCTATTGCTGCATCTGCGGGGATGGACTTCCGAAGATCCTGAGAGTCGATCAGAAGAAACAGGCTGAAGTCTTTGCGGAATTGTCGGCAGAGGACAGGCCCTGCGGTCTGGTTTTCCATGATGGAAGATATTATTGCTGCTGCTTGAACGGCGTTCTGTATGTCCTGAATCAAGACGGAAAGATCATTGACGGGATCACACCGATCTATGAAGAACGTTCCCTGATGATGAATGATCTGATCTTTATCGATGACGACATCTATGTCACGGATTTCAGAGGTGATTACATCCGTCGCAGCGGAGGCGTCTTCGTTCTTAAGGCGGAAGACCGTTATCGCAGAGCGGAGCTTCTGCTGGGCGGATTGTGTTCCCCGAACGGCATCGCTTATCATGATGGGAGGCTCTTTGTTTCCGAGACGACAGCCAATGATGTTCTCAGGATACAGCTGGATAGAAACAAAAAGGCCGCAGAGGAATTCGGAGTCATGCCGATCTATAGCAATATTGGTAAAGGCGGAGGTTTGGATTCGATCAAGATGTCATCCGATGGCTTGCTGTATCAGGCGGTGATCGCCAGAGGCAGAGTCCTGGAACTGGATGAGGAAGGCATCGTGAAAGAGATCATCACCGTTGAAGGCGCAGAGGAAGGAAAGAACCTGCTGACACCGAATCTTGCCCTGAATGAAAAAGAAGGCTATGGACTGATCCTGGCCTTCGGAAGCGACGGTCTGAAGCTGATGCGCTTTGCTATCGAATAACGTTTTTAAACAATGTGAAGCCGAGGTTCCCCTCGGTTTTTACATGGCCAGCAATGCCAGCAGCGAGATCAGGCCAAAGACTGGCATGATCGGCAGCAGATACAGCAGTTTTACCGGAAACAGAGCGTACAGCTTTTCCAGAATGATGTTGTCTGGATGATAGGTGAAGATATAATTCGATTCTTTGTTGAGTCCGCTTTTTCTCAAGATGAAATTGATGACGTGAGCGATCGAAGCAAGCAGGAAGATCATGAACATGTTCCATAGGGCATCTTTCAGATCGGGTTCATATACTTTTAAGGTGTAGAAGCTCAGGCAGGTGATGATCAGCAGTCCGTGGTAGCCATAGAAACCGATTGCCTGCTTGGAGTAGAACAGCTGATCGTTGTTGTAGGAGTCAGGCATGACAAACGCCAGCACTGCGCCTAGCGTTCCGATGATGATACAGAACGCCATGAGATGCTTATCATTGGCCAAGGCCGCGATGATGCACAGGATCGTCGACTGGTTGCACAGGTAGCAGGGCAGTTCGTTGAAATAGTTATAGTTGGAACGGATATCTTTTAGAGAGAATTTGTATAACCTGAGGATGATCAGCTCGATGATGCTGAGGATGAGGATCAGCCTGAGACGTTCTTCATAAGGAAGCTTTCTGCCAAAGAAAGTCACAAGGAAAAGACCCAGACTTGTCAGCAGTACATAGAACCACCAGCCTGCGCCAAAGACTCTGATACGGAACTCTTTCGAGAAATAGTGATTCATTAACAGCATTATAATCTCTATGATTCCGATTGTCATGATATGGTCAAAGAAACGATAAAGAGAACGCAAATAGTATAAAATTGAACGTAGAAGATGTGAAAAAGGAGGGAATATGCTCAAAAAAGCCTGGCTGCTGTTTATCAATACATTCAGCATCTCGATGACCGCGAATTCCGGTTACGCGATGCTTGGAGTCATCAAAAACCGTTTCGTGGACAAATACGGATGGTTCAGCAAGGAAGAGATGGAAGACTATATCGC
>JAFYHQ010000032.1 GCA_017539105.1 Erysipelotrichaceae bacterium
ATACTACCGCAACCTCTACGACGAGGACGAGACCGAGATCCTGGAAGCCTGCAAGAAGGATACAAAACACATCAACGACATGGTCTCCAAGTATTCCGTTCCTTCCTATCTGGATCCTGATACGATCCGGGGGTACTACGACTTCGACAACAGCTACATTTCTGTTCTGAATTCCCGGAAACGTCACAGCGAAGAAATTCTTGAAGAACTGACCATCAATCCGGCTTTCGTCAAGATCGCCCAGATGGATGATGAACGTTATCAGGAAATCATGAAAGCGATCCTGGGAACGTATCAGGAGAGAGTCAGGGAAGCGGAAGAGCTTGATGAGGAGAATGTGGAAGTCATCAGCAAGCATTATGAACAGTTCCTCGCGGATACGGATCAGCTGATCGAAAAGCTGTATCAGGAAAGTAAGGAAAAAGCCGATGCCCGCAAGAGAGAAGAACGGATCAAGCTGGAAGCCCGCAAGGAACAGAGAAAGGCAGATACGACGATCCGCAACGAACGGCTGGCGGAAGCATATGCATTGCTGGATGAGGAACATTACGAAGAAGCGAAACAGCTTCTGGAAGAACTGGTTCAGAATGACCCGGATGATTCGATGATCTATCTGGGCATGATTCTTGCCGATATCCATAAGCATGACATCGATGGCCTGGTCGATTATTATATCAGTCTCTATGATGAGGAAAAGACCGAGACTCTGCAGGCTTGTCCGGAAGAAAGTGCGCATATCCGCGACATGATCAGCAAGTATGCAGGAAACGATACGGCCAAAGCTGCGGAAATCGAGAAAGCATACGTGTTCGATCGTTCCTACGCTTCGACTTTGAATTCCAGGATCATGGCGAAACATGATCTGTATAACGATATCTATCAGAACAACTATTTCATCAACCTGGATCGAATTGCCGATCCGGATATCATCGGCAGGCTGGAGACGATCGTCGATATCTATGACAGCAGAGTCGAGGAAGCGCAGAAAGCGGATGACCGCAGGATCGCTGAAATCACCAAACAGTATCATAATCATATCGCCGCCGTAGACCAGCAGATCGTTTCCGGTGATAAAGAAAAACAGGAAGCGATTTCCCGCAAGAAGAAAGAACGTACGCGCAAGATCACAGGGAACATCCTGAAAGTGGCTGCCGCGCTGATTCTGATCGCTGTCGCGACTTATTTTGGATATCTGAAGATCATCATTCCAAACAACCGTTACAAGGAAGCTGTCGCTTTGCTTGAGAGCGAGAACTATGAGGAAGCAATAACGATCTTTGAAGAACTGAACGGTTACAAAGATTCTTCGGCAAAGATCGATGAAGCTTATTATGCGATCGCTATGAACAAGCTGGAAAACGGCGAGGTCGTTGAAGCTTTGAATCTTCTCTACAGTCTGGATATCATCGGTATCGAAGATACGATCAAAGAGATCCGGCAGCAGATGATGGAAGACATGCGGGTCGGAGATACGATCGTCTTCGGCGAATACGAACAGGATGGCGACAGCAGCAATGGCAGAGAAATGCTGGAATGGATCGTGCTGGATATCGATAACGACCAAGCGCTTCTTATCAGCAAGTATGTCATCGACGCGAGAAAATTCGACAGTTCCCTGGATACGATCTATTGGGATAATTCCGAGGTCCGTTTCTGGCTAAACGAAATATTCGTAGGCAATGCCTTCTATAAGGAATCGCCATCCGACATCGTTCCTGTGACGGTCATCAGCCATTATCTGGACGATGATCCGGAAGACGACATTGCAGCGGAAGCTTATGAAACAAGCGACAGGGTGTTCCTGCTGAGCGTCGAAGAAGTCGAACATTACTATCCGTCGGAGCGTACACGCATGGTCATGGCGACACAAGCCGTCAAAGATACGGACCTGCTGCTGGAAGATGACGGACACAGCGGCTGGTGGCTGCGTGATGCCGGGGAAGATGGTACGACCTATTATATCTGGGGATATGACGGATCAGTCGTTACTTCCATGAACAGCATTCTGCAGGGAATCCGTCCTGCCATGTGGATCAGGCTCCCATGAGGCATACAGATAGAGATACATCGAAAGGAAAGGAAACGTTATGAAAAATCTGATCATTGTATTATTGCTGGCATTTCTGGTATACGCTTTGTATTATTTTATCTTTAAGAAGAAGGGATCCTCGGCAAAGAAGGAATCCGGTCTTTCCGTGAAGGCGCAGGAGGCTCAGGCACAAAGCCAGCTCTTGAAGCAGCAGCTGAATGAGGAAACATCCGATCTGAAGGATACGGTAGAAACGATACGCGATAACGCGCTGCATAAAGAAGAGAAGAAGGAAGAAAAACCGGCACAGAGCAGTCTGTTAAGAGAAGACCTCGCGGAACAGGTTGCCGAGACAAGAGAAAAATCTCCGTTCGCTTTTGAGGGTGTCAAGCACGGACTGCAGGATAACGCGGAAGATATGCTGATCAAGCCGGAACTGTTTGATGAAGGTTTGGCTGAAAAGGCGGCTGCCGTCAAAGAAGAAACCGATGCGATGATGGAGAAGGAAGAAGACAAGATCACTTTGAAATTCGGCGATACTCTCATGCAAAGCAAGCTGGTGAAAGAAGAGCGCGAAGAGAGCAAAGAAGAGAATGATGATCTTTCATCGCAGGTCGAAGAGAAGATGGAAGACATCGAAACGCAGAGCAGTCTGTTAAGAGAAGACCTGGCAGAGAAGATCCTGGCGGAAAGAGAAGATCTTGCTGCTAAAGCCGATGAACATGTCGAGGTTCTGGAAAACGCAGCAGAAGAAGTCAAGGATACGCTGCTGGATCTCAGCCATACGCTGGAAGCCGATGCCGACAACAAGACATTCGATGTCCATCAGCATTTCGAGGATGCGCAGGCGCAGCCGGATATCATGAAAGACGACATCGATGAAGTTGAAAAAGAAACGGTAGTCGTCAAAAAGTTCGTCCGTAAGGAACGTGAATAATTTTCTGTAATTTTGCAGATAGAATATTTATATTTCGTATATTTGTAAGTTATAATATTGGTAAGTAAGATAATTTATTTATCAGCTTAAGGAGGTAAAATAATGGGATTACTTGATGTATTCAAAAAGAAAGAATTGAAAGATGTTGAAACAGTTGCCAAGGAGATCATGAATGGTAATTGGGGCAAGACAGTTGACGAAATCAAGAAGAAACTGGAAGAAGCCGGCTACAAGAACTATGAAGAGATCAAAGCTAAAGTTGACGCTTTAGAAAAGGCTGCTGCCGATGCTAAGGCACAGGCTGCCAAGGCTGCTGCTGCAAAAGCCGCCGCTGCAAAAGCCGCTGCTGCAAAAGCTTCTGCTGACAAGGTTGAAACTCTTGCGAAAGAAGTCATCGAAGGCAAATGGGGCAATGGTCAGGAAAGATATGACAAACTGACGGCTGCCGGCTACAACTACGATGAAGTCCAGGGCAAGGTCAATGAGATTTTAGGCGCTAAGAAGAGCAAACTCGAAGAAGTTGCTAAGGAAGTCATCCAGGGCAAATGGGGCAATGGTCAGGAAAGATATGACAAACTGACGGCTGCCGGCTACAACTATGATGAAGTCCAGGGCTTAGTCAACCAGATGCTCAAGAAATAAGCTCAGCACAACAGCATCACAAAGAATGGGACAATGTCCCATTTTTTTATTGCTTGTTTTCATAAAAAGAGCTTGGTATTAAAATAGAGTTAGTTAAATGTCGGAAAAAAAGAAGAAACGCAAGAAGCTCAAGCCTTTGCATGTGTTCGCTTATCTGGTCATGACAGTACAGGTCGTCTTTTTTCTTGCGCTGACAGCACCGAATCTGTTCGGATACAGAAGCTATGCGGTCGCTGCCGATACGATGAAACCGGCAATCGTTACAGGTGATGTCATCTATGTGCGCAACAGCGATCCAAGCCTGCTGGAAGAAAACGATATCATCTGTTTCTATCCGGATGATTCTCTTATACCGATGACGCGGCGTGTCGTTCGGAATGATCTTATGAACCGTTCTCTGGAAATCAAAGGAGACAACGAAGACAGTTCCGTCAGGATCCCTTATTCCTATTACAGCGGGAAAGTCTATTATCATCTGCCTCTTCTGGGATATCTGGGGAAGTTTTTAAGCACGACTTACGGCAAGGTCATTTACATGCTTCTGATGGATGCCATGATCCTGCTGATCTGGCTGTTTTGAAATCCTGTGAACTATTTCTGTGCTTTCACTGATTTGGTATAATTAGATATGGTTGAATAGTAATTGTTATATAATATTTACGAATAATTATGGAGACAGATTTATGGATGATCTATTAAAAAGCAATGAAGAATATCTGGAAGAAACCTGTTCCGTATGCGGAAGACGTCTGACGAAGTACGGAAACAAGCAGTTGAAGGACGGCATCCTGTGCCGTAGTTGTGCCATTTTCTCTTCGCCATTCCTTCGCGATGAAGATTTTGCGGAAATGACGGTGGAAGATGTGAAGAAACATCTGGAATATCGCCGTGAAAATGCGCATAAGCTGGAAAGCTTCAAGAAGAGCGTTACAGTCGAAGGAAGATATGATCTTTATATCGATGAAGAGAGCAGGAACATGGTTTTCTCGAAGAAGCGCGATCTGTTGAAAGAGAATCCGGATATCATTCCTTTGGACAGCATCAAGGAAATGAGCATCATCGAGGAACAGTATCTCAAGGAAGATGGCGTCGATGTGCTGATGGAACTGGAACTGGATAGCGATGAAGTGAAACACGTCGGATTCAGGATCAATGAATTCCCCGGCATCAACAACAAGACCGAGGAATATCGGAAGACTTGCGAAACAGCGGATGCTTATCTGAAAGCGATCATCGCTGTTGCGGATATGGAAGAAGTTTTATAGGAGGTATATCATGAGTCAGAAACCAAGAAGCAGAAAGAGAAACGTTGTAAGCGGCAATGTTGCCCGGATCCAGAAGAAAGGCGATGGGCTGGGACTGGAGAGCGTAGGACATACAGTCAACGTGATCACCGGTATCATCAGAAGAAGGAAAGAAAACAGAAATGGCTAGAAACAAGAAAAAAGGGTTTAGTATCTTTAAACTGCTGTTTTTTGTACTGGCGATCGCCTGTGTCGTTTTCCTGGTTTCTACCTTGTTTGGCCAGGGTTCAGGCGGCAGCAGTGGCAATACTGCCAGCAACGATTCGGACGACAAGGATTTCTTTACCGATTACTTTACCGGTTCCGGTTCGACATATTCGTCAAACTGGAAACTGACAAGCAATGTGGGCAAGCTTGATACCAGCGTTGCCAGCGGGGTAAGAGCGAAACGTACGACGATTTACGGCAATGGCGTCGATGACGTCACCATCATGCTGTTCATGTGCGGTTCGGACCTGGAAGCGCAGGCTTCCATGGGCCTTTATGATCTGCAGGAAATGGCATCCGCGACGATAAGCGATAAAGTCAATATGCTGGTATATACTGGCGGTACGACCAAGTGGCATGTCGATATCAGTACGACGTACAACCAGATCTATAAGGTTTTGGGCAACGGACAGATCGATCGCCTGGTCGATAATGCAGGTACCGGTTCGATGGTCGATCCGGATACTTTAGTGAGCTTTATCGAATGGAGCGTTAGGAATTATCCTGCCAACCGTTACGGTCTGATCCTTTGGGATCATGGCGGGGGCTCCGTTTCCGGATATGGCTATGATTTGAAATATCCGAATCTCGGTTCCATGGGTCTGGCGAAAATCGATCAGGCTCTGACCGAAGCAGGAGTCGAATTCGATTTCATCGGTTTCGATGCCTGCCTCATGGCAAATACGGAAACAGCTTTGATGCTGGCGGAACACGCGGATTATCTGATCGCTTCCGAAGAATCCGAGCCTGGAATCGGCTGGTACTATACGGATTGGCTGAACACCTTGTCACGCAATACTTCGATCCCGACACTGGAACTGGGCAAAGTCATCGCGGATAGTTTCGTCAATCGCTGTAAGAGAGATACGCCGCAGCAGAGCGCGACTCTCTCTGTCATCGACCTGGCAGAGGTACAGGATATCATTCCTGACAAGCTTACCGCGTTTGCGAAGTCCACAAACAATCTGATCAACGGTAATCAGTACAGAACGGTTGCGAATGCCCGCGGAAGCGCCCAGGAATTCGCCCGTCAGTCCTATGTCGATCTGGTCGACTTCATCGATATGGCGAACAATATCGGTACGGATGAAGCCAAAGATCTGTGCCAGAGCCTGTTAAGCTGCATCAAATACAACAATGCGACGATGGCGAATTCTTATGGCTTGTCCGTTTATTTCCCATACCGTTCTTCGAAGTATGTGAATACGGTTCTGAATACTTATAAGAATATCGACATGAATGCGGAATATACGGATGTCGTCAGGAATTTCGCTTCCTATCAGACGGCAGGCCAGGTATCTTCCGGTGGTACGCATAGCGCATATCAGTCGTATGATTCCTATGGATCAGGCTATGGCTCCGGCGGTTCCTATGACTACTACTATGGTCAGCAAAGCGATAGTGTGACTTTGTTCGATCTGCTGGATCTGTTCATGGGCGGAGGATATTCGACGACAGACAGCTATTCCAGCTATTATGCGGATGATCTGGTCGATCTGCTGTTTGGCAGAACGGTGAACCGCGATATGGTCGATTATATCGTAGAGAATCACTTCGATGCGGATCTTACTTGGAAGAATGGCAAGATTCCTTTGACGAAGGAACAGTGGTCGATGGTCGATGATCTGAAACTCAACATGTTCGTCAAGGATGAAGACGGCTATATCGATCTGGGCAAGGACAATGTGTTCATGGTCGATAAAGATGGCAGTCTCGTAGCGGATAAGGAGTTCTATTGGCTGGCTGCTTCCATTGACAACGAGAACTGGCAGGTCATTCCTTATTACTATATGTACAGCATCATTGATGGCGACAATCTGACATCTTATGGCCGTATTCCGGTCCTGCTGAATGACAAGTATGCAAACCTGATGGTAACCATCGATAACGAAGGTGTCGCAACGGTTTCAGGGATCAATTACGATTACAAGGATGAAACGGATGTCGTAGCCAAGAGCCAGGTAATCAAACCGGATGAAGAGGAAGATGTATTCATCTATGACCTGATGCCTGGCGATCGGATCAAGTTCGTCTGCGATCACTACGATCTGGATGGCAATTTCTCAGACACCTATGTCTTAGGCGATGAGATCACGGTCGTTCAGGATCTGTATCTGGGCGATGTCGAGATCAGCGGCTATGATCTTGTGGCAACCTATGAGTTTGTCGACATCTACGAACAGTCCTATTGGACGACGCCGGTCGAAAGATAGAGATAATATCTTGAGATAAACGATGAAGCGGTCATTTCTCGTAACAGAGAAACGGCCGCTTTTTTATCCCTGCGATAATCTTGTATAATGTTGTTGATGTATGATTATCTGATCGTTGGATCGGGACTGTTTGGAGCCGTATTTGCGCATGAGATGCATGAAGCAGGCAAGAAGGTCCTGATCGTGGAAAAAAGATCACATATCGGCGGGAACATCTATACCGAAGAGATCGAAGATATCACCGTGCACAAGTATGGCGCACATATTTTTCATACTTCCAGTAAAGAAGTCTGGGACTATGTGAACCGTTTCGTTCCGTTCAATGATTATGTGCACCATGTGAAAGCCAGCTATAAGGGCGAGATCTATGATCTTCCTTTCAATATGCATACGTTCCAGCAGATGTGGGGGATCAACGATCCTGAAGAAGCGCAAAGGATCATTCAGAGTCAGCAGGGCAATATTTCTGAAATCCATAGCCTTGAGGAACAGTGCATCTCGATGGTTGGGACCGACATCTATGAGAAACTGGTCAAAGGCTATACCGAGAAACAATGGGGAAGGGAATGCAAGGATCTGCCTGCTTTCATCATCCGACGTCTTCCGGTGAGATTCAGCTTTGACAATAACTATTTCAATGATCCATACCAGGGCATTCCTGAAACGGGATATACGGCACTGATCGAGAAACTTCTGGAAGGGATCGAAGTCGTTCTTGAACATGATTTCCTGAAACAAAAAAACGCTTATGCATACAAGAAGCTTGTTTACACGGGTCCGATCGATGCGTATTATGATTACTGTTTCGGAGCATTGGCGTACCGTTCGCTGCGCTTTGAAACGGAACTTCTGGATCGGCAAGATTATCAGGGTATCGCCGTCGTCAACTACACGGATAAAGAAACGCCTTATACCCGTATCATCGAACATAAGCATTTCGTCCATGGCAGACAAAAGAAGACCGTCATCACCAGAGAGTATCCGAAAGAATGGAAACAAGGGGATGAGCCATACTATCCGATCAACGATGAAACGAATGAAACTTTATATCAGAAGTATAAACAGCTGGCTGAACAGGATCCGAATGTCATCTTCGGAGGACGTCTGGGAGAATACAGATATTATGATATGGATAAGGTCATTGAAAAGGCTTTGTCTGCAGCAGAAGAAGAACTTCATAAAACGGCATAGCCGTTTTTCTTTATGCCTTTTTATGAGATGAGACTGACCGATTTATTATACAATGAGAGTATAGAAGTCTATATGAGGTAGATAATGAACAAACCATATGAAATAGAAGAAGTCGTGATCGGAGATCATGACCTCGATCTTGAAGGATTCATTGCGGTAGCGCGTTATCAGGCGAAGCTGAAAGTGTCTGAAGAGGCATTCGAGAGGATGCAGAGAAGCAGGGATCTTGTGAAGAGGATCGCTGAGCGCAATGAAGTGGCCTATGGCATTACGACGGGTTTTGGGGAGCTTGCCAAGGTTTCGGTAGACAAAGAAATGTCCGATAAGCTGTCCACGAATCTAGTGCTTTCTCATAGCGTAGCGACCGGAGACTGCTACAAGGAAGAAGTCGTCAGGGGAATGATGCTTCTGTTATGCAACAGCCTTTCTCATGGCAAAAGCGGATGCAGGCCATTGCTGGTAAGAATACTGGTTGAGATGTTGAACAAGGGTGTCATCCCGCAGGTTCCGGAAAAAGGTTCCTTAGGCGCTTCAGGCGATCTGGCTCCGTTAAGCCATATCGCTTTGCTTGTGCTAGGCAAAGGCAAGGCTTCCTACAAAGGAGAGATCCTGGAAGGAAAGGAAGCGATGAAGAAAGCGGGGATCGATACGGTCGATACCCTGGTCAATAAAGAAGGTCTTGCATTGACAAACGGTACGCATGCGATGACTTCGCTCGCAGCGTTAAACCTTTATGATGCCTTGAATCTGATCGATCTTGCGGATCTGATTGCTTCCATATCTCTTGTTTCCCTGACCGGACAGAAAAGCGCGTTTGATGAGAGGATACATCTTCTAAGAGGACAGCAGGGACAGATCCATACGGCCCGGAATATCCTTCGTTTCTGTGAAGGAAGTCAGATCTTTTCCGAGTCCCAGGGATTAAGAGTGCAGGATGCCTATTCCCTGCGCTGCATTCCACAGGTGCATGGCGCCTGCCGCGATGCGATCGCTTATGTGAAAGAGAAAGTCGGAATCGAAATGAATGCGGTCACCGATAATCCGTTGCTGTTTGAAGAAGACGGATCCGTCATCTCGGGAGGAAACTTCCATGGCGAACCGATGGCGCTGGCCATGGATTTCTTAGGCATTGCTGTCAGCGAGATAGCTTCGATTTCGGAACGGAGACTGGAACGCATGGTCAATCCGAATCTGTCCAATGGTCTGAAACCTTTTCTGAGTGTCGATCCCGGCATCAACAGCGGCTTCATGATCGTGCAGTATTCTGCCGCATCCATGGTATCGGAGAATAAAGTGCTGGCCCATCCGGCCTGTGTCGACAGCATTCCGAGCAGCGCCAATCAGGAAGATTTCGTTTCCATGGGTACGACGGCAGCCAGGAAGTGTTCCTGGATCATTCAGAATGTTTTCTCTGTCTTGGGATTTGAACTGTTGACAGCCTGCCAGGCCATCGATCTGCGCAGGAAAGAAGAAGAGAATCACGGTCTTTCAGAGTTTCAGAATAAACTGTATGAACTTGTAAGGAAAGAGATCGGTTTCATTGAAGGAGATCAGGAAATGCGGATCGAAATCGAAAAAATAGAAAAACTGATACGCAGCAAAGAACTGACAGCGGTCATTGATGAATGCAGGTAGGAGGAACTTATGGAACTGGATTTAGAAAAAGCGATGCGTTTTACCTTGGATGAAGAATTACCGGAATATCCCGAAATACTGCCGGGTTACCGCAGAGCGCCAAAACGGGAATCAAAACTATCGGAAGCAGATAAGCATCTTGCGGTCAAGAACGCTTTGCGTTATATCCATCCGAAGCATCATGAACAGATGGCCAAGGAATTCTATCAGGAACTCAATGAACGGGGCAGGATCTATGGCTACCGTTTCCGCCCTTATGGCAAGATCTGGGGAAAACCGATCGATGAATACAAAGGAAAATGCATCGAAGGCAAAGCGATACAGGTCATGATCGACAACAATCTTGATTTTGATGTCGCATTGTATCCTTATGAACTGACCACTTACGGAGAAACCGGACAGGTCTGCCAGAACTGGATGCAGTACAGGCTGATCAAGAAGTATCTGGAGAATCTGACGGATGAACAGACTCTGGTGGTCATGAGCGGACATCCGCTGGGACTGTTCCATTCCCACAAGCTCGCGCCTAGAGTCATCATTACCAATGGTCTGATGATTGGAGAGTTCGATGATCAGCAGAACTTCAATCGCGCTGCCGCTTTAGGTGTCGCGAACTACGGACAGATGACGGCAGGAGGATGGATGTATATCGGCCCGCAGGGCATCGTGCATGGGACGTTCAATACATTGCTGAATGCAGGAAGGTTGAAACTGAATGTACCGGAAGATGGAAATCTTGCGGGTAAGCTGTTTGTGTCTTCAGGGCTTGGCGGCATGTCCGGAGCGCAGGGCAAAGCGGCGGAAATCGCCGGAGCAACCGCAATCATTGCGGAAGTGGATGACAGCCGTATCGCTACCAGATATGAACAGGGCTGGGTCTCGGAACGGACTGCCGATCTTGATGAAGCATTGAGACTGGCAAAGAAGCATCTGGAAGACAAGACTCCATGTGCGATCGCCTATAACGGCAATGTGGTTGACCTCTTGGAATATCTCTATGAACACGATGTCCATGTCGATCTGATGTCCGACCAGACCAGCTGCCATGTGCCTTACGATGGAGGCTACTGTCCGCAGGGGCTGACTTATGCGCAACGGACAGAAATGCTGGCAAACGACAGGGACGGTTTTAGGAAAATGGTCGACCGTTCTTTGAAACATCATTATGAGATGATACAGAAATTTGTACAGAAGGGTACCTATTTCTTTGATTACGGGAACAGTTTCCTGAAAGCGGTCTATGATGCGGGAGAAACTTCCATCTGCAAGAACGGCAAGGATGATCTGGATGGTTTCGTGCTTCCATCTTATGTGGAAGACATCCTTGGACCGAGACTCTTCGACTATGGCTATGGTCCGTTCCGCTGGTGCTGCTTAAGCAGGAAGCCGGAAGATCTGGACAAGACCGACGAAGCGGCAGCGGAATACATTTTCAGCCACAACCGCCGTTATCAGGACTACGACAACTACATCTGGGTAAGGGATGCCAAGAAGAACAAGCTGGTCGTCGGTACGCAATGCCGTATCTTGTATCAGGATGCTTATGGCAGACTGAATATCGCTTTGAAATTCAATGAAATGGTCAGAAACAAAGAGATCGGACCGGTCATTCTGGGACGTGACCATCATGATACAGGCGGAACGGATGCGCCGTTCAGGGAAACTTCCAATATCAAGGACGGTTCCAATATCATGGCAGACATGGCGATCCAGTGCTATGCAGGGAATGCAGCCAGAGGCATGAGCTATATCGCTTTGCATAATGGCGGCGGTACAGGCATAGGCAGGGCGATCAATGGCGGTTTCGGCATGGTTCTCGATGGAAGCGAACGGGTCGATGAGATCCTGAAAATGGCTATGACCTGGGATACGATGGTCGGTGTGGCCAGAAGATCCTGGGCAAGAAACGAGAATGCCTTGACGACAGCTGCGGATTATAATCTGAACAATACAAACAATGATTCGATCACGCTTCCGTATGTGGCGGATGATGAGATGATCGATCGTATCATGAAGGAATACAAGGAATAATGTCTACGCTGCTGATCAAAAATATCGGATCATTGGTCACATCTCCTGATTCTGAAATCAAGAAGGGAAAGAAACAGGGGGAACTGTTGTTTCTTGAGGATGCTTATATTCTTTGCGAAGAGGAAAAGATAAAAGAGATCGGCCATGGAGATCTTCCGCAAGCGGATGAAGTCATCGATGCACAAGGCTGTCTGGTGACACCGGGACTGGTCGATCCGCACACGCATCTGGTATTCGGGGGATGGCGTCAGAATGAGATGGCCATGAAACTTTCCGGAGCGGGTTATCTGGATATCCTGAAAGCCGGAGGAGGCATTCTTTCCACGGTCAAAGCGACCAGAGAGGCTTCCAAGGAAGAACTTTATTTCAAAGCAAAAGAGGCTTTGGACGAGATGCTGGAACTGGGAACGACGACCTGCGAGGCAAAGAGCGGCTACGGTCTGGATCTTAAGGAAGAAGTCAAACAGCTGGAAGTCATCAGAGAACTGAACGAGAAACATGAAATGGATCTGGTTGCGACCTTCCTGGGAGCTCATGCCTATCCGGAAGAATACAAGTCCGACCATGAAGCTTATGTAGAACAGGTATGCGATATGATCCCATATATCGCAGAACACGGACTCGCGCAATTCTGCGATGTCTTCTGTGAAACAGGTGTTTTCAATGTGGAAGAAACAAGAAAGATCTTATTAAAAGGACAGGAATACGGTTTACGTTCCAAGATCCACGCGGATGAGATCGATGCGATCGGAGGTTCCGTTCTGGCAGGAGAACTCCATGCGATCAGTGCGGAACACCTCATCGTCTGCAACGCCGAAGGGATCCGTGCCTTGTCGCAAGGAAACGTAATCGCCTGCCTCTTGCCTGCGACCAGCCTCTATCTTTCCGCAGACTTCGCCAAAGCAAGACAGATGATCGAAAACGATGTCGCGATCGCATTGGGATCGGACTACAATCCAGGATCCTGTCCGTGTCTGAATCTGCAGCTGGTCATGACTTTGGCTTGCCAGAAATACAGAATGAGACCCGAAGAAGTCCTGAATGCGGTCACGATCAATGCCGCGAACGCGATCGGCCGTGCCGAACAGGTTGGAAGTCTGGAGACAGGGAAACAGGCGGATATCGTTCTTTGGAACGCGAAAGATTTGAACTACATCTGTTACAGGATGGGAAGCAATCTGGTGAAACAAGTCATCAAGAAAGGAAAAACTGTCGCATGAAGAAACTGATTGAATTTATTCCGAATTTCTCGGTAAGTCGGACTCATGACAATGAAACATGCGGGGAACTGATCAGGGTTGCCGAGGAAATCAAAGACTGCATG
Organism: Erysipelotrichaceae bacterium; assembly: GCA_017539105.1. Classification (GTDB taxonomy): domain Bacteria; phylum Bacillota_I; class Bacilli_A; order Erysipelotrichales; family Erysipelotrichaceae; genus Colivicinus. The sequence goes on from JAFYHQ010000032.1 coordinate 13,514, forward strand.
CTGCTGGATTTCCAGTCCGATGGCAATCATAACCGCAGCGTCATGACGTTGATTGGTACGCCGGAAGCGATCGAAGAAGCAGCTTTTCAGTTATGCAGGAAAGCGGCAGAAAAGATCGATTTGCGTACGCACAAAGGTGAACATCCCCGGATGGGTGCGACCGATGTTATGCCTTTCGTTCCATTGAAAGGGATCGAACTGAGCGAATGTGTCGAACTGTCCAGACGGGTCGCGGAACGCGTATGGAATGAGCTGCATATCCCTTCGTTCCTGTTTGAAGAATCCTGTACAAGAGAAGAACGGAGAAACCTGGCGAATTGCCGCAAGGGTGAATTCGAGGGAATGAATGAGAAACTGCAGCTGGAAGAATGGGCACCGGACTATGGCGAACGGAAAGTCCATGAGACGGCGGGAATCACCGCAATTGGCGCAAGAATGCCTCTGATCGCATTCAACGTGAATCTGGATACCAATGATCTGCAGATCGCCAAAAAGATCGCATCAGCCATACGGGGTAGTTCCGGAGGTTTCAAATACTGCAAAGCCTTGGGCATCGATCTGGAAGACAAAAGCATCGTACAGGTTTCCATGAATATGGTGAACTATGAGAAAACGCCGCTGTATTATACTTATGAGATGATCAAGACTCTGGCAGAAAGCTATGGAGTCAAAGTCATCGGCTCGGAAATCGTCGGAATGACACCTGCCAAAGCACTGCTGGATTGCGCGACGTTCTATCTGAAGGCGCATGAGTTCGATTGCATGGAACAGGTCATGGAATATCGTTTATTGGAGGAAGAAGAATGAAACTGATCGATTTGTCGGTAAATGATTTTTATAAGGAGCTTGCAAGTGATTCTCCTGCTCCGGGAGGGGGATCGGTTGCGGCTGTGGAAGCGTCTTTTGGCTGCGGCTTATTGTCCATGGTGTGTGAATTGACCGCAAAGAATAAGAAATATCTGGAAAAAGCAGCAAAGTATAAAGCCATTCAGGCAGAAGCGGATCAGCTGGCGAAAGAAGCTCTGGAAACGATAGACAAAGATACGGAAGCCTTCCTTGCGGTAAGTAACGCATTCTCTCTTCCGAAAGAAACGGAAGAAGAAAAAGAAATCAGAAAACAGACGATACAGGAAGGACTCAAAGGATGTTGCTACCCGCCGATGCAGACGATGAATATCGCCTATCTCGGCCTGAAACAGATCGAAACCGTATCCGAAGACTACAATACGAACGCCGCCAGCGATCTGGGTTCCGCTGTCGCTGCCTTGAAAGCGGCCCTGCAATCCGCCTATCTGAATGTCCTCATCAATATCGGCGGCATTCAGGACACGGACTTCACGGAAAAGATGAACGATCAGGCAGAAGAACTCTATCAGATCTCAAATAAACTGGCAGAAACGCTGTCCCAGAAAATCACCGATTCATTGAAATGAAGATCAGCCCCGTCCCATGGACGGGTCTTTTCGTTCCGGCCGTTTCCCTTTATTTACTAAATAAATTACTTTATAATAGAACATGACCATGTACAATCGGAAAAGTTCCTTTTTTAAACATATCGATTTTTTTATTTTAGATCTGCTTTGTTTACTGGTATCTTTTCTATTGGCATATCTGATCAGGGCACGCAGCCCTAATTTCCATAGCAATAATCTTTACATCAACATCATCCTTTGGATGATGGTTCCGAATATCATATACTATATTCTTTTCAATCCCTACACGGATGTTTTAAGAAGAGACAACATCGACGAAGTCAAGACGGCAGTCACGCAGACGATCATCAATTTCCTGTTTACCGTAGCGATCATGTTTGTACTGCGTATCGGTGCCCTGTATTCGCGGCTGATCCTTTTCTATACCTATATCCTGTATCCGATCCTTTCAACGCTGGTACGTATATTCTGGAAACGTCTCATCCAGAAAGGAGTCATCCGCATCAGCGACAACAACCCGATAAGGATGCTGCTGATCGCAGAAAAAGAAACTGTCGGGCAAGTCATTTACAACCTGAATAACAGCGATTACGACAAGTATTCCATCACCGGGATCTATCTTGTCGATGACAGCGATACCTTAAAGATACAGGACTATCCGGTCATTTCCAACGCAAGCGATATCCATGATTTCGTTGTCAGCAACAATATCGTGGTTGCTTTTATCAGCTGCGATCTAGGCAAACGCGAGAAGCGCATCATCAAGAAACTGATACAGGAAGGGATAGAGATCCAGCTGTATATCGATTCCGTTTTCGATGTCGAAGCGGAAGATAGAGAAATCGACAGCGTTGGCATGTACAATACCGTGCGTCTGAATTCGTTTTCTTTCAGCACTTCCCAGAGATTCTACTTTGTGATCAAACGTTTCCTGGATATCATTTTGTCTATCATCGGAATCATCATGATGATTCCGGTCTATCTGTTTATCAAGATCTCTTATCTGCTATCGGGCGATACTTATCCGATCATATACAAACATACCAGGATCGGTCTGGATGGGAAGCCATTTGAACTGTACAAATTCCGTTCCATGGTTCACAATGCCGATGAGATGCTGGAAGAGATTCTGAAAAATAAAGAACTGAAAAAAGAGTGGCAGAAGAACCAGAAGCTGGAAAACGATCCGCGTATCACGAAAGTGGGCCGTTTCATCCGTAAGACTTCCATCGACGAAATGCCGCAGTTTATCAATGTCCTGAAAGGCGAAATGTCCGTGATTGGACCGCGTCCTCTGGTTGAAAACGAACTCATCAGCAAGAACGGGATCAAACTCTATGAACGCGTCAAGCCGGGCATTACCGGATGGTGGGCATGCAACGGCAGGTCGAATATGTCTTATGAGGAACGTCTTGAGCATGAGTATTACTATGTGCGCAACTGTTCCCTGACGCTGGATGCTTTGTGCGTACTGCGTACGATTTATGTCGTCATCTTTGAAAAAGGAGCGAAATGATCGGAAACGTTTTGAATAAAGCGAGAGATCTGATTACGAGATTTGGCTGGATCATCGTCTTTCTTCTGATGATTCCTTTTTTCAATGACGGCTATGTCGGTTTCACTCTGATAGACAACTGGCTCATGGAGATCTTCAAGAATCTGGCATTTATCGGTCTGATCCTGATCATGGTCATCAAGAAACGCAAGCCATCCCTGCTGTTTATCGTGCTGATGGCGATGCAGATCTGGTGGATGATCTCTACGATGCTGAATTATCCGTTAAGCGAAACGGAAGTCTATCATAAGATGTGGTTCGATATCATCGAATCCTGGAGCGTGGCTTTGGTCGTGGAGTGTTTCAACGATGATCCAAAGAGTCTGTTCAGCGGATTGATCCTGAATCTGGAACTGTGCATCTATCCCGGACTTGTAAGCAAAATTTTGGATTATCCGGGAAACAACTATTATATTCTTGGTTACTATTCTTTGGCGATCTTATGGATCCTTCCTGCGATCATTACATCTTTCGGATACATGTTCTATCACAAGAGATATATCAGAGGAAGCGTGCTGGTCCTGGCTTCTTTGGCGCTTACGGCACTGCTGGGTTGCGCGACGATCACGGTGGCTATCCTTGGTCTGATCGGTGCGGCCGTGCTGGGCTTGCTGTGCAGCCGTCTGAAGAAGAAAGAAAGCTTTAAGCTTCCTGCCTGGCTGCTGCTTGTATTGGCTCTGCTGGGGAATGCCTTTGTCCTGTTTGTCTATACCGGAGGCAAGTTTCCTGTGATCGACCTTTTCATCGAAAAGTTCCTGCATAAATCAACGACCTTTACGGAACGTACCATCATCTGGGAAAACGCCATCAAGATGATCCAGGAAAAGCCATGGATCGGACATGGCTATCGGCCGGAAGTCATCGGATATAAAGGAAGAAGCTTTATCCATGCGCATAACCAGCTGCTTCAGCAGCTGAATGCCAGAGGGATCATCGGCTTCACGCTGTTTATTCTTTTCCATATCGTACTGGTCAGAAAACTGGATAAGACGGAAGATTCGTTTATGCGTACGATCGCTTTGGCTTCTTCTTTTGCGGTATGGATCACTTATATGACCGAGGGATACAAGAAGTTTTTCCGTCTTTATCTGGTAATGTTTATCGCTTATTTCATCAGGGAACTGACAGCGAAGAAGAAAGAATGATTCATTATGAAACTGAATAAACTGCTGCATCATCCTTATTTCATGATCATTGCCACCTATGTGCTGGCACATTCTTTTTTATTGATCCTGAGCGGTTGCTGGTGGGATGACTGGACGTTCATGTCTCATAACACGAACTATATCGCCATCGTGGCAGCGGATTCGGGCCGTCCGGAATGGAATCTTCTGGTTCCGTTGTGCTGGTCTTTGCCAAACAATGGCCGTATCCTGATTTATTTCTTATATCTGGGCATGTCCCTGTTCGTATATCATATCCTGAGGGGATCGACCCTGTTCAGCGAAGAAGACAGCCTGATCATCACGCTGCTGTTCAGTACCGTACCGGTCAACGAAGCCAGGTTGCTGATTTCCAATTTTGCCTATACCGTAGGTCTCTTTCTTTTTTATCTGGGATTCATGTTGTTTGTGAAATGGAACAAGACAGAGAGAAGCACAAAGAAAACTGTTTTCCGCATTCTCCTTCTGCTGCTGTTCTATCTTTCCTTTATCCTGAATTCCGTTCTGGCTTACTACTATATCATCATTGCCTACCTGTTTGTCTTGGAACTGAAAAACGCTGGGGAAGAAAGCTGGCTGAAAAAGATCCTGACAGCGATCAGAGCTGTCATTGTACATTATCTTGATTTCTGTATCCTGCCGTTCGTTTATTTCATACTGCATAAACTGCTGTTCCCGGTGACGGAAACATTTGAAGGACGCAGTTCCATATCGATCGATGGCTTGCGGAGCTTTGTGGACTTGCTGCCATGGTCGATCATTAAAGTCTTCAAGGACATCTGCTATCGTTTCCTTTCCTGTCTCAATCCCGTGACTGTTATCGTGTTGCTGGCGGCACTCGTTCTTGTGTTTTTCATAAAGAGACATCCGGAAGATCATCCTTTCCGGGATACCGTGATATATCTGGTCTATGGAATGACGATTCTGGTTCTGGGCATGTTCCCGTATATCGTGATCCGCCAGGATCTGGTCGAGACGATCGGCGTCAAAGGACGTGATGCGGTCCTGCTTCCTTTGGGTTTCGCTCTGATCGCGTATTCCTTCATGATCCTGATCAAAGGCAGATTCCGTCGTTTACTGGTTGCGGCATTCGTCTGCCTGGCGATCTTCAGTTGCAACGACCTGTATCTGGAATGGCAGAAAGACTACTATGCCCAGCTGGCTCTGGAAGATAAGCTGGCTGATCCCGTAATTGCGAATAACGATACGTTCTTCCTGACGGACCTTCATGAAACCCAGGTAGAGGGACAGCGCTACTACACATTGAATGCGAACGCCTACAATGTCTATCAGGAAAAAACGAGGCTGTTTCTTCCTAAGGCATCGAATCTGAATCTTCTGTTAAGCAAAAAAACTTTGCTGGAAGCACAGGATATTTTCGATCATGCCTATCTTTTTGAGGATTATGATCCGGAAGACTACTGCCTGGATGCCGTGCTTGATTATGATTGCGAACTGACGGATCAAGAGGTATGGAAACTGAAATATCTGGAACTGTTCGATAAAGACCGTTTTGAGGAACAGGTCAAGGAATACGGTTCCCTGGATATCTATGAAGTTGAAAACGATTTTACATCCATCCTGCTGGATGCGTATAAGAAGAACGAATTACATTCCGATGAGGATATACTGCAACTTTTGCATGATTATATGAATTGAGGTGACTTATGCCAAACAAAGAGAAACTGCCTGTCTTATATCTGATCACGCCTTGCTACAACGAAGAAAAGGTGCTGCCTTCGACATATTCTTTGTTTCTGAATAAGCTGAAGGAACTGGTGAAATCGAAAGCCATCAGTTCTGAAAGCCGCGTCCTGTTTGTGAATGACGGATCAACGGATGGAACCTGGGATTTTATCTGCGAGATCTCCAAAGAAAACAGACAGATCGAAGGAATTTCTCTTTCCCGCAACCGGGGACATCAGAATGCTTTGGTGGCAGGATTGATGGAAGCCAAAGACAGATGCGATGTGACGATCACGCTGGATTGTGATGGACAGCACGATATCAATGCAGTCGATCTCATGCTGAAAAAATACAAAGAGGGCAATGAAGTCGTTTATGGCGTACGCAATTCCAGAGCAGGAGACGGTTTCTTCAAAAAGGCTTTTTCGGAACTCTACTACAAGCTGATCAATTCCTTAGGAGGCGAGGTGATCGTCAATCATGCGGATTACCGTCTGGTTTCTTCCAAGGTGCTGAATGCCTTTGCGGATTATAAAGAAGTGAACATCTTCTTACGCGGTCTGTTCCCGCTGGTCGGCTTCAAATCGACGACGATCCATTACGACCAGTTTGAACGGGTTGCAGGAAAGAGTCATTATTCTTTCGGCAAGATGTTGGGTCTTGCCATCGACGGCATTACCAGCCTGAGCATCAAGCCGATCCGTATCATTACGGGGGTAGGCATCTTTGTCGCTTTTATCAGCTTCATCGGCGTAATTTATACTTTCGTGACTTTCTTTGCGGGCAAGACCGTGCCCGGTTGGGCATCGATGACTTGTACCTTGTGTTTTGTTTCAGGCATACAGCTGATTTCTTTGGGAATCATCGGCGAATATGTAGGCAAGACCTATATGGAAACCAAGCAGCGTCCGCGTTATATCATCAGCGAACGTACTTATAAGGAATAAGAGTTTTATCAAATAAACAATAAATGTTAAAATAGAATCGAAAAAAGAGGTTTTCGTATGGCTAAAATACTGGTTACAGGTGCAGAAGGATTCATCGGCAGTCATCTGACGGAACTGCTGGTCAAAGAAGGCTATGATGTCCGGGCTATGGTCCAATATAATTCTTTCAATAACTGGGGCTGGATCGATACTTTTGATGATGCGGTCAAAGAGAAGCTGGATATCTTTGCCGGGGATGTCAGAGACCCAAACGGCGTCAGAACGGCAATGGAAGGCTGCGATGCCGTATTCCATCTGGCTGCTCTGATTGCGATTCCTTACAGCTATCATTCCCCTGACATGTATGTCGATACCAATATCAAGGGCACCCTGAATATCCTGCAGGCTGGCAGAGATCTGCATACGGAAAGGATCCTGGTCACTTCGACCAGCGAAGTCTACGGAACAGCACAGTATGTTCCGATCGATGAGAAACATCCTTACCAGGGACAGTCGCCATACAGCGCAACTAAAATCGGCGCAGACCGACTGGCAGAATCGTTCTACCGCAGTTTCGATCTGCCTGTAACGATCGTAAGGCCATTCAATACCTATGGCCCGAGACAGTCCGCAAGAGCGGTCATCCCGACGATCATCACCCAGCTGTTAGCCGGAAAGAAAGAAATCAAGCTCGGTTCGTTAGAACCTACCAGAGACTTCAACTATGTCAAAGATACCGCGAGAGGATTCCTGGAGATCTATAAGTCCGATAAAACGATCGGTGAAGAAATCAATATCGCGACCCAGAGAGAGATCTCCATCGGGGAGCTGGCAGAAGAATTGATCCGCCAGATCGCTCCGGATGCGAAGATCGTCTGCGATGATATCCGTGTACGTCCGGAAAAGTCGGAAGTGGAACGACTTTTGGGTTCCAACGAGAAGATCAAAGCTCTGACGGCCTGGAGACCGCAGTATACATTGGAAGAAGGACTGAAAGAAACCATCGGATTCTTCCGTGACAATCTTGATAAATACAAGGTAGACATCTACAACCTTTAGGAGCGTTATGAACTATCAGCAATACCTGATCAAAGAAGATGCAAAGATAAAAGATGCCTTAAAGAGAATCGACAAAGTCAAGCCGAAGATCCTTTTCGTTTCGAAAGATGAAAAACTGCTGGGATCATTGACCGATGGCGATATCCGCCGTTATCTGATGGCCGGAGGAAATGTCGAAGATTCCGTTTATGAAGCCTGCAACAGGAAGCCGAAGAAAGTCGCGCATTCCCTGGAAGAAGCCGTAGGCATGCTGGATGGAAACTATATCGCCATTCCGATCATCGACAAGAAAAAGAAGATCCTAGATATCTATACAGGAAAAAGACAGAGCGTCAGAAGAAAGAAACTCAACGTTCCTGTCGTCATCAATGCCGGAGGCAAAGGCACCCGGCTGGATCCTTTCACCAAGATCCTGCCGAAACCATTGATTCCGGTAGGCGATCTGCCGATCATCGAACACATCATGCGCCGCTATGAAGAATACGGCTGCGATCAGTTCAATATCATCGTCAACTATAAGAAAGAACTGATCAAATCCTATTTCAAGGAAATCGATAAACAATACAATGTAACCTGGACCGATGAGGAAGAACCTTTAGGAACCGGCGGAGGTCTGAGCCTGCTTAAAGGCATGAAAGATGAAACTTTCTTCTTTATCAGCTGCGACAGCCTGATTCTTGCGGATTACTCGGATATCCTGAAATTCCATAAGAAGAACCAGAACGATATCACCATGATCTGTTCCAGGAAAACGGTGACGATTCCTTACGGGATTGTCGATGTCAAAGAAGGAGATGTCCTGGAAGCCATCAAAGAAAAACCGGAATATTCCTTCCTGACCAATACTGCGATGTATCTGATCGAAGGAAAGATCCTGAAAGATATCGAACAGAAGAAAGCCGACTTTCCTGACATCATCAAAATGGAACAGGAAAAAGGAAGGAAGGTCGGTGTCTATGCGGTCGATGAAGAAGACTGGCTGGATATGGGTCAGATGTCCGAACTGGAAAAGATGAGGATTAGATTGTATGGAGAATAAACTGAAAGACCTGATCGTGATCGGTGCCGGCGATTTAGGAAAGGATGTCGCATGGCTGGTGGAACGGATCAATGAAAAAGAACCCGAGTGGAATCTTCTTGGGTTTACGGAAATCAGCGAGCTCAAGGAGTTCATGGGCTATCCTGTTTTGGGAGAAGATGACATCATCGAGGAATATGATGGCGTATATGTGGTCTGCGCGTTAGCGAATCAGACCGTCAAACAGAGGATCATGGAAGGACTGCCTGACAATGTGAAAGTCGCCACCCTGATCGATCCAAGCGCCGTCATACACAAGACTGCAGTCATCGAAGAAGGATCGATGATCTTTGCGAACGCCCTGGTTGGCGTCAATGCGCATGTCGGAAGAAACTGTCTGGTCCTGCATAACTCTGCCGTCAACCACGATGTGGAATTAGGCGACTATTCGATTGTCTACCCGAATGCGACGATCTCCGGAAAATGTATGATAGGAAAATTCGTAGAAATCGGCACGGGAGCTTCCCTGATCCAGGGGATCAGCGTCTGCGACAACGCGAAGATCGGCGTAGGTGCTGCCGTATTTACGACGATAAAGAACCCGGGCATGACCGTAGGCAATCCTGCCGTCACCATGGGCAGCAAGAAAAAGGAGTCCAAATGAAGACATTGATCATTGCCGAAGCAGGCGTCAATCATAACGGAAGCTTCGAACTGGCGAAACAGCTAGTCGATAAAGCGGCGGAAGCAGGTGCGGATATCGTCAAATTCCAGACCTGCAAAGCAGAGAACGTCATCTCCCGTTATGCGGATAAAGCGGAATATCAGAAAAAGACCACAGGCGAAGCCGATACGCAGCTGGATATGGTCCGGAAACTGATGCTGACATATGAACAGTACGGCCAGCTGAAAGACTACTGCGAAAAGAAAGGGATCCGTTTCCTTTCGACCGCATTCGATCTGCCAAGCGTAGACTATCTCCACAGCATCGGCATGGGTCTCTGGAAGATCCCTTCCGGAGAAATCACCAATCTTCCATTATTGATTAAAATCGCTCAGCTTCATGAACCTATCATCATGTCTACCGGTATGTCTACCTTGGAAGAAGTAGGAAACGCGGTAAACGTCTTGAAAGAGAATGGTGCGACTGATATCACCTTGCTGCACTGCACGACCGAATATCCTGCGCCATACGAAGATGTGAACCTCAAAGCGATGGATACGATGAAAGAAGCCTTCGGACTTCCTGTGGGTTATTCCGATCATACCAAAGGAATCGAGATTCCGATTGCGGCAGTCGCAAGAGGCGCGTGCGTGATCGAGAAGCATTTCACTTTAGATAGAAACATGGAAGGTCCGGATCACAAGGCTTCCCTGGAACCGCAGGAACTTGCGGAAATGGTTCGAACGATCCGCAATGTCGAACAGGCCATCGGCGATGGCGTCAAGAAGGTATCCGCTTCCGAGTTGAAGAACCAGGATATTGCCCGCAAGAGCATCATTGCTTCCAAAGCGATCAAGGCAGGCGAAGTCTTCACGGAAGAAAACATCACAACGAAAAGACCGGGCAACGGGATCGATCCGATGCGCTGGTTCGAGCTTTTAGGAAAGACCGCAAAACACGATTACGAAGAAGATTATCTGATTGAGAAAGACGAACTGGATGACTAAGAAACTCAAGATATGTGCTGTAACGACAACCAGAGCTGATTACGGAATCATGCGTCCTTTATTATTGAAGCTGGATGCGCAGGACTGGGTCGATCTGAGACTGGCAGTCAGCGGCACGCATCTTCTGAAAGGATTCGGTCATACCATCGATGAAATCGAAAAAGATCATCTGAATATCGATACAAAGATTTCTATCTTATCCAAAGCCAATGACAGTCCTCTGGAAACAGGAAGGATCATGGCAAAGACGGTAGAAAAGTTTACGCAGTATTTCGAAACATCCAGACCGGATGTCGTTCTGGTACTGGGAGACCGCTTTGAGATGTTCGAAGTGGCAGCGGCTGCCGTAGTGTGCCGGATTCCGCTGATCCACATCGCGGGAGGAGAAACGACCCAAGGAGCGATCGATGAGGTCTTCCGTCATTCCATCACCAAGATGTCTTACCTGCATTTCGCTTCCACGGAAGCATACCGCCAGAGGATCATCCAGCTCGGAGAAGATCCCAAGCGTGTATTCAATACGGGAGCCTTGGGTGTAGAGAATGTCAAGAAGGTCAAGTGTCTCAGCAAGAAACAGCTGGCAAAAGAACTGCAGTTCGATCTGGACAAGTCCTATGCGGTCGTCACGTTCCACCCTGTTACTTTGGAAGGGCATTCCGCACTAACACAGCTGAATGAATTGCTGAAAGTAATAAAGAATCATCCGGAAATGTCATTTATCATCACCAAAGCGAATGCCGATCTGGATGGCGAAAAGATCAATGCGAAACTGGAAGAATTCGTCCAGAAACATGACAACTGTATCCTTGTTTCATCGTTAGGAACGCTGAAATACTTCAGCGCGATCAAGTACTGCGAATGTGTCATGGGCAATTCTTCGAGCGGCATCGTGGAGGTCCCATCTTTCAATAAGCCTACCGTGAATATCGGAGACCGTCAGAAAGGCAGGATACAGGCCAACAGCATCATCAACTGCAAGCCTGTGGAAGCAGATATCGAAAAAGCCTTGCGCAAAGCGTTGAAATTCAACGGAAAAGTCGACAACCCTTACGGCAAGGGCAACAGTTCCGAGCAGATGCTTAGAATCATCAAGAAAACTTTTTATAATAAAGAAGTAGACCTCAAAAAGGTCTTCTATGATCTGGAGAAACAATGAGAAACATCGCGATCATCATCGCCCGCAGCGGGTCCAAAGGACTCAAAGACAAGAATATCCGTCTGCTTAACGGCAAACCGCTTTTGGCATACACGATCGAAGCCGCTTTGCAGTCTGAATGCTTCGATGAAGTCATGGTATCGACCGACAGCAGGAGATATGCGAAGATCGCGAAAGAGTATGAGGCAAACGTTCCTTTCTTAAGAAGCAAGGATAATTCCGCAGACAGTGCTTCTCCTTGGGATGTGGTCAAAGAAGTCCTGGATAGATATAAAGAGAAAGGCGAGGAATTTGACAGCTTTGCATTATTGCAGCCGACTTCTCCCTTAAGAAATGCCCAGGATATCCGTAACGCCTATCAGGAACTCAAAGACAAGAAAGCCAACGCCGTCGTTTCGATGTGCGAGCTCGAATGTTCCATCCACCTGGTAAACAAGCTTCCTGCATCCCTGTCGATGAAAGGCTTCATCACCCAGAAGCAGTACAACAAGCGCCGTCAGGAGATCCAGCCTTACTACCGCTTCAATGGAGCCATCTACATTTCCAAAGTGAAATCTTTCTATAAACACATGAACATCTATGATGACAGATGTTACGCCTATATCATGGACAGAGAACGATCCTATGATATCGACAGTGAATTCGATCTGAAGATCGTGGAGGCGATACTGAATGCTTAAAGAACTGCTGTATCCGTTCGATCCGAATCATCTTCTTGAAAACAAACGGAAGATCAAGAAACAGCTTCTGGAAGAAGGAGCATCTTTCGTCGAGAAAAAGATCGCTATCCTTGGCGGCTCCACGACCGCAGCCATCAAACAGATGATGGAACTTTTCCTTCTGAACAATGGCATCAGACCTGAATTCTATGAATCCGAATACAACAAGTTCTATGAAGACGCCGTCTTCGACAACGAGGAACTGAAACAGTTCGCTCCGGACATCATCTATGTCTGCACGAGCAACCGCAATATCACGTCCTATCCTCAGCTAAACGATGACGAAGAAACCGTAAACAGACTTCTGGAAACGGAATACGACAAGTTCCATTCTGTCTGGACCAGCCTCAAGGAACGCTACGGCTGCCCGATCATCCAGAATAATTTTGAATTACCGATGTACCGCCTGATGGGAAACCGGGAAGCTTCCGATGTCCATGGCAAGGTACATTTTATCCATGAACTCAATAACAGATTTGCGGATTACGCACAGAAGAATGACAATTTCTATCTCTGCGATCTTGAATACATTTCTGCCGATTACGGACTGAAAGAATGGTCGGATCCGTTCTATTTCCATATGTACAAGTATGCAATGAATGTGAACGCGATCCCTTATCTTTCGTTCAATGTCGCCAATATCATCAAATCCATTTTCGGCAAAAACAAGAAGGGTTTCGTCCTCGATCTGGATAATACCCTGTGGGGAGGCGTGATTGGCGATGATGGCGTGGAAGGCATCAAGGTAGGACCGGAAGAACCGGAAGGACAGTTCTATGCGGAATTCCAGAGGTATCTGAAGGAACACAAACAGCTGGGCATCATCCTGAATATCGATTCCAAGAACGAATACGAGAATGCAATCGCCGGTCTGAAACATCCCGATTCAGAATTATCCGAAGATGATTTCATCGAGATCAAAGCCAACTGGGATCCGAAAGACAGGAACTTTGAAGAGATCGCCAGAGAACTGGATCTGCTTCCGGAAAGCCTGGTCTTCGTGGATGACAATCCGGCAGAACGGCATATCGTGACGGAACAGCTCAAAGGCGTCTGTGCGCCGGAACTGGATGTGACCCAGCATTTCATTCAGTATCTCGATCGCAACGGTTTCTTTGAAGTGACTACGCTTTCCAAGGATGACCTCAAACGCAACGAGATGTACAAAGAAAACATGGAACGTGTCAAGGCGCAGGCAAGCTTTACGGATTATAAGGATTATCTCTTATCCCTGCAGATGCAAGGCATCATCAAGCCTTTCGAACCGATGTATTACGAGAGAATCTCGCAGCTCTCCAACAAATCCAATCAGTACAATCTGACGACCCGGAGATACACCGTCAACGATATCGAAGCCATGGCAAACGATGAAAAGTTCATCACCCTTTACGGCAAGCTTCTGGACCGTTTCGGCGATAACGGACTGGTCACGGTAACCATCGGACAGCTGGAAGGAAACGACGTCTGCAGGATCACCCTGTGGATCATGAGCTGCCGGGTATTGAAACGCGACATGGAATATGCGATGATGGATAAGTTCGTCCGACGATGCAAAGAAAAAGGCATCCGGACGATCATCGGCGACTACTATCCTACAGCCAAGAACGCGATGGTGAAAGAATTCTATGCCCTGCATGGCTTCACGAAAGAAGCAGAAGACGACGGACATACCGTATGGACATTGAATGTCGATGATTATATGAATAAAAACGAAGTGATAGAGGTGAATGATGACTAGAGAATATGTATATCAGCAGATGAACAGGATCTTTCGTAACGTGTTCGATGATGAAAGCATCGAGCTTCATGATGAAACCAACGCGGAAGATATCGAAGACTGGGATTCTTTGGAACAGATCAATCTGATCGTAGCGATCGAGAATGAATTCGAAATGATGTTCGATATGGTGGAAGTCGCGGAACTTGCGAATGTCGGCGAGATGGTCGATCTTATTTTGAAAAAGGACAGCAATGAATAATTACCGTTTCGAAGATCTTTACGAAGACTTAAGCGTATCTTTTGAAGAAACCGTCACGGAAGAAATGATGGATGCTTTCTGGCTGATCTCAGGGGACGAGAATCCTTTGCATATGAAAAAAGAATTCGCGCAGTCCCAGGGCTATAAAGATAGAGTGGTATACGGCATGCTGACGAGTTCGCTGCTCTCTCAGCTGGTCGGAGTCCATCTTCCGGGCAAGTACTGCCTTCTGCAAGGCATGGAACTGAAATACCTGAATCCGGTCTATGTCGGAGATACTCTTACGGTAAAAGGGACCGTATACGAACTGCACCCTTCCGTGAAGATGGCTGTCATCAAGGCTCTCATCACCAATCAGGATGGCGTGAAAGTCGTCAGAGGCAAGATCAATGTCGGATTCTTGCAATACGAGGATGAATGATATGGCAAAAACAAAAACGAAGAAAGATCTCTTAAGCGTCATCGTTCCTTGTTTCAATGAACAGGAAGCGTTACCGATCTTTTATAAAGAACTGAATCAGGTACTGAAAAACATGGATATCGATCACGAGATCATCCTGATCGATGACGGTTCCAGAGATGAAACACTGAAAGTGATGAGGGAACTTGCCAAGAAAGACAAGAAGATCCGTTATCTTTCTTTTTCACGCAATTTCGGCAAGGAAGCCGCCATGTATGCGGGATTCGTAAATGCCAAGGGAGATTATGCCCTGACGATGGATGCGGACATGCAGGACCCTCCGTCACTGCTTCCGAAAATGTATGAGATCATCAAGACCGGAGAATACGATTCCGTAGCGACCAGAAGAGTCAACCGCAAAGGAGAATCGAAAGTCAGAAGCTTCTTTGCGCGTATGTTTTACAAGATCATCAACAAGATCTCGGATGCGCAGATCGTCGATGGCGCACGCGATTTCCGGCTGATGGACCGGAGGATGCTGGATGCGATCATCTCCATGTGCGAGTACAACCGTTTCTCCAAAGGCATCTTCGGTTGGGTAGGTTTCAAGACTTACTGGCTGGATTTCGAGAATGTGGAACGTGTCGCCGGTACGACTTCCTGGAGCTTCTGGGGACTGACCAAGTATGCGATCGATGGCATCATCAATTTCTCCAACGTGCCATTGGATATCGCTTCCTACTTCGGATTGCTGATGACGGTGATTGCCTTCATCATGCTGATATTCATCATCGTGAGAAAAATGATCTTCGGCGATCCGGTCGCAGGCTGGGCATCGACGATGTGCGTCATTATCTTTATCGGCGGGATCCAGCTGTTCTGTCTGGGCATCATGGGACAGTATCTGGGTAAGACTTATATGGAAACAAAACACAGACAGCATTACATCATCGCGGAAAGCAATGATGATCAGATGAAATAAAGGAGAACACTATGCAAGAAGTATTGGAATTCTTAAAATCATGCGGGGTATATTATCTGGCAACGGTCGATGGCGATGAACCGAAAGTCAGGCCATTCGGTACGGCCGAGATCTTTGAAGGAAAGCTTTACATCCAAACAGGCAAAAAGAAAGACTGCTACAAGCAGCTTCTGAACAATCCGAATGCGGAGATCTGCTGTTTCAAGGATGGCGCTTGGATGCGTCTGAAAGGCAGACTGATTCCGGATGAAAGAGTGGAAGCTAAGAAAGATATGCTGGATAAGAATCCGAATCTGCGCGGTATGTATGATGAGAACGATGACAATACGATCGTTCTGTATTTCGAGGATGCCGAGGCTACATTCTATTCATTCACAGCTGCACCCAGAACGGTGACTTTCTAGGAAAGAACGTAAAGCATTTTCGTCCGGAGTATTTCGTGCTCCGGGATGGCTGATACATAGGGAAGCTACGGCATTGCCGTATGCAAGGCAGTTTTGAAGATCTTTATTATGGATAAGTCCATAAATAAAACCAGCATTGAAGGCATCTCCTGCTCCCAGGGTATCAGATACTTCAACAGGATAACTGTCGGCAGAATAACAATGATTTAACGTAAAGGCGCTTGCGCCTTTTTTATCATGGGCGATGATGGCATTATTCTCTGTCAGAAGCGTTTTTACGGCGTTCTGCAGGGTTTTTGTGCCTGTCAAAGGTAAGAAGTCATCCTCGATGGAACCAAGCAGATAATCAGCTGCAGCGATGGCTGTATCAAGGTAATATTTATCCCTGTGAATGGTTTCCGGACGGTAGTTGATATCCAGAAGGATCCGGATGCCCCGTTCATGAGCCGATACCAGAAAATCAGAAATACTTTTAGCTGCCGGTTCCTCAAACAGCATCATCCCGTTTGTCAGTATGTATTCCGTATCGGATAGATCGATCAAGGAAAGATCCTGAGGATAGATCTCCAGATAAGCCTGACGTTCCTGAGGAAGAAGAGAAGGATGACGGTCGTTGTTTTCATCGAGAGTGACGACGACTTGCGTAGAAACCAGTTCATCATCAAGGATGAAAGAAGAAACATCCACGCTGTTGTCCTGCAGTTCCTGTTTCATCGTTCGGCCATATATGTCGTTTCCTGCCTTTCCTGCAAAAGCGACAGAGACGCCAAGCTTGCCTAACGCGGCAGCGCTGTTGGCGTTCGATCCTCCGCAAGAAAAACTGTGATCATTTTTAAGATGATCCCCATAAGGAATCACGATATCCGCACAGCTGTCACCAAGGCATAATACCTTACTCATGGATCTCCTTGAATGCCTCTCTGGCATTGCGGACGAAGGCCGCTACTTTTTCCTTATTCTTACGGGAGCTTCCGTCCGGAAGGAGATCACTGGTCTTCGTGAACGAATCGACGCCCCAAGGTCTGACCTTCAGGATCGCTTCCCTGACATTCTCCGGAGACAGTCCGCCCGCCAATATGACTCTGCATTTCGCTTTTTCGACGATTTCTTTATCGATATCCCAGTCATTCACAAAACCTGCGGCTCCGATCCCGTTGATGGACTTATCCACGGAATCCAGGATCAGGATATCCACGAATTCCGAGTAGTATAAAGCCTGTTCAATGGAAGAACGGTCAACGATGCCGATCGCCTGCATGACTTTGATACCGGGAACCATTTCCTTGATTTTCTGTACGAATTCCCTGGTCGCGTAATAGTCGTAACCGCAGAGATGGATCACATCCGGTCTGAGATAAGATACAGGTTCATACAGCTGTTCATCGGAATCCGTGACACAGATCAGGACCTTGACGGCTTTCTCGCCGATCGCATCGAAGATCTCTTTCGCCTTTTCTAAAGATACCTGGTTCGGCAGACTGACTCCTGTATCGATGGCCAGACCGATACGGTCCGCACCTGCTTCGATGCAGTCAAGAGCTTCTTCGATGGTTTGTATGGAAAAGATTTGTGTGATCATAATGTTTCCTCTACTATCAAATTATCTTGTTTCTCATCAAAAAGCAAACCGAAAGATTTGTTATAATGGGAGTATGGAATATGTCTTAAGAGACAAATGGCTGGATATTTCGATCGATTCCCTGTTCGTCGAGACGATACAGGATTTCTTCGATAGCTATATCCCGTCCAAAAAGATGCAGCATCTTCTGATACAGAATAAAAACATCCTTCTGGATGGCAATCCGGTGAAACGGGAAGATCCGATCGTGGGGCTTGTTCTGAGCATCAATCTCTATCCGGAAACATATGTTTACGAAAAGAACGATCTCAAGATCGATGTGATCTATGAAGACGAGATCCTGCTGGCAGTCAATAAGCCGAAAGATCTTTTGGTACACAGCGATGGCGGGGAGGAAATGACTCTGACAGCAATGGTGGAATCCTACTACGCGGATCGCAACTGGATCAGCGCCTATCCGCTGCACAGGTTAGATAAAGACACCAGCGGTCTGGTCCTTTTCAGCAAATCTCCAATCTTCCAGCCTTTGCTGGATCAATATATCATGCATAAACAGATCCGCAGGAACTACTACGCTTTCGTCAAAGGCATCATGGAAGAAGGAAAGATCCTGACGATCAGCAAGCCAATCGGCAAGGACCGCCACGATCCTCATAAACGTGTCGTCACTCCTTCCGGCCAGGAAGCCATCACCAAGGCAGATTGCCTTGGCAATAACAAGAAGGACAATTACAGCGTACTGCTTTGCGGGATACAGACGGGAAGGACGCATCAGATCCGGGTCCATCTTTCCAGCGAAGGCTATCCGATCCTCAATGACAGACTCTATGGCGTGGATTCTCCGTTATGCAAGCGGATGGGTCTTTTCGCCGAAAGCATCGACATGTATCATCCGATAAAAGAAGACAACATCTCTATCGAATGCGAACTTCCGAAAGACTTGGATAAACTCTACAGGGACGTACTGAAATGAAAACGAACGCGATGCGCATGCTGGACAAAGCAAAAATAGACTATGAGGTCCTGGAATACGATCTGGATAAGGATCTGTTTTCCGGAGAAAACGTTTCCGATCTTTTAGGATTGAGCTACAGCGAATGCTACAAGACTCTGGCACTGAAACATGACCATGATCTTTTCATCTGCGTCATCAGCGTCAAGGATGAAGTGGATCTCAAGAAATGTGCGGCAGCCTTGAATGTCAAGAATCTGGAAATGGTCCATGTGAAGGATTTGCTTAAGACCGTAGGATATGAACGGGGAAGCGTAACGCCGATCGGCGTCAAGAAAAACAACGGGATCGTTTTCGATCAGGAAGTGATGAATCATGAAAGGATCGAGATCAGCGCAGGCGCTTACGGACTTGGCCTGAAACTGAATCGCGATGAACTGCTGAAATATCTGAATGCGAAAGTGCTGGATATCGTAAAGGATGAAGAAGATGAAATATGATGCGATAATCGTAGCCTCCGGCAAGGGAGACCGTGCCGGACTGGGGTTCAATAAAGTATTCTATCGGATGAAAGACGGCCTGACTGTGCTGGATCATTCTTTGCTGCTTTTTGGGAAAGATCCGGATTGCCAGAAGATCATCGTCGTGACCAATGAAGAGAATCGGGACGATGTCCCTGAAGGGGACAAGACCGTCATCGTGGAAGGCGGAGAACGCAGGCAGGATTCGGTACGCAATGGCTTGGATGTGGCAGAAAGCCCTTATGTGTTCGTCCATGATGCAGCGAGACCTTTCCTTCAGGAAGACAATCTCGAAGCACTCAAGGAAAAGCTGCAGGAATGCGATGCCGTGGTGCTGGGACATGTGGCAGTCGATACGATCAAAAGCCTGGAAGG
This sequence comes from Erysipelotrichaceae bacterium, assembly GCA_017539105.1. Lineage (GTDB taxonomy): Bacteria > Bacillota_I > Bacilli_A > Erysipelotrichales > Erysipelotrichaceae > Colivicinus. The sequence goes on from JAFYHQ010000032.1 coordinate 33,092, forward strand.
AGACCGCGTAGTAAAAACCGTGGACCGCAATACCATCTTTATGGCCGAGACTCCGCAGTGCTTCAAGACCATTCTTCTGAAAGACTGTTACAGCCGCTGTGACGATATATTGTTTACGGACGACACTTCACTGGTAGAATCGCTCGGCTATGAAGTCAGGGTGGTATTCAATGAACACGACAATCGCAAGCTGACCATCGGCGATGATTTCAAGGACCTATGATCAGAGAAGTCATCGTTGTCGAGGGAAAGAACGATACGAAAAGACTGCAGTCTTTTTTTGATGTGGAAACGATCGAGACCCATGGTCTGGGATTGAAAAAAGAAACGATCGATTTCATAAGAAAAGTGAATGAAGAAAGAGGGATCATATTATTCCTGGATCCCGATCATCCCGGAGAGAAAATCAGAAACACCTTGAATCAGCAGATTCCCGGACTGAAAAATGCGTTCATCCTGAAAGAAGATGGAAGAACGAAAAAGAAGGTTGGCATCGAACATGCCTCCAAACAAGTCCTGGAAGAGGCTTTAAACAATCTTCTGACTTATACGGAAGAAAAGGAAACATTGAGTCAGGAAGAGTATTATCTTCTGGGTCTCAACGGGCAGGAGGATTCCGCTTTGAAAAGAGAACTTGTCGCCAAAGCCTTCCATACCGGAAAATGCAACAGCAAGACCCTGTTCAAACGCCTGAACATGCTGAAGATAAGCTATGAAGACCTCCGGAAGATCCTTTCATAAGATGTCGGACAACTATATTATTACATTGACAAATGTAGGACATATTATATAATTAAATCAGGATATGAATTCGAAATAATCAAAGGAGAGAAAGATGAAAACTACCAACAAGGGCTTTGGAAGGATTTCAATACCGCTGGTGACCCCTTTCAAAGAGAACGAAGAAGTCAACTATGAAGTCTATGAACAGCTGATCGACTATGTGATTGAACACGACTGCTGCGACTCTGTCATTTCGACCGGTACGACCGGCGAGGCAAGCGCTCTGATGTTCGATGAGAGAGTGAAGCTGTTTGAAACCGCAAAGAAAGCAGTCAAAGGACGCTGCAAGCTGATTTGCGGTACCGGCTGCGCTTCGACCTATGAAACGATCAGACTGACCAAAGAGGCTGTCAGGATCGGTGCGGACTACTGCCTGATCGTCGCTCCGTTCTACTGCAAACCGAACCAGGAAGGCATCTTCAACCATTACTGGAGGATTGCGGAAGAGACGGATGCCAAGATCATGCTTTACAACATCCCGATTTTCACCGGTGTTAATATCGAACCGGAAACCTGCGCAAGACTGGCGGAGCATCCGAATATCATCGGTATCAAAGACGAGTCCGGTCTGAACCCGAACCAGATCCTGGATTACCGTCTGGCGGTCAAAGATCCTGAGTTCATCATCTTCAACGGCGACGACGTCATGCTGCTGCCGACCATCGTACAGGGCGCTCAGGGAATCATTTCCGGTTCCGCTCATATCTTAGGCGATGTCCTGAACAATGTCTTCGATGCATTCGAAGCAGGCCAGAACGATGTCGCATTAGAGAATTTCACGAAACTGTACAAGTTCTGCCGTACCTGGGCTGATTTTGGCAGAGTTCATCCGAATCCTATTTTGAGACCTGCCATCGAACTGAAGACAGGCCTGAAGATCGGTCCTGCCAGAGGTCCTTTGGCACCGATCACCGAAGCGGAAATGGCCAACCTCAAGAAGGTCATGACCGAATTAGGCATACTATAATCATTTCACAGGCGCTTTATAGCGCCTTTTTTATCATGTGAGGTATTTATGAAAGCTGCAGTTTTAGATACGGAAGGCAGATTATCAGTTCAGGAAGTCGATCTGCCCGTGATTCCGGAATACGGAGTGCTGGTTAGAATCGAGTACGGATCCACCTGCGCAGGCACGGATGCCAGACTGATGCGCAAGGAACATCCCAATCCGGTCTTTTATCCTTCGGTGCTGGGTCATGAATCGACAGGTGTCGTCGTGGAACTGGGTCAGAAAGTCAGAAACTACAAGATCGGCGACCGCATCAGCAGGGTAGGCACGATTCCGAATGAAACACTGGGAGTATGCTGGGGCGGTTTCGCACAGTACGGCATCGCTTTGGACTGGCAAGCTATGGAGGAAGACGGCATCGATCAGAGTCTCTGGTTCAAAAACCGCGTCAACAAGGTGATCCCTCCCGATATCGATCCGAAGGATGGCCCAATGATCATAACATGGAGAGAAACATTGAGTTATTTCAACCGTCTGAAGGTCCGAAAAGGCGCAAACGTGCTGATTGCCGGATCCGGTGCCAATTCTTTGGCGTTTGTGAATCATGCCATTTATAATGAAGATAGAGTTATCGTGATCGGCAGTCCATCCAGAAACCGGGACGCTTTGAAAGCGGGAGCGATCGCTGCCATCGATTATCATGCTGAAAATATAAACGATTTATTACAAGAACATTTCCCTGATGGAATCGATGTGATCATCGATGGAGTGGGAAACAGCGACAACGTCAACAACGCCTTGTCTCTGATCAACGAGGGCGGTACTGTAGGTGTATACGGATGGAACGACCGCAAAGGCTACGGAATCAATCCGTTTAGAACCACGCGCAATTTCAATGTCTACTGTGCCGGCTACGATGAACCGGAAACGCATGAGGAAGTCATCAGGCGGATCCGGGAAGGAAAACTGAAAGCTGAAGATTTCTATGACAAGGAACATCCGCTTCCGTTAGACAACATCATGGAAGCCTATGAACGTTTAAAGAAGAGAGAAGCATACAAGTTTCTGATCGATATGCAATAGGAGGAAAATATGCAAGATCCATTATTCTCGGTAGAAAACAAGATCGTCATCATTACCGGAGGCCTGGGACAGCTTGGTTCCAACTACACGAAAGCGTTTCTGGAGAGAGGTTCGAAAGTAGCTTTGTTCGAGCACAGCGAACCGACGCCGGAAAGGATGCAGAAAGTGTTCGGTGAACTCTCAGAAAGCGAGAATCTCAGAGCCTACAAGGTAGATATCACGAAGAAAGAAGAAATCAATCAAGCCCTGGATGAAGTGGAAAAGGTATGGGGCACGCCGGATGTACTGGTAAACAATGCCGGTCTCGATACCCAGCCATCCGCTCCGCCGGAAGTATCCGGTCCGTTCGAAAACTTCCCGGAAGAAGTCTTCCGTCAGGTCGTGGAAGTCAACCTGGTTGGGGCGTTCCTGATCGATCAGGCGGTAGGCGCACGTATGGCAAAAGCCGGGAAAGAGGGTTCCATCATCAATGTAGGATCGATCTACGGCATGCTGTCACCGGTACAGGATATCTATGCCTACAAGAAAGAAATGACAGGCGTTCCTTTCATCAAGCCTGTCGCTTATTCCGCATCCAAATCCGGAGTCTACAACCTGACCAGATACTGCGCGACCTATTGGGCAAAATCCGGCATCCGGGTGAATACTTTTACACCATCCGGCGTCTGGAGAGATACGCAGGACGATTATTTCCATGCGAACTATGAAGCGCGTATTCCGATCGGCAGAATGGCAAGAGAGGATGAATACAATGGAGCGATCATCTTCCTGGCATCGGATGCCAGCAGGTATATGACCGGTTCCAATCTGATCATGGATGGCGGTTGGACGGCATGGTAAGCAATAAGAAGCTGGATGTCATCTATTCGGCGCTGACAACGCCGTTTCATGAAGACGAGTCTTTGAATGTCGAAGCATTAAGGAAACTGGTTCAGTTCGAACTGGAGAATGGGGTCGAAGGATTCTACTGCTGCGGTTCTTCGGGAGAAGGATTGCTGCTGTCGCTGGATGAGAGAAAGAAAGTCCTGGAGACGGTTTTAGAAGAAGTCGATGGCAGCGTCCCGGTCATTTCCCATATCGGAACCGTAGCGACAAAGGATGTCATCGAACTGGCGGAACATGCCTTGCATGCAGGTGCGGATGCCGTCAGTATGATTCCTCCGTACTACTACAATTTCTCGATGAACGAGATCATCCAGTACTATCTGGATGTCGTGAATGCGGTAAACGAAATTCCGGTCATCGTCTACAATATCCCGCAGTTTACCGGTGTTTCTTTCAACAAGAACAATGCCGGCAGGCTTCTGGAGAACGATCATGTGATCGGCATCAAACATACTTCGACAGACCTCTTCGGTCTGGAACGGATGAAACATGATTTTCCGGATAAGATCTACTTCAACGGATTCGATGAGATCTTCCTGTCCGGATTGTGTGCGGGAGCCAATGCAGCCATCGGTACGACCGTGAATCTGTACCCCAAGACTTTCCGCAGGCTGAAAGATCTCTTTGAAGCAGACAGGCTGGAAGAAGCGCAGAAGGTACAGACCCTGATCAACCACCGCGTGGAAGAAATGGTCAATGTCGGGATCTTCTCTGCCGTCAAATACATCTTTAAGAAGATCGGCATCGACTGTGGTGAATGCCGCCGTCCGTTTGCGAAACTGAACGAGGAACAGAAAACAAAGCTGAATCAGCTGATCGAAGAAGGCTTCGATATAGAATAGGAGAATACAATGAAGAAACCAAAAATATTGATTGTGGGAAGTCTGGGAATGGACTTTACCTTCTCGACGAATGTCTTCCCGAATGAAGGAGAAACCATCATCGGCAAGAGTTTCAAGACCGCTCCCGGAGGCAAAGGAGCCAACCAGGCGGTACAGGTCGCCAGACTGGGTGCCGATACGACGATGGTCGGAAAACTGGGGAAGGACGCCAATGGCGCAGAACTGCTGAAGACGATCGACGCAGCAGGCATCCATCGCGAGAAACTGCTGTTTGATGAAGAAGTACCGACACAGGTCGCGGACATCATTCTGGAAGAAGCGGAAGGCAAGGACACCAAGAACCGTATCATCATCATCCAGGGTGCCAATATGACCATCCGGCCGGATGAGATCGCATTCCTGAAAGAAGAGATCAAAGACTACGACATGGTCATCCTGCAGCTGGAGATTCCGATGGAGATCAACGAGATCGTCGCGAAATATGCCTATGACGCAGGCGTACCGGTCATGCTGAATAGTGCGCCAAGCGCACCGTTGTCGGATGAACTCTTATCACATCTGACTTACATTTCCCCGAATGAACACGAAGCGAAAGATATCACAGGCGTGGAGATCCGTTATGATGGGAATGAAGTGAATATGGAGGATGTACGGAAAGCCTGTGAAGTATTGCGTGAGAAAGGTGTCAGAAATGCTTTGATCACATTGGGCGGTTCCGGTGCGGCAATATTGAATGATGACGGATTCTTCCATTATCCGTGCGTCAAAGGACTGAATGTGGTCGACCCGACTGCGGCAGGCGATTCGTTTGTCGGTGCGTTCTGTACGGCAGTCTGTCTCGGTTTAAGCATGGAAGAAGTGCTTTGCTTCGCCAACCATGTGGCCGCTTTGACGGTCTGCGCGTTCGGAGCGATGCCTTCGCTGCCGACTTTGGATAAAGTCGTTGAACTGATGAAAGAAAAGGGTGTCGATGTGCCTGATCTTTCGGCTTTGGAATGAACCATGAACAGTAAAGATCTGAAAGCTTTGGAACATTATGTTTCCAACACGGAAAAAGAGGTCATCAGTACGTTAAAAGGGTTGGATATCGATGCTTTGAATAAAGCAGCCAATCTGATCCGGAAAGCGGAAAAGAACGGAAACCGCGTCCATGTATCGGGAATCGGAAAACCGGGACATATCGCAGGCTATATCGCATCGCTGCTGTCTTCGACGGGAACGCCGAGCTATTTCCTGCATGGCACGGAAGCTGTACATGGCAGCTGCGGTCAGCTGTGCAAGGGCGATGTGGTGATCTTCATTTCTAATTCCGGGGAAACCTCGGAGATGAAAGCGACTATACAAGCGATTAAAAACAACGAATGCGACGTGATCGGCGTATCCGGAAACAAGGATTCTTGGCTGGCGAAGCAGTCCAAGGTCCATCTGCTGGCTCATGTGGATGAGGAAGGCGGACCTCTGAATCGGGCGCCCCGGGCTTCGATCCTGTCGGAAACGATCGTTCTGCAGGCATTAAGTACGATCCTGCAGTCGCATGAGAATATCGATCCGAAACAGTATGTCAAGTGGCATCCGGGAGGATCACTGGGACAATTAAGAGAGAACGAAAAATAGGAGAAAACATATGTTGACAACAAAACTGATCAATCCTGAGATCATGGCTGCCTTAAGCTTATGCGGACATGGCTCGAAAGTGCTGATTGCGGATGGCAACTATCCGCTGGCGGAAAAAAGCGGTCCTGCCAAGAAAGTATTCCTTGGCGTCAAAGCCGGACTTCCTACGGTAACGGATGTGCTGGAAGCGATCCATTCGGTCTGCGAGATCGAAGCGGCAGCTGTCATGGTTCCGGAAGACGGTTCGACTCCGGAAATCTTTGCGGAATTCGAGAAAGAACTCAACGGCATGAAACTGACCCCGTTAGGCAGATACGAATTCTATGACGCATGCATGTCCGAGAAACCGGGAGAAGCGCTTGTACTGGCGATTTCCACAGGTGAAAAACGGACTTATGCCAATATTCTGATCACGATCGGCGTCGCCTGATTGTAAGCGCTTTATTGACTATATACTGATATCTTTATATAATTAAGTTATCTTACAACTTTCATAAATAATACAAGATGTCCGACAAATTATGCATGAGAGTTGAGGGTATAAAACAAAACTTTAAGGAGGAATAAAATGAAAAAGTTTTTGTTGATGTTGCTGGCTGTGCTGATGGTTTTCTCATTAGCTGCTTGCGGTAACAAGGGCGGAGGTTCCGAAGGCGGAGACTCGAACGAGGGCGATCCGATCGTATTCGGTCTGACCACTACCGTTACCGGTGACCAGGCTGCCGGTGGTGAACAGGCTACCAATGGCGCTACATTGGCGATCAATGAAGTCAATGAAGCCGGCGGTATTCTGCTGAATGATGGAAAATATCACAAGATCGTTCTGAAGATCGAAGACGACCAGGGTGATAAGGTCCTGTGCGACACGACGGTTCGTCGTCTGGTTGAACAGGAAGGCGCTGTCGTCATTTTAGGCCCGTACTTCTCAGGCCAGACGATCGCTTTGGATGGAACGATGAGAGAATTAGGCGTAGCTTTGATCAACTCTGCTACCAATGTCGGCATCGATGATCTCAAGAACCCATATCTGTGGCACAACCGTTGCGATGATGGCTTGAATGGCGTTATCTTAGGCAAGGCTGTCGTTGATGAATATGTCAAGAGAAACGGCTCTGCAGACGGCCTGAAGGTCGGTATCATCTGCGGTAACGATGATACAGGTACCGGTGCTGCGCAGGTTTATGAGAACTACTTCACGGAGCATGGCATTGATTTCTATCGTGATGAACACGATACGACAGTCGATGACCTGACTGCATACATCCAGAAGGCAATCGCCGCAGGATGCAACGCATGGGTTTCTTCCTGCCATGACAAGGGCGCTGTCGCTATTGCGAAAGCAATGTACGAACAGGGTCTGAGAGACCAGATCGTCTTCACGAACCCGATTCTGGCTCAGACGAACGTTCTGGAAATGATGGAACCTGAATGGGTCGAAGGCTGGGCATGTGTCGCCGACTATTCCGCTTCTGACACTTCCAATCCTTTGGCTGCAGAATTCACGAAGAAATGGAACGCTGCTTACAGCGTCACTCCGGATGTCCAGGGTGCTTTGTACTACTGCCACGCAAATCTGGCAATCAAAGCGATCCAGGATGCAGGATCTGCTGATCCTCAGGCAATCGCTGATGCGATCGCTAAGATCTCCGGATACAAGACGATCATCGGTACGGTCTATGCGGACGAATACTCCAACCTGATTTATGAAATCGGTATTACCTACATCAGAAATCTGGTTCCGACGATGGAAGCATCCGTATCCATGGTTGAATCACAGGACGACGTCAAAGACGTTGCGAAGTATCACTAATATTTGATAACATACCGCATCACCGTTTTGGTGGTGCGGTATTTTTTATGAAGAGGTGCATTTATGTCCATATTTGAAGGAGTAAACTGGTTACAGCTGCTTGTAACCGCGATTGCGATGGGTTGTATCTATTCCCTGATCGCAACCGAATATACACTGATCTACAATGCGACCGGCCTGGTTAATTTCGCCCATGAGAGTTTTATCGTATTGGGAGCCTATATCTTTGCCGGTACGTTTGAAAGAGCGTTGCAGTTTCCCCACTGGCTGGCAATCGCTCTGACTCTTGTTTCCATGGCAGCGTTCGGTGTGCTTGTCGCTTCGACGATCCTGAATCCGTTGAGGAACCTGCAGTTCGTCACCTATGCCATGTTCGGAACGATGATGCTGTCAAGGATCATCATTGAAATATGCCGTTTATCGTGGGGTTCTTTGCCGTTTACGGTCAAAGGTTTTCTGAGGGAGTCTATTAATATCGGTTCGACAGTTCTGTCTGAATCATATATCTATATCATTGTCATATCTATCATTGTCATATCCTTGCTTCAGGCATTCTTTAAACTGACCAAAGCAGGAAAAGCGATGATCTGCGTATCGCAGAACAAGGATGCGGCAGCCCTGATGGGCATCAACGTTTCCGCCAGCATCAATCTTACGGTCGCGATTTCTTCGATCATCTGCGGTATCATCGGTATTCTGTGTGCACCGCTTTATAATGTTTCTTCGAACATGGTGACTTCGGCAGCGACCAAAGGGTTCTGCGCGGGTGTCATCGGCGGTTTCGGTTCTTATCCCGGTGCGATCATCGGGGGCATCCTGATCGGTCTGATCGAACAGTTCGGTATCATTTTCATTCCATCGGTCTGGAAAGATGCCTTATCGTTCGGTCTGATGATCATCTTCCTGCTGATCCGTCCGGGCGGGATCATCAAGAGAAAGAAAGCGTAGGTGGCAGGATGAAAAAGAAATACTGGCTTATTCTTTTGGTTTCAGCAGTCATCGTTGTTGCCTATGTGCTGCTGTTTATGACCTCAAACTCTTATATCCAGTCTGTCATGAATATGCTTCTGTACAACATCGTGCTGGTCCTGGGTTTGAACTTCATTACCGGTCTGACCGGGCAGATGAATATGGCGACTGCAGGCATGATGGCTTTGGGTGCCTATTCGTTTGCGATTGCCGATACAAGCTACAATGTCAATCCATGGCTGTCATTGCTGATGGTGCTGGCTCTGGGCCTGGTCATCGGTCGGGCTCTGGGTTATCCTTCCCTGAGACTGCAGGGCTTCTTCCTGTCGCTGACGACCATCGGTTTCAATGAAGTCGTCCGTATCACCGTAAACAACCTTACGGATATCACAGGCGGCGCGACCGGATACAAGGATGTCAGACGTCTGCCGTTCTTCTTCCAGTTCCCGGATAAGAATTCCTACTTCTATCTGAATCTGATCTTTACGCTGATCATGATTGCGATCGCGGTCCTGGTGGTCAACTCCAAATGGGGCAGAGCCTACAAGTCGATCCGTGACAATTATGAAGCGGCGGAAGCGACCGGCATCGATATCGCGAAATTGAAGATACAGGCGTTCACCCTGGCAGCGGTCTATTCTGTCGTTGCCGGCGTGATGTATGCAGGATATTCGCAATACCTCAATCCTACGGCATTTGCGACTTCCTATTCGCAGAACTACGTAGCGATGCTGATGGTAGGCGGTATCGGTTCCGTACCTGGCAATATACTCGGCGCCACTCTGGTTACGGTACTGCCGGAAGTATTGAGAGCGTTCCAGAACTACTACTGGGTCATGTTCTGTACGATCTGCCTTCTGATGGCGATCTTCGTACCGGATGGACTCTGGTCGCTCTTGCAGAAAGCGATCCGTTTCGTTCAGAAGAAACTCAATAGAAACAAGGAGGTAGCTTAAGATGCCTGCTATGTTGGAATTAAAGAATATCACGAAGAAATTCGGCGGCCTGGTTGCGGTCAATGATCTTTCGATGCGCGTCGATGAGCACGAGATCCACGCCCTGATCGGTCCGAACGGCGCAGGCAAAACGACTGCGACCAATATGATCGAAGGCGTCTATCATCCGACCAGCGGACAGATCTTTTTCAAAGGTCAGGATATCACCAATCTTAAGACGCATGAGATCGCCAGACTCGGGATCGGCAGAACCTTCCAGAACATCAAGCTTTATGATACGATGACGGCTTTAGAGAATGTCATGGTCGGCGGTCATCAGCTGACCAAGCTAGATCTTTTTCCAAGCATCATCAATCCGAAGGGGCTGATGGAAGAAGAAAAGATGCTGAAAGAAAAAGCCGAGATGCTGATTGAATATGTCGGACTCTCCGGCATCAAGAATGAATATGTCAAGAATCTTCCTTACGGAAACAAGAAGGTCCTGGAAGTGGCCAGAGCGCTGATGATGGATCCGGAACTGCTGCTGTTGGACGAACCGGCAGCCGGATTAAACCCTTCTGAAAGGGCAGACTTTGTTTCCCTGCTGATGCGTATCCATTCCGAAGGAAAGACTCTGTTCTTTATCGAACACAACATGGATGTCGTCATGAATGTTTCCCATCGGATCACGGTCGTCAATTTCGGCGCCAAGATCGCGGAAGGAACGCCTCAGGAGATACAGACCAATCCGGAAGTCATCAAGGCTTATCTGGGAGAAAGGTATAAGGTGAAATAAATGGATAATAAGATACTTAGCCTGAATGGCATCGATGTATATTATGGCGAGGTACAGGCCTTATTCGATATTTCGCTTGACGTCTATGAGGGAGAGATCGTTTCCATTATCGGTTCCAATGGCGCAGGCAAAACGACGACCATGCGTTCCATTATGGGATTGCGTCATCCCAAGAAGGGTACGATCGTCTTCAATGGCGAAGAGATACAGAAGCTTCCTACCCACAAGGTCGTAGACCGGGGTATCGTCTATGTCCCGGAAGGCAGGCTTGTCTTCCCGGATCTTTCGGTCGAGGTCAACCTGGAAATGGGAGCCTATTCCAAATCTTATTCCAAAGCCGAGATGCAGCAGATGATGGAGGAACAGTATGATCTGTTCCCGAGATTAAAGGAAAGAAAGAATCAGCTGGCCGGTTCCTTATCAGGCGGCGAACAGCAGATGCTGGCGATTGCCAGAGGCCTGATGTCCGATCCGAAGCTGATCATGTTCGATGAACCGTCGCTGGGTCTTGCTCCGGTCATCGTCGATGACGTGTTCAAGGTCATCGTCCGGATCAACAAGGAGAAGAATATTCCGATCCTTCTGGTCGAGCAGAATGCTTATATGGCGTTGTCTATTTCCAACCGTACTTATGTCCTGGAAAACGGTGTCATTACGACCAGCGGCAAATCAAGCGATCTGATCGAGTCCGATGAAATAAGAAAGGCTTACTTAGGTGGTTAAAATGAATAAACGCGAACAATACAGTTACTTATATGGAATCATCGCTCCGGTGGTGACGCCTTATCATGCGGATGGCACATTCAATGCGGAAGCCTTCCGTGAACAGGCGAAATTCATCATGGATGCCGGGGTGCATGGCATTTCTCCGGGAGGATCGACAGGCGAAGGCTGCGCGATCCATGACGATGAGAGAAACCAGATGATCCGTATCATCAAGGAAGAGAATACCCGCAATATTCCGATCGTTGCCGGAATCATCAGACATTCGACCAGAGATGCGATCAAGGCTGCCAAAGAAGCCAAAGAAGCAGGTGCGGATGCTTTGATGATCACTCCGATCCAGTATCTGGGCGGAACGGATGCCGATGGCAATTACCGTTACTATGATGCGATCTCGGAAGCGGTCGATCTGCCGATCGTCATCTATAATGTCATCCCACAGAACGAAGTCAAACCGGATGACGCATATAGAATGTTGAGAGGAATCAAGAACCTAGTCGGTATCAAGCAGTCCAGAGGAAGCATCGACGGTTTTGCGGCAATGTATGAAAAATGTCATGAAGAAGGACTGATCTTTGCGGCAACCGATGAAATGCCGGAGAATACCTATCTGATGGGTGCCGATGGCGAAATCGCTGCGATCCTGGGCCTTTTCCCTGAATTATCTGTGAAGATCTGGGATCTGCACAAGGAAGGCAAGTACCAGGAAGCCATGGACCTGCAGAGAATGGTCTATACCGTCTGGATGTCCATTACCGGTTCCCAGTTCCCGCGTCGTCTGAAAGCGGCTCTCGAGTGCATCGGACGTGGCTGCGGAGACGCCCTGATGCCATTAGGCAGAGCATCCGAAGAAGAATTCGAACAGATCCGGAATGCTTTGAAGCCATATGTTGAATATGCTCAAAAGAATCTGAAACATCTGTAAGAATGGATTTTCGAAACATGAACGTGGTCGTTACCGGTTCCAGCGCAGGAATCGGTAAGGCTTCGGCAGAACTTTATATGAAGTATGGCGCCAATGTTGTGATCCATGGCGCTTCTTCAAAAGGGGAAGCAGTTGCGGAAGAACTGAACGGGAAGTACGAAGGCAAAGCGGTCTTTATCCAGGCAGATCTAAAGAATATGGAAGAGGTCAGATTTCTCTATGAAGAATCGCTACGTCTTTTCGGGCATATCGACATCCTGGTGAATTGCGCAGGGATCGTACCTGCAGGGACCGTTCTGGATTTCGATGAGAGTGCATTTGATGAAGTGTTTGCGATCAATGTCCGGAGCATGTTCTTTCTATCCCAGCTGTTTGTGGAACATATGCTTCAAAACAAGACAGGGAATATCGTGAATATCGGTTCGATCGCGGGGCTGATCGGCCCGAAAAACCGCGCTTTATATGCCGCAACCAAAGGTGCCGTCATTTCTTTGACCAGAGCGATGGCATCCGATTATGCGGATACAGGCATCAGGATCAACTGTGTCTGTCCGGGAATGGTTTATTCTCCTTCCCTGCAGGAAAGGATAGCTGCTACGCCTGATCCGGAAGAAACGTATCGGATCTTCCAAAACAATATTCCGATGAAACGTATCGGTTCCATAGAAGAGATCGCCGAAACGGTTTGTTTCGTTTCCAGCAAAGAAAACAGTTTCATGACCGGTTCGATCGTTACGGTAGATGGAGGTGCTTCGTTATGACAGAAGTGAAACAGTCGCAGGTAATCTATGACTATCTGATCAGTTATATCAATGAAGAGGATCATAAGGTAGGCGATAAGCTTCCGACAGAGAAGCAGCTTTGCAGCATGTTTAATGTCAGCCGTTCGACGGTCCGTGAAGCGGTCATCATGCTTCAGGGCAAAGGCTATGTCGATGTGATCAAGGGCAGCGGGACTTATATCCGTTCCAAGGCCGAAAACACCGTAAACAATATCCTGACGATTGAAAACCTGAGAGATTTCATGGAAATCAGGATCTCCATTGAAACGCTTGCGGTAAGACTGTTTATTGCCGGCTACAGCGATGCGAAATGGGAGAAACTGAATGCCGTCGAAAAGAAATTCGAAAAAGCCGTAAAAGATAAAAAACCGATCAAGATGGCAGACTATGACGAGCTATTCCATAAGACCATCTTCGAATGTACGGACAATGAACTGCTGATCAGTATCGGTGAACTGTTATCGAATTCCTTCCGTTCCTATCGGGAAAAAACCTTCGAAGTGGAAACCCACCGTCAGGATGCGATCAGCGCCCACCGGAAGATCCTGGAATCCATGAAACGGAAAGATACGGATGAGACGATCTTCAACATCCGGCAGCACCTGGATACTTCCTATGAAAATGCACTGAAATAAAAAATGAACCGCTTGTATGCGGTTCATTTCTGTTATGTATGTCGTTTGTTTATTTTCCTACGACTTCGATGATATGTTCGGCAGTCAGTCCGTACTTCTTCAGGACATCCTTGGCTTTGCCTGATTCACCGAACGTATCGTTGACGCCGATCGGATATAAAGGAGTCGTGATGTCGGTCTTCGCTTTTGCTTCCGCGATTGCTGAGAACAGACCGCCGATGATGGAATGTTCCTCAAGGGCATAAGCTTTTTCATGCGTCCGCAAGAGTTCCAGCACGCTTTCTTCATCCAAAGGCTTGATCGTGGAGACATTGACCACGGTCGCATCCAGTTCTTCGGCAGCTTTCAGCGCTTCCTGAACCATCAGTCCCATCGCAAACAAAACGGTTTTGTTTCCTTTGCGTAAGACATCGACTTTATCGAAATCAAATACGGTATTCTCATTATAGACATCTTCGACCTTGCCTCTGCCTAATCTGACATAGCATGGACCATCGATCTTCGAAACATGTTCGATGACCGCCTTCGCTTCATACTGATCGCAAGGAACGAAGACTCTCATATTCGGCAATACTCTCATCAAAGCGACATCTTCGATCGACTGATGCGAAGCGCCATCTTCGCCGACAGACAGTCCCGCATGAGTCGCACAGACTTTGACATTCAGATGAGGATAACAGATCGAGTTACGGATGATCTCGAACGCCCGTCCTGTCGCAAAGATCGCAAACGAAGAAGCAAATACCGTTTTCCCGGAAGCGGCCAGTCCCGCCGCCATACCCATCATATTGCATTCCGCGATGCCGGCATTGAAATGCCGTTCAGGGCATACTTTTTTCGCTTCGACCGTTTTTGTCGATTTCGTCAGATCCGCATCCAGGACAACGATATTCTCATTTTCTTGAACCAGCTGAGCCAGTTTTTCGCCATAAGCGTTTCTTGTCTCTTGAGCCATCTTAATTCTCCTCCTTCAGATCCTGCATCGCGATATTGTACTGTTCCTCATTCGGAGCGGAACCATGCCATGCGTAATTGTTTTCCATGAACGAAACCCCTTTGCCTTTGACGGTATTCGCTACGATCACGGTCGGGCCGTCTTTCGGTTCATTGAAATAAGCGAATGCTTTCGCCAAAGATTCGAAATCGTTACCATCGCATTCTGTGACATAGGCATTGAATGCTTTTGCTTTTTCAGCCAGAGGCAGCGGTCCGATGACATCCTCGACATCGCCATCGATCTGCAGATGATTGAGATCGAAAATGACGCAAAGATTATCCAGCTTGTAGTGGGCGGCAGCCATCAGCGCTTCCCAGACGATGCCTTCTTCCGCTTCGCCATCGCCGACCAAGGCATAGACCTTGTGGCTGTTCTTATCAAGCTTGTTGGCAATCGCCATGCCTACAGCGGTCGATACGCCCTGACCCAGCGAACCGGTCGACATATCCACGCCATCCACATAGTTCATATTCGGATGACCCTGCAGCTTGGAATTGATCTGACGGAAAGTTTTCAGATCCTCGTCCAGCAGTCCCGCTTCATGAAGGATCGCATACATTGCCGGTGAACAGTGTCCTTTCGAAAGAACGAAACGGTCTCTGTCTGTCGTTCTGACATTGTCTTTATTGATGTTCATCTGTACGAAATACAGATAGGTAAGAATATCGGCACAGCCAAGAGAACCACCCGGATGTCCCGATTGCGCATCATAGACCATCTGCACGATGTTTCTGCGAACATTCAGCGCATGTCTCTTTAATTCATTCATGTCCATAATAATGTTCCTCCACATATATTATAATATATGTATATGATCAAATTAATCGTATTTGATATGGATGGACTGCTGGTGGATTCGGAGCGGCAGATCTATGTCAGGGTAGGCATGGAAGTGTCTGAGGAAATAGGACATCCGGTTGCGCAAGAGTTTCTGATTTCTCTGATGGGCGGAAGCTGGGATTCGTATCTCAGGCATTTTAAAGAGGAATACGGAGAGGATTATCCGATCGATGCGTATTGGGACAGATACAGCGAAAGGATCCGCTACATCGTGGAAAACGAGCAGCTACGCTTAAGACCGGGTGCTCAAGAGATCCTTGCCTTCTGCAAAGAAAACGGCATCAGAACGGCAATCGCTACCACGACAAAGCAGGAAATGACGGAAAAAGTCCTGAAGAATACCGGAATCGGACATTATTTTGATTTCGTTATCAACGGCAGCATGGTCTCTCATTCCAAACCGGATCCTGAACTGTTTCTGAAAGCGATAGCTCATTTCGATCTTCCGATCGAAGAAGCGCTCGTATTCGAAGACGGACACAATGGCGCACAGGCTGCAATCAGAGGCCATTGCCGCTACATCATGGTGCAGGATCTGGCGCATCTGACGGAAGAAGACAAAAGCAATGCGATCATGGTGATCGACGATATCCGCAAAGCTATCCCATATATCAGGAAAGAAAATGAAAGAACCGCTGGCATTCAGGCTGCGACCCAAGAATCTTGATGAGATCCTGGGTCAGAAGCATCTGACAGGTGAAAACGGAGTGATAAGAAAGTGTATCAGGAATGATACCTTCTTTTCTTCGATCTTTTTCGGTCCTCCGGGAACGGGAAAAACGACTTTAGCCAGAGTCATTGCCAACGAGTTGAAACGTCCTTACCGACAGTTCAATGCCGTGACAGGAAACAAGAAAGATCTGGATGCGATCTTTGCCGAGAGCAAGCTTTCGGGTTCTCTGATTCTGATCTGCGATGAGGTGCATCGTCTGAACAAGGATAAACAGGATCTTTTGTTGCCTCATGTGGAAGACGGTTCCATCCTTCTTTTAGGTGCGACGACCGCCAACCCGTATCATTCCATTAATCCTGCCATAAGATCGCGCTGCCATCTCTTTGAGTTCAAGGCATTATCGGATGACGACATCAGAGAAGGATTAGACAGAGCCTTGAAAGTTCCGGAAGGACTCAATGAAGAATATGAAATCGATGAAGACGCGATACAGATGATCTGCGATACGGTCAACGGGGATATCCGTTGGGCACTGAATCTTCTGGAGATCGCTTCGATCATCTGCAAAGACAATCACATTACGGCAGAAGATGTGAAAGAAAACGCTCTGCATGTGAATCATCGTGCGTTCGGTTCGGAAGACGGACACTATGACCTGTTATCCGCTTTACAGAAATCCATTAGAGGTTCCGATCCCAATGCTGCATTGTATTATCTGAGCCTGCTGGCGCAGTCCGGAGATGTGGAATCGATTTCCAGGAGACTGCTGGTGATCGCTTATGAAGATATCGGTCTGGCCAATCCTCAGCTGGCTTCCAGGACATATGCCGCGGTACAGGCTGCCGAGCATGTGGGTTTTCCGGAAGCGATCATTCCTTTGGGAGTACATATCATCGATCTGTGCCTGTCAGCCAAATCGCGTACCGCCATGGACGCCATCCACGAAGCAGACGCGATCGCCCAAAGCAAAGCCATGGATATGCCCAAATATCTTAAGCTGACTCCGGTCGGTCTGGCCAAAGAGGAACAGTATTCCTATGAACGCTACGACTGTTTCCATAAGATACAGTATCTTCCGGATGAGATCAAAGATCTCGATCTCTTGAAACGCTTCGGCAGCAACCGTTATGAGCAGCAGCTGAAGCAGATCTACGAGGAACTGAAAGAATATCCCCGTACCAGTGATTTGAAAGGACTCTACAACAGATGAATGTCGGAATCGATATCGTTGAAAATGAACGGGTCAGGAAAGCATTGACCGATGCGTTCTTGCGCAAAGTGCTTTCTGAAGACGAAAGAAAGCTGTGTGAAGATTATCCTCTGGACAAAAAAGTCCGCTTCGTTGCGGGACGTTTTGCGGTCAAGGAAGCCATCATCAAAGCCCTGAGCAGCTATGAAGTTCCGGAATTCCAGGACCTGAATATCACAAACGATCCAAAGGGAAAACCCGAAATTTCTTATAAAGACTATAAGCTATCCGTTTCCATTTCCCACGAACACAACTACAGCGTCGCAATGGCCGTATTGGAAGAGTAGAAACGAAACATGAGAAAAGCTCCCGATATTATGTGGGAGCTTTCTTCTGTGTTGATTAAGGGGATAAATATGACTGACACAACATACAGGAGGGTAGTGGCAGTGCAAGGTTTTCTTTTCCTTGCATCTTTATCATAGTAAACGGGTGTATCAGAATTATGTTTCAATTATGGAAAAATATGTTATCGGAGAAAAGGCAAAAGAATCATGTCCTGCGGTATTTCCGTTCCGCAAAAGAATAGAAGCGGTGCAGATCCTCGATCAGTTCCGCAGGTTCCAGCACCATCGCATTGGAACCCAAGCGGGAGAAATACTGGAAAGCCTGTGCCCTGGAACAGTCGAAGTAGTAGATATCATCTTCGATCCTGTAAGGCGTCGGCCGATGCAGATACATGGCTTTGAACTGCTTCTGGCCTCGTTCGGTCAACCGCACGACGATCGGCACCTGCGGCTTTTTCGTTTCATAAGAGAACTGCGGGCCATACCTGTTCATGCGATCCAGATAAGCGATATTCTCTTCGGTCAGTTCGGCGGTTTCATTGAGGATCTTGACCTGACGTATCCTGCCCATACGGAAACTGTAAGGAATGTCGTTGAACTGACATAACAGATAGTTGAATAGCTCTTCCTTGGAATTGGAAATCGCATAAGGGGATACCACATGAGGATTCTTGCTGTTGATGGTCGTGAAATAGATTTTGCGCTGTTTCTCGATCGCTTCCTTGACAAGCTCGAAAGTTGATTTGAAAACGATCGTTTCCCGCTTATCCTGAGGAAGCAAGGCATAAGATGCAAACATATTCCGGAAGTAGTTGGATAACGTGGAATTGCCTAAAAGGTAGTTCTGTATGTATTCGATGTCATCCAGAGACTTTTTCGTCGGTTTCATCGCGATCGCGACATCGTATTTCTCTTTATCCAGCTGATAGGTCCTGACATCCACATACTGCAGGATATCTGCGGCGATATCGCTGATCGAAGCATCCGGTATGGAAGATTTCTCTTTGATCGTATCCTTGATATGCGCAAAAATGGCACTCTGGTTTTCTTCGTACTGTTCATAGTAGTTGACGATCAGGGTGTTATAGAATTCGTTCTTATTCAGGGAACCGTCTTTCTTATAGAATTCAAAACGTTCCATATCCTTCAGAAGGATATTGTTTACGCTGTCAGGGATGTAGATTTTCAGTTTATCTTCCATTTTTGGCCTCTTTCACATACATAGTACACCGAAAGTGGTCGAAAAAATACATGAATAATGCAGAAATATGCTTTAATACGAATAAAACAGTGGTCAAACAGACATAGAAAGTGACAATTTTTATCTGGAAATGGATTTGTTATGATGAAAATGTCCGAAAGACACAGACACTTGCAGCGATCCTTAGGAGAAAAACGGTGTCTGGATAAAGAAAGATGCTGACAGCGATATACAATATCTGCCAATTTGATCTTCGGATGTTATTGGATTTAGGCATCTTGTTCAAACGGCACTCGCAGCATATCTCTTGCACCATTACAATTCAGTGGAACAAAGCAGTACCACGAAGTGCCGTGTCATCGGAAACAAGGAGATTATCTCCTGAAACAAAGACGTTTACAGCAAACTTTCCAGCGAATGGTAAAGCACCCGATACAACATCGGGAAGCGGGTTCGAATCCCACACAAAAACGTCTTGTAAATATATTGCAAACACTGTCTGGGTATTACACCCTGACTTCAATGCTTGCAATATACCTAGAAACAAAGATGCTTGCAGCAATTGATGTGAATAAACACTCCATTAAATTACAGCATCTTGTCGAACGGCACTCACAGCAACTCTCTCTTTATAGGAAAGATCGACTACATAGTGCCGTGTCACTGAATACAAAGGAGGGCTTAGACCATGACTTTATTAGATAACATCAGAAAGGAACAGACTTTCACTTACACCGAAAACGGTGCGCTCGCATTCAACACAACGGCCAACGCCCTGGTCGATCTGTTTGCGGTCGCAGGTGCATTGCGCAATCGCGATGACAACGATATCTATACCCTGTTTGGCAAAGCCATGGTCGAGAACAAGCTCCTTGCGACCAAACTGGCTTTCTATACCCGCGATATCAGAGGCGGTCTCGGCGAAAGACGGACCGGACGTCTGATGTTCCGGTATCTGGCGCACATGTATCCGGATATCTTCGTTAAAAACATAGCTTTTATCCCGGAATATGGCCGTTACGATGATTTGGTATATCTTCTTTACGATGCACCGGAACAAGTTTCCGGTCTCATCAAAACGCAATTAAATCAGGATATCCAAAACAAAAAGGAAGGACTGCCGATCTCTTTACTCGCAAAATGGCTGCCTTCGGTCAATACTTCCAACAGGGATACCGTTAAAAAAGGCAAATACCTGGCGAAACTGTTGGGTATGTCCGAAAAGGACTACCGCAAGACACTGTCGGAACTGCGCGATTACCTGAAGGTCGTCGAGGTCGATATGTCTGCGAAAAACTATGGGGACATCAATTATCCCGAGGTCCCTTCCAAGGCTATGACCAACTACCGCAACGCGTTCCGTCGCAACGATGAGGAACGTTTCAATGATTATCTCTCCCAGGTACAAAAGGGCGAGGCTAAAATCAATTCCTCTGTCCTTTATCCTTATGATATCGTAGAGACGTATCTCTATAAAAACCCTGCCGAGGATACGGTTCTTGAGGAACAATGGAAGGCGCTGCCAAACTATGTCGAGGGCGATAACCGCTTCCTTGTCATGGCAGATGTTTCTGGTTCGATGTACGGCCGTCCGATGGCCACTTCCATCGGCTTGGCGATGTATTTCGCGGAACGCAACCAGGGTCCGTTTGCCAATACATTCATGACCTTCTCGGCACGTCCGGAACTGGTCGATATCAAGGGCGATTCCCTGGCGGAGCGTATCCGTTACATTCAAAACGCGGACTGGTCCATGAATACCAATCTTGGGGCGGCATTAATCCTGGTGCTGCGTACAGCAATCAGATACAACACTCCGAAAGAGGAGATGCCTACGTCCATCGTTGTCATCACCGATATGGAATTTGATGCATGCGCAAACCGAGACTGGGGATTCTATGACCAGATGGCTGACCAATTCAAGGCCAGCGGCTATGATATTCCAAATATCGTCTTCTGGAATGTCAATTCCCGTCACAATACCTATCATGCCTCATTTGACAGGAAAGGTGTGCAGCTGGCTTCCGGTCAGTCTGCAACCGTCTTTGCATCGCTGACAAAAGGTCTCGACCTTAGCCCATACGACTATATGCTTACGGTACTGGATACCGAACGCTACAACAAAATCACTGTCTGATCAGGGATTCGTCCCTGATCGGACGAATAAAGGAAGGATAGTTATGTTAAAGATCAAAGGAAAATACAATGAAGCAAAAGTATACGCTTCGATCATAGAAGAAGAAGCCAAGGAACAGATCCGCGGGATCTGCGATCTGGAAGCCTATGCTTCTTCGAAAATCAGGATCATGCCTGATGTGCATGCAGGTGCAGGCTGTACGATCGGTACGACAATGACACTGCATGGGGCGGTCACTCCGAATATGGTCGGTGTGGATATCGGCTGCGGGATGGAAACCGTCATGATCAAAGAAAAAGAAATCGATTTTGCCCGTCTGGATGCATTGATCAAGAAAGAGATTCCGGCAGGCATGAATGTGCGTGACCGCAAGCATCCCAATGCGGATCAGACATCTGTGATGTCTTTGCGTTGTCTGGAGGATGTCGATCATTTGCAGAAGGAACTCAAGGCAATCGGCACGTTGGGTGGAGGGAATCACTTCATCGAGGTCGATAAGGATGAAGAGGGGAATCTCTATATCGTCATTCATTCCGGTTCGCGTCATTTGGGCAAAGAAGTCGCTGAGATCTACCAGAGACACGCCTATGATCAGCTGAAGGGAATCTATAAGGGAGATCTCAATAAAATGATCACTGAAATGAAAGATCAGGGCAGAGAAAAGGAAATCGCTTCTGTCATGGCGGATATCAAGCAGAAAGCGAAAACGGAGATTCCAAGGGAACTGGCATATGTCCAGGGAGATCTGTTCGATGACTACATCCATGACATGAAGATCATGCAGGAATATGCCGATATCAACCGTAAGACGATGATGGAAATCATTATCGAAGGAATGGGACTGACGATCGCCGATCAGTTCACGACCATCCACAACTACATCGATACGGAGGCAATGATCCTGAGAAAAGGTGCCGTTTCCGCCAAAGAAGGACAGAAACTGCTGATTCCGATGAATATGCGTGACGGCTCCCTGATCTGTATCGGCAAGGGCAATGAAGACTGGAACTGTTCCGCTCCGCATGGGGCAGGCCGTCTCATGTCCCGTTCGAAAGCGTTCCAGACTTTGAGCGTGGAAGAATTCAACCATCAGATGGAAGGGATCTACACGACCACTGCCAATGCGAAAACGCTGGATGAAAGTCCGATGGCCTACAAGGATATGAGCGATATCATCGCCAATATCACGGATACGGCAGAGATCATCAGAATGATCAAGCCTGTATACAACTTCAAAGCGGAATAATGGTAAAACATCGTTTCCACAAATGGAGCGATGTTTTCTTTTCGTGTCCGTAAGAGTTTATAATGAAATCAGATTTCCAAAAGAATCAGAAAGAGTGAAACATGAATATATACTATCAGTTCCAACACCGCGTCTTGCCGAACTGGGCTTACCGTTCCGAGCATTTCCTTAATGATCTGATCAATGTCGGCGTCCAGGAAGTGCTTTACAATGCGATCCGTAACGTCTATGCGGATCAGAAAGAAGAACTTCCTTACACGAAAGAAGATTTCAGCGGATTTTATGCATGGCTGGATGACGAAACGATTGTCATCACCCTAAGATTCCCCAAACCGGAAGAAGTGCCTCTGTGCTATTCCGCCTATATCATCAAAAATGTAAAAACCGGTCAGATGATGTATTACACCCTGGAAAAGGGACAGGATCCGATCAATGGAAAAGAGATGCAGTTTCTGTGCAGCTGGAACAGCGAAGGAAAGCATCAGCAGCATGCGTCTGCTTATACAGAGAAGACACATCTTGGCGATCTTGTGCTGATCAGGTTCTTCTATACGCAATTCAGGAATCTGCAGGGATTCAAGCTGCCGGAACAGTTCCTTGAAGAAGGCACAGGCAGAAACGTCATCGCATGTCCCGCATGCCAGAACGGGATCGTCTATGATCCATCCGGCATCGCGGAAGGCGAAGATTTCCTGCTGATGTGTCCCCGCTGCGGCAGGATACATGCACTGAAAGGAGAAAGATGAAAAATGAATAGAAGCGACTTAAGAGTGACGATCTTTTTTACCGTTATAAACATCATTGTTTTCGTACTGCAGCTTTTGGGCCTGATCAGTCTGACTTCCTATGCGATCATCCCGGCTCTGGTCAGGCAGGGGCAGATCTACAGGATCATTACCGGTTCTTTGATGCATGGTAGCTACAGCCATATCATCGCGAATCTGTTTTCTTTCTTCAATATCGGCAGTTACTGTGAATTGCGTACGAACAGAAAAGGATATCTTGTGGCGATCCTGCTGTCGATGCTGACATCGGGGCTGATGATCACTTTCTTCAGCAATAGTGCTACGGTTGGTTTTTCCGGGGTCGTATTCGGGGTCATGGGATATTATGCGATCCTTCTTTATAAAAACGACGGACGCTGGGATGCGGTAGAGAAAAGCACCCTGGCAAGGATGCTGATTCCCAACGTGATCATCTCGCTGATGCCGGGCGTATCCTGGGCAGGTCATCTGGGAGGCTTTATCGGCGGAGTGATCGCGGGACTTCTGTATATCTGAAGATGATTAAAAAACAATGAAAAAAATCGTTTGAGCTTAAGAAACCCAAACGATTTTTTATCTTTGAAACAATACTTTACATCCAGCAGGAATCAAAGAAATCGACGATGCCCATTTCGACTTCATCCTTGAGTTCCGCATAGTTATGGATCTCATGACGGTAACCGGTATAAAGGACGGTCGTGACATCGTGTCCGGTTTCCGTAAGCCAGTTGGCTGTCTGATAGACGCCTTCGCCATACTGACCGACTGGGTCCTGATCGCCCGCGATATTGTAGATCGGCAGATCCTTCGGAACCTTTTCTGCCCACTCCTTGCCTGTGATGTCTTTCATCATCTGCAGGAAGTAGAGCCATGCGCGGTTGCTGGTAGGTTTAGTGAACGCATCGAACGGATCTTCCGCATGGTCTTTCTGTACATAAGGATCATCGCAGATCCATTCATTGCCCAAGGTAACGCCTTCGCTGCAGCGCGCAAACATCCATCCCATGAAAGTGGCGCCCAAAGAAGGGTCGGACTCATCGCCCTTGCCTTCATCGACCAGTTTCTGTACGATTGCGATATTGTCCTCGAGATTCGGCCAGACACCGGTGGTACCGCAGATCGTTGCACCTTTCAGGTCATTGCCATACTTGGCGATATACTCTCTGGTAATGAACGAACCCATGCTGTGGCCGAACATGAAATATGGAAGATCCGGGTACATCTCTGTCACCAGATCATGGAGTTTCTTTTCATCTTCCATCATCGTAGTGAAACCTTTCTCGCCCCAGTTGCCCCAGGTATCGTTCTCCAGAGCGGTCTTTCCGTGGCCGACATGGTCATCGGCAGTCACGATATAACCCGCTTCCATGAAAGTGGTGATCATATGCAGATAACGGCGGGAATGCTCGCCGAAACCATGGATCAGCTGAATGATGCCCAATGACTTGCAGGCAGGGACATAGACCCAGCCATAGACCTGGTCACGTTCATTGAATGAGGTAAATTTTACTTCATGCAGCATATTATGTGTATCCTCCCGGAGCAAAGCTCCTTTTCTGTCTTCATCATAACATTTTGATCTCTCATGGTCTAGAATCGTTTCTGTCTTCAGCTTTGGGTGTAAACGCGTTCATTATTTAGTAAAATATAGGTAGAGAAAAACACATAGAAAGGAGCTCTATGAAACATATCAATCTGAGTACCAAGGAACTGGTAGACATCGCGCTTGCGCGTAAAGAAGGAACGCTGGCAGATAATGAAGCGTTAGTCATTTATACCGGCAAATATACGGGACGTTCTCCGGATGATAAATTCATCGTGGATGATGCATATTCCCATGATGAGATCGCCTGGGGAAAGGTAAACCGTCCGATTTCCAAAGAAGATTTCAATGCGATCAAAGAAAAGGTAGAAAACTATCTGGAAGATAAGGAGTTATATGTCTTCAAAGGATTTGCGGGAGCGGATCCGAAGTACCGGCAGAAATTCGAAGTGGTCTGCGAACTCGCAAGCCAGTGCCTGTTTATTTCCGACTTGCTGATCCGGCCGACAGAAGAAGAACTGAAGAATTATGGAGAAGCGGATTACCGTATCCTGGTGGCTCCAAACTATAAATGCGATCCCGAGAAGGATCATGTGCATTCGGAGGCTTTCATCGGCATCGATTATGGAGCGCATGAGATCGTGATCTGCGGTTCGATGTACTGCGGAGAGATCAAGAAATCGGTCTTCTCAACCATGAATTTCATCATGCCGAAGATGGATGTCCTGCCGATGCATTGCAGCGCCAACATGGATCCTGCGACCAGAGAGACGGCGATCTTCTTCGGACTGTCAGGTACAGGGAAAACGACTTTGTCCGCAGACGAAAACAGGATGCTGATCGGAGACGACGAGCACGGATTCTCGGATGACGGGGTCTTCAATATCGAAGGCGGCTGCTATGCGAAATGCATCAATCTTTCCAAAGAAAAAGAGCCGCAGATCTACAACGCGATCCGTTACGGCTCCATCGTAGAAAACGTTGTCATGGATGAAAATGGACATCTGGATTTCGATGATGCGAAATATACGGAAAACACAAGAGTAGGTTATCCTTTGAACTACATCGATAACGCAGTGATCCCATCCGTGGGAGGCATTCCCAGCGTCATCATCTTCCTGACCGCGGATGCGTTCGGCGTCTTGCCTCCGATCTCCAAGCTTTCCAAAGAAGCAGCCATGTATCATTTCGTGACCGGCTTCACTTCCAAGCTTGCCGGAACGGAACGCGGCGTCAAAGAACCGCAGCCGACGTTCTCCACCTTGTTCGGGGAACCATTCATGCCGTTGAGACCGCAGCTCTATGCCAGAATGCTGGGAGAGAAGCTGGAGAAATATGGGACCTCCGTCTATCTGATCAACACAGGATGGTCGGGAGGCAGCGCCGCTTCCGGTGCGAAACGGATCGATCTGAAGTATACCAGAGCCATGGTGACGGCAGCTTTGAATAACGAATTCACGGATGTCCGCTTCGAGCACAGCGATATTTTCAATCTGGACTTCCCTGTGTCCTGTCCGGGTGTCCCCGAAGCGATCATGGATCCGCGGAATACCTGGGAGGATCCAAAAGCTTATGATAAGGCGGCAAGAGAACTTGCGGCAATGTTCATCAACAATTTCAGAAACAAATATCCGGAAATGGATGAAGAGATCGTAAAGGCAGGTCCGCAGCTATGAAGTTTGTAAGACAGAATGAAAACACGAACCGATATGTCGATAATATCTTTTCCGTAACCAATCTGGCCAAGAAGGATCCCGAAGGCATCAACGCGACCGCAGGCTGTCTTTATGACGAAGAAGGAAAGATGCTGACATACCGCTGTGTCCAGGAAGCGGAAAAAGAGCTCACAGCCGCCCAGAAAGCGGCCTACGCGTCTTCTCCGGCAGGAAACAAGGAATATCTGGATGCGATCAGTTCCTTCGTTCTGGAAGAGAAAGTAAGCAACCATTACCAGACAGTCGCTTCTCCGGGCGGAACCGGCGCTTTGTCGATGGCATTCAATCTGTGCCTGGATGAAGGGGATACGATCCTGTATCCCGAGATCGCCTGGGGCAACTACAAGGTCATGTCCGAAGAATTCGGATATCGGATCCTGAACTATGACGTCTATGATCTGGAAGATCTGTTCCATAAGATCGACAGCATCGAGGGCAAAGTCTTCCTGGTAGTCAACAGTCCATGTCACAATCCTTTGGGGCATTCCTATACCTATGACCAGTGGCAGAAGATCATAGACAAACTGAATGGCCTTCACAAAGAAGCCATACTGGTCTGCGATATCGCTTATATCGATTATGCGAATGGCGATCCGAAGAAGTATTTCACTTTGTTCAATGAGATCAGCGACGATCTTCTGGTGCTGATCTGTGCTTCCTGTTCCAAGGCTTTCTCCTGCTACGGCTACCGTCTGGGCTGTCTGATCGCCATCAACAACGATGAAGAATTCCTGGAACATTTCGCGAACCTGGCCAGCCGTTACGGCAGAGCTACCTGGTCCAACATCAACAACGGGGGCATGCAGACGGTCAGCAAGGTCCTTCTGGAAAAACGGGCAGAATATGAACAGGAACTCAAAGAAGCCAAAGCCATGCTGAAGAAAAGAAGCGATCTTTTCCTGAAACAGGCGAAAGAATGCGGTCTGGATCTTTATGATCTTTCCGATGGCTTCTTTGCGACAGTCAGAGTTCCTGACAACGCATTAAGAGATCAGATCCATCAGCGTCTGATGGACGAACATATTTATACCATCAAAGTCAACAAAGGCATCCGGGTCGCTTTGTGTTCCGTCCCTTTAGACAAACTTGATGGACTTGCTGAAAAGCTGAAGGAGCAGATCTGATGGAAGAGAATAACATCAACAACAAGCCTCAGTTTGCGATCTTTGACAAGATCGTATCTTTGCCTGTCATCCGTATCCTGAAACCGTTGTACGAATGGAAGAAAGCCTTCTGGATCTATTGCTTCCTGGGTTTTGTTTCAACCGTATCGAATTATGTTTTTGCGATCGTTTTTGCGGATGGCTTAGGTATCTATGCCACAGTCGCCAATGTCCTTGCATGGATCCTGTCGACGTTCATTTCCTTTGTCCTGTTCCGTTACTTCTATTTCGACCGGACCGACAACAGTTTCCTGAATGAACTGATCAAATTCGCTTCCGCGAGGATCTTTACGCTGCTGTTTGAAACGCTGGTGATCTTTGTTTTCGTTGATCGTCTGCATATCGATATCAAGATCATCAAAGCGATTCTGATCCCGGTCACGGCGATCCTGAATTATTTCATTTCCAAGTTTTTTGTCTTTAAGAATAAGGAAGAAAAATGAACTGCGCTTTGATCGATCTGCATCTTCATATCGATGGTTCGCTCAATATCCGTTGGATGTATGAAAGAGCATTGTTAAGAGGTATTATCCCTGAGGATACCTCTTTTTCAGATTATTATGACCGTCTTTTTCCTGCGAAAGAATCAGGGATTGCGATCTTCGATAAATTCGATGTGCCTCTGGCAGTGATGCAATGCCAGGAGGATATCCATGATGCCTGTTACACTTTGGTGAAAGAACTTGCTGAAGAAGGTCTGCTGTATGCGGAACTACGCTTTGGACCGCAGCTGCATACCCGGAACGGACTGACGCAGGAAGAAGCGCTGATAGCGGCTTTGGAGGGCATACACGACGCGATGTGTAATTATCCGTCGATCAGGGTCAATCTCCTGAATGCCTTCATGCACGCGGGAGACAGCGCAAAAGCCAATGAGAAAGAGAACCTGGAGACTCTCTATCTGACGGAGAAATACCTCGGACAAGGTGTCGCGGGACTGGATCTGGCAGGTTATGAAAACAACTGCGATCTGAATGAATATGCATCTCTGTTTCAGCTGGCGAGAGAGAAGGACATTCCTTTCACGATCCATGCGGGAGAAATGGGTAATGGCGAAAACGTACTGAAAGCGATCGATATGGGAGCGAAACGTTTGGGCCACGGCATCTTCGCGATACAGGATCCATCCTACATCAAGGCTATCCTGGACAACGATGTGACCCTGGAAATCTGTGTGACATCTAACCGGAGCTTCGGCTTCACTTATGCGACGCATCCGATCCGTCAGCTGATGGACAAAGGAATCAAGGTGACGGTCAATACCGATGACGGCATGTTCGATCTGAACAATCTTGCTTATGAACATTTCGTTTTAAAGAAAATCGGTTTCAGCGAGGAAGAGCTGCTGCAATGCACAATGAATGCGGTCGATGCCGCATTTCTGAGTGAAAAAGAAAAGAATGAACTGCGTCAGAAGATCATAAAGCCAGTGTCGATGTTACAATAAAGAACTTAAATAATACGGTCAGAGAACCGTCTGAATGACGGTTCTTTTAAAAGGTTGTTCCCAAACCTGCGAAGAGATAGAATAGATATACGTGGAAAGATTCCACGGGAATGGCTGCAATCATGAAAAAACTGGTTAATATAGTACTGATACTGGCAATGCTGGTGATGGCAGGCGGCTTGTATGTGATCGTCTCCGGAATCAGGGATGCCAATGATTTTACGGAAATTACGCAAGAGATCACGGAAGTGATCGAAGAAACGGATATCAGACCCGAGGATGTCGAAACATTCATGGGTTTTGTCGTAGATTATGTGCAATCCGATCCGATCCTTTCTTCCGCAGAGGAACTGGGTCTTTCCCGCAATGGGGATACGGTTTATTTTACTTATGACAGCCAGTCGTTTCAGGCGGTCTACACGCCGGATAACTGGACCATCTATGATTCGTATCGGGTCCGTAACAGCAAGGATATGGAGATCATCTGCGAAGCTCTGATCGAGATCCATCCGATCCATGGAAATGACATGGTTTCTTATCGGACAGCTGCCGATATGGCTTACGAATGGCTGCAGCACAATATCGCTTACGAATTTCTTCCGGAGAGTTCCTATAAACAAAGCGCCAAGGATGTGGACCTCGATCCCCAGGATCAGGGAAAATCTCTGGAAGAACTTTTCTCATCCCGGCGCTGACCCCTGTTAAGATAGAAGTATGGACACAAAGAAACAGAAGCCTTCAGAGAAACAAGATTCTTCAAAGAAAAAGACAACCGCCAAGAAACAGGAACCTGTCAAGAAACAGAAGTCTTCGAATGCCAAGAAATCCTCGGATCAGCAGAAATCTACACAGAAAAAAACATCTTCAAAGAAAAAAGAAACCGCAGAAAAGCAAGATACAGGAAAGAAAAAAGAAACTGTAGAAAAACAGAAAACGGAAAAGAAGAAAGAATCATCAAAAACCAATCAATCAAAGAAACAGGATGTAATAAAGAAACCGAAGACCAAAGAAACTGTCAAGACGCCTGAGAAGCAGGAGCCTGTAAACAGACAGGAATCAAAAACAGCTTCAAAGAAACAGAAATCGTATTTTGTTCTGGCTTGCATCATCTTCATGGGATTGGTTCTGTTGATTACTTTGGCGCATCATCGAAGCAGTAAAGGAGAGCCGCTGATCGTTATGATCAAAGAAAACGAAGTCTTTGATCTGGATGCCTACATCAAAGAAAGCCAGAAGAAGAAAAAACTGACACTGAAGGTCGATGTGCCGGATGAGGGCGTGACGATATTCTATACCTCGGAACATGGAGGCTATCGCTATGGCCCCTCGATCGTCCGGAATGAAGACGGTTCTCTGGATGCCTGGTTCGCTTCTCCGGGGAATAATTCCACGGAATGGGATTACATCACTTACAGGCACAGTGAGGATGGCGTGAACTGGTCCCAGGAGAAGACCGTGCTGAAACCGACCAAAGGATCCAAAGACCGCTGTTCCGTCTGCGATCCCGGAGTAACCTATTTCAACGGCTATTACTATCTGGCTTATACCGCGACTGCGGATGCCGGACGGAAAGGCTACAACAATTCCGCGTTCGTCTGCCGAAGCAAGGATCCGGACGGTCCTTTTGAGAAATGGGACGGAACGGGCTGGTCCGATGATCCCGAACCTTTGATCGCTTATGAAGGAGATCCGAATGGCTGGGGGATCGGCGAAGTCAGTTTTGTGATCAGGGACAAGGAACTGCTTGTGTATTATACCTATTTCGATATCTATGGCGGCTATGAGGCCTTGGCCAGAGCGGATCTGGTCGATGACTGGCCTGCGACATTGCGTTTTGAAGGTTCCGTCTGTCCCCGTGAACACCAGGATTCTCTGGATGTGGTCTATGTGGAAGATCTGGAAGTGTTCCTGGCATTCTCCATCGAATATCGCATGACCGAGAGTTCACGGATCATTGTCTATCTTTCGGAAGATGGCACGGATTTCAAGAAAGCGGAGACCGCGAAAACGAATGTCATGAACTATGCCCATAATCTCGGCATCAGCAAAGGTCTGGATGGCCATATCACCAGCAAGGATACGCTTCTGGCAGGCTATGGCTACGGACGCGGGTGGGGACGCTGGTCCTTGAAGATACAGGAACTGGCAATCAGATACGACTATAAATAACAGAAAGCTCGAAAGAGCTTTTTTATAAAACAGAGTGTACAAAATTATATCTGCAGGCAAGAAAATCGTGTTATAATATGTAGCGTGCTACATGTAGTATGCTACAGAAAGGAGTGCCCATGGAGAAAGGAAACAATATCGGTATGCTGATTCATAGGATCGATAAAAAGACCAAAGCGAAGATCGATATCGGAATGAACCGCTACAAGCTGACCTTCTCGCAATCCCAGGTGCTGTTCCTGCTGGCGATCAATGAGGGGAAACTGTCCCAGAAGAAGCTGCAGGATCTGATGCGGGTATCTCATCCGACCATGGTAGGTCTGATTCAGAGGCTGGAAGCCAATGACTTCGTGAAGACTTATACCGATGAAGAAGATAAACGTTACAAGATCGTGGAACTTACGGAACAGGCCAGAGCGTTCGGCAAAGAGATGCGGCAGATCCGTGAGGAGAATGAAAAAGCGATGCTGAAGGGCTTAAGCAAAGAAGAAAAAGAGATCCTGACGGATCTGTTGGATAGAGTATATAAGAACATAAGCGAGGTAGAAACATGCTGAAAATACTGATCGAAAAAATAGGCGAATACAAGAAGGAAACGGTCCTGACGCCTTTGTTCATGCTGGGAGAGGTTGCAATGGAATGTCTCATTCCGGCAGTCATGGCGATGCTGATCGACCAGATGAACACGGAAAGTCTGGAGCCGGTCATCAAATATGGTTCGATCCTGCTGGTACTGGCTCTGGTATCGCTGTGGTGCGGCGCCAATTCCGCGCGTTTCGGTGCGAAAGCTTCCACCGGTTTTGCGAAGAACTTAAGAAGAGACATGTTCTACAATGTCCAGGAATTCGACTTTGCGGACATCGATTATTTCTCTTCTTCTTCCCTGGTCACTCGTATGACCAACGATATTTCACAGATTCAGATGGCTTTCCAGATGATGATAAGAATGGCGGTCCGGACACCGTTGATGCTGTTCTTCTCCATCTTCATGGCTTTCCGTATCAATCACAAGATGTCGCTGATCTTCTTAGGCATCGTACCTATCCTGGGTGTCGGGCTGGTACTGATCTTCAAGATCTCGCATCCGATTTTCCGTCGCATTTTCAAGCGTTACGATGCTTTGAACAATTCCGTACAGGAGAACGTAGCGGGGATCCGTGTCGTCAAATCCTTTGTCCGGGAAGACTATGAGATCAAGAAATTCAATCAGGCATCCGAAGAAGTACGCAGCGATTTTGTAAAGGCGGAAAAAGTCCTTGCCTGGAACAACCCGATCCAGCTCTTCTGCATCAAGCTCGCAAAAGAACTGATCTGCTACCTTGGCGCTTTGACGATCATCCGGACGGCAGCCACGGAACTGACGACCGGCGAGCTGTCATCATTGATCAGCTATGGCGTACAGATCCTGACATCCATGATGATGTTCTCGATGGTGTTCATCCAGATGGCATTCTCTCAGGAAGCAGCGACCCGTATCTGCGAAGTGCTGACCCATGAATCCCAGCTGGTATCTCCGCCAGACGGCATCAAAGAAGTCAAAGACGGAAGCATCCGTTTCGATCATGTCTCGTTCCGTTACAGTTCGACCAGCCATCTGGCAGCTTTGTCAGATATCGATCTCGATATCAAGTCTGGCCAGACGGTAGGCATCCTGGGTTCGACCGGTTCCTCGAAGACCACGCTGATCCAGCTGATATCCCGATTGTATGATGTCACGGAGGGTGCGGTCTATGTCGGAGGCGTCGATGTCAGGGATTATGATCTCAAGACCCTCAGAGATGCCGTTTCCGTGGTCTTACAGAAGAACGTATTGTTCTCGGGTACGATCAAAGAAAACCTGCGCTGGGGCAACAAAGAGGCTACAGACGAAGAAATCGTGGAAGCCTGCAGACTGGCACAGGCCGAGGAATTCATCGAGCAGATGCCGGAAAAATACGATACCATGCTGACACAGGGAGGCACCAACGTCTCCGGCGGTCAGAAACAGAGACTGTGTATCGCCAGAGCGTTATTAAAGAGACCGAAAGTCCTCATCCTGGATGACTCGACCAGCGCGGTTGACACCAAGACGGACGCCTTGATCCGCAGAGGCTTCAAAGAATACATTCCGGAAACCACCAAGATTATCATTGCCCAGCGTGTGTCTTCTGTGGAAGACAGCGATCTGATCATCGTCATGGACGGAGGAAAGATCGTTGAGAAAGGCAATCATGAAGAACTGATGAAACAGGGAGGAATCTTTAAAGAAATCTACGATTCCCAGACCAAAGGAAAGGAGGAGAACTAAAGATGCCACCGAGACCCGCAAGATATGTCACAAACAAGAAGATCGATATGAAATCGCTTAAGCGTCTGCTTGGCTATGTCTTCAAACGTTATTCCGTACATTTCGTCATCGTCCTGATCTGTATCGTGCTGGCAGCCGTGTCCAACGTCATCGTCAATGCCTTCATGGCCCAGTTGATCGATGATGTCATCCTTCCGGGCATTTCCAACGGACTGGATACCGTCTACCAGGGACTGATGAGGATCATCACGATCATGATC
>JAFYHQ010000033.1 GCA_017539105.1 Erysipelotrichaceae bacterium
AAGAATCATTTCCCTGAATTCTGGATCATACCTGTTGAACTTCTGTCCTTTCCTAGCCATAAGAAAAACTACCTCCTTTCGGAGATAGTTTCATTCATAAGCCGTTTTTAATCAAGTGTACTAATCGGGGTACACTTCAAACAAGGCGTTTTTATTTCATATTTTCAAAAATGGTTCACAGATCCAGTACAGCGTAGATCTCATCACCCTCCTGATAGCTTTCAGGCACTTCGACGAAACCGAAAGATCGGTATAATTCTTTCGCAATGATATTTTCCGGTTCATAAGACAATACGGCAAATTCCGCTTCACCGCATGGGAAAGTCCTGATGAAATCCAAAGCAAGCTTCATCGCTTCTTTTCCATATCCCCTTCCCTGGTATTTTTTATCGATCATGAAACGCCAGATGTAGTAGTAGAAACGATCTTCATGTTCCTTGTAGAAATCGCAGTTCATCCATGTTTCGTTGTCTTCTTCTTCCCAGTCATCTCCATAATTGATCATCAGGAAACCGACGACCGTGTCGTTGTTATAGATGGCGAAAGGAAAGACCGGTTCTTCGTCTGCCAGAGACAAATAAGCCTCGACCAGGCTGATCTTGTTGCTGGCAACAAATCCTTTCTGTTCCTTCTTTACCCTGAGATCCAGAACAGTCTGCAGATTGTCGTAAGTGATTTTTTCTAAGTGTATATTCATCTTCTTCATAAACACATGATAACACTTTCAGGATAAAAAAAGAGCACTTGAAGTGCTCTTTGCTTTTGATTGGTGATCAGTACGGGATTCGAACCCGTGAATGTCGCCTTGAGAGGGCGATGTGTTAACCGTTTCACCAACTGACCATGAAGGAGCAAAAGCTCCTTTTACTCTTTTGCTTCCGCAGCTTCCGGAGCTTCTTCCGTCTTCTTCTTACGGGTCCTCTTCGGTTTTTCTGCTGCTTCTTCTTTATTTTCAACTAATTCTTCGGTTTTTTCAACCTTTTCCGCTTTTTCTTCCTTAACCGGCTTCTCTGCCTTTTCTGCTTTCTTCGCAGCTTTCTTTTCCGCAGGCTTGCCTTCCTTGGCGATCTTGCAGATGGATGCGAAACCTTCCGGATCGCTGATAGCGATTTCCGAAAGCATCTTTCTGTTGATCGTGACATCCGCTTCTTTCAGACCATGCATCAGTCTTGAATAAGTCATGCCATTCAGTCTTGCGGCAGCATTGATTCTGGCGATCCACAGTTTTCTCATTTCTCTCTTGAGCTGTTTTCTGTGGATGTAAGAATACTTCCAGGAATGCATGACCTGCTCATGCGCGGTCCTGTATAATAGGTGCTTGGATCCGAAATAACCGGAAGCGGCTTTTAAGATTTTCTTTCTTCTATTCCTTGTAGGAGTTGATCCTTTGATTCTTGACATATTCTATTTCCCCCTATCCTTGTAACAGATCCCGATCTCTCTTGATATCGGTCTTATCCATCAGAGATGGCTTGTGCAGATGTTTCTTCTGTTTGTGCGTCTTGTTCTGCGCAAAGTGGGATACGTAATTGGAATACTTTCTGATCTTGCCTGTTCCCGTTTTCTTGACTCTCTTGGCGAAAGTCTTTTTTGTCTTCATTTTTGGCATATATTCTTTCCTCCTATTTCTTCTTAGGTATCAAAACACAAGACATGATGTTTCCGTCCAGTTTCGGCTCCTTATCGACGTTAGCGATATCGGACAATGCATCGATGAATTCATGCATGATCTTGAGACCGACTTCCTGACGGGTCATCATTCTTCCTCTGAAACGCATATCGATCTTGACGCGGGAAGAACCTTCCAGCCACTTTCTGACCTGTTTCAGCTTCGTTTCAAAGTCATGCGTGTCGATGACAGGAGACAAGCGGATCGCTTTCATTTCCGTCACCTGCTGGTTCTTTTTCGCTTCCTTGGCCTTCTTCTGGGCTTCGAAACGGTATTTTCCATAATCCAGTATCTTGCATACCGGCGGTTTCGCTTGCGGAGCGACACAAAGAAGATCCAGATCGTTTTCGTAGGCAATGTTGATGGCATCATAAGATGACATCGTGCCCAACTGATTTCCTTCCTGATCGATGACCATGACTTCTTTGAAACGGATACTTTCGTTTACCAGGTCATCATTGCTACGTTTCTGTGCTATAGTTTTTTACCCCCTGATTTAAATAAAAAGTGAGACTTGGTCTCACTTGAAATATCGTTACAATCTTGTAGCAATACGTTACCCAGGTTCATCGAACGTCAGGTGAGAAGTGAGACTTCTGCTTTCTACATGCTTTTTATTGCTCTATTATTTAAACATAATACGTTGAATCTGTCAACTGTCAGTGACATGCGACGGATCGATTGCATAAAGGAAGCAGGATATAGCCCTGTTTTCGTAGTCCCGTGATGATATCCGGAAGCGCTTTGAGCGTGTTTTCTGAGTAGTCATGCATCAACACGACCAGGATATTCTTGCCTTCCGTATTGTTCAAGACATTGGCGGTATAGGTTTCTGCAGACATGACTTTCTTGCCGTCTCCGGTTTCGGCATTCCAGTCCACATAGACATAATTGATGTCTTTCAGACGCGGAATGATGTATGGAGTCATGGATGAGGTCCCGCTTCCTCCCGGAAAACGCATGACAGTGGTCTTATAGCCATAACGGTCGTAAATGAAACTGCGGTTCTTCAAAAGATCCTGAATGAAATAATCTGCGGACTGATATACGCCTTCTTCTCCGAATTTATGAGATGCGGTATGGTTACCCAATGTATGGCCGGACGATATGATACGTCGATAGACCCTGTCATAGACATCGCTGAATTCTTCATCATATCCGGTCGCTTCGCATTTCATGAGATAGAAGAAGGTCGCTCTGACTTCATATTCGTCCAGGACATCGAGAAAACTCTCTGAAAGACGGTACGGTCCGTCATCGAAAGTCAGATAAGCGATCTTTTTATTTGTTTCTCCGGAAAGGATTTTCTGTTCAAGATCGATAATATCGTTATAATAGGCTTCTTTTTCGTTTAGAATGAGTTCTTCAAAATCCTTGTACGAATCCAGTTCTTCCAGTTTCGTTTTATAGACAGCGCTTAAATCGTCCGTAAGCTGGTTCTGCTGTTCTATCTGCTCATCAAGAAAAGCATTCTGTTTTTTCAGTTCGATGATATTGCGATCAAACTTCAGATAGAAACAGAATATGATAACTGTCATCAATAATGAACATACGTTCAGGATGATAGCTGTGATTTTAACTGCTCTCTCAGTCTTTTCCATAAAGCCAGTTCCTCATATCTGTCATCCTGTCTGTATCGTTCGATCTTTTCATCTGTTTCGCTGATCTTTTCACTGATCAGCTCATTGTCTTCGATCACCAGCTGCAGCTGTTTTTCCGAAAGGCTGTTTGCCACTTCGATTTCATCCTTTTTTCCTGCATATAAAAAATAACCCAAAACGCCGATCGCGATAATCAGCAGAAAAACGAAAATGCTGAGATACAAAACGAATGATGTTCTATTTCTTTTCATATGCTTGTCTTCTTATAGGTCGATCCTCTGTACTCTTACATTCTCTTTATCAAGATAGAGCCTTGCATAGCATGGCGCCGTGAGATCTCGGTTCCGCCAGCAGCTTCCCGGATTGATGAAATGGATCCCCCCGATCAGTTCATCGCAAAACATATGCGTATGCCCGAACAGCACGATATCCGCTTCATGGCTTTGCGCCTTAAATACGAAACTATTCATGGAATACGTATATCCGTCTCCATGCAGCATCAGGATCCGATGACCTTCCAGTTCGATGATCCTCTGCTTTGGATAATCGTAGTTCCAGTCATTGTTCCCTTTGACGCTGATAAACGGTTCGATTTCTTTGGGATCCCGCATCGAATCGCCTAGATGAAAATAGTAATCGCAGGCAGGATTATCGCTCAAGATCTTCTGGATCGATGTTTCATCTCCGTGATTATCGGATGCGACACATATTTTCAGCATTTCAGTAAAAAATCTTCTCCTTTGATGTATTCTCTGGGACTCAGATCGCCGAAACCGATCTGTCTCAGACATTCGTAAGCGCCGATGGCGACACAGTTGGATAGGTTCAAGCTTCTGGCATCTTTGCGCATCGGGATCCTGTAGCATTCATCCAGATGTTCCTTCAGGATCTTTTTATCGATGCCTGTCGATTCTTTTCCAAAGACCAGATAGATGTCCTGATTTTTGTCAAAGACGCATTCTTCGAACGATTTCAAGGCATATCTCGTAAAATAGACGAACTGCCCTTTCTTGTCCCGAATGAAATGTTCCCAATCCGGATAGACGACATATTCCATTTCTTTGCGGTAGTCCAGACCGCTGCGTTTCAGATGCTTGTCATCAAGAATGAATCCGAAAGGTTCAACCAGGTGCAGCTTCATCTCGAATACGCTGCACGTACGCATGATATTACCCGTATTCTGCGGGATTTCCGGCTCGAATAAGACGATATTAACCATTCGATGACCTGCGGTTCATATACAGCAAGAAATTGCCCAGCAAAAGGCTTCCGATGAACGTAAAGAAGATCCGGGAAACAAGATGGAAGAAAAATGTAGGCGGAACGATCATGATCAGGATGTCCTTCCTGAGATCCAGGATCCAGAGATCGTTGCCTGGAAAGAACACGTGATGGAAATTCGTCCAGAAGGAATCGAAATCAATGAAGACCCAGGCGCCTAAAAGCAGGAATATTGCCAGTACGATCAGCAGTACTTTCTTATATATGCCAAATAATTCTGCCA
The DNA here is from genome assembly GCA_017539105.1 of Erysipelotrichaceae bacterium. Classification (GTDB taxonomy): domain Bacteria; phylum Bacillota_I; class Bacilli_A; order Erysipelotrichales; family Erysipelotrichaceae; genus Colivicinus. Next base: position 4,775 of record JAFYHQ010000033.1, read on the forward strand.
AAGGGTATTTTTTTACAACAAGATAGATCAGCGTCAGTACAAATACGACGCCGGAAACGACCAGAAGCTTGTTGGCAAAGAGATTGAGATTCCGTACATCGATCATATGCAGTTTTTCGTCATCGGTAAAGACTTCGCGCAGTTGCCCTTTTATCGTCATCTGTCGGTCTAAAGAAGCATCTTTATCATTCAGATAGCTTAAAGTGAAATGGGTCAAATCATCCAGTTCTTCTTCCGAAATGCCGATATGTTCCGGAATGGACTTCCCATACAAAGTCAAAGTGCGATGCTCGGAAGCATAGAACGGCTCATAAAAGCACCAGAAATGTACGTTTCCAAGAAAAGCGAAAAGGATAAAGGTGATGGAACAGAGATAACTAATGAACCTATAGCTTGTCTTTGGCATCGATGATCCACTCCTTTAAAGCCTTGGCACGATGGGAATGTTCGTTCTTGAACGCGTCCCCGAGCTCCGCTTCCGTTTTATTGTATTTCGGGATAATGAAGATCGGATCATATCCGAATCCTTCGCTTCCGGCTTTCTCATAAGCGATACGGCCCTCATTGATCCCTTCATAGTACGAAACATTGTCATTCTCATCGATGAAACACATGACATCGACAAACTGCGCTCCTCTGTCTTCTACTCCTTCCATGAGTTCCAGGATCCTGTCGCATTTATGATCATAGTCCAGATCGCCTAAAAAACGTGCGGAATGGATCCCCGGCCCTCCATCAAAATGGTCGACACAGATCCCTGAATCATCCGCGATCGTCGGATAATGGAACAGATCATGGTAGTAGCTGGCTTTGATATAGGCGTTTTCCTGAAAAGAACTGCCATTTTCATCCGGTTCTTCATGATGATCGAAATCCGCGGGACATAAAAGTTCGACCTCGACCCCGTTACGATCCAGGATATCTCTGATTTCTCTGATCTTATTCTTGTTGTTGGATGCGATAAATAGTTTTTTCACAATAAAAATTATATCCTAAAACGGATATAATTCGTGAATTTTCTTATCTGTTTTCCATTCAGATCTGGAACTTGTCGATAATCGTCTGTACCAGAGGATTGCGGATGACATCGTCGCGGTTGAATTCGATGAAGCCGATGCCTTCCACGCCTTGCAGCTTTTCTTTGGCGATGATCAGTCCCGACTTGTTCCTGCTGATATTCAGATCGATCTGGGTCGTATCGCCGTTGACGATCATCTTGGAATTGAATCCCAGTCTAGTCAGGAACATCAGCATCTGTTTATCCGTGGTATTCTGTGCCTCATCTAGGATAACGAATGCTTCATCCAGGGTGCGGCCGCGCATATAAGCCAAAGGAATGACCTGAATGATACCCTTTTCGATGTACCTGTCTTTCTTTTCGGAGCCCAGGATCACATCCAAAGCATCGTAGATCGGCATCAGATACGGGTCCACTTTCTCCTTGAGATCGCCGGGAAGAAAACCCAGCGACTCTCCCGCTTCCACCGCAGGACGGGATATGATGATCTTGTTTACTTTTTCTTTTTTCAGATAATGGACTGCCAATAGGACTGCCAGAAAAGTCTTTCCTGTTCCTGCAGGTCCGCTGCAGAAGACGAGGTCGTTGTTTCTGACTTCTTCCACGAAACGGTACTGATTGTAGGTTTTTGGTTTGTATGGTTTTCCGTTATAGGAATAACTGATGATGTCTTCTTTGTAGGAAGGAACATCTTCGATTTCGTTGAGATGGATGAAAGACTGACGGATCAGGTCCGGATCGATCAGTTCGTGCCTGCTGTGCGAGACAAGATAGTCCATGTGTTTCGTGAAGCGATGAAACAGTTCTTCATCATCGCTTAAAAGCTTGAAACAGTCATCACGATAGACGATGCCGCAACCGTATAGTTCTTCCAGCAGGCTGATATTGGCGTCATTGACGCCGATGATATTCTTGATGCTTTCGTGATCAAGATCGTTGAATATGTATTCCATTGCTTTCATTAAACCACATTATTCGTATTTAATCCATTCCGTAGCGCCAAGATAAGCGCATGCCTTGGCTCCGAAACGGTTGCCATCCATGATACATTCCTCTATCGTTTCATTCTTCAGCAAGCCTGTAATAAAACCTGCCACAAAACTGTCTCCTGCGCCTGTCGTATCGACAGGAACTATCGGATCGGTAGCATACATCTTATTCTGATAGAACGCGCCATTGCTTCCGCATTTGATGATTGCGTTCACTCCGTTCTCATGGAAACATTTATCGATCTCATAAAGATCATTCTGATCCATCAGCGATTCCGCTTCCTGTTGATTGCAGAAGAAATAGTCCGCATGTTTCAGGCAGCGCATATCCCATATTTTCTCTTGATGTTTCGGCGTCGAACAGTCTACGCACAATATCTTCCCTTTTCTTTTGATCTCGGAAAACAGGACTTCCAGTTTTTGATCGTTGAGAGATTCCGAAATAAACAAGGAAGCGAAACTGACGATTTCGCAATCGTCATCGATCCGTATATCTTCCGCTTTCAGTTTTCTCACGCTGCCGTTTCTGTTTCCGACAAACGTCCTTTGCCCTTTTTCATCGATGCAGACGATGGAAATATACGTTTCGATATCATCTTTCAGGACAGGATCGCTGCAGGAGACATCTCCTTCCTGCAGGACAGTCAGCAGCTGATGGCCAAGCAGATCATTCCCCAGTATCGTAATCAGCTTCGTATCGGCCTTGAAATGGCTCAAGATCAGAGCCTCATTCAAAGCATCCCCTCCCGGAAGCATACGGATATGTTCTGCTTTATATTTACCGGAAAAGAACGATTCCTGATCGACAGGATAGATCAGGATGTCCATGCATGCGGCACCGATCACATTCACCTTGCTCATGATTCTATTATAAAATAAAAGACTGATTTCTCAGTCTCTCATCTTATTTGGATCTTCTTAATTTGCGTGCGTTTTCTCTCTTTAATCTTTTCTTAACGCCCGGTTTGACATAATATTCTCTTTTTCTGACTTCCAGAAGCGTGCCATTACGCGAAACCTGTCTTTTAAAACGACGCATTGCATCATCCAACTGTTCGTTTTCTTTCACGACGACTCTTGCCATAATTTCACCCCCATTCCGTCAACAGTCAATATTATATACTGATTATTTCCAAAAAGAAATACTTATTCGCCGATTTCGATCAGTTTTGTCCCTGAAGAAGTACCGATACGGTTCGCTCCAAGTTCGATCATCTTCTCGAAATCCTCTCTGCTGCGTACGCCGCCTGCCGCTTTGATCAGGCATCTGTCGCCTACCGTTTTCTTCAGAAGCGCGACATCTTCAAAGGTAGCGCCTCCGGTAGAGAATCCGGTGGAAGTCTTGACGAAATCAGCGTTCGCTTTCAGGATCGCTTCGCATGCCCTGATTTTTTCTTCTTCCGTCAGCAGGCAGGTTTCAATGATGACTTTCAGTACGTGATCGCCGCAGGCTTCTTTGATTTTTCGGATCTCGTTTGTGACATAGTCCATATCGTTATCCTTCAGCCTGCCGATATTGATGACCATATCGATCTCATCCGCACCTTTTTCGATGGCATCTTTCGTTTCAAATACCTTGGTTTCCATCGTGCAGGCACCCAGAGGGAATCCGATAACGGTACATACCAGGACATCGCTTCCTTCCAGTTCTTCTTTGCAAAGAGGAATATTTCCGGAATTTACGCAGACGGACTTGAAATCATATTCTCTGGCTTCCCGGCATAGTTTTCTGATCGCATCCTTGGATGCATCGGGTTTCAGCAAAGTGTGGTCGATATACTTAGACAGTTTCATTTTCTTCTCTCCTTCTTTCATTGATATATTTCTGGGCATAATATTTGTCACCATGATAATACTCTTTTCCTAATCCCATTTCCAGAAATTTCTCGTTGCCTTTTCCGATAATGATCAGGATATCGTCCTTATTCATCAGTTCGATCGCGTTCTCGATCGCCATCGATCGCATCGTTGAATAAACGGCATTGTGATGCGTCAGATACTTGTCGCAGCGTTCCAGGATATCGCTGACTGCGCCTTCCGCCGATTCGTTCTCGGTCAGAATGATCACATCCAAGGCATCTTCGCAGATCTGCATCATTTTTTCCAGACGTTTCTCGCCATCGGAATAATTGACCGAGATCACGCCGATCGCTTTCTTTTTATGCCGGACTGTTTTCGCATAGTTGCATATCTCCTGGATCGAGCTGAGATCATAAGCGCTATCGACGATGATGTCATACTCGTCGTCGACCCGTTCCATGACGCCATCCACATCCGGAACATCTTTGAATGTTTCGATGATTTGTTCCAAGGCATAGCCTTTCTGATGTAAAGTGACGATGGCTGCCGTCAGATTGTATAGCGATGAGATCCCCTGCAGACGGCAACGTACGGGATAGAGTTCATCCTGATACTTCAACTTGTATTCGATGCCGTTCCTGTTCATGACGACATCCCTGATATGGTAGGTTGCCAGATTGGAATAGCCGTATGTCACGTAGTTGTTTACGCAGTCATAGATCTGCTTGAACGAGATATCATCGATATTCAATATAAGCTTGCAGCTATCTTCCAGCGTATAGAGATATCTTCTTAGCTGAACGAAATACTGGTTGTTCAGATAATCAGAAGAATAATCGCTGTTTGTGCATGTATAGATGAAATAATCGGGTATAATTGCATCCAGTTTCTGCAGATTGAGGGAACGGACATCGGCTTCGAAGGTTACGGAGCTGATTCCGGCCTTTTTGATCGTATCCAGGATCCTTAGATTGTCCAAAATATTCAAAGTGGAGAAAGAGGAACGCAGATGCCGCTTCTCATAGTTGATACCCAGGATGCCTACATAGGCGCAAGAACTGCAGGTATTCAGGAAATAGTTGATAAAGGTAGTCACGGAAGACTTGCCATAGGAACCGCATGCCACATACTTGTCGATGCCGTGATTGGGGTCCTGGAAGAAACGGTTTCCGATTTCGGTAAGCATGTTGTTTACGTTCGGCACTTTGATATAGATGGCTCGGTTCTGGCTTTTCTGTTCTATCGGGATCTCTTTGCTGTAGACGATAACTTTCGCGCCATTGCCGATGGCTTCCTTGATGTAGTTGTGTCCGTCGTACTTGATTCCATTCAGACAGAAAAAGATCGCGTTTTTCATAGGAAAACGGCTGTCTACGGAAAGCTGTTCCACCTCCAGATCCGGAGCCCCTTTGAATAGTTCACTCAGCAGCATGTCCAATGACCTCTTTCTGTACCGATTCTATTGTAACATCCATGATTTCTCCGATCGGATAGATTCCCGGTAGTTTCGTATAGATATATTCCCTGCTGTAGCCATAGGAAGATGTTTCATCGTTTCTTTCGATCAGCACTTTTACGGTTTTTCCTATATAGGATCGCTTATGTTCCATGGTCAGTTCCTGCTGCAGATCGATAATGCGACGTACCCGTTCTTTTTTCGTATGGTTGTCCAGCTGATGATCGAACGTATCAGCGACAGTCCCCTTCTTTCTCGCGTAAGGGAAGACATGCACGAAAGCGAATCGGATCTGTTTCAATGTGTCAAGATATCCTTTGAAGATCTCATCCGTTTCATATGGGAATCCGACGATCAGATCCGTTCCGATACTGATGTCAGGGATCTCTTTGCGTATATAGCCGATCCTTTCGATATATTCATCCAGTGTATAGGGACGGTTCATCTTTCTCAGGATATCATCGTGCAGTGCCTGGACCGGGATATGCAGATGATGGGCGATCTTTTCGTTGTCTTTCATCAGCTGTATGATTTCATCTGTCACTTCATTCATTTCGATGGAACTGATGCGGATAGTTTTCAAGTCTTCGATCTTTACCAGTTCTTTCAGCAGATGATACAGATCATATTCCCCATCGTCATAGCGTCCGGTATGGATGCCCGTCAGGACGATTTCCTTATTGGTTTTCGCAAGGATTTCCGCCTGTTTCAGGATGTCTTCATGATTTGCGCTTCTCTGTCTTCCTCTGGCATATGGAATGATGCAGTAGCTGCAGAACTGGTTGCATCCGTCCTGGATCTTGAGAAATGCCCTGGACTTTTTCGGATAAGATTCCACAAACAGTTCTTCAAAATCCGTGCTGATCCTATCGTTTACTTTGGATCCCTTGTCTTGATTCAGGATCATGTCGATCATTCTGTCTTTCTGGTCGGAACCGATGATCAGGTCGATCTCTTCAAAATCAGCAGAATCTCCTTTGATCTGGCTCATGCATCCGACAGCGACGATATAGGCATCGGGATTGTTTCTTCGCGCGTCATGAAGAAATTTACGGGTCTTGCTTTCGGCGGTATTGGTCACGCAGCACGTAAAAATGACGTAGATATCCGCTTTTTCTTTGAAATCCACTTCTTCATAGTACCGATTCAGTTTTTCTCTCACAAAGGTCGCTTCATAATCATTGACTTTGCAACCCAGGACCATCATCGCATATGTTTTCATTGACACCTGCTTACGATCACGCTTGTCAGATAGATCGCTGCCGTTTCGGCGCGCAAGATACGTTTTCCCAGACTGATCGGAAGAAAACCGTACGATACGATCTTCTCATATTCTTTCGGATCGAAACCTCCTTCCGGTCCGATGACATAAGTGATATCCCCCTTCGTTTCGATCTCGCTGTCATCCCGGAGATTTTCGTAGCAGATATAGTTTTGATCGCTCATATAATCTTTCAGATCATCGATCCCTGCAACTTCCTTGACTTCCGGGATCCTGTTGCGATGCGACTGGCAGGCTGCCTCTCTGACGATCTTTTTCAGCCGGTTCAGTTTCTTGTCCTCTTTGGCTTTTACTACGCTTCTGTAAGCCTGATAAGGCACGATACGGGACACGCCCAGCTCGACCAGTTTCTGCACGCAGAATTCATATCTGTCGTTCTTAAACAGCGACAGGATGCAGGTGATCTGATTCGTAAGCTCGTTGTTTTCATCGGACATCTCGCTGATGACACAGCTCTTTTTATCGATCAGATGCGCAAAGAAAATACGTCCCATCGCATCGCACAGACGGAACGTATAGTCCGAATCTTTACGTAACACGGTCTGCAGATGATAAAGGATCTCATCATCCAGTTTCACATGATCGTTGATATTCAAAACTTCATCGACGAAGAATTGCTGCATAGATCTATTATACTATTTCTTTTTCTCTTCCGCTTTATCGTCGCTTATGGTAACTTTTATGACATTCACTTTCTTGTCGTCGGCATCCGTGACTTCGATATGAAGATTCTTGTAGTCGAAATTGTCGCCAATATTCGGGATCTTATCCAAGACATCGATGACCCATGCGGAAGTGGTATTGAATTCGAAATCTTCATCAGTCTCGATCGCGAAATGTTCAAAGAAATCATCGATATCCAGATCGCCTTTGACCAGATAAGTATCGTCATCGATCTTCTTGTAGTATTCGATGACCTCGTCATGTTCGTCGTAGATCTCGCCAACCAGTTCTTCCAGGATATCTTCCATCGTGATGATGCCTTCGGTTCCGCCATATTCATCGACAACGATCGCCAGATGCGTCTTTGAGGACTGGAACTGTTTCAGCAGTGAAGAGATCTTCACCTGTGCTGAAGTATACATCGTTTTCTGAAGGATCGTACGTATATCGAGATCTTTTTCATACAGAAGATGGTAATAGAAATCCTTTTCATGGAGGACGCCGATGATGTTGTCGATGGAATCTTCATAGACCGGCAGACGGGAATAACCGGAATCGCGGTAGTATTTTTCGATATCCTGCAGGCTGTCTTCATCCACATCGATCGCAATGACATCGATACGCGGAGTCAGGATCTCTCCGACATCGAGGTCGTTGAATTCCAAGGCATTCGTGATGATCTCGGCCTCGTGGTCTTCCATTTCGCCTTCTTCATTGGCTTCTTCGACCATGGTGATGATCTCGTCATTGGAATAGGTTTCGGAATTGTCTTCGTAGAAAGTAGAAACAAGCTTTTCCAAAAGATTGAATATGAAAGTCAGCGGCGTAAACAGGAAGACCAGGATGCGCAGCAAAGGCGTCACGGATACCGCGAACTTTTCCGGATTATGTTTTGCCATCGTCTTCGGCAGTATCTCGCCGATGATCATGATGACGACTGTCATGACAGCCGAAGAAATCGCGACCCCGTTGCCGCCATAAAGATTGGTAAACAGAACCGTCGCAAGAGATGCCGCCACCACATTTACGATCGTGTTTCCGATCAGGATGGTGGTCAGCAGTTTGGAAAAATTATCTGCAAGAGACAAGGTTTTTTCCGCACTGGTATTGCCGGTATTGATCATGGCTTTCAGCCGTATCTTGTTCAGGGAACTGAATGCCGTTTCAGACGCGCTGAAAAAGCTGTAACACAGAACCAGGATGATCAGGGCCATCAATATATCATTATTATTCATGAAAACACCTCATTTCTAAGGTGCTGCTACTCGGTAAAGGCACTTCGTCACTATTTAACATATGTGCATATTTTAACAGATATCTTTCAAGAATACAAATAAATTGCGTGATTCACGTAAAATGGACAAATCTGTTAAGATAAAAACATGAAACGCGTCTATCTGGAAATCACCGATGCCTGCAACCTGAATTGCCCGTTCTGTACCTATCCCAAAGGGAACCGTTTCATGGATCTCAGGGATATCGAAGACCATATCCTGCAGATCAAAGAATTCTGCAGTTATATATATCTCCATATCCTCGGAGAACCTTTGCTGCATCCGGGTTTTGAGAACATCCTGCATTTTCTGGATGAACAGAAGATGTCGCTGCAGCTGGTAAGCAATGGCATACTGTTATCGGAATATCCTGATCTGCTGAAACATGGCTGTCTTAGAAAACTGTCCGTTTCCATGCACAGCGTCAATCATGTGCAAGTCGGGGATGAATATTTCGAAACGATCGATCGTCTGATCGAAAACGACCATGGTAAGAATATCGAGCTTCGTTTCTATGACAGAGAATCTCTGGATGACCGTCTTCTGGATTATCTGAAGCATCTGGAAAAGCGCTATGGCTTCCATGAGACCTCAAAAAAAGGTTCGTATCGCCTCAAAAAACATGTCTATGTGTATTTCAGCGAACTGTTCCAATGGCCTGAAATGGATGCTCCTTTTGTCTCTGAACAAGGATCCTGCCATGGCGCGATCGATATGATCGCCATCAACGTGGATCACGAAGTCACGTTATGCTGTCTGGATCCGAAAGCATACAATTCCATCGGAAACCTGAAAGAAAAAGATCTCTCAGAGATCCTTTCTTCCGATATATATCTCAATTACCTGAACGAATTCAAGCAGCATCGTTTCAGCTCACAACTGTGTCAAAGATGCAGCTACAGGACACGTTTCGATTGATAGGCGTATTCCAGGATGATCGAAGAACGGATCGCCAAAGAAACGGTGTCGAAATGATGATGAGCAATCGTGTAGATATCCGCATCATAGGCATCCAGTTCGTGCGGATCCTGGCTGATCAGCAGGCTGAATGGTTTTTTCAGCTGCAGTTCGCTTAATTCTTTGTTTCCCTTTGCACTGAATACAATCAGATGATGATCCGGATAATCCTGAAGATAAGCGGATAGATCTTCATATCGTTTCACTGAAGTCTGAAAGAAAGCTCCCATCGAGGAACGGATGCAGACGGGATCGAAAAGATCGATTTCGCTTCCGATCAGGACGATATCCTTGAAATCAAAAGAAACGGCAGATCTTATCACCGTGCCAAGATCATTGAGATCGCTGAAATGATACAAGATCAGGTGTTCATTTTCATGAAGGACAGTGTCATACTTATGAAATACGCCGATACAGTAACAGTTTTCTTTGGCAGAGAGCTTATCGATCAGCAGATCATCGTATCGGTAAGGAATGTGCAGTTTCTCGCATAACGAACACAAAGCCGCGGATTCCTGATTCCGTATCACTTTTTCTGATAAGATGACCTCTTTCATGTGACGGCTTTGATGTTTCAAAGCCTCCATGGTCAAAGACATCCCCAGACAGTAAGAAGTATCATCGATCTGACTGTATCTTTTCATGTTTCCATAGTATCGCATTTGCGATCCTTATGCCATCCAAAGCGCAGGACATGATGCCTCCGCCGTATCCCGCTCCTTCTCCCATCGGATAAAGGTTTTTCGTATTGACCGACTGACAGTTTTCATCGCGACTGATACGGATCGGGCTCGAAGAACGTGTTTCCGGACCTACAATTATGCCTTTTTCGATAAAACCGGGGATCTTGCGATCGAAATCACAGAATGCTTCTTTAAGTATTTCCAGATCTTTTTCTTGAAAGAACCGGTTGAAATCATATAAAACGGTACCTAATGGATAGGTCGACGCAAAGATCAGAGGATGCAGTTCATGGTTCATGAAATCTTTGATATTCTGAGCCAGAGCCTGATAGGAATGGGAATAATCATAGGCTTTTCTTTCGATGGAACGAAGGTATTCCAGCCCGTCATCGAATTCTTCCTTGAAGATCTGAATCAGGATCGCACTGTTGGCGAAGCCGGAATCTCTGGCGGCATAAGACATGCCATTGGTGACGATGCTGTTTTCATCCGACATCGCAGGGATGACGATGCCTCCCGGGCACATGCAGAAGGAATAGACGCCTTTTTCTCCTTTGTATCGCAAGAAATATTCGTTTGCTTCTTTTACGATCGCGTTGGTCTGTCTTTCATCGATAAACGATTGGGGATGTTCGACTCTGAAACCCAAGGCGATATCTTTCTTTTCCATAGTAACATTTCGTTTCCTCAGCATTTCATAGGTATCCTGGGCGCTGTGGCCGACTCCCAGCAGGATATGATCCGCAGGATAGGCCCCTTTTGCGGTTTTTACGCCGATCGCTTCATGCACATCATTCATAAGCAGATCGATGACGGGTTCGCTGAAATGAAATTCGACTCCTTCGCTGATCAGATGATCGGTGATTTTCGATATGATCTTTCGTATCTCATCGGTACCGATATGGGCATGGTTCTCGTATCTGATCCTGTCGGAAGCTCCGAAACGGATAAAGAGATCCAGAATATAGTCGATATATCTGTCTTTGATCCTGGTAGTCAGTTTTGCATCGGAAAAGGTACCTGCGCCTCCTTCGCCGAACTGCACATTCGAAGCAGAATCCAATTTACCTGTTTTAAAGAAACATTCCACGTCCCTGACTCTTTCCTCGATCCGTTTCCCTTTTTCAAATACGATGACTTTATAGCCCACAGAATGCAATCTGTAAGCGGAAAACAGACCGCTGGGCCCATAACCGATGATCACACACGTCTCATCGGTATCGAAACAAGGAGGATCCAGGTCTTCCGGAATGTATTTCTGATATCCTTTTCGTACATATCTGTCTTCGTGATCGACATCGACCAGAACGCTGCACACATAATGCGGTTCTTTACGGGCATCCAGCGATTTCTTTCGTATCGTATAGTTTCTGACCGGTGCTTTCAGTTTTTTCTCTATGATCTTCTTCAGATCGTTCTCATCCGCATCGATCGGTATCTTGATCTCATTCAGAAGCAGCATTTTCAGTTCTCCGGTGTCGGGATATGAAAGAAGGAATAAGTATCGTTTCTTTGATTCAGATCGGAATCCAACAGAACGATGAAAGAATGCAGATAGGTCTGCAGGATAGATTTCTTGTTTTCGATGGAAATCTCTTCGTTTTTCAGGATCTCTTTCATGCCGCCGCAGATCGCCAATGCATAGGATCTTGTCAGGATCTCTCTTTCCTGCTGCTGCTCATCAAAAAGAAAATGCTGATGTACCAGGGAACGTATCGTACGGGTAAACCAGCTCATGATGCTGTCGTCGACCGTATCATCTGTCAATAGAATCATGAATTCCGTTGGATAACGCTGATACACGGCGATCAGACGTTCCGCAAGCTGATCCATCAGTTCAGATAATTCATTGATATCGGTCCTGATGTTGAAAACACGTGCTTCTTTGGATACGGTATCGACACTCAGTTCTTTGATTATCCGGTTGATCTCGTCTCTTGCGGAAGAAACGATATATTCCTGTATCTCTTCTTTATTCTTAAAATAACGGTAAAGGTTTCCGACCGTCATATCGGCTTTGGAAGCGATCGAACGCATCGAAGCATCTTTGTATCCTTTTTCCTGCAATTCCGCTCTGGCAGCTTCGATGATCGCCTGACGCTGCTCTTCTTTTAAATACTGTGCCATAACGATACCTCTTGCTGATATTATAACATAGAATAATAAACGTTAGTTTACTGATAAAGGAAAGAAAAAGCCATACTTTCGTATGGCTCGAGATCTTATTTTCTTAAACCTAATTTCGAAACAAGTTCTCTGTATCTGTTGACATCTTCATTCTTCAGATATTCCAGCAGGCTCTTACGCTTGCTGACCATCTTCAACAGACCTCTGTTGGAATGGAAATCTTTCTTGTGCTGTTGCATGTGGACCGTCAGACGGTTGATCTGATTGGTCAGCAATGCAACCTGCACTTCAACAGATCCCGTATCGCCAGGAAACTGCTGGAATTCTTTGACGATAGCGGATTTTTCTTCTTTTGTTAACATCCTTTTCTCCTTTTTCTTATTTTCGATCGGATCCGTGTTGAAATTCGGAGAATGTTTCAACTCAGAAACGATGCTTTAATATTATTACATAAAATCAATTATGCTTCAATACTTATTTTCGATCACGGTCGCAGCCATGAACGAGACTGCTGATCTTTTTTGCCAGATGCTTATTCAGCTGGTTTTTCGACAGTCTCCAGCGCCAGTTTCCAAGTGTTCCCGGTACGTTGATCGTTGCCTTTTCATCCAGACCAAGATAATCCTGCATCAGACATACGAACAGTTCGGCGACTGAATTCATTCCGGCACGGATGAAAGCGTAGTTGTAACCTTCTTTCTTGTTCAAGCCGTAATAGGATCTTGCATATTTCAGTTCTTCCTTTTTTGCATGATGGATCCAGCCCATTACCGGTATATTGTCATGCGTAGCGGTGTAACAGATGCTGTTTGGCACATGATGGTGCGGGCTGTGGAAGCTCTTGCCGTCGCTGCTCATCGAGAACTGCAAGACTCTCATACCCGGGAAGCCGGAATACTGCAGCAGTTCCACGACATCGTCTGTGATATCTCCAAGATCTTCGGCAATGAATTCGATATCCGTAAAGTCGTTTTTCAAAACATCTACAAAATCTTTCGACGGTCCATCGACCCATCTTCCGTTTTTCGCCGTTTTGGAACCATAAGGCACTGCCCAATACGCCTGGAAACCGCGGAAATGATCGATACGTACCACATCGAAATACTTTCCTACCCCTTCCAGACGTTTTCTCCACCACTTGTAGTCATCTTTCTTCATATATTTCCAGTCATAAAGCGGATTGCCCCATAACTGACCGTCATCGGAGAAATAATCAGGCGGTACGCCCGCGACTTCTTTTGGAACATGCGTTTCTTTATCCAGCTGGAACTGTTTCGGTTCCGCCCAGACTTCGCAGGAATCCAAGGATACGTAGATCGGCAAATCTCCAATGATCCTGATTCCATGCTCGTTGGCATATTTCTTTAAGTCAAGATACTGCTGATAGAACAGAAATTGCAGAAAAGCATAGAAGCGGATATCTTCTTTTAAGATTTCCGAATAATAATTCAAGGCCTTACTGTGGCGCAGACGGATCTCTTCGTCCGGCCATTCCAGCCATGAACGCATTTCGAAATGTTTCTTGACAGCCATGAAAAGACTGTAATCCAGCAGCCATTCATTTTCGGCGGTAAATGCTTCGAATTCATTCTGATACTTGCGGATCCCTCTTTCATATGCCTTATGCAAGATCTGATATCTGTTTTCATAGAGATATCCGTAGTCGATTTTGATCGGATCATTCACTACAATGCCCAAAAGCTCCGTCCGTTTCAGCAAGCCATCTTCGACAAGCAGATCCAGATCGATGAAATAAGGATTCCCTGCAAACGATGAAAAAGCCTGATAAGGAGAATCGCCATAGCTGGTATGTCCGATCGGCAATACCTGCCAGTAGGACTGATTCGCTTCTACCAGGAAATCAACGAATCTGTATGCTTCCTTGCCTAAAGTGCCGATCCCGTAGCGGGAAGGCAATGAGAATATAGGCAGCAGGATTCCTGAACTTCTTTTTGTCGTCATATCTTTTATTCTATTTTATAATAGATTTATGAAGCATAGAACACTAATTTTGATTTTGATCGGATTGATGACGCTTTGCGGCTGTCAGAAATCGCAAGTCACCGTTACTGTGTCTTCCGATTCTTTGCATGTCAGGAAAATAAATGATCTTGGCGATGATTTTATTCTGGGCATGGATGTGAGCAGCGTTCTTTCTTTGGAAGACAGCGGTGTCGTATTCTACGATCATGAGGGCAAGGAAGCGGATCTGTTTGAGATCCTTGCGGAAAACGGAATCAACAGCATCCGTATCCGGATCTGGAATGATCCTTATGATTCCGACGGCAATGGCTACGGAGGCGGAAACTGCGATGTAGAGAAAGCTCTGGTCATAGCGAAACGGGCGAATCGCTACGGGATGAAAGTGATCCTGGATTTCCATTATTCCGACTTCTGGGCGGATCCCGGGAAGCAGATGGCTCCCAAAGCCTGGAAAAATCTCTCTATCGAAGAGAAAGCTGATGCTTTATATGAATATACCAGAGACAGTCTGAAACGTTTTAAACAGGAAAAAATCGCCGTATCGATGGTACAGATCGGCAATGAGACCAATGGCGCTCTGGCAGGAGAAACGGTCTGGATGAATATCATCTATCATCTAATGACTAACGCTTCCAAAGCGATCAGAGAAGTCTATCCCAAAGCGCTGATCGCCGTACATTTCGCCAACCCCGAAAACAAAGACACTTATCTCGATTACGCTTCGAAACTGGCATACTATGATCTGGATTACGATGTCTTCGCGACATCCTACTACCCCTACTGGCATGGCACTTTAGAGAATCTGTCAGATGTCTTATCTACGATAGCGGAAAAATATGACAAGAAAGTCATGGTGATGGAAACATCCTATGCCTATACGGCGGAAGACAGCGACTTCCATGGCAACACCATTTCCGATGAATCGCTGGTAACCAAGAATTATCCTTATACGGTACAGGGACAATGCAACGCGATCCTGGATATCATCGACACGATCGTTCATACGAAAAACGGCATCGGCGTCTGTTACTGGGAAGGCGCCTGGATCGCAGCAGGAACGGATTCTTATGAGGAAAACAGCCGTTTATGGGAAACTTACGGTTCCGGCTGGGCGAGCAGTTATGCCAAAGAATATGATCCGAAAGACGCAGGAAAATACTACGGAGGTTCCGCGGTGGACAATCAGGCGTTCTTTGACAGGAACGGACATGTCTTGGAATCGTTGAAACTGTTTGCGTTATGCAGAAACGGAAATCTTCTTCCTGTACAGGCGGATGCGATCGAAGATGTCTACGTGAGTGTCAATCTCGGTGATGAGTATGTACTGCCTGATCGGATCAATGCGATCATGAACGATAACTCCCATCAGCTGGTGGATGTGGAATGGAATAGCGATGATACGCTGAAAATCAATACGAACGAGATCGGCGAATATCTTGTCAGAGGCAGCTGCAGCAGCATGGAAGCAGTCTGCCATGTATCTGTCATCAACTACAATTATCTGCAGAATCCTTCGTTTGAAGAAGATGAAAACGGCGTACAGACGCCAGATCACTGGCTCTATCACGAATATGGAAATGCCAATGAAACGTATGTCGAAGAAAAAGTGACGGATTCCTTGGATGGTTTGAAACATTACCATTTCTGGGCAGACAACAAGCATGAGATCTGTTTCGAGCTGGAACAGGATATCGATAGCTTGAAATCAGGAAACTACCGGTATCAGATTTCCATCATGGGTGGAGATGTCTCCGATGGAGAGATCTATGCATATGTGAAAGTGAATGGCATGATCGTTGCAAAAGAGGATCTGCAGATCACTTCCTACAACAACTGGGATACTGCCGATATCGTTTTCGAATCTCTGGAAACGGATACGGTTACGGTCGGTATCCATGTTGAATGCCAGGGAACGAACAATGGGGCCTGGGGAAAGATCGATCAGGCGATCCTGAATTATATGGGGGAATAATATATGTTCAAAAAAATACTTGTTTTACTGTTGATCCTATGCTGTGTCTCTTGTGGGGGAAGCAAGGAAAAGACCGCGGATCTCACGGATGACAACTATCGGGTGTTTTATGAGATCTTCGTAGGTTCTTTTTCCGACAGCAATAACGACGGAGTCGGCGATCTGAATGGAATCGTGAATCGTCTGAATTATCTCAATGACGGCGATGCGGAATCCACCCACGCCTTGGGGATACAGGGCATCTGGCTGACGCCGATCTTCGAATCGCCTTCCTACCACAAGTATGATGTCACGGACTACTACAAGATCGATGATTCGTTCGGTACGATGGATGATCTGAAATATCTGATTCAGAAGTGCCATGAACGGAATGTTCTGGTGATTCTGGATATGGTCATCAATCATACTTCCAGCCAGCATGAATGGTTCCGTAAATTTACAGAAGCGCATCAGAAGAACGATACCGAGAGTCCTTACTATGATTATTACGTCTATATTCCTAAAAGCGAAAGCAGATCGAACCGTCATTTCTGCGATCTTCTTGGTACGGATGAGAAATATGAATGCAATTTCTCTTATGATATGCCGGAACTGAATTTCGATAACGAATATGTCCGCAGCGAACTGTTGGATATCGCTCAATATTATCTGGCTATGGGAGTGGATGGTTTCCGTTTCGATGCAGCGAAATATGTCTATTATGGGGATAATTATTCTTCGATCGATTTCTGGAAAGAATATACTTCCAGACTGCGTGAGATCAAGGATGATGTTTATCTTGTTGCGGAAGTATGGTCGGGAGAAAGCGAGATCAATCAGTATATCGAGGTGATGAACTGTTTCAATTTCGCGATGGCGCAGGGAGAAGGTTTCATCGCGAATGCTGCCAAGGGCGGAGATATCAATACTTATACCAATTATGTCGTAACGTATCAGGATACTTTGAACAAGATCAATCCGGATGCGATGGCGATTCCGTTCATCTCAAATCATGATATGGATCGGGCTGCCGGCTATCTGAATGTGTTCAATGGCAGAGCCTATATCGGAGCGAATCTGCTGCTGCTTTCTCCGGGTTCGCCGTTTATGTATTATGGCGAGGAAATCGGCATGAAAGGCACCAGAGGTACGGCAAATACGGACGCGAATAGAAGGCTGGCGATGCTTTGGGGCGATGGGGACACAATCAAAGACCCGCAAGGAGCGAGTTTCGATGCTTCGAAACAGTCGAATGGAACGGTTGCCGATCAGACGCAGGATTCAAACAGCATATTGAACTACTACATCAAGCTGATATCGTTCCGGAACCGTTATCCGCAGATCGCCAGAGGCCATTATGAACAGCTGAATCTTAATCGAAAGGATCTTGGCGGTTTCATCATTGAATACAATGGAGAAAAGACCTATCTGATCCACAATAATTCCCAGGAATCCGTTACGGTCAGCAGCGAACTGTTCAGTCAGCTTATCGATTTCATCGGAATTAACGACGCAAAACTGAACGGAAGCGAACTGACTGTGGGTCCTTATACTTCCGTCATACTGCATTGACAGATCGAAAATGATGTATCAGAAAAGACGCTTACGCGTCTTTTTTAAATCCTGGTTTTGAAGAATGAAGGGATTTCGCCATCATCATCGTCGTTCGGGAATACCGTATCTTTTCTGCCGGTATCCTGAATCAGGACGGTATTATCGAAAGGAATGTTGTTCGGATTTCCGGAAGCGAACTTGGTATTCGGAATATCGAAACCTGTTGCGATTACGGTAACGATGATGGATTCGCCCAGAGACTCATTGATTGCGACACCGTAGATGATATCGATATCGTTTCCTGCTGCTTCTCTGATGAAATCAACCGCAACTTTCGAATCCTGCAAAGAAATGCTCGGACCGCCGGTGACGTTGATGATCGCGGATTTCGCACCCTTGATATCTGCTTCCAGCAACGGCGAACGGATCGCGCGGGCAGAAGCTTCTTTCGCTTTATTGTCGCCCTGTGCCATACCGATACCGATCAGAGCGGTACCTTTTCCGGACATGACTGTCTTGATATCGGCAAAATCCAGATTGATGAACGCAGGAACGGCGATCAGATCGGTAATCGTCTGTACGCCCTGCCGCAGGATATTATCTGCTTCCTTGAATGCTTCCTGCATCGGAATCTTTCCGATGACATTCAGCAGCTGGTTGTTTGATACGATGATCAGTGAATCCACATACTGACGGATCTGTTCAATTCCGACTTTGGCCTGATCCATTCTGCGCGTACCTTCAAAATCGAAAGGTTTCGTGACGATACCGACGACCAAAGCATCGATTTCTTTCGCCAGCTTTGCGAAAACCGGAGCTGCACCCGTACCGGTACCGCCGCCCATGCCGCAAGTGATGAAAACCATATCCGCACCGGACAGCGCTTTTTTTATGTCATCCTGCGATTCCAAAGCCGCTTTCTGGCCTACGACCGGATCTCCTCCGGCTCCAAGACCTTTGGTCAGCTCTCTGCCTAATACGAGTTTATTTGGACATCTGGATAGATTCAAAGACTGGATATCCGTGTTGCATACATAAAAGTCGACACCTTTGACACCATCATTGACCATACGATTGACCGCATTGCAGCCAGCACCGCCGATTCCGAATACCTTGATTCTTGCTACTTGGTTATATTCCGGTCTGATCGTCATCTATATACCTCCTTTTTCAATATAATGTTTAAACAGATTCTTGATTTTCGTAGTGATCGTATCACCTTCCGAATCCAGCTGTTTCTGATCGATCAGTTCATCATACTTCAGCAGATCGATACAGGAAACATTAAGATCATTCATCGTCGCTTTCTCGCGATATACCACAAAAGCGCCATACAACGCCGTCATGGACGCATCTCTGATACCTATTGTATCAGGAAAATACTCGCTTATCTCACAATTGCACAATGCCTGCAGACGTTCTTTCAGACATTTCATCTGCTGTCCTTCACCGGTAAGAACGATCTTCGCTCCTGCGGAAAGGATCGGTTCGCACATTTTCATCAGCTTATCGCAATAGCTGTTCAGAGGAGCTTCGATGGCTTCATTGAGCTGCCTGTAAGTCAGTACATTGGTATTTCCCTGATCGGTCCAGGCATAGACTGCGTCATCGGGATAACGCGTATCCAGATCGGCAGCATACTTTACCAGACGTGCGATGTCCGCATACGGCATATAGTAACGGCGATATATATTTTCGATCATCGAATTAAGACCGTCATAGATGAGTTCCGTTGAAGCCAGACGTCCTTTCGCCAGCAGAGTCAGATAGGTGTAAGAACGATGGACATCGATCAGTATGATATTCTGCGATACGCTTTCTTCAAACAGAGAAGCTTCTTTCGCGATTGCATAGTTGTTTAAAACGATATCCAGAACCTTGATTCCGCTTTCTTCGATCACGGAAACGTATTCGTAACAGATCTGCCGATCGGCACAGAGAAGATCGATATCGATGACCGCTTCCTCACCGCTTTCTTTTTCCGGCATCCTGCGGGAAGTGATTCCGTTGACGACATATTTGGTGATGCATGGATCGACGACCATGACATCCGAATCAACGACTGCGGTCAGTGAATTGGTGATCGCTCTGGCGACATCCGCTTTCTCAAGTACATTGTTTTCCAGAACGATCTTGCTCTTTAATGGAAAACGTTTGAAATTATAGGCAGGAACGATCAGGATCGCCTGTTCGATATCGGCACCGATCTTGTCGGAAGAAAGCGCAAAGGCTTTCTTGAGGTCCTGTACCATCATATTCTTATCGGCAATATGAAAATCGCTGATCGCTTTGGTTTCATAACGATCGGAACGGATTATATTGAAACGGGTATTGAAGTATTCCGCTGCCAGTATTCTTATTTCATTCTCACAGAGCTCGACAGCGACATAAATCTGTTTGATCGACTTGCTCATACAAAGTAATTTTAGCATAATTGCTGTAAATTGAATAATATATTTGCAATTGCTTTTAAATAATGATATAGTAATTAGGCATGAAAAATGAGAAAGGGGGCAAGCTGTATGTCTAGAGTCTGTGAAATTACCGGCAAGAAGCCTATGTCTGGCAACAAACGTTCACATTCCCTTCGCGCTACACGCCGTAAATGGAATGTCAATCTTCAGAATGTTACGATGATGGTTGATGGCAAGCCACAGAAGGTTCGCGTTTCTGCCCGCGCCTTACGAACATTAAAAAATCAAGCCAAGGCAGCTTAACTTCCGTATGGAAGTTTTTTTATTCGCAGCGTCGCAATCTGGCGGCGTTTTCTTTTATGTTTCCGTTGAATACGAATGATCCCGCAACCAGCGCATCGGCGCCGCTGCTGATGATATCATGGGCATTCTGGTCGTTGACTCCCCCATCGATCTCGATGATGTAATCGAGGCCATGCTCTTCTTTGTACTTTTTCAGGAAACGGATACGATCATACGCTTCTTCCATGAATTTCTGTCCTCCGAAACCCGGTTCGACAGACATCAGAAGGAAGATATCGATCTTATCCAGCAACGGTATGATTTCTTCGATCGCGGTTCCAGGTTTGATCGAGATCCCTGCTTTCAGGTACATGCCATGGATCTTGTCGATCAAGGCGATACACTTGTCGATATCGCGATATGCCTCATAATGAAAAACGATGCTGTCGGCACCCGCTTTCGCGAAGACATCGCTGAAAAAATCCGGGTCATCGACCATCAGATGCACATCCATAAACAGATCCGTATTGCGACGGAACGCTTTCAGGATATCGGGACCGAACGTCAGATTGGGAACGAAGTGTCCATCCATCACATCGAAATGGATCCATTCGACGTTTTCATTCAGCTGTTTCAGTTCGT
Source organism: Erysipelotrichaceae bacterium (assembly GCA_017539105.1). Lineage (GTDB taxonomy): Bacteria > Bacillota_I > Bacilli_A > Erysipelotrichales > Erysipelotrichaceae > Colivicinus. The sequence goes on from JAFYHQ010000033.1 coordinate 25,850, forward strand.
TCATGAAATCATCATAATGCATAGATAATACCGATGGCGCCAGGATCATGGTTCTTCTCCTTCCGGTTCTTCATGGTTCGTATAGTAATAGACCAGTACGACATCGTCGTCATCGCGGTGATAGACGCTTCCTGCTTCAGGCGACATTTTAATGACGGTATCGACTGCGGTATCGATGATCTCTTCAGGATCGAACCAGTCCCGTTCTTTTTCGATCAGCTGATATCGGATATCGAATTCTTCAAAATACTTCTTCGCATCTTCGATATCCATGCCCATGACTTCGCGTGAAATGATGATGGAGGATTCCTGGGAATACTTCAGCGTGATTTCCGGAGGCTGGGAATTGTCATATTTGTATCCCGCTTCCAGCGACTGTCCTACGACCGTCCCCGGTTCTTCTTTGGAATCGACAGGCAAAAGCCTGACTTTGAAATTCAGCGCTTCCAGTTCATTCTTTGCGCTTTCAAAGTTCTTGCCTATATAATTGTCCAATACGGCATAGATGCCGCTGGATACAGTCAGTTTGATCTTGCTGTTGCGTTCCACTTCTTCGCTGGCTGCAGGCGCGCTGGATATGATATGATCCTTTTCCGTCGTATCGGATAAGGTCCATACGATCCTGGAATCATCCACTTCCAGATTGTATTCTGCCAGAAGATCTTTTGCTTCCTGTACCGTCATATTCGTAACATCGGGAACGGTAACCGTCTTGCTGGAAGAACCGATCACTCCTGTAAAGAACAGCACCAGAAAGAGTACGGTAATCGAAAACAGCGATACGAAAATCAGGAATACGACGGAGAATAATGGATTTCCGTCTTTTTTTCCTTTCTTTTTCGTTTTATCGCTATCGTCATCGCTGCTTTGTGAAGAACCGATATTGATTTTCGGATCATTGAGATGGCTTTTCTTAAGACATTCATTCAGATCCTGAAGCATCAGCGCGACGTTCTTGTATCTCTGATTCGGATTCTTTGCGGTCGCTTTGATGATGATGTTTTCAACGGATTGCGGTATGTCGCTGTTGATCTTACGTACTGACGGAATGTCTTCTTTGATGTGCTTCAGAGCGACTTGCACAGGCGTTTCCCCTTTGAATGGCACATCTCCTGTCAGCAGCTCATAGAAAACGATGCCTAACGCATAGATATCCGCCTGCATCGTGGCTTGTTTGCCTCTGGATAATTCAGGTGCCAGATAATGAACGGAGCCTAAAACGGCATTTTTATGCGTGATCTGGCTGGAATCGTTCGCTACGGCAATACCAAAGTCGGAGAGCTTTACCGTGCCGTCGTCTTTGATCAGGACGTTCTGCGATTTCACGTCACGATGGATGACATCATTTCGGTGCGCTTCCATCAAAGCGCCGGCAAGCTGCTTGATGACCCAGACCGCTTCCTTGACCGGCAGAGGTCCCCTTTTCTGTATCAGCTGTTTCAGTGTATAACCGCGTACATATTCCATGACGATGTAGTGCTTATCGCCATCGTCTCCGACATCATAGACATCGACGATATTCGGATGCGAAAGCTTGGTGACGGCTCCCGCTTCTCTCTTGAATCTTTCCAAAGCCAAAGGATCATCGGCCATATCCGATTTCATGATCTTGACTGCGACTTCTCTTTTTAAGATCTCATCATAAGCAAGATAGACATCCGCCATGCCTCCCTTACCTAACAGTTTAACGATCCTGTAACGATTTCCGATATATTCCGACATGGTCACCTCTTGAACAATATGACGGTAATATTGTCATAACCGCCTTTTTCTAATGAAAGATCCTTTAAACGATTCGTTTTTTCTTCCAATGTGAAATCATCATTCAGAACGATTTCAAGCATTTCTTCATCCGAAACATAGGAATGCAGCCCATCGGAGCAGATCAGATACCGATCCATCGTTTCGATGACATGGATATCCGCAAGACAATCTTCATAGATGCCGATCGCTTTGACCAGATAGTGTTTCTTTGGATGATCGATGGCTTCTTCGTAAGTGATCCTGCCTTCCTGAAGCATCTGGTTGACGTAAGTGTCATCATTCGTCAGACGCAGGATCTGCCCATCTTGAATGCCATAGACGCGGGAATCCCCGCAATTGATCACGACATCGCCCAAAGAAGTGATCATCACTCCTGTCAGAGTCGTTCCCATTCCTTCATATTCCGGATATTTATAAGACATCTGCAAGATATGTCTGTTGACGGCATCGATATGATATGACAGGAAACTGCGGACATCTTCGATATCGCTGAATGGTCCGGAATCCTTGAAAATGCGTTCGAAATAAGCGACAGTCTCGATGCTTGCGACTTCTCCTGCCTTGCCTCCGCCGATGCCGTCCGCTACCAGAAGCAAAAGATCGCCATAGGCGTTCGAAACCATCAGGTAAGCATCCTGATTCTTTTCTCTCAAGTTTCCGATATCGGTAATGGCACAATATTCCATAGTTTTATTTTAGCTTATTGGCCCTTAATTGACCACAGGCGGCATCGATATCATCCCCCTTCTTGGTACGAAGCGTGACAGCGACATTTTCTTTCTTCAACATGTCATAGAATCTTAGAGCCCGTTCTTCGCCGCTGGATTCATAATCTTTTTCTTTGACTGTATTATAGGGAATCAGATTGATGTAGGCGTTCATGCCTTTCAGCAATTGTTTCAATTGAAGGACATGTTCCTTTTCATCGTTGATTCCTTTCAGCAGCAGGTATTCAAACGTCAGACGGCGGTTGTTGTCTTTGCTGTAGTTCTTTAATGCCTGGAAAAGTTCTTCCAAAGGATAAGCGTTATTGACAGGCATAAGAGAGCTTCTCAGTTCGTTATTCGGCGCATGCAGAGAGATCGCCAAATTGTATTGCAGATTCTCTTTGGAAAAGCGTTCGATTCCCGGAACCAGACCGCAGGTCGAGATGGAAATGTGTCTTGCGCCGATTTTCAGTCCGTAAGGATCATTGATGATGTTCATGGCTTTCATGACGTTGTCGTAATTGTCAAACGGTTCCCCGGTCCCCATGACGACGATATTCCCCAAACGGAGATCTTTCTGATCCAGTTCTTTCTGTATCATCAAGACCTGCAGAACGATTTCTCCGGGCGTCAGATTGCGTTGCTTCTTTAACAGACCTGAGGCGCAGAAACGGCAGCCCATGTTGCAGCCGACCTGGGAAGAGACGCAGACGCTGAAGCCATAATCGAAAATCATCAGCACCGATTCGATCAGACAGCCATCGGATAATTCAAAAAGATACTTTTGCGTTCCATCTTTGGAAACCTGTTTCTCTTTGATGATAAGACGATCGATCGTAAAATCCTGCTGCAGTTTTTCCAGAAGATGTTTCGAAATATCGCTCATCATCGCAAAATCATCGATGCGTTTGTCATAGATCCAGCGGTAAAGCTGTTTCGCATGAAAAGCTTTCTCTTCATGAGAACTGAGATATTCTTCCAAATCTTTGAGCGAGAGACTGTAGATCGATTCCATAGTTATTCTTTTTTTATCGTAGCATAATAGAACGCATCACCTGAAGCGTTGATCAGCGTTTCCTGTTCCAGAAGATGATAATGCGGATTATCTTTTAAGAAACGGGAGATCTGTTTCTCGTTTTCTTTCTTGTTTAGAGTACAGGTGCTGTATAGCAGGATCCCGCCTTCTTTTAGCAAAGGATCCATGCTGCTGAGCAGGTCCTTCTGCAGCATTTCCAGCTCATCCAGACTTTCCGGTTTGATATGAAACTTCAGATCCGGCTTGCGTCCTATGACACCCAGGCCCGAACAAGGCGCGTCCAGCAGGATCTTGTCAAACTGCATATCCAATATGTCTTTGAGTTCTCTTCCATCGTGATTCAGGTAATGAATCCCCTGAAATCCCAGTTTCTCTGCCATTTTACGAATCAGTTCGACTCTGTTTCCGTTCACGTCATTTGCATAGCTGTTTTCCGTTTCGATGATATCGAGACAGTTGAACAGCTTGGAACCGGGAGCGCTGCAGATATCCAGCAGCTTGTCTTCTTTTTGTAACTGCAGGTGTTTATACAAAGAAGCGCTGTTGAGATCCTGGACATAGAAAAACCCTTTCTCGTATTCTTGCGTTTTAAGAAGATTGTTTTTGCTGATGAAACTGTCTTCGTTGATGATCGTGATATCGAGATGCTTCAGATCTTCATAGCTGCATCTATGCCTGTTAAGACGGTAATATAGCGTCGGAATGCTCTGGTACATATAAATAATCTGATAAAATGTTTCTTCGTCGTACTGCGCCTTTAAAAGCCTGTAGATCCATTCCGGAAGACAGGAAGCGATATTCCCTTCGCTTTCCTGAAAAGCATCGATTTTGTGAAGGATCGCGTTGATGAACGATTTGTCGTAACGGTTTTCTGCCAGTTCCACATATTCGTTATTCACGACATAGTCTTTTTCATGAAGATAGAATCTTTCAAACAAGGCCATATTCAGTATGATGCGATTCGCAAGCGAAGTTTTCTCATTGATTTCTTTCTTGTACTGATACTCCAGCAGCTCGTATTTTCGCAATACGCCATTGACCAGATTCGTAACGAAAGCCCGTTGCATCGGTTGCAGTTGATTCAGTTCTTTGCGCATCAAAAGATTCGAATAGGATTCGTCGCTGATGGTTTTGTACATAATGTCGTATGCGATCTGTCTTTGGTTCATTTCTACTCCAGATAAAGAGGATCTATGTCTATTTTAATATGAGAAAGATTGTTTTCTGAAATATATCTGTCGACGATCTCCTGCATGTCATTCAGCATATCCCGGATATTCTTTCCCATGATCAAGATACGGTATCTTTCCAGCTTCTGCTGTTTTGGCAAACGATAAGGACGATACACCTTGTACGATAAACGATCGGTCTGGCTGCTTAAGAAAGCCAGGGAATCCTGCAGTCTACGCTCATTCATATCGGATAGAATGATTTCGATCAGATGGGAATATGGAGGATACGAGGTTTTCTGCCTGTAATTCATTTCGATGTTGTAGAAATAATTATAGTCATGGCTGATGACGGCTTTGATCGCGTAATGATCCACATTGAACGCCTGGATGATGACTTTTCCTGTGCTGTCAGCCCTGCCCGAACGGCCGGAAGCCTGCATCAGCAGGTCAAATGTCAGTTTTGCGGAATTGTAATCCTGATGCATCAGCCCCGCATCGGCATTCAGGATGCCTACCAGCGTGACATCCGGATAATCGAGGCCTTTGGCGATCATCTGCGTACCGATCAGGATATCGGTCTGATGCTTCTCGAAGGTTTTCAGTATCTGAGAGTGTGCCCCTTTGTGATTGACGGAATCACGATCCATCCGATCGATATGCGCTTCCGGGAACAGTTTCTGTAGTTCTTCTTCCACCCGTTTCGTGCCAAATCCGTAATAGATCAGCTTATCGCTGCCACAGGACGGACACGTTCTTGGTACTTTGTATGTCCTGGAACACTGATGACATTTCAGTACGTTCTCATCTTTGTGATAGTTCAATGGCGTATCGCAATCCTGGCACATCAAAGTCGTTCCACATTCCCCGCATTTGATGATCGGCGAGTATCCTCTTCGGTTCAGAAGAATGATCACCTGTTTATTATTATCTAAAGTTTCGGAAATCGCCTGTTTTAAAGGTTCTGAGATGATATAAGAAGCTTTTTTCTTTAGCTGTTTGCTCAGATCTACGACCTGGATCTCAGGCAGATTCAGATTGATGCGGTTTTTGAGTTCAAGAAGCTGATATTCTTTCTTCAACGCACGTGAATACGAATCCAGGGATGGCGTCGCGCTGGCCAGAAGCACTTTGGCGTGATGCGTGATCGCCCTGCGGATCGCGACATTTTTTGCGTGGTAGCAAGGTACGTTATCCTGCTTATAGGAACTGTCGTGCTCTTCATCAATAATGATGATACCCAGATCATGGAAAGGCAGAAAGACAGAACTGCGTGTCCCAACGACGATTCGCACTTCCCCTTCCTTGACCCGCATATACTGTTCATACCGTTCCTGATCGGATAATTCGGAGTGATAGAAAATGACATCATTGAAACGTTCTTTGACACGTTCGATCATCTGCGGAGTCAGCGAGATCTCCGGAACCATGATCAGAACTTCTTTCTTCTGTTTCAGATAATGATCCGCAAGATGCAGATAGACTTCCGTTTTTCCCGAACCGGTGACGCCAAACAGCAATGATACGATCTGATCGGTGGAAATGATCCTGTCATAAGCATTCTGCTGTTCCGCTGTCAGCGTTTTGAACGCTTTCCGTTCGATATCGTTATTCTCATATTGCGCTTCTTCTTCGTATTCCGTTAACGCGCCGATCGCAATCAGCTTACTGACGATCGATGCGCTCATCTTACGTGCTTCTGCCGCAGGCATGGCTTCATCAACGAGATCATAAATCTCTTTCTGCCGTTTCGTGAATCTGAATTCTCCTTCATTTTTATGAAGCTTACGGATCATTTTCGGTCCTTTGATATTCTTGGATGTCTTAAGGGCTTTTGGAAGCATGGCATTGAGACAGCTGATAAACGGAGAAATCGTCGTTTTCGAAAGCCAGGAAGCCAGTTCAAAGATCTCATCAGAAATGACAGGTTCTTCATCGATGACTTCCGAAATCTTCTGCACCTTGAAACCGAAGCTTTCACTGATCTCTTCGATCGACTGATCCGTATATGTACAGGAAGTAACGATCGCGATATTCTGAGCCCTGTTGAAAAGGACCTTTACTCTTACATATTTATCTAACGGAACATCATAGACATAAGTAAAAGGTCTGTTTACATTTAAACTGGAATTCGTTACGTATACTTCGATAAGATACATATCTATATTATAAATCTTAACCGATGGAACCTTGCATATCCATTTTCAAAAGCTGGTTCAGTTCGACGGCATATTCCATCGGAAGTTCTCTTGTGAATGGTTCCAGAAAGCCCATGACGATCATTTCGGTCGCCTGGGTTTCGGATAGTCCTCTGGACATCAGATAATAAATCTCTTCTTCAGAAATCTTGGATACTTTCGCTTCATGTTCGATGATGCCCAGATGATTGTCGTTTGTATTCTTTGGGATCGTATCGGATTTTGAAAGATCATCGAGAATCAGCGTATCGCATTCGATTTTGGCTTTCGCATAGTCAGCTTTCCTGCCGAAATGGATCCAGTCGCGGAAGTTGGTCACTCCGCCATTGCGGGATACGGATTTTGAAATGATCGACGAAGACGTATGCGGAGCAAGATGGATCATTTTCGCGCCGGAATCCTGGATCTGGTTCTTTGATCCGACGGCGATGGAAATGCACATGCCATGGGCGTATTCTCCTGCCAGGATGCAGGCAGGATACTTCATCGTGATCCTGGAGCCGATATTGCCATCGACCCATTCCATCGTGCCATGCGCTTCGACTTTTGCACGTTTTGTGACGAGATTCAGGACATTGGATGACCAGTTCTGTACGGAAGAATAGCGGCATTTCGCACCTTTCCCGACAAAGACCTCAACGACTGCCGCATGCATGGAATCTTTGGAATACTGCGGTGCCGTGCATCCTTCCACATAGGAGCACTTCGCTCCGTCATCGATGATGATGATGGAACGTTCAAACTGACCCATGCTTTCGGAATTGATACGGAAATAGGACTGCAAAGGTTTCTCCAGTTCTACATTCTTAGGCACATAGATAAAACTTCCTCCGGACCATACGGCACTGTTCAATGCAGCGAATTTATTGTCCGTATAAGGAACGATCGTACCGAAGTATTTCTTGAAAATATCGGGATAAAGTCTCAATGCCGAATCGATATCGATGAATATGACGCCTTTGTCTTCGACTTCCTTCAGCATATTGTGATAGACCGCTTCCGACTCATACTGGGTGGTCACGCCAGCCAGGAATTCGCGTTCCGCTTCCGGGATGCCCAGTTTTTCAAAAGTATTCTTGATCTCTTCCGGAACATCATCCCAGGATTTCTCGGTATTCTGCGACATTTTTCTATAATAGGTAAAATCATCGAAATCGATTTCCGATAGATCGGGACCCCATTCCTGCATCGGCATGGATGCGAAAGCGCGATAGGCTTTCAGCCGATATTCCAGCATCCATTCCGGCTCATTCTTATAGGCTGAAATCTTGCGAACGACCTCTTCGCTGATTCCCTTCCCTGTATCGATGATCGAGTCTATATCGTCATGAAAACCGTATTTGTAGTCATCCTGCGAATAGATGGCTTCGGTTTCTTTTTTCTTGTCAGTCATCTTCTTTCCCGCTTTCTTTCAGCATCTCTTCTACTGCATCCCAGCCGATGGTAGCACATTTGATCCGATTTGCCTGCTTGTATACATTCTGGAAGACATTGGCTTCTTCCAGAATCTCGGGATCATAATCCTTGTTGTCGATCATATTCAGATAGTTGCGGATGATTTCTTCGGCTTCTTCGACTTTCTTGCCGATCAGAAGATCCGACATGATCGAAGTGCTTGCTGTCGAAATCGTACAAGCTACGCCATCGAAACGGATATCTTTGATCACATCATCTTCCACATCCAGCTGTACGGTAATGTCATCGATGCAGCTGGCGCTCGCCATCCGTTTAGAAAGGTACTTATCGTTTTCTAAAAGTCCGTGATTATGCGGATATTTATAGTGATCCAACAAGAGCTCTCTCATCAGATTCTGGTCATTGAAATAATCTTTTATGCTAGCCATAACAACTCCTATAAGAATATGCTGATCGTTTCTTCCAAAGTGATCTTGGATACTTCCTCCACGAAACGATCGATCTCTTCTTTCGTATTGTAAAGATATAACGATGCCCGGATACTCTGGTCGACACCGATCAGATTATGCAGGATCTTGGCGCAGTGATTGCCGGAACGCACGCAGATGTTCCGAGTAGACAGATAGGAAGCGGCATCTTGGGCGAATACTTCTTTGACATTGAAAGATACGGGACCGCTTGGATTATTCGGATTATAGATCTCGATATTGTCTAACGGAAGCATCTTTTGAATCAGATAGGCACGCAATTCATTCTCATAAGCGTGGATATGATCTAAACCGATGTTCATTAAATATTCGGCTGCGGCAGTCAGTCCGATGACGCCTTCGATATGCGGTGTGCCTGCTTCGAAACGTTCCGGAGCATCCTTCAGTATGACGTTGCCATCGATATCGAAACGGGCATTCATGCCTCCACCCAGGAAGATCGGTTCCATCTTCTGCAGCAGTTCGTATTTGCCATACAATACGCCAACCCCGTCAGGACCGCACATCTTATGGGAAGAAAATCCCAGGAAGTCGACATCCAGATCTCTGACATCGATTTTCAGATGCCCGATGGCCTGCGCGGCATCGACCGCAACAAGCGCATTATGCCTATGCGCGATTTCTGTCATTTCTTTTATTGGCTGTATCGAACCTAATACATTTGTCACATACGCAAGAGAAACGATCTTGACGCTGTCATCGAATATCTTTTCAAGTTCATCAAGAATCACGTTTCCTTCTTTATCCAATGGAATGTATCTGATATTAACTCCCAGTTCTTTCTTTAAACGGAACCAGGGCAGAACATTGGAAGCGTGTTCGGCATAGCTGATAAGGATCGTATCGTCTTTCTTCAGGTTTTTCGATAAGCCGTATGCGATCTGGTTGAGCACTGCCGTGATATTGGATAAAAAAACGATCTCTTTTGTTTCGCAATGGATCATTTTCGCGATGACATCACGTGTTCTTGCGTATGCCTGATCTGCTCTGATCGCTGTCGCGTATTCCCCGCGCTCGACATTGCTGGTGTAGTCGTTATAGAAGCCTGTCAATGCATCGATGACGCACTGCGGCTTGTAAGTGGTCGCTCCATTATCAAAATAAATCAGCTCGGGATGATTGACGATCATCGGAAAATCTTTACGTATCTTTTCTACATCATACATAGTTCGCTGATCTTCCTTTCCAATTCGTTCCGCAGCGTTTCTTTCAGTGTTTCATCGCTGATCGTTTCCGTTATCGGCAAGAGATATCCCAAAGATATGAGTTTTGTGCATTCTTTCAGGGATAATCCTCTGGACATCATATAAAAGAGATCTTTTTCTTCGACTTTGCCGATCGACATCGCATGGGATGCCTGTACATCGTTTTCATCGATCAGAAGTTCAGGAAGTATCGTTGCGGACTGTCCTTCTTCAAAAGACAAGGCCCGTGAGACCTGATGGCTTTCCGACTTCCTGGCGCCTTTGACGATTTTCCCTACCGCATCGATCATCAGCCTGCCTCCATTGAGCACGACGGCATAATTACGTATCTGCGAATTCGTTTTCGGCTGATTGTTGGTCAGAACAAGGTCATACTTCTTGTCGGTACTGATCAGGCTTGCCGTACTCAGCAAGGCATTGGAATGTTCATGGCCCAGCAGTACATTGGTTTTTCTCGCTGTTTTTGCGTTGTTGCATTCTCCATATGCCAGATTCAGATCGGCTGCGGAAGAAACACGATAGTTTTCAATCGTTTCGATTTCTTCTTCGCTGTCGTTCCAGAAAAGGATGCTGCAGTTGTGCAGGATATCGGCATCGATGTTTATCTTTTTTGCTTTCAGGATCCTGAAAAACAGTTCCGTGTCCGCTTTGGAATCGATTTTAAGATCGATTTCATGGTCCGTATCGATCGTAATATTCTGATAGGTCCCTGTCAGTTCAATGACCGCGTTGTCTTGAATCCGCATCAGTTTTGGCCTTTCATCGTTTCGGCGACTGCGCAGTTGCCTAAAGAAACACGCGTCACTGCAGGAGTTTCTTCTTCCTCTTTCGCGAGATTCAGTTCTTTATAGACCCAGTCATAGCCTTCTTTATCGATCCTGTCATAAAGCGTTTCATCTCCCGATAAGACGATCTTTCCATTGATCAGTACATGCGTAAACGTCGGTTTGATCAGTTCCAGGAATCTTTCATAATGCGAAACGATGATGATCGCCATATTGGTTTCTTGCTGGATCTTTCTGATTGCGTCCGCTACCAGTTTGATCGCATCCACATCCAGTCCGCTGTCGATCTCATCCAGCATAGCCAGAGACGGTTTCAGCATCTCCAGCTGTACGATCTCGTTGCGTTTCTTTTCTCCTCCGGAAAAGCCTTCGTTGACAAAACGATGCGCGAGATCCTCGGACATCTGCAGATCATTGATGGTTTTTTCCATTGTTTTGATGAATTCAAACAAAGAGATCGGTTTCTCTCTTCTGACATTGATGGCCGCTCTTAAAAAGTCGCTGTTGGTCACACCGGAGATCTCCTGGGGATACTGCATGCCTAAAAAGATGCCGGCTTTGCTTCGTTCGTTGACCGGAAGACTCAGGATATCCTGGCCGTCATAAACGATCGATCCCTGATCGACATGATAGGAAGGATCCCCCATGATCGCTGCCAGCAAAGTGGATTTGCCATTGCCATTGGGACCCATAAGGGCATGGATCTCGCCCTCATTCACTTCCAGATCAATCCCTTTCAGGATCTGTTTATCTTCGACGGATACATATAGATTTTTGATTTCTAGTTTTTTCATATGCTTCACCCACATAAACAATTATAATCGTTTTATTTTACAATGTTCCGATTATTATCTAAGGTATTTGATCATATTATCTGAATTTTCGCTGAATTCTGTCCGTTTTGGTTTGTATTGTGATAGATAAAATAATATAATATAAAACGTTTGGAGGATTTTTATGGATAAAAAAGAACTGATCAAGAAGTATTGGTTCATCGGTCTGATCGCTGTTCTGCTGGTCGCCTTCATCGGTTTGTATTCCTATGACGCATACAAGAACCGTGAAGTCGTCATCAAGAACAAGCAGATCGATGGGAAATATGTAGCTTATACGATCGATGAGGAACCTGTCTATGCGGATGATCTCTATGCAAGCCTGTACAAGGACAATGGCGCTTCCCAGGCGATCGTAGCTTACGAGAGATCGATTTTCGATGCCGCTTATGAAACGACAGATGAGATGAAGAACAAAGCAGCAAACAATGCCGCAAGCATTCTTTCTTACTATTCGCAGGAATATCTTGTCGAACAGCTGAAAGCGATGGGATATGTGAATGGCATCGATGACCTGACACAGTATTACATCGATTCCGAGAAACAGGAACTGCTTCTGAAAGACTGCATCCTGAACCATCAGGATGAATACCTGAAGGACAGTGTCGGTACGAATGGACGCCTGATCTATCATATCCTGGTGAAATGCGATGTCGAGCCGATCTATGATGAAGAAAACAATATCATCGGTTATGAGGCGCTTCCTACCGAGGAACAGACAGATAAACTGAATTCGATCCTATCGGAACTTGCTGCCGGAGAGAACAGTTTCGAATATATCGCTTACAGCTACAGCGAGGACGGATCTTCTTCCAGCGGTGGTTATATCGGTGCGATCAATGAAGAGAATCGCGGCAATTATGACCAGTTTTTCGCTGATGCGGCGATGGCGCTGGCAGATGGCGAAGTATCGGATCCGATCGTTTCTCAGTTTGGCTATCATATCATCAAGAGCGTGAGTTCCAATCCGGAAGAAATGCTGAATGATTACAATTTCATCAATGATATCCAGAGCAATTATTCGGATCTTTCGATCAAAGCGATCATGGAGAAAGCTTCGGAGCTTGGTTTCGAGATCAAAGATGAAGAACTGAAAGCGCTGATCGATGAAGAATTAGGAAGCGAGGAATAATCATATGAAAAAGATAATTGTCATTCTCTTCAGTCTGCTGCTTGTTGCAGGCTGCGCAAATAGAAATTCTTATTCTTCACTCAGCGATGGCAAGGATGTGATTTTCAGCGGTCCGAAAGTATCTTATGCGAAAGAAGATCTGTACAAATCGCTGAAAGTATCGTCTGCGGATGCGATCGTCAATGATATCTTAAAGAATATCGCCTTAAAGTATGTCGATGATATGTCGGAAATCGAAAAAGAAGCCGATGATGTGATTGCCGAGTATACCGAGATGGGTTACGAAGCTTATATCATCGCTTACTATGGCACGATCGATGCGTTCAGAGATTATTATGTCAGCAATCTGCTTCTGAATGAACTGGCGAAAGAATATGTCAGTGAAAAATATGATGAACTGATTGCGGAAGACAAGCCGGTCAAGATGCAGATCGCTTCGTTCAATACGGTGGAAGAAGCAGAGAAATGTATCGAAGACTATAACAATGGTTCCACTTTCGACATGGCTGCCCTCAACAACAATTCGAATGAATCTCCTCAGAGCAGCATCTATACGGATGATGATTCTTCCCTTGTCTATGAGGTCAAAGAATATCTCAATTCGAATGATGCTTTAGGTCTTTCTCCTGTCATCATCTATGCGACAACCACGACCGATGATGAAGGCAATGATGTCGAAGACGCTACCTACTATGTCCTGAATGTGGAAAGCCGCGATCCGGAAGAATTTAAAGATGACTACATCAGCACAGCAGCTGCTTCCGCATCATCAGATAGCGTAAAAGAATATTTCCTGAATAAACATCAGATCAAATTCTATGATCAGGATCTTTACGATCTTGTAACGGCACAGTATGAGGGCTTGAAATAATGTGCCTGTTCTGTAAAATCATCGCCGGTGAAATTCCCGGTACGAAAGTCTATGAAGACAATGATACATTAGCGATCCTGGATATCGCGCAGACTACCAGAGGCCATATGTTAGTCATGCCTAAGAAGCACTATGACAATATGCTGCAGATGCCGCAAGAAGAATTCAAAGATCTCATGGCAAAAGCCCAGAGCCTCGCACAGAAGATCACAACGAATCTGGATGCGAATGGCATCAACCTTCTGATCAATACCAATGAAGCAGCCGGGCAAACGATTCCGCATGTCCATGTGCATCTGATCCCGCGCTATGATGAAAACGACTGTATTCAGATCGGTTTCAGTGAAAACCACTATGATCTGAACGAAATCGCTTCTCAAATCAATAAAAACTGAGCTTGATGCTCAGTTTTCTTATGGCTTGATCCGTATTCTATCGATGGCTACAGGGATCTTGTGCGTCTCATCGACTTCAATGGCTACGGCACAGAAGATCGCCGGACCCTCCGCAATGCTGTAACCGGTAGGATTCTTGCGGATGTATGCTTCGATCGTTTCTTCTATGTTCCTGCCGATAATGGAATGGTAGGCTCCGCACATTCCGACATCGGAAATGAATGCGCAATCCCCGATCATATCCGCATCCGCTGTCTGCACATGGGTATGCGTACCCAGAACGATCTTGGCTTTCTCTTTGAAATATTCCAGAAACAGACGTTTCTCGGAAGTCGTTTCTCCATGCAGATCGACCATATAGAAATCGATCTGCGAGTCTTCTGTTTCTTCCAAGATCTTTTCGAATGAAGGATAAGGCTCCAGATTGCTTTCGCTAATGAAAGCGGAACCAAGTATATTGCAAAGACAGATCGAGATCCCTTTGCAATGAATGATTTTATAATAATTGTCGGTCGTTCTTTTTTCGTGATTGTATGGCACGATCAGACGGTCCATCTCATTCATGTGTTCATTGATCATCTGCTTGGAATAAGTATGATTCCCCATCGTCATATAATCGATTCCAAAAGAACGAAGATGCTGATAGATCTTGGGTGTGATCCCCTTTCCATGTGCTGAATTCTCTGCGTTGGCTATGATGAGATCATACTCATCTCTTATAGAAGATAAAGTGGAAGAAACAATGTCTCTTCCACTTTTTCCTACGATATCTCCGATAAACAGAATCTTCATTTATCTTGCCGTTTCGCTGGCTCTGGTCTCACGGATGACCGTGACTTTGATCTGGCCAGGATAGGTCAGTTCGTTTTCGATACGTTCCTTGATCTCTCTGGCAATCATCGTGCACTTGTTGTCATCAACCTTTTCCGGAACGACCATGACGCGTACTTCACGGCCTGCCTGGATGGCATATGCCTTTTCGACGCCTTCGAATTCATTGGCGATCTTTTCAAGGGCTTCCAGACGGCTGATATAGTTTTCGATACCCTCGTAACGGGCACCAGGTCTGGCGGCAGATAAGGTATCCGCGGCAGCGACCAGGATGGCAATCAGATTGTCTGCCTGCACATCGCCATGATGCGATTCGATCGCGTTGATGACTTCATGTCTCTCGTGATATTTCTTTGCCAGTTTTGCGCCTAATTCGACATGCGTTCCTTCCTGTTCGAAGTCTACAGCCTTGCCGATATCATGCAGCAAGCCCGCACGCTTCGCCAGGTTCTGATTCAGACCCAGTTCCGCAGCCATCATGCCTGCCAAAGAAGCCACTTCCATCGAATGTTCCAGACCGTTCTGGCCATAAGAATAACGGTAACGCATACGGCCGATCAGTTTGACAAGTTCCTTATCCATCTTGCCGATCTGAAGACGGAAGCAGGCATCTTCGCCCAGCTTCTGGATATTGTCATTCATTTCTTTCGTCGTCTTGTTGACAACGTCTTCGATCCTTCCAGGCTGGATACGCCCATCCCGGATCAGCGTTTCCAGAGACAGTCTCGCAATCTCTCTGCGGATCGGATCGAAACAGGATACCGTGATCGCCTCCGGCGTATCATCGATGATCAAGTCGACGCCTGTCGCTTGCTCGATGGCACGGATATTACGGCCTTCACGGCCGATGATCCTGCCCTTCATTTCTTCCGAAGGAAGGCTCACCACGGAAATCGTACGATCCAGCGATTCTTCCTGGGAATAACGCTGAATGGCTGTCGCAATGATCTCTCTTGCATTTTCGTGCGCCTTTTCTCTGGCTTCCTCTTCCTGCTCTCTGATATAAGCAGCAACTTCGTCAGAGATCTTGTTTTCAACGACTTCCATCAGTTCTCTTTTGGCTTCTTCCGCGCTCATGTTGGAAACGCGTTCCAAAAGAACGATCTGTCCATCGATCCGCGCTTGCAGATCTTCTTCCATTTTATCTAGTTGAGCAGCTTTCTCTTCTGCCTTTCTTAGCTTATCATCTAATTTCCGCTCTTTCTGCGTCAAATTCTCATCACGGAAATTCAGCGAATCTTCACGTCTCTGCAGCTTGTTTTCCTGTTCGACGATCTCGCTCTTCTTTTCCTTGATTTCCTTTTCCGCCTGCAGTTTCAAATCATAGACTTGCGTCTTTCCATCCAAAACCGCCTGTTTTACAGTGTTTTTAGCTTGATTATTTGCTTCTTCTAAGACTTTCTCGGCTTCTTTCCTGGCATTCTTGCCTATCAGACTGTAATACAAGAATATCAGCAATGCACCGACAACGATACCTAGTAAAATGGAAAGTACATCAATTTTCATATGTATACCTCCATTAAAACAACATAATAAAGTAGGGAAAATCCCCATTAAATTGTATAATATTCAGATATTTTTCACAATATCCTTCTTGCTTATTGTACAATTTTAGCATGTACAGACTGATTGCTACCGATCTGGATCAGACATTGCTGAATGTTGATCATCATGTATCTCAAGAAGATATCGATACGATACGTCATCTTAAGGATGTCCGTTTCGTTCCTGCTTCCGGGCGCGATTTCCGTTCTTTGCAGGGAACTTTGAAGGAAATCGGCCTATACGATCAGGAAAACAGTTATGTTATCTCTTATAATGGTTCGATCATCACGGAAAACAAAGGGAATCGTATCATTTTCAGCGAATACATGTGTCATGAAGATCTTCTGCGGCTGTTGGAGATCGGAAAAAAAGAGAATCTTTGCATCCATTTCTATATGTCCGATGATATCTATATCTGGAACATCTATGAGGAAGAAACCGCTTATCTGAAAGGACATATGGCTTATCGCGAGATCGATACGCTGTCTGCTGACTTTTTCAAAGACAAGCAGCTGATCAAAGTCCTTTTTGCCAGAGATGATATGGATTATCTCATGAAACTGAGAAAGGATCTTGATCTGGAAGAAGAATATGAGATATCGCTGTCTTCCAGCCATTATCTGGAATTTAATAAGAAAGGCGTCAGCAAAGGTCAGGCTTTAAAGAAACTCTGTGAAATACTGGAGATCGATATCAGAGACAGTATTGCCATAGGAGACAGCATCAATGATCTTACGATGCTGAAAATGGCAGGATTCTCCATCGCCGTGGCGAATGCATCCGAAGAAATAAAAAAAGATTGCGATGCCGTACTGGATGCGGATCACAATCATTCGCCGATCACGGAAATCGTTCGTAAATATCTATAAAGATCAGGCTTCGGCCTGATCTTTGCTATACATCTTTTCTTTGATCTGTTCCGTGATCTTTGCATCGATCTCGGGATTTGCTTTGAGATAAGCTCTAACCGAATCGGAACCCTGGCCGATCTTTTCGCCATTATAGGAATACCAGGAACCGGATTTCTCGATGATACCCATTTCCGTACCGAGATTGACGATTTCGGACAGATGGGAGATCCCTTCTCCATAATAGATCTCGACCTGACAGGTCTTGAAAGGCGGAGCTACCTTGTTTTTGGCAACCTTGACATTGACCTTGTTTCCGATGACTTCCTGGCCATCCTTGATCGCTTCGGATTTACGCACTTCCAGACGGATCGTCGAATAGAATTTCAGTGCGCGTCCGCCTGTCGTCGTTTCCGGATTACCGAACATGACACCGACTTTTTCACGCAGCTGGTTGATGAAGATCGTCGTACAGCCGTGCGCATTCATCGCGCCTGCCAGTTTACGCATCGCCTTGGACATCAGACGTGCATGAAGTCCGATATTGGAATCGCCCATTTCTCCATCCAGTTCTGCCTGCGGAACCAGCGCCGCAACCGAGTCGACGACCACCAGGTCGATCGCTCCCGACTTGATCAGCACTTCCGCGATTTCCAGAGCCTGTTCTCCGGAATCCGGCTGCGACAATACCAGTTCATCGACATCGACGCCCAACGCTTTCGCATAACGCGGATCGATCGCGTGCTCGGCATCGATAAATGCCGCTTTGCCGCCGTTTTTCTGACATTCCGCGATACACTGCAAAGCCAGCGTCGTCTTACCGGAAGATTCCGGACCATAGATCTCGACGATCCTTCCTCTTGGCAGACCGCCGACACCTAAAGCATAATCGATCGCCAAAGAACCGGTCGAAATCGCATCCACATCCACATTGGCATGTTCGCCAAGTTTCATGATCGAACCTTTGCCATACTGTTTCTCGATCGTTTTCAGCGCTTCATTCAGCAGCTGTTCCTTTTTTTCTGCGCTGATTTCCTGTATTTCATCCTCTTTTTTCGCCATAACGAGATTTCCTCCTATACATTATTCACAAGAATCTTCCATATTCCTACATCGATTCGAAGATATATGATCTTACCTGCATAAAATAGGAATAACCGCCTGCCAAAGAAATAAAAGACGTAAACCAGATCATGATCTCGCTTACCGGCAGATACCAGAGTTCAAACGGAAGATTATTCAACAGAATCAGAATGATTGAAAACATCTGCAATACGGTTTTGAGCTTGCCTAACAGTCCCGCAGAAACAACGACACCCTTCTGTGCGGCGATCATTCTGCAGCCATCAACAACTATATCCCGCAGGATCATGATGATGCAGCAAACAAGCGGGATCATATGCTTGTAAGACAGGATCAGAAGCATCATATTGACCAGAAGCTTGTCCGCGATCGGATCGGCAAACTTACCGAACGTGGTGACCAAATTTCTGGAACGTGCGATATGGCCATCCAGATAATCGGTAAACGATGCGACCGCAAAAATGCCTAATACGATCAGATTCAGATAAGGCAAAGTGATATTTCCTACCATGAAATAGCCCAGATGGATATTGAACTGTTCATAAGGAAAAAGCCATACCAAGGCTAAAATCGGTACAAGCAGGATACGGAATAATGTCAATTTGTTTGGTAGATTCATACAATCATTCTAACACAATTATTATGCACCAGAAATCTCATTTTGACAAGAATTAATTTCTAGTAGATAGATGAAACAATAAGAAAAACCACTTTCGTGGTTTTATATGATAACATTCAATAAGCCATGTTCTGTACTGGACAATCATTTATCTGCACCAAGGTGCCTCGCAAATCGTTTCATTTCACTATTGCAAGTTCCCCTACCAAAATTTGGGTTTCTCGCTTATGGGGTTTATCACGTTCCACTCTTATATTTCTATAAGACTCGTCTCTTTGACACTTTTACAGGCGCCATCCATGGATCACTCTTTAGGATTTCTGCCAGCCGTCAGCCGAAACTGCCCAAGCTTATTGTTTCACTTGGCATAAACACTACATCCGTCGCAGGATGTGCGAGCATGGACTTTCCTCTGAAATTCAGCGATTGTCTGAATGTTATTTGTTATAAACGATCTCTTCGAGCCTTGATACCCTCTTTAACAGATCGACGGAACTGTAGGAAGTCGTCGAGGACAGATCGAAGACCATCTTCTTGCTTTCAAGCTCGATATTCTTCGAAGTCAGTTCCTTGACTTTTTCCTGTAAGGTAGAAACGGTATCCAACAGCTGCTGTACGTTTGCTTCCATGATCTGATAATCGTCCAGAACGGTATCTAAAAAGGCATCTACTTCCGCGGGATCATAGCCCTTAAAATCGACATTAAACTGCTTGTTAAGGATTTCCTCCGGTGTTAAGTTCAGCTTTTCCATATCTATCTCCTGTTTCAATATAATAATACAAAAATAAAATACATTCAAGCAAACTGGTAATAAATACACAGTTATTATATAATATTTAGAGGTGAAACGATGAAGTATCCGAACAGCAACAAAGTTTATGTCAAACCGAAAGAAACGACCTCCAACCGGGGAATGTCTCTGGAAGATGACATAAACGTGAGCAACCGTTACTATCTGGCACATGAGATGGCGGTGGTTCATAAGAAACCGACGCCGATCACGATCGTGAAAGTCGATTATCCGAAACGGAGCGCTGCAAAGATCACGGAAGCCTATTTCAAGGTTCCTTCGACCACCGACTACAACGGGATATATTTGGGGAAATATATCGACTTCGAAGCGAAGGAATGCGAGTCCAGGACTTCATTCCCTTTCTCATCGATTCATCCGCATCAGATCAGACATCTCAAGGATGTTCTGCGGCACGGGGCAATAGCCTTTATTATATTAAGAATGACTTCTTATGATAAAGACTTTCTAATTAGAGCAGGTGATTTTATTGATTTCCATGATTCAGGCACGAGGAAGTCTCTTCCTTATGAGTGGATCGAAGAAAAAGGGTTTTTGATTAACCGCAGTTATCAGAGACCCTGCGACTATCTTGCGATAGTAAAAGAAGTCTTTGACTTATAGGAGGCTTATGAGTACGAAAAAGAAAACGAAAAGAAAGATCAATGTCGTTAATCTCTGGGCGATCATCGTATCGCTGATCGCTGCCATGGCGATGATCGGGCTGATCCTCGGTATCGTTTTTCTTATGGCGATGCTGAAGGATAAACCGAGCCTGAATATGGCTGATTTCGAACAAGCGGAATCGTCGGTCATCTATGACAGCAAAGGCGATGAGATCGCCAATCTCGGTACGGTCATAAGACAGAATGTCGAATATGACGAAATCCCGAACTGTGTCGTCGATGCGTTCGTCGCGATCGAAGACTCGCGTTTCTTTGAACATAACGGATTCGACGTACCGCGTTTTACCAAAGCCATGCTGGAAAACATCCGTACTCTTTCTTTCGGTCAGGGCGGTTCCACTTTTACGATGCAGCTGGTCAAGAACACGTATTTCGTCAACGATGATACCGGACAGCAGGCAGCAAGAAGCGGTCTTGGCGGTATCCGGCGTAAGGTCCAGGAGATCGCTTTGGCGATGGAACTGGAGAAAAACCGCAGCAAGCAGGATATTTTTACATCTTATATCAATAAACTGAATTTCGGCGGAGCGAATATCCGCGGCATACAGAAAGCTTCGCAGTACTATTTCGGCAAGAATATCAGCGAGTGCAACCTGGTGGAAGGCGCACTTTTAGCAGGTGTCATCAATGCGCCAAGCTGGTACAATCCGTTCTATAATCTGGAAGCCGCACAGGAACGTGTGACGGAAGTCCTTTATCAGATGTATCATCATGGCTATATCACCAGAACCGAATATGAACTGGCGAAAGCCGTGCGTGTCGAAGATATTCTGAAGGATCCATACAGTTCCAGCGGCGATGGCGATGGCATCCCTTACCAGGCATATATCGATGCGGTCGTATCGGAGGTCATCGATATTACCGGCCTTGATCCATATACGACAACGATGCATATCTATACGCATATGATCAAGGGAATACAGGAACAGATGGATGATATCCAGGCCGGTAATTTTGAAGAAGGATATCTTTATTATCCGGATGAATACTTCGAAGTCGCTTCCGTCTGTATCGAAAACAGTACGGGCAAGGTCGTCGGTATCCTGGGCGGAAGAAACTATGCCAATGGCGGACAGCTGCTGCTCAATCATGCGACGGAACAGTATAAGCAGCCCGGTTCTTCGATCAAACCGATCCTGGATTATGCTCTGGCGTTCGAAAACCTCGGCTGGGCGACCGACCATGTCCTGTGCGACAAGCCGATGTGGCTCGATCCAAGCAACAGTATCGTCGTATACAATGATTCAGGAACCTATGTAGGCGATGTCACCTTGAAACAGGCGCTGGGTCAGTCCATCAACACCTGCGCGATTCAGACCCTGCAGAATGTCCTGAATGAAAAGAAATATGAATACGTAGTCAACTATACGCAATCGTTAGGCTATGATTTCAATCTGGATGATTTCAATGTCCAGTATGCGGTCGGCGGTTCGACTTGCGAGGTGAGTCCATACCAGCATGCCAGCGCTTATACCGCGATCATGAACTATGGCGTCTACAATAAGCCGCATACCATCGAGAGGATCGAATTCACCAACGGCAAGTCTCCGATCACGCCGACTTATGAGTCGACCCAAGTCATTTCCGAAGCTGCGGCATATCTGACCACGGAACTGATGAAATCAAATGTCGCCGATTACGGCGGTACCTATAACTATGTCAAATCGACCGATTATACCGTTTACGGAAAGACCGGCACGACCGACTACGGTACATCCGGCAAAGACTACGGCATCCCTTCCGGCGCGATCAAAGACGGCTGGCTCGTGGCAGCGACAAGCGAATATACGACAGCGACCTGGGTCGGCTATGAAAAAGCCGTATCCGGTCAGCAGTCATATATCTTGAAGGATTACTATTACAACGACCGTCCTCAAGGCAAGATCGCTCATCTGATTCTGGAAGCCGCTTATAAATATGGCAATACCAAGCCGACGCAGCTGAGCAAGCCATCCGATGTCACGTCGATTACCCACATCATCGGAACCTGGCCATATGCCGCATTCCAGGAAGATATGGATCCTTCTTTAAGAACGACCGGTCTGATCAAATCAGATTCCGTCAAACTGGTTAATCTTCCTGCTCCGACCATTAAGGATATTACAGATGATTATAAGGTCGATCTGCAAGACAACGGTCTTCTGACGATCCATTGGCCGGAATATCCGGATGAAGATAAACTGGAAGGCGGAAGCGATGTCAAGGACATTTCTCTTAAGAACGCTTCCGGCGATGTGATCGTTGCGGCAACCGGCACCAATCTGTTTGATTATAGGAAACTCTATGGTCCGATCCGTTACATGGCTGATCTGACAGTCAGCGGAAGCCAGACGATCAATGAGCATATCGTTACCAAAAACAAGAATGAGGAAAGAAAGCTGAAACTGAACCCGGGTGATACGATCAAAGTAGAACTCTATTACGGCTATGAGAATGGCAGTACGGTCTCCAATAAAGTATCATGGGAAAAGAAAGCCGATGTCTCATTCACTGTTCCTAATAGAAACTCAAGCAGAAAACAACTTGAAGAATGGGCAGCGAAATATAGTTTCATCAGTTTTGAAACGAAAGAAACTTATGATATACCGGAACCTTGCTGGGTCTTCAGCGATGGCGTAAACCAGATCGACTATGGCACGACCATTCATGTGACCGATGCGGATGTCCATTACGTATTGACCTATTATGTCGAAAAGGATCATACTCTGAATATCCCGGTGACTGTTTCCGGCGACAACAAGTCTTTCAGCGTCACTGCGAGTTATGACGACAGTAGCGAATTTGAAGGTTGGTTCTATGATGAGGTAGAAGGTCTGATCTTTGAAGAAGAAGGAGATAAACTTACAGTGAGAATCATGGAAGGATATGAGGAATCACTGGGAGATTGCGACGTGACAGTAAAAGCAAAAACCGATTACAAGACTGCTGAAGTTACGTTGCATATAAGAAACGGCGTATTCGCTCAATAGAAATAATTGATAATAAAAAAATAAGATTCCCTCCGGAATCTTATTTTTCAAATCCTTGAATATCGATGTTGATAGCCTGCGCTTCCTGTCCCGTCATCAGCAGGATGTTTTCAGCGATATCATCCTGCAGCCGATTGCATAGCTTTACGATATCGATCCCCTGCTTGACTTTGATATTGACAGTCAGTGTCAGTTCGTTTTCTTTGTTGAATTTCGCTTCAACAAATCCTTTATCCTTCTTGACAGGATAAACGTTTTTCGTATTCTCGCACACGATGGAAGCGATATCTTCAAATGCTTTATCGCTGATCTGGCATGCGCCTATAGTTGTGTCATATTTTTCCATATCCAAATTATAACATTCTTCTTAGCCCTTTAGGATATTTATTTTTCATGATCCCTTTCGCACACTTTCCATAACCGAGACTGTAATCTTTATAGGTGATCTGATAATAATGATCCGGAAGCTCTGTTTTAAGTTCTCTTCCCTCCAGATAGGATCTCATTTCTTCTTCGTTAAGATCGTAGACATGACGATAACAGCCCTTTAGAAGATTGCTGCGGTACAAGTGATGGCTTGGTTCGAAACGGTCTTTTGTCATATCTCCCAGGTAGATCCCATATCGCAGGATGCCGTTGTCCAGATCATAAAGAGGAATCTGAGACATATAATAATGTCCATTGTATAGATAAAGGTAATACTCCCGTATATCAAGGTTTTCCTGAATGAAGGTATCGACTGTTTTCTGTTTTACAGGCTTCAGATTATGCAGTCTGGAATACGACGTTTCCGCATCGCTATCTTTCTGAAACAGCGCAAAGAACTGTCCTTCCGTTTCATTTAACGGACAGAGTTTTACCGTTCCCGGATAATCGGAATAGGATTCCTGTTTTATAGGAATCAGTTTCATGGTAGGATATCTTTCTAAATAGTTCTTTACCTGTTCTTCATCTTCCAAAAAGGAATAGGTACAAGTCGAATAAAGCAGCTGTCCTCCCGGTTTCAGTGTGCGATAGGCGGCATCCAGCAGTTTTTTCTGCAGTTCTGCCAGTTCTTTCGTATAAGATTCCGTAAGCATATCCATGATTTCCGGATACTTTCGTATCATTCCCTCTCCGGAACATGGCGCATCGAGAATCACCAGATCCGCCTGGCCTTCCAGCTGTTCGGACAGTCTGTCAGTATCCTTGCTGGTGATGATCGCGTTACTGATTCCGAGACGCTCGAAATTCTGCGATATGACCAGCGCTCTTTCGTGGCTGATATCATTTGCGATCAGAAGGCTTTCTTCTTTCGCGCGATTGAGGATATCGATCGACTTCCCGCCCGGAGCGGCACACAGATCGACGATCAGTTTTACTTCGGCAAGATCCGGATAGGATGCAGGCAGGCTTGCAGCTACTTCCTGGGGGTAGATCAGTCCCAGATCATTCACGATCGTTTTACCGATATTGGAATGGTCATGATAATAGCTGTTATTGTCATAGGATGATTTTTTACAAGGAAAATCGATCAGATCCAAAATGTCTTCTTTCTTTGCTTTCAATGTATTCAAGAAAAATCCTTGCGTACAAGGTTCTTTGAGTTTTTCCAGATAATCTGACTGCTTTTCTTTAAAATAAGCTTTCGTCTGCTGATAGAAATAATCGTTCATCTAGAACTCCAGGCGTATCGTTTCCCCAAGATCCGATTCCGTATTAATTATGAAAATATTATTTTTAATAGATATTAAATAATCATTATAAATGCCATTCGGCGGCAGGACTTTGTATCTGTCCGTACATTTTGCGTATACAAGGCATTTTTCTTTTGTTTTTTCAATTTTAGTCGTTTTGACGTCTAAATAATACCTGTAACCTAAAAGCCGCTTTACGAGCCTTAATTTGCCTCTGGCGATCTCGTTCTTGATTCTCGAAGAAGAGATTTTTTTGCCATAGAAGCTGATCTGTTCAATGACGATCGTTTCAAAGTCCCCTTCATGGATCAAAGTATACGTATCCCCTTTTCCCTGAAATCCGAAATGGAAATCAAAACCGCAGATCAGTTTGCGTATATGCATCTGATTCAGGTATCCGGAAACAAAGCTGTGATGGTCGATATTCATGAAACGTTTATCGAATTCAAACATGATGATCTGCTCGATGCCCAGTTCCCGGATCTTATCGATACGTTCATGATAGGAAAGGATATGAAGCTGATGCTGTCCTGTGATGACTTCCATAGGATCCTTGTCGAAACAGATCAGTACGGCCGGCAAGCCAAGCATTTCCGCTTCTTCTTTGCAGCGTCTGATCAGCTGCTGATGGCCCTTATGCAAAGAATCAAAAAAACCGATGCATGCGACGCATTCCGCAAGATCCGATGGCAGTTCCTCGTAACGTATCCTGATTACCACAGGCCTCTTTGGCATCGGTATTCTTCTCCTTCTTTTTCATAGATCGCCAGTACTTCCTTCTCATGTACGATCAGGATCTGGTCGTGTTCGCTTTGGACATGGATCTTCTTTCCGTTGCGGATGGTTTCGGGATCCGGATAATCGATCGTTTCATATTTTTCAGACAGGATATCGTAAAGATCATGACTGACATAATTGCCATTCAGGATATCTTCGAAACTGTCGCATTGTTCAATGGTGATATCATCGATCGACGTTCTGCGCAATTCGCTGACACAGCCGATCACGCCTAGCTTTTCAACGATATCGCGTACCAGAGCACGGATATAAGTTCCGGAAGATACCGTTACATCGAAGGAAAAGCCATCTTCATGAATGGCGGATAAACAGATTTTATGAACGGTAATCTCCCTGACAGGCAGTTCGACTTCACGGTTTTCCAGCTGGTACTGGTACAGCTTCTTTCCTTCGACTTTGATGGCGCTGGTCATGGGCACGATCTGTCTGGAATCCCCCAGAAACGAATCCAGGACTTCAACGATCCTGATCGTTTCGGGTACGACAAAAGATCCATGTTCCAGGATGTTTCCTTCGATATCAAGCGTATCTGTCTTGATTCCGAGTTTCACCCTGGCGTGGTAGCTCTTGTTTGCGCTTACCAGGAACTGGTTGGCTTTGGTCGCTTTGTCATAAAGGATGACCATCACTCCTGTGGCCAAGGGATCTAGCGTGCCGGTATGGCCGATCCTGCGCGTTTGCAGAACAGGTCTGAGCTTGTAACACAGATCGAACGAAGTCATTCCCGAGGGTTTATCGACATATAATACGTTACCCATACATACAGATTATAACATGTATTATAATATCTTTATGACGATGAAAAAGGTTCTTGCTACGGTAAGAAAAGCGGATGAGATGTTCAGCCTGATCGAAGAAAACGACAAGATCGCGATCGGCCTTTCCGGCGGCAAGGATTCAGCATTGCTGCTGTATACGATGTATCTTTATCAGTTTCTTTATGAGAATACCTATCATAAGCATTTCGATATCATCGGAGTCCATATCGACCTGAATTTCGGGGAAGATGATTTTGCTCCTTTGCGGGAATGGTTCGGCAGATATCCGATCACGATACACGAGGAAAGTTCCAAGATCAGAGACATCCTGGAACTGAACAGGCACAAAGACAGGGTCGACTGCAGTCTCTGTTCGACATTGAAGAAAGGGGCGGTCATCAAAACGGCGAAATCGCTTGGCTGCAACAAGGTGGCGTTTGCCCATCATGCGGATGATGCGATCGAGACTTTATTCATGAACATGATCTACGGAGGGCGTGTCGCCACGTTTGATCCGAAAATGTTTCTTACAGATTCCCAGGTCACGTTCATCCGTCCGTTCTGTATGACTTATGAGTCGGATATCCGTAAGACAGCGAATCAGCTGGAGATCCCTGTCATCAGATCAGGCTGTCCGAATGATGGATATACAAAAAGGCAAGAGATCAAGGAACTGTTGCATTCCATCTATCACTCTTACCCTAGTGCGAAAAGTAATTTTCTTTTGAGTCTTTATAATAAAGAACAGTTAAATCTTTATCTGAATAAACTGGATCCCAAAGACTATGATTTGTGAGATCTGCGGATCCATTTGCCCAGTTCAAATACCGGAACCGTCGAGAGAGCCAGCAGTACGCAGATCATCAGTTCTTTCAATTCGAACGTTCCCGGAATGATATCGAAAACATTTGATAATCCCGGCATATAGATCGCTGCCAATGTCAGCAATACCGTTACAAACACGGCACCCAACAGCCACCAGTTGAAGTTTTTCAGCATATCTTTTCCGAAGATGGACTTGGTCTGTGAACGCATGTTGACGGCGGTCATGATTTCGCTCAGGTTGACGGTCAGGAAGGCCATGGCGACAGCATTGACGCACATTGTGGCACCTAAGATATTCCAACTTCCAGTTTCGATGTGATGACCGATCATATAAGCAGCGATCTGAATGATGGAAAGATAAATGCCCTGCCATACCATATCGATGCCGGCGCCATTGGCGAAGATGCCATCCGTCGCATTACGCGGTTTACGCTGCATGACATCGCCTTCCGCTTTCTCCATGCCTAACGCAAGACCCGGAAGAGAGTCCGTAACCATGTTGATCCAAAGAAGATGGACAGGAGTCAGAATCGTGAAATTCAGTAATGAAGCCACGAACATGATGATAACTTCGCAGAGGTTGGTTGACAGTTGGAACTGAATGACCTTGCACACGTTGTCATAGATCTTACGGCCTTCTTCGACGGCGTTGACAATGGTCGCAAAGTTGTCATCTGCCAGAACCATGTCCGCGACACTCTTTGTGACATCCGTTCCGGTAATACCCATACCGATACCGATATCTGCCGCTTTGATCGAAGGCGCATCGTTGACGCCGTCTCCGGTCATGGCAGTTACCTTATTTAATGCTTTCCAGGCATTGACGATCCTGGTCTTATGCTCCGGTTGAACACGCGCATAAACGGAATAGCGCTGAACGACATCCATCATTTCTTCATCGGAATACTGATCCAGTTCGCTTCCTTCTACCGCTTCGGATTCGTCTTTTATAATGCCCAGATCAAGACCGATTGCAACCGCGGTATCCTTGTGGTCGCCGGTGATCATGATCGGTTTGATGCCGGCAGATTCGCATTCTTTGATTGCCTGATAGACTTCCGGACGGCAAGGATCGATCATGCCCACGATGCCGATGAAGACCAGATCGTGTTCCAGATCATCCGGTTCCGTGGATTTCGGAAGATTGTCATAACGGCGATATGCCGCACATAGCACACGCAACGCTTTGGAAGCGAACTCCTTGTTTTTGGAGACGATTTCTTCTTTGATTTCATCGTTGATCGGCATTTCGCCTTTTTCCGAGAGATAACCCGTACAGCGATGCAGCATCACATCCAGAGCGCCTTTGGTGAACTGGATATAACCGAATTCCGCCGGATGGATGGTCGACATCATCTTGCGGTTGGAATCGAATGGGGCTTCCCCTTTGCGCGGCTGCAGATCTTCAAGTTCATATTTCGGCAATCCTAAGGAATAGGCATAATTGACCAAGGCACATTCGGTCGGTTCACCGGTTGCCTGCGTTTCTCCATAACGGATTTCCGCATCGGAACACAATGCCATCGCGGTAGCCAGGAGTTTCTTGTCAGCGGTGTATTCTTCCACCACTGTCATCTTATTCTGCGTCAATGTGCCGGTCTTATCGGAACAGATGATATTCGTACAGCCTAATGTTTCAACGGCAGTCAGTTTCCGTATCAATGCCTGACGCTTTGCCATGGCAGAAACGCCGATGGACAGAATGATCGTAACGACTGCAGGCAGTCCTTCCGGAATGGCGGCGACAGCCAATGCAATCGCAGCGATAAAGGTATCCAATGTGTTCGATGCCAGCATGGATAATGAGAACGCTTCTTTGGACAGGAATACTTTTTCAACGACACCTAAAGCGAAGACGGCGACACAGATCCAGATGACCAGTTTCGTCAGGAATGTGGACAATTCTGCCATTTTCTTCTGCAAAGGCGTCAGTTCTTTGACGGACTGATTCAGCGCATCCGCGATCTTGCCCATTTCGGTATCCATGCCGGTAGCGACAACGACTGCTTTTCCGCGTCCGTAGACGACCGTAGAGCCGTTATAAAGCATATTCTTTCTATCACCCAATGTGATATCCGCTTTTTCATTCAGCATCAGTACATCGATGATTTTGTTTACAGGAACGGATTCTCCGGTAAGAGCCGCTTCTTCGGCTTTCAATGAATGAGATTCCAGGATACGGCAGTCTGCCGGAACGGTATCGCCTGCTTCATAGACAATGACATCGCCTAAAACGATATCCTCGGATTTCACGATTTCCACTTTTCCATCGCGCAACACCTTGGATGTCGAAGCCGTCATCTGCATCAGAGCTTCCATCGCACCTTCCGCTTTGGATTCCTGGATCAGCGACATGATCGTATTGATGATGACGACCGCCATGATGACGATGACATCCGCAAATTCCGATAATTTGAAACCATCGGACATCTGCAGAAGATTCACGACCGCCTGTATTCCGGCGGCAGCCATCAGCATGATGATCATCGGATCGGAAATCGAATTGATGAATTTCCTGAACAGTGACTCTTTTTTGGTCTCTTCCAGCTTGTTTTTGCCATTGATTTCCAGACGTCTTTGCGCTTCTTGGGAAGTCAGCCCTTCCATAGAGCTGTCTACTTCCTTGAACACTTCTTCTTGATTTAACAGATAAAATTTTTCCATACAGATCCTTTCAAAAATAAAACCCATGTCTATGCATGAGTCTCTTTTCGATAACCCATGCATAACAACAGTTACACATGAGTCTCGCATTTTAAGGCAAACCAGGCTTATAGCCGAGATTGTTGGCTTGACACGTATGTTTCCATACGCCAGCTACTCCCCCATCGCCTTAAATAATACATTATTTATAAGCTTTTTTCAATATTTCGTTTTGCAAGCGGCGTTCGGATGCACATCATTCATGAAACAAGAATGTTATACTGATTCTGTAGAGATATCGGAGGATAAATCATGAATATTGCAAAAGATCTGATCGATAACCGCAGCTATGAGATGCGCGCGATGGGTTATAATAAACAGCTTTCTACTATTCCGGGTTTTTCTTTGCCTTGGTTCCGCGGTCCGATCAAGCAAGGAGCGATCGTGAATGAAGATGGGAGCGTTTCATTATCCATGTATGCTCCGGAAGCGACATCCGTGCAAGCAGGGACGCATGATGTGAAAATCCCTCTTGAAAAGGATGAAATCGGCCTGTGGACAGGCTTGCTGCAGTTAAATAAGACTGGCTCGTTTACGATCGAGTTCTTTATGGATGGAAACGGCGTACTGAATCCGATGGCTCCGATCTGTTACAGCGCGGGGAAAGCGGCCAATTATGTCGATATTCCCGATCTTTCACAGGATTATCTGCTTCTGAAGGATGTCCCGCATGGAGCCGTAACGCGTGAATTCTTTTATTCCTCCGTATCGGGACAGACGGAAAGCTGTCTGGTCTATACGCCTCCTTTCTATCAGGAAGAACCGGACAAAGTATATCCTGTCCTTTATCTTCAGCATGGCGGCGGCGAGAATGAAACTTCGTGGATCTATCAAGGGAAAACGAATTTTACGATGGATAATCTGATTGCGGAAGGAAAAGCCGTTCCTTTCATTATCGTCATGAACAATGGCGGGGTCATCATCGATGGAAAAAATGAAGCTACCTGCGATTATCATCTGCTTCCAGATCTTGTGGTAAAAGACTGTATCCCTTTCATTGAAAAGAAATACAGAGTCAAAGCAGGTCTGGAGAACCGGGCGATTGCAGGATTGTCTATGGGCTCTTTGCAGGCTTCCTGGGCGATGTTGCGATTCCCTGGCATATTCTCTTCGTTCGGCTTGTTTACGGGCTTCAAGGACCCACAAATGGCTTGGGACAGAGAGAAACAGCCGTGGCTTGCGACATTGGATGACAGCGAGACATTCAATCAGCAAACCAATCTGCTGTTTGTCTCTTACGGAATCGAAGAAACCAAAAACGGGATCCTGGAAGATGTATCAGGATACCTCGAGGAACGCGGAATCAGGTATGTTATGAAAACCTATCCAGGAGGACATGAATGGAAGAACTGGCGTGCTGCCGCGGCAGAATTCTATGGGATGCTGTTCCGCTGGTAATCTTTCAGAGAGAAAAGGATGCTGATAAGAATAGCGAATGCCGATGAGATGCTGAAACTATGGGGGTATTCAGATCTTGATCGTGCGCCGTATACAGCAAAATTCTTTTACAGGAACATCTCTGATGGCAATGCTGTTTTCTATACGGCAGATCTTGATGGGAAACTGATCGGCGAACTGTATTCCTTTCTCAGTCTGGATGACAATGAATTTGCGGATGGCATTACAACCGCTTATCTTTGCGCATTCCGGGTCAGAAAAGAATACCGCGGTCAAGGGATCGGACATCGGCTGATGGAAACAGCGCTTACTGACCTGAAACTGAAAGGTTTCCGCTATGCGACAATTGGAGTCGATGATGAACGCAACGAGCGATTGTACCACAGTCTCGGTTTTACTTTGTATGTCAAAGACTGCCATAATGATCCTTGTGATATGGATGATGATATGCACCCTGTTTATGTTGAAACAGGGTTCCAGCTTTTGAAGAAAGAATTATAGATTATGAAAAATCACGAACTGTCTGAATTCATAACGATCCGGAAAGTTGATAAAGACACTGTATTGGCAGAGAAACTGCTTGATTTTGTGAAACACTTCTCCTGGCTTGAAGTCAATGAACATACGATTCATCAGATCAGAAACTGGGAATTCGAAGACTGGGAAACGCCATTTGTCGCGTTGCATGACGGTAATATCGTCGGAATGTGCACGATCATGAAAACGGACTACTATCCCCTGTCCGTGATCTATCCTTGGATCTCTACAATATTTGTGAGCGAAGAATACCGCGGTCACAGGATCAGCGGGATGCTGATCGATTATGCGAATGGATATGTGAAAGAAATCGGTTTTGCGAAAACATATATTCCGACATCATATGTCGGTCTATATGAGAAATATGGATATCATTACCTGAAAGATATCGTGAATTACGGAAACGATATCGATCGGCTGTATGTGAAAGACTGTTAGTTCGGCGATTGATAGATGAATACTTTTTATACAGATAGCAGATCAGAATGGCGGAATTATCTGGAAAACCATTTTGAAACAGAAGATGAGATATGGTTTGTTTTTCCTACGAAAGATTCGAAAGAAGACTCTCTCTCCTATAACGACGCAGTCGAAGAAGCACTCTGTTTCGGATGGATCGATGGCAGAGCAGGAACGCTTGATGAAACGCATCATATCCGACGCTTTACGCCAAGAAGGAAAGGAAGTGCCTATTCAAGGCCGAATATCGAACGTCTGATCTGGCTGGAGAGACAAGGACTGATCCATCCGAAGATCAGAGAGAGCATCCTTCCTATCATCAATGAGCCATTTGTCTTTCCAGAAGATATCATCAGTATTCTGAAAAAAGATGAAACGGTCTGGAAGAATTATGAACGTTTTACAGAACCTTACAAACGTATCCGTATCGCATATATCGACGCCGCCAGGAAACGTCCCAAGGAATTCGAGAAGCGTTTGAACAGTTTTGTTGAAAAGACAAGAAAAGGCAAACTGATCAAGGGATATGGGGGAATCGAAAAATACTATCAGTAAATATTTATGTAGAGGATATGACATGGAACCGGATTGTAATGAACTGACAGGTTATCTGCAAAAAGGAAAGCTGACTCAGCTTCCTTCGAAACGAAAGAAGAAACTTTTAGCATTGGTCTGGCTTGCCGAGCATATCCCTGCTGATCGAATCTTCAGCGAAAAGGAATTCAATGAACTGCTGAATCAGCTGCATACGTTTCAAGATCCCGCGACACTGCGAAGAGAACTCTACGATTACTTTCTGATCAACAGAAGTCCGTATGGCAAAGAATATCATCTGAATCCGAAACGTCCTACTCTTGAAGAACTGCTGGAAAAACATTGCGGCAATACCGATTCGAAGAAGACAGCAGAAACTTTATATGAAAAAGACGGCAAGTCTTCGATCATCAACGATAGCGATAGAAATCCTGAAGATGCGGAAGATTTCAGGAACAGGATCCATGCGGAAGCTCTGAAACGCGTGCAGGCGATCCGTCCTGAGATCACTTCGGTCATCGATCGATATCCTACGGAAGCCTATTTCCAGCAGATCTGGGACTATCCCGGAGCCTGGTACACGATCGTCGCGATTCCCGAAGACGTTAAAAGCAAAGAAGCACTGATCGATATGATCGTCAGAGATACATTAAAAGGATCTCAAAACAAATAGGAGAACGAAATGGACAAAAGATATGAACCCTTGTTTCAGCCATGGAGGATCGGAAACGTCGAAATCAAAAACAGGATCGTGATGCTGCCGATGGAAGGTACGAACATGATCCAATGGGAGGCCAAGACCGGTTTTGTGAAAAACATAGGCGCTTTCTATCGGGATCGCAAAGACAACAATATCGGTTTGTTTATTCCCGGGTTGATTCCGCTTGTCAGTATTGTAGGTGAAAAATGGATCTATGAACATCCTGAGGTTTTTAAGCCGGTCAGACCGATCGTAAAGGAGATACATGACAGCGGAGCGAAAATCTTTTTCCAGCTCAGTGCCGGCGCGGGCAGATCGATGATCCTGCCTCAGCTGCTGAAACTATTCGTGAAAAAAGGCCTGATCAGGAATCTCTCTTCGAAACTGATCATGTCGAAATGGTGGTGGTCCGCTCCGGATGACAATGAGCCGAATGTATGGGATCCGGATGTCAGAATGGGCGAATTCACCTCGGATATGATAAGCCGTTTCGTTTATGCATTCGGACAGACCGCAAAACTGTGCAAAGACGCAGGCGTGGATGGCGTGGAGATCCATGCGGTTCATGAAGGATATCTCCTGGATCAGTTTGCGATGCCTTATACCAATCATCGGAATGACTGCTATGGAGGCAGTCTGGAAAACAGGCTTCGCTTTGCCTGCGAGGTCGTGAAAGAGATCAAGAAAGTGTGCGGCGATGATTATCCCGTTTCTCTTCGCTATTCCGTCTGTTCCATGACAAGAGGTTTCAATAAAGGAGCGGTTCCGGGAGAAGTGTTTACAGAAGTCGGACGATCGATGGAAGAATCCCAAAAAGCGATCCAAATCCTTGAAGAAGCAGGATATGACATGTTCAATTGCGACAATGGAACCTATGATGCCTGGTATTGGGCTCATCCTCCGGTCTATGCGCCTTTGAATATGAATCTTTCTTATGTGGAACATATCAGGCAATTCACATCGAAACCTGTCGTCTGCGCAGGACGCATGCAGCCGGAAGAAGCGGCGGATTCGATCGCTGCGGGAAAGATCGATGCCATGGGAATCGGACGTCAGCTCTTGTGTGATCCTGAATTCGTTACCAAGATCAAAGAAGAACGGATGGAAGAGATCCGTCCGTGCATTGCCTGTCATGGCGCTTGTCTGCCTTTCTGCGGTTTGAACGGAAAAGGAACGGATATCGATCCGCTGCATCCGGATATGGGCAGATGTGTCCTGAATCCATGGACCAACAACGAATTGAAGTATTCCCTGAAACCTGCAAGACATCCGAAAAAGATTGCGATCATCGGCGGAGGCATCGGAGGCATGGAAACAGCCATTCAGGCTTCGAAACGCGGACATGAGGTCGATCTTTATGAAAAAACGGATCGGCTGGGAGGTGCGTTCATTGCGGCCAGCGCAATGTCTTTCAAAGAAAAGGACAAGCAGCTTCTTCAATGGTATGAACATACTTTGAAGCAGACGGATGTCCGGATTCATTTCAATACGGAAATCAGCGATCTTGATGATCTGAATGCGGATATCATCGTAGTCGCAGTAGGCGCCAAAGCGAAAACACTGCCGATTCCGGGCATAGAGCACGCCATTACCGCAATCGATTTTCTCAACGGATCACAGGAATGCGGCGAGAACGTCGCGGTGATCGGCGGAGGCTTGACAGGTTGCGAGATCGCTTATGAACTTGCGTTAAAAGGCAAGAAACCTGTGATCGTAGAAGCGACGGAAAACATCCTCGGCGCAAAAGGGATCTGCATGGCAAATTCATCGATGCTGAAGGAACTTCTGCGTTATCATGAAGTACCTGTTTATACATCTTCCACGGTCGAATCGATCGATGGACACAGCATCACTCTGAAAACGTCAAAAGGAACGGCTGTACTACGTGCAGATACCGTGATTCTGTCTGTCGGTTATCTGTCTGACAAACGTTTTGCTGAAGAAAAAGAAACAAAGAAAAAGAATAAAGTATTCTTTGTCGGAGACTGCGACCAGGTAGGCAGTCTGAAAACAGTCATAAGACAGGCCTATGAAACCATACAGAAGATCTCTTATTGATGATCGGACAAAACAAAGCAATCTATGACAGGATTCTGATTGCTGATGCTTCTATAATCAGTCATGTGAGGAGGGATAGCGAATGAACTGGATCTCAGCCATCAACAATGCTATCGGTTATATGGAAGACCATCTGTGCGAGCAGATCACGCTTACGGATATCGCCAAGAGCGTGGATCTTTCTCCCTTTCATTTCCAGCGGGCATTTTCTCTTCTGACCGGCATGTCTCCTGCGGAATATCTGCGGAAAAGACGTCTTTCTCAAGCGGGAGCGGATCTGATCAATCAAGAGAAAGTCATCGATGTCGCATTGAAGTACTGCTACGACTCTCCGGAGAGCTTTACGAAAGCTTTCACAAGGTTTCATGGCTGTACACCTGTGCAGGCCAGAAAAGGAAGTCCCATTCAGTTCATGAACCGTTATACCGTCCGTTTAACGATTGAAGGAGGTTCCATTTTGGAATATACGATTGAAAAATGGGAAGCAACGGATCTTCTCATGCATGCGAAAGATTTTCATCCGGAAACAAGCGAAAAGGAAATCCCTTTGTTCTGGTATGAGTATTATGCCAACAAAGAGTACAGAAAGGTTCCTGGTTATCTTGGGATCTGCGCGCAAAAGAAAACAGACAGCGATGAATTCCGCTATGGGATCGGCTGCAAGGCTTCGGATGTGAACGGCATTCCGGAAGGCTTTGAAATCATCCACATTCCGGAATATACCTGGGCAGTCTTCAAATGTGTCGGACCATCTCCTGATGCCATTCAGGCGATGTGGGAAAAGATCTACAAGGAATGGCTGCCGGTTGCCGAATATGAGCTGATTCCGGACTATGATATCGAGAACTATCTTCCGGGAGATCCGTCTTCCAAAGACTATGTCAGCGAGATCTGCATTCCGGTCAGAAAACGCGGCTGAACGATCCCGAAAACAGTTGAAACAAAAAACCTTAGAACGCATGATTCTAAGGTTTTTCTTGTTTTATTCTTTGCCTAAGAGACTGAACATCTTTTTCTTATAGACTTCCACACCCGGCTGATTGAATGGGTTGATATCGATCAGGTAGCAGCTCATGCCGCATGCCAGGAAGAAGAAATAGATCATGTAGCCGAAGCTTCTGGCACTATTGTCTTTCAGATGAATGACCATGTTCGGGTTCTTTCCTTCTTCGCTATGCGCGGACAAGGTTCCTTCAAACGCCATCTGGTTGACCCAGGACAGCGCCTTGCCGGAAAGATAGTTCATATGATCGAGATCTTCCGTGTCATCCGGGAAAATGAGGTCCTGCGGCATATGATCGATATAGAGAATCGTTTCATATTCCATCTTGGTACCTTCCTGGATGAACTGGCCTAAGGAATGCAGGTCGGTAGAGAAGCATGCGCTAGTCGGAAGTACGCCTTTGAATTCCTTGCCCTCGGATTCGCCAAACAGCTGTTTCCACCATTCCGCGATCATCGTAAGCTGCAGATGATAGGTAATGAAATATTCTGCGTTATAGCCCTTCTCATTCAGGATCCGGCGCATGACCGCATACTGATAAGCGGGATTGCTTAAGAGATCGTCATTGTTGAGATCGTTGTAGGCATCCAAAGAGCCTTGCATCAGTTCTACGATATTCACGCCTGTCAAAGACAACGGCAGCAAGCCGACTGCTGTAAATACGGAATAGCGTCCGCCGATATTATCAGGAATCACGAACTCCTCATAGCCTTCCTGATCTGCCAGCGCTTTTAAGGTACCCTTCCTTGCGTCCGTGGTCGCATAGATACGGTTCTTGGCGTCTGCTCCATATTTTTCTTCCATGAATTTCTTAAATATACGGAAAGAAATGGAAGTTTCTGTCGTTGTTCCGGATTTCGAAATGACATTCAGCACGACTTCCCTGTCTTTGATATGTTCAAGAACCTGTGAAAGATAGGTATGTGAGAAGGTATTCCCGATGAAGATCACTTCGATCCCATCGTTCGGATAGAGGCCTTTGATCATTTCGATCGCTGCTCTGGCTCCAAGATAAGAACCGCCGATGCCGCAAACCAGCACGGTATCGTACTTCCCTTTCATCCGTTCCGTGAGGTCCAGGATGCGCTGGAATTCTTCCTTGTCGTAATTCAGCGGCCAATCGATCCAACCCAGATAATCGCTTCCTGCACCGATCTTCTGATGCATATCATGGTGGATCTGTTTCACGCGATCCCGGTAACTGTCGAAATCGACTTCTGTCGTGATATGTCCTAAATCTAAACTAATCATTCTTTTCTCCCTTTAGCCATTCCGGCATCATTTTTTCGATCGTCTTGAAACCGATGGCATCTTCCGGCATTCCTTCGAAACGCACGCGTTTCTTGAATCGTTTGCGGTTCTGCGGCAAGGCTTTCAGCGACAGACGCAGCTGACGGTTCTCCTTGTCGATATCGATCACTTTCACCATCACATATTCTCCTACGGTCACGAAATGATCGATATTGCGTACGAAACCGTTGGATAATTCCGAAATATGAATCAGTCCCGAAACACCGTCATCGAATCTGACAAACGCTCCATAAGGCTTGATCCCGCTGATCTGGCCATATACGGTCATCCCTACTTTATAGTTTCCGATCGAACTCATACTTAATCATTATAAATCAATTTGCTGGGATTTTTGTGATTTATGTAGTATATTCTTTATGTATGAATATGGAAGAGAAGATAGAAGCGATCAACAAGACGATCGAAAAAATAAGACCTTACATCCAGTATGAAGGCGGAGATGTCCGTTTCGAGAAACTCGAAGATGATATCGTATATGTGTCTGTCCATGGCGCCTGCGTTGGCTGCATGGCTCTGGATTATACTCTGAAAGAAGGCGTGGAAGCGCTGCTTCTGGATGAAGTCGAAGGCATCAAAGAAGTTCGGCTCATCGATGAGTATGTAGAGAAATGATCAGCGATCATTCACTTCAAAGATAAGACATTTCAGATATTCAGAAATATTGTTTCCCAATATGATCGGATGATCCTTGCTCTGGGCACGGCATTCGATCATTTTTAGTCTTTTATGCGCATCGTTTGCGCTTTGCAGGATGATCCTGGTAAAGAGATCTCTTGTGATGTATTCGCTGCAGGAACAGGTCACCAGGAAGCCACCGGATTTGAGACATTTCATGGCACGGTAATTGATTTCCCGATAGCCTTTGGATGCATTCTTTATGGAATTCTTTGATTTGGTGAAAGCCGGAGGATCCAGAATGATCACATCATATTTCTCATCAGATTCTTCCAGCTCGTTAAGATAATCAAAAATATCCGCAACGAGGAATTCCGTATTCGTGAAACCATTCAGTTCGCTGTTGCGTTTTGCCTGTTCGATCGCTGTTTTCGAAGCATCGATTCCCGTGACTTCTTTGGCAGTCATCGCGGCGCTGAGCGCAAAGCCTCCCGTATGCGTGCAGCAGTCCAGCACTTTCTTGTCGCGGCAGAGATTCCGTATCGCATAATGATTTTCTTTCTGATCCAGGAAGTGTCCGGTCTTCTGTCCGTTCGCGATATCGACGAGAAAACGGATCCCGTTTTCCTGAATGATGACTTCATCCAGGCATTCCCCATATAAAGGCCCCGTGACTTTTTCCAGCCCCTCAAGGCTTCTTACCCTGCTGTCGCTTCGTTCGTAGATCCCTTTGATCGTAAGACTCTTTTCATCAAACACGGAAAGGATTTCTTTCACAAGGATGTCCTTGCGCATATCCATGCCTAAAGTATCAATTTCAAACACAAGGATATCTTCATATTTATCGACGATCAGTCCTGGAAGGCGATCCGCATCGGAAAAGACGACACGGAAAGAAGATAGATCATCCAGCACATTCAGGCGATAATTCAATGCGTTTTCCAATAAACGATGGAAGAAAGCGTCATCGATCGTTTCATTCTGATAACGCGAAAGCATCCGGATCCGGATCTTGGAATGATCATTGATATAGCCATAGCCGATGAAATCGTCTTTATAAGATACGACTTCAACGATCTCGCCATTGAGATAGGTTCCATCCGCTTCAGCGATCTCATTATCATAGACCCACAAGCCGCCTGCGCTGATGGTTCTGCCCTCGCCTTTCTTAAGTCTGATTTTTACCATAAGATAATTATACTTCAAGAAAAAATGTTAAAATCATGGTTGAGGTGATTTTTTATGAAAAAAAGAATATTCGTGATGATTTTCATCCTGCTTCTTGCAGCTTCCTGCGGCAAGAAAGGAAACGATCCTGTCGAAATACTGACAAATGTCTACCAGAATCAGAAAGATCTGTCTTCCTATACCGCCGATATGACGATCGATGTGAATTTTGGCACAGGCGATGGATCGACCATGTCGATTCCTGTCGATATGACGATCATGTATGACAACCGGAACAGCAAGGATGCTGCCGATGACCGGGTTTATTTGGATATGGGAACGGATGTGCTCGGCCAGAGTCTCCATTATGAGATCTGGATCAAAGATGGCAAGATCTATACGGATGATGGAACAAACAAATCGGTTTCCGAAGCGGAAAACTATGCCGATATGATGCAGTCAATCAAGGATGTCGATGTCGCTGATACCGTCAAGAAACTGACACAGAATCTTGAATCGTTTACCGCAAACAAAAAGGATAAAGGATTTGAACTTGTCTTGAAACCAAAAGAAACCCTTCTGAGCGATCTTCTTTCTTCTTCCGCTTTTTCCAATCTGGATCAGTTCGAAAACTATGATCTTGATTCTTTAAAAGAGATCATGAAAGGTCTGAAGATGTCCGATATCGTCATGACGATCGATGAGAATCAGCTTCTGAAAGATATGAATACCTCTTTCTCGATGAAATATGACGAGTTTGATCTTCTGGCTGATTTAAGCATGCGTTTTTATGATTACAACAAGACCAGTCTTCCTGTCTTGGATGAAAGCGCGTTTGTTGATGGTTCTTCCGAACCTATCGATATCGGAACGGACGATACCATTGATGATTCTTTTCTTGATGGCTCGTATATCGATATCATTTTCGATGACAATGCGACGGAAATCTACGTATTCATGAGCGATACCGACAGATATGCCATCTACTACGATGAGGAAGACTATTTCATTGAGATCTATGACGGAAACGATGACGTTTGCGACGGATTATTCCTTGATAAAGATTTTACCGAAGAGATGCTGGATGAGATTCAAAGCCATCCGAAGGATTTCACGATAAGAAGCACGGGAACAGTCGATGCGACTTTTACCGATGGTTCGATTCTGATCGGCGTTTCCAATACGGACAATGATTATTTCAACCCGGATACTCCATTCAGTGTCATTACCTTCGATGGCTGCCAGTATGCGATCGTCTTTGTCGGCTATGAAACGGAAGAAGCATTCAAGGCGATCATGGATCAGACGACCTATATGATCTATATACAGGAATAGTCGAAGAAGCATTCAGATGCAAAAAAATGGTATCGTTTCTGCGATACCATTTTCTATGTTTATTCTAGAATCTTATGACTTTGAAGCACCTGTCGCACAGACCGTCTTCATTTTCTTCTTCGACGATATTCCAGCAGCGCGGACAGACATGGCCTTCCGCTTTCCGGATCGCCACTTCGACATTGTCGTATTTTGGCAGCGTTTCTTCCGTGAATGTCACTTTCGCAACGATCAGCCACTGGTTGATCTTATCGCCAAAGGTTTCTTCCAGGAGTTTCCTGTCACTCTCATCGACATGAAGCAGCACATGTGCCTGCATCGGTTTTTCGATCGTCTTGTCGTTGACGGCTTCTTCTCTGGCTTTGAAGATATCGCTGCGGATCTGATGCAGACGATCGAAATTCTTCAGGATGAGATCTTCCCCGTCATAGGAAACGGCTTTCGGGAAATGACTGTAATGGACGCAGTCTTCTTTTTCATGATCGAAATATCCCCATACTTCATCGCAGGTATAGATCAGGATCGGCGACCATAGTTTTACCAGATAGTCTACCGCATGATACAGTACGGTCTGCATCTTTCTTCTTCTAGGATCGTCTTTCTTTTCGCAGTACAGGATATCCTTGCCAAAATCGCAGTAGTAGCTTGAAAGGTCGTTGGACATGAAGTTGGTCATCAAAGAAGAGGCCAGAACGAAATCATAGCTGTCATAGGCATTGATGACTTTATCTGCCAGATGATTCAGGGAAACCATCATATACTTGTCGACTGCTTCCAGTTCTTCAAATGAAACAAGGTCGTTTCTGGTGAAATCTTCAGGATTGATGTTTCCTAACATGAATCGGAACGTATTACGTACCTTGCGGTACTGTTCAGATACCTGTTTCAGGTTGGAATCGCCGATACGCATGTCGGCTTTGAAGTCTTCGCTGGCGGCCCATAATCTCAGGATATCGGCGCCATACTGGGCGATGATCTTTAACGGATCCACGACATTACCTACCGATTTGTGCATCGCTTCGCCCTTGGAGTCGCAGACATAGCCATGGGACAGGACAGACTTGTATGGAGCTACGCCATTGGTCGCAACGGAAACGATCAGCGAGGAGTTGAACCATCC
This sequence comes from Erysipelotrichaceae bacterium, assembly GCA_017539105.1. Taxonomy (GTDB): domain Bacteria; phylum Bacillota_I; class Bacilli_A; order Erysipelotrichales; family Erysipelotrichaceae; genus Colivicinus. The sequence continues at coordinate 68,218 of JAFYHQ010000033.1, forward strand.
TCTGTACTGGTCGGACCCTTCGAAATACAGATCGCAAGGATATGGATAGTCTCTGGCAATCAGTTCGCTCCAGGAAGAACCTGAATCGAACCAGACATCCATGATATCGGTCTCCTTACGGAAGTTGCCATTCGGCGATAACGGGTTGCTGTAGCCTTCCGGCAAGAGATCTTTTGCTTCAGATTCGAACCAGATGTTCGATCCATACTGTTCGAACAGATTGGCGATATGTTCAAATACCGCTTCTTCAATGATCGGAGAACCATCTTCATTATAAATGATCGGAATCGGAACGCCCCATAATCTCTGACGGGAAATGCACCAGTCCTTGCGGTCTTTGACCATGTTGGTAAGACGCAGCTCGCCAAAAGAGTTGATCCATTTGACGTTTCTTATCGCTTCCAGAAGCTGAGGCTTGATCTTTTCGATCGAAGCGAACCACTGGGTCGTCGCACGGAAGATGACCGGTTTCTTCAGTCTGTCATCATGCGGATAGGAGTGCGTGATCCATTCAAGTTTCAACAGTTTTCCATCCGCATCTAGATGTTCCGTAACCGTCTTATTCGCATCGAAAACAAGCTGTCCTTCCAGCCAGTCTCCTGCTTCCGCGGTCATTAAGCCTCTTTCATCGACCGGGCATACCGTCGGTAAGCCGTATCTCTGCGTGGTATAGAAGTCATCCAAGCCATGGCCGCCTGCCGTATGGACGCAGCCCGTGCCGTCTTCGCTGGTGACATAGTCCGCCAGACAGATGATGGATTCTCTTTCTTCCGGATACAGGACATGTCTGCATACGATGTATTCCAGTTCCCTGCCTTTATACGTTTTCAGGACCTGATAGTCATTCAGTTCGAATTTTGCCATCAGCATATCGACAAGATCCTTCAGCATGATCAGTTTGCCCTTTTGAGTTTCAACGACTGCATATTCCAGATCCGGGTGCAGGGTGATCGCTACGTTGCCAGGCAAGGTCCATGGTGTGGTAGTCCAGATAACGAACTTCTCATCGCCTTCCAGGATTCCTTTTCCATCTTTCACATCGAACATGACGTAGATCGTCGGATCTTTCCGGTCAAAATAGACGATTTCGGAGTCGGCAATTGCCGTTTCCTGATATGGAGACCAGTAGATCGGTTTGAGACCCTGGAAGATCATGCCATCCATGGCCATCTTGGCGAAACAGCGGATCTGTCTCGCTTCGAATTCTTTATGCAAGGTGATATACGGATGGTCATAATCGGCAACCTGACCAAGACGTTTTTCTGTCGCCATCTGGCCTTTGATCTGTTCATGGGCATATTCTTCGCATTTCTCACGGAATTCTTTTGCGGAAACCTTCTTGCGATCCACACCGAGCTTCTGTACGGCATTTTCGATCGGAAGCCCATGCGTATCCCATCCCGGGAAAAACGGCGTATAATAGCCTAACATTGCCTTAGAACGGACGATGATATCCTTGATGATCCGGTTCATTGCCGTACCGGCATGAAGATTGCCGTTGGCATACGGAGGACCGTCATGCAGGATGAACGAAGTATTCCCTTCATTCTTTGCCAGGATCTTCTGATAATGATCATCGTCTTCCCATTTCTTGAGTATGACCGGTTCTTTGTTTGGCAGATTGCCTCTCATCTCGAAAGGCGTATTCGGCATGTTCAGTGTGTCTTTATATTCCATATTGTCTCCCTTCATAGAAAAAGGTGTTACCAAAGGGCGCAATGGCGCGGTACCACCTTAACTTTTCACTTTCTTCTCTTAACGCGAGTAACGCTGATGAAATCAGAGCTCCTAAGTGATATTCATATAACTACGTATCGGCTTACAGCAGCCGCCGACTCTCTTTAACGATCGTTATAGGAACGTGTCTTAATCTTCGCTGGCATTCAGGTGGATATCTCCACCGACAAGCAGATTCTTAGGTGAACAAAGGATGACGTTTTCACCTACTTTTTTGATTGAACCGTCGACGCCATAGACGACTCCGGATAAGAAATCAATGATCCTCTGGCGATATTCCGAAGGCATTCTGTGCAGATTGATGCAGCAGGCTCTCTTACTCTTGATATGCATGCCGATTTCTTCCGCTTCATCGAAATTTCTTGGTTCAAACAGAACGATATTCGTATTGGAAGTGATATTGGAAGAACCTTTCAAGGTAGGCCTTTCATAAGCGGAAATGGCTTCGGCTTCATCTTTATCCAGGACGATGCCATTCTGTTCCTCATCTTCGACTTCCGGAGCAATAAAATCGTTAATTTTATCTATAATACCCATAGCAAGTCTCCTTTGTTACCATACTATTATAACTAGTTTAACCTTCTTTTATCAACTGATTCCTAACAAGGTATTTATAAAACCCGTCATTCAATACATCATCCGTTTCAGCGAATCCGAATGCTTTCAAGTCCGGATGCGCATTCGCCATGATGATCGGATGAGCGACATTCTCCAACATGCCCATGTCGTTCATGGCATCTGCAAAACAGTAGGTGTTTTCATAAGGAATTTTCAGGTATTCGATCGCTTTCCGGACACCGGTCCCTTTATCGATTCCTCTGACATTCACATCGAAAGACAAGGTATGGTTGTGACGGATCAGATTCAGCTGCGTCAGTTCTTTTTCGACTTCAGATGCTTCTTTTTCATCAGGAAGCCCGATCATGGCGATGTAGTACGGGATCTCATAAGAAGAGAATTCTTCCAGATAATGATCCTGGAACTTCCAGTCGATGACAAATTTCCGATAGACTTCCGGATCCTCGATGCTGACATAGGTCATATCGGAAGCTTCGATGATACAGAGTCCGTGATGGGCATGAGCGCAGGAAAGGATCGCTTCCGTTTCCTCTTTGGTAAAACCGCAGGAGTAGATCGCGTTGCCATTGATGCGCACATATGCCCCATTGCATAGCACGTAGCCATCCGCGTTCAAAGAACGGATCTCTTCGCTTAACAGATCGTAATTGCGTCCGCTCGCAATAAAAACAAGATCGCCTTGAAGCTTAAGCTGTTCAAAAGCGTATCTTGTTTTAGCAGAGATATGTTTCATATCGCGATGGACATCCAGAATGGTTCCATCGATATCGCAGAAAAAGACCCTATTCATGTAAGAAGATCTTGCTGGTGATATTGTAGCCGGCAGCTTTCAGTTTATCTTCGACATCCTTGTGTCCGTAGATGATGATGACGACTTCGATGCCGCGGCTGTTGTGATAGACTGCCAGATTGGAGATCGATACGTTTTCTTTGGTCAGTACGTCGGCAATGTCTTTCATGATGCCCGTATGATCGGTCGGAATCGATACGACATATCTTATGCCTTCCTGATTGTATCCCAGAAGATCGATGAAAGCGGTAAAAATATCATTATGGGTAATGATGCCGATCAGCGTTCCGTCTTCTTCAACGACCGGCAGACATCCGATATCGTATTTTCTCAGCTTGGTTGCCGCTTCTTCCAGCAAGGCATCTTTTCCGATCGTAACGACATCTTTGATCATGATATCGTTGACGGTAAGTTTGTTTAAGAGATAATTCAGTTCGAACACCGACAAAGAAGTCGTCTGGCTTGGCGTGTTCATGGTGATGATGCTTTGGGTGATCAGACCGATCAGTTTGTTGTTTTCATCAACGACCGGGATACGGTGCAATTCGTTATCCGACATCATATCGATCGCTTCCGATACGGACTGATCCTTTCCGATGCAAGTCGGATTGGATACCATATTATCTTTTACGTACATGCTTAACCTCCCAAATATGCCTTTCTGATATCAGGACTTTCCAGAAGCTCCTGTCCCGTTCCCGACATGACGATCCTGCCTGTTTCGATGACATATGCCTTGTCGGCGATTCCCAGTGCCATTCTAGCATTCTGTTCGACCAGTAGTATCGTAACTCCCTGTTTGTTTATATCTTTGATTATAGCGAATATTTCTTTGACCAGTAAGGGGGACAACCCCATACTCGGTTCATCCAGCAGCATGATCTTCGGTTTCGCCATGAGCGCGCGTCCCATTGCCAGCATCTGCTGCTCCCCTCCGGACAAAGTCCCTGCCAGCTGCTGCGTTCTGTCTTTCAGATGCGGAAACAGTTCATACACATTCGCCAGATCCTTTTGAATCTCTTCTTTGTCTTTACGCGTATAGGCTCCCAGCAGAAGATTGTCCTCCACCGACTGCGAAGAGAAAATCCTTCTTCTCTCGGGACACTGGGCGATTCCCAGTTCGACGATCTTGTGTGCAGGCAGTTTCGTGATATCTTTATCATCCAGCAGTATTTCTCCGGAATAAGGCTTTAAAAGACCGGAAATCGTATGCATCGTCGTTGTTTTTCCTGCGCCATTGGCCCCGATCAAAGTGACGATCTGACCGTCATCCACTTCAAAGCTGATGCCCTTGATCGCTTCGATCATGCCATATCTTACTACCAGATCATTGACTCTCAACATAACTAATCTCCCAGATAAGCCTTGATGACTTTCTCATTGTTTCGGATTTCTTCCGGGCTACCTTTTGCCAGCAACATTCCATAGTTCAGCACATAGATCCTCTCGCAGATATTCATGACCAGATTCATATCGTGTTCGATCAACAGGATGCAGATATCGAAAGTATCCCGGACAAAACGGATCGTTTCCATCAGTTCTTCCGTTTCCTGCGGATTCATGCCTGCGGCAGGTTCATCCAGCAGCAGCAGCTTGGGTTCGCTGGCCAACGCTCTGGCAATTTCCAGTTTCCGTTGCGCGCCATAAGGCAAGGAACCGGCTTCCGTATCTTTCAGATCATCCAGATGAAAGATCTTAAGCAGTTTCAAGGCTTCTTCTTCGATCATCTCTTCATTGCTTCTTCTTTTTCTGGTATGAAAAAGCATATCCGCAATGGAATAAACGAACTGATTGTTCATGCCTGCTTTGACATTGTCGATGACCGAGAGATTCTGGAACAGACGGATGTTCTGGAACGTGCGGGCTATTCCCGCCTTGTTTACGGCAACGGTATCCATTTTAGCGATATCCTGGCCATTCAGAAGAATCGTTCCCCTGCTTGGATCATACACTTTTGTCAGCATATTGAAAACCGTCGTTTTGCCGGCGCCGTTGGGTCCGATCAGTCCGATGATCTCGTGTGCATGGACTTCCATATTGAGATTATTTACGGCAGTCAGACCTCCGAAGTCGATACCGAGATTCTTTATTTGCAGAACAGGAGTATTCATCGTATGACCCCTTTCTTTGAAAACCGATTCTTCAGTTTTTCCATCGATCGTTTGAGCCGCACGCTGCTTCCAAGCTGCATCACGATGATCAGCACGATAGCATAGATCAGCATTCTGTAATCCTGTAAGGATCTCAGCAGTTCAGGCAGCACATACAATACAGTCGTTGCGATGATCGTACCATTGATGTTTCCCAATCCGCCGAAAACAACATAAACAAGCGCCAGGATGGAAGTATTGAAATCGAATTTTGCCGGCTGCAAGGTAGAATAATTCAACGCATACAATGCGCCTGCCGCTCCGGCAAGGATCGATGAGGCAACGAATGCCAGCGTTTTGGAACGTAAAATATCGATTCCGATCGATTCGGCAGCGATCCTGTCGTCTCTGGCAGCCATGATGGCACGTCCATACTTGGAATCGATCAGCGAGTATATGACAAATAACGTGATGACGATCAGAAGAGCGCCGCTGCTGAAGTTGGAAATCTTTGCGGTATCCGTCGCTCCCATCGGACCTGATAGCAGCATTTTGCCTTGTTCGAGATTCAATTCATTCGTAACAAACGATAACTGAAGACCGTTGCTGTCAAATCCGAGATAAATATTGGTAATCAGCGACTTGATGATCTGGCCGAATGCCAATGTTACGATCGCCAGATAGTCTCCTGACAGTTTCAGAACCGGCACGGAAATAAGAAGACCGGTCAAGCCTGAAAGGATACTGCCTGATAGAACAGAAATGAATAAACGGATGACAGGATCCGGGATCATCTTTGCGCTTAATCCGGAAACGATGATAGCCGTAAAAGCGCCGACCGCCATGAAACCAGCATGTCCCAAAGACAGCTCTCCGGAAAAACCGACCACCAGATTCAAAGACAGCGCCAGAATGATATAGCAACAGCATGGCACCAGCATGCTGGTGAATAGTCTGCTTATGCGGATGCTGTGCATCAAAAACTCGATGATGAGATATGAGCCGATGATCAAGGCAAAACTGAGCATTCTGCTGCGGTTTCTGTGATGTAGAAGTTCATTTATTATTGTCTTCATCTTACACCTTCACATTCTCTTTCTTGCCTAAAAGACCGGTCGGTTTGATTAATAAAACAATGATCAGAACGGCAAATACGATCGCATCGGATAATTGGGTCGAAATATAGGCCTTCGTCAGGTTTTCGATGATTCCTAGCAGGACTCCCCCTAACAATGCTCCCGGAATCGAGCCGATACCTCCAAATACCGCAGCCGTAAATGCTTTGATACCGGGCATGGAACCTAAAGTCGGCGATAATGATGGATACGTCGAACATAACAGAATCGCAGCGATCGCCGCCAGTCCAGAACCGATGGCGAACGTGATCGATATCGTCGTATCGATGTTGATGCCCATCAGCTGGGCAGCCCCTTTGTCTTCCGCACAGGCACGCATGGCCTTGCCGATCTTTGTCTTATTAATGAATGTCGTCAAACCGATCATGATGATGATGCATGTCAGTATCGTAATAATGGTGAGATAAGAGATGATGAGCTTTCCATCGAAGAACCGAAAAGAACCTTCTGTCAGAATGGAAGGAAAGATTTTGGTATCGGAACCGAACATCAGCTGTGCGCTGTTCTGCAGGAAATAGCTGACACCGATCGCCGTGATCAGCACAGACAATGAACTGGCTTGCCTTAATGGCTTATAAGCCAGACGCTCGATGATCACGCCCAGGATCGTGCAAGTCAGGACCGATAAAAGGATCGATAGACCTGCAGGCAAGCCATAACGCGTACACGCATAAAAAGCCGCATAACCGCCAACCATAATGATATCGCCATGCGCAAAATTAAGCATCTTGGCTATGCCATAAACCATCGTATAACCTAACGCGATGATCGCATAGACGCTGCCTAATGCCAATCCTGAAATCAGATAAGTAAGAAAAGTCATGATCTCCTCATAGACAAGAGTAAAGGTTGCTGAAATTTTCAGCAGCCTTTACTATTTTATCGTTTATTCAGCGGATACGTAAACCCCGTTGATGATGATGACAGCTTTAGGCGCTTTGGATACTTCGCCGTTTTCTGCCCAAGTCATGTTACTGCCAGTCAGACCGTTGAAGGTCATGGAAGTGAATTGAGCGATCATGGCTTCATATAATTCTTCCGAAGACATATTGCCGTCATAGTTCATGTTTTCCAATGCCTGTTTTATCGCATAGACGCAGTCGTAAGCGTCAGCAGCAAACTGGTTCGGCGTGTCGCCAAACTTGCTGCGATAGGTTTCAACGAAATTCTTGGTCAGATCATCTTCCGCATCTGCAGCAAACGGTGTCAGCAGATAGACGCCTTCTGCCAGAGAAGTATCGAAACCTTCCAGAGTCAGGATGCCATCCATCCCGTCGATACCGAAGAAAATCGGAGTATAAGCCATGTCGAACGCCTGTTTCAGGATCAGGGAAGCCGGCTGATAGTAGATCGGCAGATAGATCAGATTGGCATTGCAGTCTTTGGCTGCAGTCAGCTGTGTCGAGAAATCAGTGCTGGTATCATCGGTAAATGCGCCGACATATACGACGGAAACGCCTTTTGCTTCGGCTTCAGCTGCAAATTTCTCATAAACGCCTGCAGAATAAACGTCATCGGATTTGTAGATGACAGCGACTTTATATCCGCCGAAATAAGATGCCAGATAATCGGCAGAAGCGACACCCTGGTTCGGATCGGTAAAGCACATCTGGAAATTGCCTCTAAAGTTCTTGGAATCGGTATAAACCAGAGCAGTCGAAGAACCGGATGGGGTGATCGCGAAGATCTTGTCTTCATCATAGGAAGCAGCGACTGCCGCACCTGCACCGGAAGTGACCGTCAGCAGAGATACCTGCATGCCCCAGTCGTAAAGCGTGGAATATGCGGTGAACGCTTTTTCGCCATCAGCCTCATCATCTTCCATTCTGAAATCGAATTTGATCTTGGAATCGGAAGCATTGATCTCATCGACAGCGATCTGCGCCGCATTTCTGACAGCCTCGCCATAGACTTTGGCATCGCCGCTCAACGGACCGGAACCGCCAAGTTTGACCGTAACGGTACCATCGGAATCATTGCCCCCATTCCCGGATTTGCCGCATCCGGCAAGTGTCAGTAAACATAAGATACTCAGTAATACACATAATACTTTTTTCATAACAATCTTTCCTTTCGTTATATAGAACAGATGGACTGTAACTACCAAAATAAAAGATGAGCTTCACGATAACAGCAAGCTCATCTATCTTACGATTCAACAGCTCCCTATTATCGATATCAGCAAGAGGTCATAATAACGATACCACCTAAGTCCGGTAGTACTACGACCAGATCGATAACCAGAGCCAGCTTTTCAGCCACAAAAGAGATCAGTTTTTCCCAATAATAACGCATGCATGACCTCCTTCCTATATGTATCTAGTTTATCACACTTAAGAAACAATTCAACATTTTTCGTGTAAATATTTCAAGAAATGATTGTTGTTTTCATAATATGTGTAAATATTTTCATATGAAAGCATACAAAAAGCGATCGTATGATCGCTTTCCATGATTAACGCATATAATATGGCTTTACATATGCCGGAATGCCATCCGCATAGATGATGACCGGAGAACCGACCACCAGCGGTCTGAGATACTTGTAGGCTTCTTCCGAGATGCCGCGGTAATTCGGCAGGATCCATTCCGCCGGGAAGGATTTCACGAAGTTCGCTACCTTATCCGCATCGATCGTAATGAAGTCGACGTCGTATTCTTCCTGATCCTTGCGTTTGATACCGACCATCTTGCCGGTAAACTTGCCATCGGTCGAATGCATATGCGCGGACATTCCTAATTCAAAGGACTCCGTGACATCGACTAGCGACTGACCGGAAGCGAAACATCTCTGTGCGGTAGACAGGTCCTGAACCTTGCATCTTTCCGCAGTTCCTGATTCCAGGATCATCGCTTTCAAAGCCTGACCGGCACCGCCAAGAATCGCATGACCGAAGCCATCGCCCTTTGCCTCGCCTGCCGCGATATATGTGCCATCGGCATATTTGCAGCCTTCCGATACGACGACATAACACTTGTTCTTTTCTTCGATGCATCTTCTGACTTCTGCCAGGAAGACTTCTTTTTCAAATACCACTTCCGGCAGGATCACGATATCGACAACACCTGACAGACATGCGCTGGCAGCGAGCCAACCCGCATCGCGTCCCATGGTTTCAAGAATGAACACTTCCTGTCTGGTATAGACATTGACATCCAGCCAGGTGTGCAGCGCGGTCGTCGCGATGAATTTCGCGGCGCTTGCGAATCCCGGACAGTGATCGGTGTGCATCAGGTCGTTATCGACGGTCTTTGGACAGCCGACAAAACGATGGCCTTCGATATTGTGTTCTCTAGCATACTGCGATAAAGCCGCAACCGTATCCATCGAGTCGTTTCCGCCCGTATAGAACATCGTTTCGATATCATACTTTTCCAGGATTTCAAACAGTTTTTCAAAATCCTGTACGTTTTCTCTCTTCAGTTTGTATCGGCAGGAACCCAGTGCGCTCGATGGCGTCTGACGCAAGATATTGTTTTCCATATCGGACATGTCCGTCAGATCGACAAATCTTTCCTGCAGGATACCTTCGATACCATTCAGTCCTCCATATACTTTATCGTAATATGGGTTCATCTGGTTCGCTTTGACAACGCCGGCAACAGTCGCATTGATGACGGAAGTCGGACCGCCGGACTGAGCTACTAAACAATTAGACATATTGATCCTCCTTAAGGCACTTCTATTTTATCATATCTTCTTATATCTGATTCTCTTATAAATGAGATAGAAAACCAGATAAATGCAGAAGAATGCAAAGAAACCCAACACTCCTGAAGCGATATCATAGAAATCCATGTCTCCGCTTCCGGAATAAGCCTGACCGATCTCGATACCGAAAGTAATGACGATGACGACGGTAAACACATAGATGAACGTGATCAGCAAAGTCACATCGTGTTTCGCCAGCCAGCGGAAGATCGGCTGTATCACAAACAGCATGCAGAAGCCAAAGAGACCGATGATCAGAAAATGAAGCTGCTTATCGGTCAGATCAAGTCCGTGGCTGATGCTCAAAGCAATGAACTTCTGATGGAGTTTGGTGATAAGGGTGATAAAAAGATAGATGATGCGATACATTTACGCTACGATCTCGCCCATGGCACTGCCTTTGATCCCTGCGGCATTCCCTTCATCGGTATCGATATGCATTGCCAAAGCGAAATCTTCTCTTACACGAACGACTGTATCGCCGAAAACCAGGCTTCTTTCCGGCGTTTCAACCAAAACATCGACGATCTGTCCGTTTTCAACGCCATATTTCATCGCATCTTCCGGTGTCATATGGACATGCCTCTTGGCAGCGATAAAGCCTTCCGTCAGTTCGATCTCGCCTTCCGGTCCGACGATCTTGACGCCATTGGTTCCCGCGATATCTCCCGATTCACGGATCATCGCTTCGATGCCTAAAGCACGCGCATCGGTCAAAGATACTTCAACCTGAGCCGCTTTCCTTGTCGGGCCAAGAATGGAAGCTTTCAGTTCTCCCTTCGGACCGACGATCGTGACTTTCTCTTCGCATGCGAACTGACCCGGCTGGGACAGATCCTTTTTATTTGTCAATGTATGGCCTTTGCCAAACAGGATTTCAACCTGTTCATCCGTAACGTGAACATGTCTTGCACTGATTTCAACGATAAATTTTTCCATGATAGATTTCCTCCTTCATTATCATAACATTTTTTATCGGCGCAGGCTCTGTTTCGCCTGCATCTCCATGCTTTTCTTTTTCGCGGATTCCCGCTTGTCATAAAGCGTCTTGCCTTTTGCCAAAGCGACTTCCACTTTCACTCTCCCTTCGACATAATACAGCCGCAAAGGAATGCAGGTATAGCCCTGAAGCTTGCATTTTCCCGACAGTTTGCTGATCTGTCTTTTATGAAGCAGCAGTTTCCTATCCCTCAGCTCTTCATGATTATTGTAGGTCGCCTGCTTATATTCCGCGATATGCATATTCTTGACATAGGCTTCATTCTCTTTAAATGCGACATAAGCTTCCTTGATCGATACTTTGCCCATACGGATCGATTTGATCTCGCTCCCCGTCAAAACGATACCCGCTTCATAGGTATCCTCGATGTAATAATCATGATAAGCTTTCTTATTGACGATAATATCTTTCATATTTCCCAGTTTAAAATAGTGAAATATGATTTCACTATTTTTAATCCATGATTCTGATCACGATGACCAGGACGAAGAAAATCAATCCCAATGCCATCGTAATATAAGACAAGACTTTTTCTGGTCCTCTCTCTTTGACATTCTGGAACAGGCCCAAGTCATTGCTGCCGGTAAAAGCAGCCAAAGCGCTGGACTTGCCGCCCTGCAACAATGAAACGATGATAAGCAATACTGCAACGATCAACAATAATATTTTCATAATACTTTCTCCTTAAAGATCGGCTTTCGCCAGATCGACATAATTGATATCCGTAGGCGTTTCCCGTCCGAACAGAATGATCAGTACGGTCGCTACCTGGTTCTGGTCGTTCATGGATTCGATCTTGCCTTCCATACCGCTGAATGGTCCGGAGAGGATCTTGACCGTATCTCCGACCGTGAAATCGACTTCGATTGCGGCATCGGACTGGCCGATCCTTCTTAAGATCCTGTCGATCTCTTCCTGTTTGACCGGAATCGGCTTGGCACCGCCGCCGGATGAACCGATAAATCCCGTTACTCCAGGCGTATTACGGACGACATACCATGCTTCATCGGTCATGATCATTTCCACAAACAGATAACCCGGGAAGATATTCTTGACGACTTCTTTGGACTTATCGTTCTTGATCTCGATCTGCGTCTCTTCGGCGACGACGATACGGAACAGGTTTTCCGAGATGCCCATCGTTTCCAGTCGTTTTTCCAGATTGTCTTTTACTCTGTTTTCATGACCGGCATAGGTATTGACGACATACCATTCCTTTTTTCCCAGCTGTTCAGGCATTACAGTACCCCTATCGCATTAAGCAAGGCGGAAATGACAGCCAGGCATAAAGCGAAGAACAATACGAAGAATCCGGTAAAAATGATTACCTGAACGGAATTGACGAATAAATCTTCTTTCTTTGGCCAACGGATCTTTGAGATCTCTTTCCAGATGGCGCTTAAACTAAACCACTTCATATTACCTCCCTATTTGGTCTGCTTATGCAAAGTATGTCTGTTGCATTTCGGACAGTACTTCATAAGCTCGATCCTTTTTGAACTATTGTTATGGAATGTCACATAGTTGCGTGACAGACATTCGGAACAGGTAAGAATTATCTTTTTCTTTTCTTTCATAATTCCTCCTTCGATGTATATAAAAAGTTATCTCTTGATAACCTCTTATAATATACTAAAAAACAATATAATAGTCAATAATCGATCGCTCTTAATCCGGTATATTTTTTGCCCAAGCGGTTGGCCCAGCGTTCCGGATAGAAATCGCTGTACTTGCAGATCCCGCGTTGCCTTTTCCGTTCAAAACGTTTCCCATGGCACCAGATCAGCGAAGGCAATCCGATGATGGGAAAATAGAGGGGCCCCAGAATACAGGACTGTATCGTGTGTCCGTATTCATGAGACAGGATATCGGTCGAAGGATATCCTAAAAATATAAACATGCCAATGGATGCCGAATCCTGGCGTTTCCATAAGGAAACATAGGCATTCTGGAAACGGAAGACAGGATAACGATGCCGGATACAGTAGCGGAATACCGCATATCCGACGATATTCTGCAGTATCCCCCAGGTCCACTGCAGAAAGCGATAGATTCGGCGATTATTCATTGAACAGTTTCTTCAGATTGACATCGAATGGCGGATAGACGATGCCTTTTTCCGTCACGATACCGGTCAACAGTTCATGATCGGTCACATCAAAAGATGGATTGTAGCACTTGACTTCCGGTAATGCCATCGGTTTGGCATACCACATATTCTTGATTTCGTCGGGATCGCGCAGTTCGATATGGATATGGTCCCCATCCGGACAGTTCATGTCGATCGTGGAGCTTGGTCCCAGAGAGTACACAGGAATGCCGTAATGTTTGGCGAGGATCGCGACGCCTGATGTACCGATCTTGTTCGCGGTATCGCCGTTTGCCGCAATACGGTCGCAGCCGACAAAGCAGGCATTAATCCAGCCGTTTTTCATGACGATGGAAGCCATATTGTCGCAGATCAGAGTCACATCCACTCCGGCTTTCTGCAGCTCGTAGGAAGTGAGTCTGGCTCCCTGAAGCAGCGGCCTTGTCTCGTCTGCATAAACATGGATATTCATGCCTCTGGCTTTTGCCAAAAGGAAAGGACCCTGCGCCGTTCCAAAAGATGTAGCCAACGGACCGGCATTGCAATGGGTCAGTACGCCATCTCCGTCTTTCAGCAATGATAATCCGTTTTCACAGATCTTCAGGCACATTTCGATGTCTTCGTTATGGATCGCGATCGCTTCCTGTTTCAGAAGTTTTACGATCTCTTTGACCGGCTTGTCTTGATTGTCGTTGACGATTTTATCCATCCTTTTTAAAGCCCAGGAAAGATTGACAGCGGTAGGTCTGGAAGCATTCAGGTAATCCTTATTCCTGATGAAACTCTCATAGAATGAAGCGAAATCCTTCTCTTCGTCTTTCTTGGACAGCATATAGATCGCATATCCCGCGAAAATGCCGATTGCCGGAGCGCCGCGGACTTCCAGTTTCTTGATCGCCTGATAGGCATCTTCCAGATTATCTATGGATTTATATACCAGTTCATTCGGCAGCCTGACCTGATCGATGATGATGACACTCTGGTCATCTTCCGCAAGCCGGATATTGTCCGTGATCGCTACGGATTCCATTTCCGCTTTAGTCTTGCTTAAACTGACTTGGATGTTTGACATAGAAGTCCTCCTTTTCTTTCAGAGCCACCAGCTGATGCTGCTTCGGATCATCTACGATTTCATAGATATCCTTGAAGATATTGTCCCAGCTGAAGAACCTGTCGCGATCGATATTCAGATAATCGCAAGTCTTTTCCGTACCGGATGGAACGACCGGATGCGACAGTACGGTAGCGACACGGATCATATAGAATGTGTCGATCAGCACCTGCCGGATGTTTTCTTCATCATTGGAATTCTTGGACCAGTATTTCGAAGCGTTGCGGATATAGGAATCCAGATCATTGATGATCTGATGCAGTTCGAAACGATACATGTGTCTTTCATAATTCAGTATGGTCCGTTCTGCTTCCGTTTTCAGCTGCGGTGATACTTCGCCATAAGGAAGAACACCATCGAAATATTTCTGGCAGGAATAGAATGCGCCTCTTACCATACGGTTCAAGACATTGGTAAAGAGATTCCCCTGCGCCAGAACCGGGTCGGGTTCATTTTCCGGAGCATCCGGATTCAATGGTTTCGGCATGAAGCTGACCGATTTGTTTCCCAATGCCAGAGAAAGGAAATGCGCTCTGAGCTGTTCAGCCGTATAGTATTCCAGAAGATCCTGGGCCATCGGAGGCTTGATCGAACCGGAGGAAGATGCTTTCTTGTCCAGGAAGAGGATATGATGATTCGCAACCAGCGTCGTCAGCTGCAGCTGTCCGTCTTCCGGATGTATCGTCAGATTATCACTGCACTGCTGAGCCATCCACAGCGGCATCTGGGCAACTCCGTAGAAATAAATGTTATCCTGGCCGATAAACTGATAGACCATGGCATCCTTGCTTGCCCAGTAGTCCAAATATTTATTCTCATCAAGGCCTTTTCTCTTGAAATAGGCTTTCGTAAAGGATATCGGCGCCCACAGACTTTCCGGCCATACCCAGATCGTCAGACCATCTGTCGTACCATCCAGTTCAGGACATTTCACGCCCCATTCGATATTGCCGGTCAGTCTTAAAGGAACCAGGGTCTTTCCTGTACGGTAACGTATATTCGCGTTGGAAAGGATCGGACATGCGGTCTCTCTTTGTTTCAGCGTTTCAAAAGAAACGATAAAACTGCCCCTGATGTTTTCCAGATCCGAATTCGTATGTTCCGGCAACAGGTGCTCGATCTCTTTATACTGTTCGAGATATTTCTCCTGGATATAGATCACAGGCTTTCCCAAAGATTCTGCCATCGTTTCCGCAACGATACGTCTCACATATGGCTTCGTTTTAATGTCTTCGACATATTCATTTAAAAGATCGTTGAAATCCGTCAGACGGAAATACCAGTTCTCGACATCCCGCATTTCCGGCGTTTCTCCCGATAAGGTCGATTTCGGATCGATCAGCTCTTCCGGCATATACTGATGCCCGAGATCGCATTCATCCGCATACCCTTTCTCCGACTGACAGTTTTCGATCGGACATTTGCCTATGACCTGTCTGCCATTCAGGAAACAATGATATTTCGGATCATAGAACTGCTTGGTTACCATCTTATCCAGCCAGCCATTCTCATAGAGTTTCGTAATGAATTCATTGGTCTCCTGCTGATGAACATCCTTGGTATCGCCTAAACCGGATGCGCCGAAAATATCGAGACTGATCTCATAGTTATCCAGTGTCTTCTTCTGCGTCTGATGGTTTTCGTTGACATAATCTTCGATCGTTCCCTGAAAACCTTCTTCATCGACTTTCTTGCGATATCCTTCCGCAATCGGAGAACCATAGCAGTCGGTCCCTGATACGAAAATGACGTTTTCTTTGCCGATCCTGTCTCTTAAGAAACGGGCAAACACATCCGCATGTACATACATGCCTCCGATATGACCGAAATGCAGCGTTTTATTGCCATATGGCATGCCGCCGGTAATGACGGCTCTTTTAGGAAATTGTGGACGGTCCATAGATCTACCTCTTTCTTTATAAGTCATAGTATAGTTTAAACTCGACAGGATGCGGTTTGGAGTTGACCTCCCTGAGATCCTTCTTCAGCATCTTGATCCAGTTATCCAGTAATTCCTGCGGGAAGACATTCCCTGCCAGCAGATAATCATGATCCTCTTCGAATGCTGCCAGCGCTTCTTCCAGATTGGCCGGAAGATGCTCGAGCTTCGCTTTTTCTTCTTCGGAAAGATCGTACAGATTGAAATCAAACGGCCCCCAGTTTTGCCGATAAGGATCGATCTTATTGACAATGCCGTCAAGCCCTGCCATCAGGATCGCCGCATAGATGAAATACGGATTCCCTGTCGCATCCGGATTACGCAATTCGAAACGCACGCTGTCTTCGCTCTTGGCATAGCTTGGAATGCGGATGACAGCGCTCCGGTTGGCGGAAGCAAAACCGATCGTAACCGGCGCTTCAAATCCCGGTACAAGACGTTTATAGGAGTTCGTACTCGGATTGCAGAAAGCGCATAAAGATCTCACATGAGTAAGCAGTCCACCGATAAAATACATGGCGGTCTGTGACAGATTCGCATACTGTCCTTTCTCGTAGAATACGTTTTTGCCCTTTTTTCGAAGAAGCATATGCACATGCATGCCGTTTCCTGCCTCATCATAGATCGGTTTCGGCATGAAGGTGGCGCTTAAACCGCCGGATCCGGCGATATTCTTGGTCAGATACTTGATCATCATCGTATCATCCGCCAGTTTCAGCATGTTTTCGAGTTCGACTTCGATTTCCTGCTGTCCGCTTCCACCTACCTCATGGTGATGATACTTGACATCGATACCGTAGTGTTTCAATGCGGAACAGATCTCATTACGCAGATCAAAGCTTTTATCATGAGGCAGATCGATATGATAGCCTCCTTTTTTCAATGTATGATAGCCATTCGATGGCACCTCGTTCGCAGACCATTCGGATTCTTCGGAATACAGGCGATATCCGATCGCATCGGAAGAGACTTCATATGACATCCCATCAAATACGGAGAACTCGAATTCCGGACCGATAATCATTTCATCCGCGATTTCTTGTTTCTTCATATAATCAACAGCAGCTGTTACGATATTGCGCGGATACTGCTGGAAAGGAATATTATCCCCTTCCTTGATCATGTATACGTTCCCCAGCATAGACAGAGTCTTGCGTTCCGTAAACGGATCCAATACTGCGCTACCCAGATCCGGATAGAACACCATATCCGATTTTTCCACGCTCGCATAGCCATAATTCGACGCATCGAAACCGATTCCATTCTTCATCAGCTTCTCATTCAGACGTTCCGCAGGAATACTCAGATGACGGTATCTACCTTTCAGATCAACGAGTTTGAAATCGATGAATTCGATTTCTTCTTCCGCGATATATCTCATCGCTTCCGTAATATTCTTAAACATATCCGATCTCCTTACTGTTATTATATCTATCGCTCAATCCATATTCCAATCATGATACGAAGATTCGATGATCCTTTGATTCATTTCGCTCCAACTGTCATAACCGATCGTCCCATGATTCTTCTCATATTCGTTGATCAATGCCCTTCGTTTCTGATCAATCACGATCCATTCATCCAAAGTAAGAGGATAATAATTCGAAAACAGACAGAAAGTATTGATCAGATGAATCGGTGTCGGTGCCACGATATCGCCCGCATGCACACGTTCAAAAAGACCTGCTTCGTTGATGAAATGATTGACCAGATATTCATCATAAGTGTTATGCACATGCCCATACAGCATATACGTTGAAGGCTTATTCTCGCTATCCGCCTTGAACTGATGATTATAAAAGAAAATTGGATAATGAGACAGCACGACATCCCTTCCGGAATCCTTGATTTCCGCATAAGAAACGATCTCATCAAAGATCGTATCCACAAACTCTTTATCATCGAGATAATGGAAATCATGATTCCCTTCGATCAGAATCAGCTTTCCTTTCAGTTTATTCAGAACTTCCCAGGTTTCTACGCCTTTGCCAAACGAAAAATCACCGATGATATATACTTCATCATCTTCCGTGATCCTTTCATTCCAGCGGTTTATCATGATTTCATGCATACTGAACATGGTCTCAAATCCCCGGGAATCGAAAGCATCGACATTGCGATGAAAGAAATGACAGTCGGAAATATAGTACTTCATCATATATATTGTATCTTATAGTTTATACTTATAGTATGGAAAAATACTTGCTTACGATCCTGGGAAGCAGCGTGGATTACTATCTGGATTCGGATACTTATCCCGAAGAAGGAGATTTCTCGCACAGTCGTTATATCGGCTGCTATGCAGGAGGATGTCCTTTGAATGTCGGGGCAGTCGCCGCCAGTAAAAACGTTTCTGTCAAAGCGCTGGATATGCTCGGCATCAACGACAAAACGACAGATTTTCTGCTTGAAAAGATGCACGAGTTCCGTATCGATACAGACAATGTCTGTTTCGATAAAGATACCGTCAACGGCAAAGTAGTGATCATCCTGACCGGAGAAAAACGCACCATGCACGTGATCAATCCGATAAGACCATATTATGCTGTGGATGATCGTCTTCAGAATGTATTAAACAATGCTGCATACATCTATTCACTGATGCACATGATCCATCGTTCTTTTGCGGATATCGAACCGCTTCTGGAAGCAAAAAGGCATGGCGCCAAAGTCATTCTGGACGGTTCTTCCAAGTATGATGATCCTTCCAGGGCACAGATCCTGTATGACCTGGCAGATGGATTATTTATCAATTCGACCGATTATGAGAGGCTGAAACTCGTTTCGCCAAAAGATCCTGCAGAGATCATTTTAGAGAATGGCGGAGACTTCGTGATCGTCACGGATGGCTCAAACGGTTCACATCTTTATCTGAAAGACAGACAAGTATACGCAAAAGCGCTTTCTGGTGTCGAAATCGTTGATTCTACGGGCGCCGGAGACGCATTTGCAGGATGTTTCATCGCTTCCCTGTTATCTGGATACGATTACGAAAAAGCCCTTAAAATGGCAACGATAAACGGCGCATACGCATGTACGGTATTCGGAGGACAAGGCGGCGTCGCTTCTTTTGATGAACTGATACGCTTTGCAAAGGAGCACGATTATGATCTATGACAGAATGAACGACTGTTTCCATTCCATGGCTGAGAAAGTCAGCTACGCTTTGGATCACAGTGATCTTCAGAAGATTTTCGATATCTTAAGCGAAATCGACGGACCTACGCTGGTTACGGGATCCGGCGGCTCTTCCATCGTTGCGACCTACTTAGCTGAAACGCTCCAAAAAAAGAACGGAATCATCGCGGACTTCCGTTCCTGCAGAGATATCGCCTATATGCCTCTGGATGGCTACAAGAATGTCATAGCCGTATCCTATTCCGGCAGCAATCTCGGTGTGAAGCTCAGTTTCAACAACGATCTGAATCACTATTTGTTTACCGGAAATCCCCGTCAGGATGTACGTAATATCGTCTATACGATGCCGGAAGAAATATCCTATGTATCGATCAACGCGACGATCATCCCTTTAAGCATCTTGTTTCTGTACTGCAACAATGACCGTCAGTTATTAGACAAGATACTTCAAAGCGATATTTCCTTAAGCTCCGACAATACGCAATACGAGGTACTGAGCGGTTATGAAACGCGGACTGCCGCTGCTCTTCTGGAATCATCCATCATCGAAGCAGGGATCGGAACCTGCATTGTCCATGACAAATACAACTACTGCCACGGAAGGATCAACATCACAAAAAGATCAAAAGCCGATATGATCCTGTTTACTTCCCATAATGAACTGGATGATACGTTATACGATGTGATTTCTCATTATTATGACCGCATCCTGCTGTTTGAAAGACGATACGAAGATGATCTCATCAATGATTTCTATCTGTCGGTATTATCATTAAAACTCATACGAAATATCGCGGAAACGATACAGATCGATATCTCCGATATGAAAGAAGTTCCTGATAACGATCGATTGTATCTTTTTGATCGAACGGTAAAATAAAAAGCCTCTCACGAGGCTTTTATAAGATTCTCATAAACAGCATCCCTGCCAGCACGATGATCAGCAGGACCAGGATCGCCACCGGCATGATCGTAAACATGGCAGAACTGATCAAGGCATACATATCGCCTTTCTCCAAAAGATCCGCGATTTCTACCTCATCTTTCATGTCTTTCTGACCGTTCATGGCTTCCCGTTTTTCTTTTTCTTCGATCTGCCATTTGCGGGCTCTGTCATATTTGTTTTGAAAAAGCATTACTGTTCCTTTTTCTCAATCAAAGGATGGTGGCAAGCCACAAAGTGATCTTTCTCCATCTCAACCCATTCCGGAACGACCTGCTTGCAGATCTCGGTGCAATACTGGCATCTCGTATGGAACTTGCATCCTGACGGAGGATTGACCGGAGACGGAATATCGCCTTCCAGGATATGCAGCTCTTTCTGGCCATCCGGATCCGTTGTAGGAATCGCATTGATCAGGGCTTCCGTATATGGATGGATCGGTTTCGCAAAAATCGCTTCCGATTTACCTAACTCGACCATGTTTCCCAGATACATGACACCGATCCTGTCGGAAATGTATTTGACGACAGAAAGGTCATGCGTGATAAACATATAAGTCAGGTCTTTCTTTTCTTTCAGATCCTGCAAAAGGTTGATGATCTGCGACTGGATCGAAACATCCAGAGCGCTGACTGCTTCATCACAGACGACAAACTTCGGGTCGACAGCCAAAGCACGAGCAATCGAAATACGCTGGCGCTGCCCGCCTGAGAACTGATGCGGGAAACGATGCAGGAAGTAAGCCTGCAGTCCGCAGTCGTCCATGACTTTCAGGATATAATCCTGCATTCTCGAAGAGTTCTTGTCAAACAGATTGTGCGCTTTCAGGCCTTCGGCAATGATCTGGCCGATCGTCAGACGCGGATTCAAGGAAGAATACGGGTCCTGGAAAACGATCTGCAGATCGCGACGCAAGAGACGCATTTCATTATAATCCAGACGGGCAAGATCGATGCCATCGTCATGGAGTTCGTCATATTTCTTGAATTCTTCGTTATCCAGATACGGCTTGCGCAGTTCTTCGATCTCCTGCTGTGTCTCTTCGATCTGCTTATCAAGATCTTCGATCTCTTTTACGGTTTTCTCAATCTTGGAATCGATATCCGCAGTATTCTTGTTTTCTGCAACAAGGTCTTCTCTTCTGGTATCCAGCTGTTCCTTGCTTTCACGCAGAT
This sequence comes from Erysipelotrichaceae bacterium, assembly GCA_017539105.1. Taxonomy (GTDB): domain Bacteria; phylum Bacillota_I; class Bacilli_A; order Erysipelotrichales; family Erysipelotrichaceae; genus Colivicinus. Next base: position 89,657 of record JAFYHQ010000033.1, read on the forward strand.
CACGGCGTTTCAGAGCGAACTCATAGTTCTTCAGATAGACTTTCTGAACTTCAGAGAAATCATCCAGAATATACAATCCGCCAATCAGATTGGTGATATCCAGCAACGCATCATTCGCTTTTTTCTTGGCGGCATCCAGTTCCGCATGCTTCGCATACTGCTGCTCCGTCGTCAGACCGTCATATTCTTTCTGCAGCTGTTCATATTTCGCTTTCAGTTTCAGCTGTTCACTCTTAAGCTTGCCAAGATGATTGATCGTCTTCTTGACATATTTCGGAGCAATATCATTCAAGGTCTTTCCATAATACATGGAACGTCCGTCTGTCTGCTTGTAAAGCTGCAGAAGCGTACGACCTAACGTGGACTTTCCGCAGCCGGACTCGCCAACCAGACCAAAGACTTCGCCTTCATAGATATCCAGATCGATGCCATCGTTCGCCTTGACATACATTCCCCTTTTCTTTAAAGGGAAATACTGTTTCAGATTGCGTACGCTCAGAAGAACTTTCTTATTTTCTTGTGACATGACGATCCTCCTTCCTTGGATAGAAGCAGCGGATCTGCTGTTCCTCATTGACCTGAACCATTTCCGGTTCTTCATTGATGCATCTTTCGGTGCAGTACTTGCAACGCGGTGCGAATTTGCAGCCTTTCGGCAGATCCAGCGGATGCGGTACGGCACCAGGGATGGATTCCAGTCTGGTGTTGGCGTCCGTATCAAGACGCGGAATCGAATTGAACAGGCCTTCCGTATAAGGATGCATATATTCCGGATCAGAGAAAATCGTTCTTCTTGGTGACATTTCCACGATCTGTCCGCAATACATGACAGCGACATCATCCGCCATCTGGTTGATAACACCCAGGTCATGTGTAATGAACAGGATCGAAGTACCCAGCTCTCTCTTCAGTTCGTTCATCAGATATAGGATCTGTGCCTGAATCGTAACATCCAGAGCAGTCGTCGGTTCATCGGCGATCAGCAGTTTCGGACGGCAAGCCAGCGCCATGGCGATCATGACACGCTGACGCATACCGCCGGAGAGCTGATGCGGATACTGTTTTGCAACCACTTCCGGATTCGGGATCTTGACGTCTGCCAGGATCTCAGGGACTTTTGCTAGAGCTTCTTTTTCTGTCATGCCCTGGTGAAGGACGAATGTTTCAGCGATCTGTTTTTCTACGCTGAAAACCGGGTTTAATGAAGTCATCGGTTCCTGGAAGATGACAGAAATCTCGTTGCCACGGATCTTGTACATGTCATTCAGGGACATATGGATCAGATCCATGCCATCGAAAGTGATCTCGCCGCTATCGATATAGCCATTGCCATCAAGGAGCTTGATGATACTCATGGCTGAAACGGACTTGCCGGAACCGGATTCACCAACCAGGCCTAGCGTTTTGCCTTCATCCACTGAATATGAAACGTCGTTGACGGCTTTTACGATACCTCTTTTTGTCGTAAAGAAGGTATGCAGATTCTTAACTTCTAAAAGTGCCATATTTATACCCTCCTTATCTTCCTAACGACTTCGGGTCGACGGCATCTCTGATCGCGTCACCTACCAGGTTGATGCAGATCGTACAGATACCGAAAATGATCGAAACGAACACCCATTGCCACCAGTACTGCTGGATGACGATGGAGTTGTTGGCGCCTGTAAGCATGTTCCCCCATGTTGGTGTCGGAGGTGAAATACCGAAGCCCAGATAGCTCAATGAGGACTCGGTAAGCATGCAGGTCGCGAATGCCAAAGTCGCATCGACCAGCAGGATCGACATGACGTTTGGCAGGATATGACGGAAGATGATTGCACCTTCCTTGACACCCATCGCCTGAGCTGCCAAAACGAATTCTTTTTCTCTTTCTGCCAGGATCTGTGCACGTACAAGACGGCAGACACCAGTCCATGACAGGAGACCAAGCACCACCATGATCAGATACATTCTTAACTGAACATCGATTCTCGAACCGATGATTGCAGACAACAACAATGCAAACGGCAGGAACGGGAGCGACCCAATGACTTCTGCGACACGCATGATCAAAAGATCCACGCTTCCGCCGAAATACCCGGCCAGACCTCCTGTAATGACACCGATCGTCAATGCAAGGACTTCAGCGACAAATCCGACAGTCATTGTCGTCTTACCGCCATGGACCAGTCTTGTCAGAATATCTCTGCCAAGGTTATCAGTACCCAACAGATAGCCTTTCAGCCCCCAGGTAAGGATCTTGCCATCTTTCGTAACGGCATAGTTCTGGAAATAGCTGGAATAGATCGTATCGATCTGAGCATCATTTACCGCTTTCGGAACTTCCGTTTCCTTATGAGAATTATTGCCCCAGCTCAAAACATCGCCATTTTCAAGCAGTACACTGTAATGCCATCTGCCGCCATAGATCTCGATCGGCTTACTTGACATGACCGGAGGTTTATCCTCGCCATGCGTGCCATTGCCCCAGATCACCAGCGTACCATCGGATTTCAGACCGCACATCGTATCGGAACTGGCAGCGATATCGACGACATTGCTCTTCAAAGAAGCGGGAACATTAGAGAATGCGTTAGATTTGTAACCGCCGTAAACAACGGAGCCATCGTCCAGCAGCAAGCAATAATATGAATTTGTGATCGCAAGTTTCTTGATATGACCCTGATATTCCGGGTGAACCGAAAGGTCGGACATATTCTCATTGCCCCACAGGTAAGCTTCACCATCTCCGGTAACAGCACCGGAAATCTGATAGCCGGCTTCGAGCTGAATGATCTCTTTGGTTCCTCTGATTTTCGAAGGAATCAATTCGCTTGGGATGTTATCCTGGCCGAGACGGTCATTGCCCCAGACATAGAGATTGTTGTCTTTATCAGCTGCAACGACATGGTCATAACCGGCAGCAACCATCTTGATGTTGGCTCTTTGAACTTCCATTGGAATGTTTGCGATATCAAGGATCTTGGAGATCTTAGTATGACCCCAGACATAGACCTTGCCATTCTTATCGACACCGACACCATAAGTCGGGCCATTGGAAATATCCTGTACATTGCCCTCCAATTCTTTCGGATAGTTCATCATGATCAGACCCGGAGCGACGTTTGTCTGCGTGTTGTCAGACTCGCCAAGGTTGATCGGCATGAAAATCGGAACGATCGTAACGATCATCAGAATGACAAAGAATCCAATCAGGCCAGCCATGCCCAAACGGTTATGCAGGAAGTTATCCAGCATCATTTTAGAAGGAGACTGAATCTGTTCTTCGACCATGATGTCGATTTCCTTGTTACGGTTACCGAACAGTCTTTCCAGTAAAGAACTCTTTTTCTTTTCGGACATCTTCATTCTCCTTTCTATTTATCGATCCTGACACGCGGATCGACCAGACCATAGCTCAGGTCGGTAATCAGTGCGCCAACCAAGCTTATGACGGTATAGAACATCTGAATCGCCAGCGTGAGTTCATAGTCATGCTGGTTCAGACCTTTGATATACAGAGAACCCATTCCGCTTAAGCCGAATGTATTTTCGATGATAACGGAACCGCTGAAAATGCCTAAGAACCAGCCGATGACGATACCGATGATCGGCAGCAAAGCGTTTCTCCAGGCATGCGAATAAATGACCTGTTTCTCATGAACACCCTTGGCACGTGCAGTCTTGATATGGTCCATGCTTAAAGCGTCAATCATAGAAGCTCGCACATATCTGGTCATGCCACCCAAAGAACCGAATGTCATAACGATCAAAGGCAGACAGAGATAATACAATCTATCCGTATAGAACTTCAAGCCCGTATAATTTGCGCCAGGAGTACCCATACCGGAAACCGGGAAAATACGCAGCAAGACTGCCAGCACGTATATGAATACCAGCGCGATGATATAAGTCGGAATCGAATAACCGACGATCGTCAGGACCTGCGTGAAGTTATCGATCTTGCCACCTTTATGAACGGCGCAGTAGATACCAAGCGGTATGGTGATCCCCAGCGCCAGTATCGTGGCGAAGATGTTGATAAAAATGGTATTCTTGATCGGCTCCTTTACAACCTCAACGATATCCTGTTTGAAGTATCGTGAATAACCGAAATATCCTTCCAAGAGACCCTTCATGTTTCCTTTAAGATCTTTGGTCAGACCCATCCAACGGGCATACCTGACAACGATCGGATCATCCAGACCCATCTCTTTACGCAGCTCTTCGTATCTTGCCTGATACTCGGCTGGTTTCATCGTTGATTTGATCGGTTCCAGTTCCATACGGGCCTGGTCCTGCGGGATGAGGTTATACAGACAATACATCAGAAAAGACACCGCAAAGAATACGACGATCATATAGCCTATTCTCTTTAGTACGTATTTAAGCATATTCAGCTCCTTTCAGATGTGCTAGTGTTTACTAATATATATAATTTTATATTAGATTATGTATTTTAGTAAATACAACACAGGCTTTTTATAAATAAAATGGCAGGGTGCGAAATACACCCTGCCAGAATGAATTACGCTTTTTCGACGATATTACTCAACCGTTGCGTAAACAACAGCCTGGTCGAAATCGAACAATGAGTTGCACTCTAAGTTGTGGATCTTAGCGTTCATAACATCATAGTAAACGTTGGAATACAGCGGAACTGCAGGTAAGTATCTGTTCCATTCCTGGATGAACTGTACCCAAACATCCAGATAAGCCTGGTTGTCGCCAGATTCAACACCGTAAACCATATCCATTGATAACTTGTCAAGCAGCGGGTTGTCAACTGAGAAGAATGTGTTGTAGCCCATAGCTAACAGTTCAGGATCAACAGTGTAGCTGTATGACTGGTCATAAGCTGCGCTGAAGTTTGTAGCAAGGTTGTACATGCCATAAGTCTTGACACCATACTGATCGCCTTCAGAAGCATCACGGTAGTAGTAGTTCAGCAGGTCAGAGAATGACATGATGTTCTGGTTGATTTCCATACCAGCAGCCTTTGTCTGATCGCCGTTTGCCAGCATGACTGCTAACAGTTCGGAGACAGAGTTGCCTTCAGATGAAGACCATTCGATGTGTAACGGCATTAAGATCGTGCCATCAGCTAAAGTCTTGTTGAACTGGTAGTCGCCAGCTTCTTCAGCAGTGACTTTCTTCCAACGAACGAGACCTGAACCATCGACATAGTCAGAACCATCTTCGTTATAAACCCAACCGCCGGCTTTCAGTTCTTCGACAGCTGAATCTAAAGAATAAGTGTAAGAGTTCAAAGTAGCAGCTAATTCGTCCTTAGCTTCTTTGTACATCCACATAGCCAGTCCGTAAGGGCCATCAACAACGGAGCCGAAGCCCTGGCAGAATGTGTTAGCGAATTCGTTTCTGTCTAACAGATAAGCGATTGCATGACGTACTTCGATGAACTGAGTAGGACCAAAGTCGCACTGGAAGAAGATAGCGCCATAACCGTTTCTCTCATAGTGAACAGTTCTGAAGTTGCCTGTAGCTTCCATATCGAGAGCTCTCTGGACTTCTGAACCATCAGTCAGAGTGGACAGGAAGTCAATCGCACCAGTTTCGAGCTGGTCCATCATGGTTTCCTGAACAGCCTTGACAACCAGGATCTTTTCAACAGACGGTTTTACGCCTTCGAAGTTTCCTGCATAGTTCGGGTTGATAACTAAAGTAGCAGTTAACGTACCTAAGTCAAGATCTTCTAACTGGTAAGGGCCAGCAGAAACTCTATCCTTGTAGATATTTCTTGTAGCATCCAGTTCTTCAGGAACTAATGCGCCGCCATCGAGATATGCGCCTTCGCCATCATCTTTAACTGTCAGATCTGCAGAAGCATACATCGGCAGATACAGAGGAGATAATGAAGCGTAAGTGATATCGAAGTAGTATGGCAGATAATCTGGGTTGATCGTGATTGCATATGTGTATTCATCAATCAGACGTACGCCAGACAGAACATTCGTTGCGCCTGACTGATATTCAGGAGCACCAACGACTGTATCAGGGCTGACTTTACCACCAGCTTCTTTTAATGCTGGAGAGTAAGCAACCAGTGCATAAGCTACGAAATCAGCTGCAGTGATCGGTTCGCCATTGTTGTAGACTAAGCCCTTGTTGATGCCAACAGTGAAAGTCTTGGAACCATCTTCATTAACAACTGAAGTGACACCGGAAGTGACAGTCTTGTTCTCAATGAATTCACCACCCTGGTTGGAAACGATAACGCTGTAGTCGTTGATCAGGCTTCTGACCAAAGCATCGGAAGCGTTGTTGCCCCACCAAGCATTACCTAAGTCGCCGTTCAATTCAGTTGTGGAACCATAGATGATCTGGTTGACAACATCAGAACCGCCGTTGCCTTCGTTGCCGCCGTTACCACCGGTACAACCAACAAGTACCAGAAGAGCTAACAAAACGGCTAATAATTTTTTCATTTTGAAAATTCTCCCTTCTTTCGTAGTAAAAACTACATATAGTTATTTTACACATTTATGACCTAACTTGCAATAAAATTATATAAATTTATATAAATATTAGTGCAAATCTTTCATTGAAATGAAAATATTTTCATTTCTGATCAGCTGATCGTCATGTCGCTGAAAATGAAGTATTCCGGGCCTTTATAGTCGCTGAGAACGGTCTGTTCTTTGGAGAAGCGGATCGTTTTCAGGCTTTCATAGATGTTTCCGGAAACGGAGAATCCGGTCAGTGGGATATATTTCTTTCCATCAAAATAAATACCAAGCCGTACTTCTCCTCCGAAATAGCCGCTGTCTTCTTCCAGCTGCGGCGCCGAGAAAGACTCGATGATCAGATGCGGCTCTTTCTTGTAGGATGATCCTTCCCCTTTCAGTTCAATGACCGGCAGGGATCCGCTGATGTTCTCTTCCTGCAGATAATAGCCGAACTGGATATCGCCATGATGCGCTTTTGCGACTCCTCTTTTAATGATCGTACGGTTCTTCAAGACGACGCCATGATCATCGAAATGTCTGGATAACGCGCATCCGCTGATCGTTCCCTTCATGATCAGATCGAACGGATTCTCTGAGACGATATCATTCAGCGCATAGTGATCCTGTTTATGATAGACGTTGCGGTAAGACAGGTCATGGCTCAAGACAAACATGATTTCCTGAATCATTTCGGTTTTCACCAGTACCGGTAGTTTTTCCGGGAGTTTCACCTCTTTCAGAGTCAATGCTCTGGAACGCTCTTTTGCCGTTTTCAGGATCTCGTCGATCTCCCTGGTGATACCCTTGTAATCGATTCTGTTGGACTGATAGTACTTGTAGAGTTCAAACTCTTCCTTCTTGTTCGACCAGGTCGGGATGCATTCGATTCCGATACGGAAATCGTAATCCACATGATCGATTCCGTTGGAATTGATGAATTCATTCCTGGATTCACTGACAAAGATCTCGGTCGAGTTGATCCATCCTTGGCGGTAGACATCGGCTTTGAAAACAGCTTTTGCCACATTCGATGCGATCTGATTCAGATCTCTTGCTACAGGCTTTTTTGCTTTGAAATCCGCGGTTTTTTCAGCCAAAGGATAATAAGCGTTCAACGCGGCTTTCGCCTGAGAAACGGCCTTTTTCAGCTTCACATTCAACGATTTCGCATCATCCGCCGCTGTCAGCGTAACTGTCGATGTTCCTGTCGTCGTCTTG
>JAFYHQ010000034.1 GCA_017539105.1 Erysipelotrichaceae bacterium
CCGAGTACATCGCTCTGGTCGAGGACTGGATCGAATTCTATTCCACCGAAAGGATCAGAAGCACAAAAAAGAAGGACTGACATCCTTCTTTTTTATCAAAACCCTTTTTAATTGTGTGTACTAATCGGGGTACACTTCAATCAGACCGTTTTCTTTTCTTTCAGATGGTCGGAATATCGGGATTTGAACCCGAGACCTCTTGAACCCCATTCAAGCACGCTACCAAACTGCGCTATATTCCGTCCATCTATCTCTATCTTAACATATCCTTCTACATTCTTGCGACGATCGTTTTGATCAGTTCCTTGAACTGACCCTTGACTCTGTCTGCCGTTTCCTGCACTTCTTCATGCGTCAGCACCTCGCCGGTGATGCCCGCACCCATATTGGTGATGCAGGAAATGCCGATGACTTTCAGACCGCAATGACGGGCAGCCAGGATCTCAGGTACCGTAGACATGCCTACGGCATCCGCGCCGATCTTTTCCGCAAAGCGTATTTCCGCAGGCGTTTCGAAATTCGGGCCACGGAATCCCATATAGACGCCATCCCTGATATCGATCCCCAGATCCTTGCCGGTCTGTATCGCCAAAGCCGTATATTCCGGATCCAATGCCCTGGTCATATCCGGGAAACGCGGACCCAGTTCATCGACATTCGCTCCATACAGCGGATTATCGCCCATGTAGTTGATGAAATCGCTGATGACCATCAAGGTACCCGGCTTGAAAGAACGGTTCACGCCGCCTGCCGCGTTGGTCAGGATCAGGGCCTTGACACCTAACAGTTTCATGACCCTTGTCGGCATAGCCACCGTCTTCATGTCGTGTCCTTCATAGAAGTGGAAACGGCCCTTCATGCACAGGACTTTGACCCCGTTGAGATAACCGAAAATCAGCTGTCCCGCATGGCCGGGAACCGTTGTTTTCGGATAGTTTGGAATATCCGCATAATCGATGATCTGCGCATCCGTGATCTCGTCGGCCAGATCGCCCAGTCCGGAACCCAGTACGATGCCGATCGCATCGGTCGCATCGAATTTTGTCCTGATGAATTCCGCAGCTTCCAGACACTTATGATATATTTCGTTCATAGTTCATCTCCTTATTTCTACTTTATCACAAATGTATGGATTATTACTTGAAAATAATTCAATACTGGCTTACAATAGCATTGTATGAACAGAATCTATGTGGCCATCGATCTGAAATCCTTCTATGCTTCCGTGGAATGCGTGGAACGGGGTCTGGATCCTTTGAATACGAATCTGGTGGTTGCGGATCTTTCGCGAACGAATAAGACGATCTGTCTGGCGGTATCGCCTTCTTTGAAGTCTTATGGATTGTCCGGGCGTCCGCGTCTTTATGAAGTGGAACAGCTGGTCAATAAGATCAATGCGAAGAAAGACAGACGGCGCAAGTCCTATGTCTACAGTCAGCTGCAGAAGGATCCGTCCATGGCCATCGACTACATCGTGGCGACTCCGCAGATGCGTAAGTATCTCGATTACAGCCGGAGGATCTATGAGATCTATCTGAATTATGTATCTGAAGAGGATATCCACGTCTATTCGATTGACGAGGTCTTCATCGATGTGACTGCCTATCTGCATACCTATGGGTTGACCGCGCATGAGCTGGCTTTGAAGATGATACGGGATGTCTTAAGCCAGACCGGGGTCACGGCGACCTGCGGGATCGGTTCCAATCTTTATCTGGCAAAGGTGGCGATGGATATCGAAGCGAAACACATGCAGGCGGACAAAGACGGAGTCAGGATCGCGGAACTGGATGAGATGAGCTACCGGCATCATCTGTGGGATCATGAGCCTCTGACGGATTTCTGGCGGGTAGGAAGAGGCTATGCGGCACGGCTGGCGAAATACAACCTCTATACGATGGGAGATATCGCAAGGTTCTCTTTGAAGAACGACGGCATCCTGTATGATGAATTCGGGATCAACGCGGAGCTTCTGATCGACCATGCCTGGGGCTATGAACCGGTCACGATGGAAGATATCAAGAACTACCGTTCCGACAATCATTCCCTGGGTTCGGGTCAGGTCCTGATGCGTCCTTATACGTTTGAAGAAGCCAAGATCGTTGTCAAGGAAATGACCGACAGTCTCGTGCTGGATATGGTCAGCAAGGGTCTGGTGACCGATCATGTGAGTCTGTATGTCGGTTATGATTCCAGCAATTCTACAGAGGGCTATGTCACCAGGAGCAACTGGTATGGCAAGAAGGAGATCAAGCCTTCCAAGGGATCGATACAGCTGAAGGATTATACTTCTTCTACGGAGAAAATAATGAAAGCGATTCTTTCGATCTATGACCAGAAGGTCGATCCTGTTTTACTGATAAGAAGGATCAATATCTGTGCGGATCATGTGGTACCGGTATCTTCCTTGGAAGGAAGGATCGTTCATGAGCAGCTGGATCTGTTTACTTCTCTGGAAGAGAAACAGATCGATGAGCAGAAGGAAAAAGAAGCCGATCTGAAGGAGAAAAAGATACAGGAAGCTATTTTATTGATCAAGAAGAAACATGGCAAAAACAAGGTTCTGAAGGGCACCAGCTATGAAGAAGCGGCCACCGGAAGACAGCGGAATGCCCAGATCGGAGGGCACAGGGAATGAGAAACTATGACGATATCGTCGATCTGCCACGTTTCGTTTCGAAGAACCGTCCTCACATGTCCAACAACGACCGGGCAGCCCAGTTCGCTCCCTTTGCGGGACTGGTCGGTTTCGGGGAATCCATATCCGAAGCGAGCAGACTGACGGAATGTTTCGTGGAACTGAGCGAAGAAGAGAAACAGGAACTGGATCAGAAGTTCCATATCCTGGAAAGCCATCTCAAGGAACAGCCGGAAGTGAAGATCGAATACTTCGTGGAAGACGAGAAAAAAAGCGGCGGTGCCTACATGAGCACGACCGCTGTGATACGCAGAGTCGATCTGGTGGAACGGCTTCTGATTGCGGCAGACAGACGGACCTTCTCTTTCGAGGATATCCGTGATCTGGAGAGTCCGTTATTCAAAGAACTGTATGAATGACTACAGTTCTTTTTCGTAATGATCTTCTTTTTTCACGAAGCCCATCTTCTGCAGATATTCCTTATGGTTCTCATCCGGTCCGGCATAAGTGACTTTCGTGATATCCTCTTTTGTTAGCTGATTGAAGAGATAGGCACCGATTGAGAAATCCCGATACGCTTCGATGGAATAATCCAGCAGCAGTTCCATTTCAGAACCGTTCTGTTTCCCGATGGTCAGACCGACCGGCCTGCCTTCATGACAGACCAGATAGGCTTTGGCTTCTTTCGGGAAAGAGAAATCCTGATGAGGGAAGAATTTGTTGATGTCATCGTGGTACTTGTTCAGGAAATACTGCACATAGCCATCTTCCACATCCGCATGGACCAGTTCGAATTCCTTTCCGCCACGCGACATTTTTATGAGGAAACGCAGATTGATCAGGACCAGGCAGAAATTCATGATGGCGGTCGGATAGGAACGTATGATCAGGGCATAGACCATGAAGATGAAACTGCCGATACTGTTGACGATGCGAAGCTTGAAGACGCTGGTCATCACAAAGGATACCAGTACCAGCAGGGATCCGAGATAGCCGATCATTTCGATAATGAATTCTTTTGTCATAATTCTCCTTAAGCAGCGATTGCTGCAGATTATCTTACATTTCTTATTATAAAGGAACGAAGGCAAGTATAATAGTAATGGACAAGATGCTTATGAAAGAAAAAAAGATCGTACTGATGATTCTGATCCTTCTGCTGCTGATGGGCTGCGGAGGAAAAAAGATACGCAAGGATGCCTGCAAGCATCAGGATGGCAAGTGCGTCGTCTACTATCCGAACAACGAAAAGATCCGCGATTATGCGATGGGTCTGTGCGAAAACGAAGAGGAAGCGACGCATGATTTTGAAGTGAAAGAGCTTGGGGATTTTTTATGTATCGTCTATGATACAGGGAAAACTTTCTATCTGACCAAAGACTATAAAGATCCTGATCTGTCGATCATCGACAGGGAGATCGTTTCCGATCAGCTTAGATATGCGATGAAAGCCGATGGACTGGATATCGCCTATACGAGCCGCTTCATTCTGGATACGGCTCCGGACAGGCTTCCCATCGAAGAATATACATTGAACGTGGAAGACGGCTATCTGAAAATATATGTGTCGCAATATGACTATACGCTGAACGTGCCGCTGGCCTACGCTTCCGCAGTCACCGGAAAAAACTTCGGCATCATGACCGAGACCTATCACAAACATCGCTACATCGATCCGGAACGTCCTATGATCGCATTGACCTTCGATGACGGGCCTTATGCCGCAGTCGATTCCAGGATTTATGATCTCATGGAGAAATATGACGCAAGATGCACCTTCTTCTTTGTGGGAGACCGTTTCAGCGAGAAAGAGATCGAGAATACCAGAAGAGGGATCGCTCTGGGACTGGAATACGGTTCCCATACGATGTCCCATGAACATCTCGGGGATTACAGCGATGCGGAAGCGAAAAAAAGAGTCGTCATGGTTGCGGATGAACTCTATGAACAGACCGGTTATCAGATGAAGATCTACCGTCCTCCTTACGGGGAACGGAACACTTCGATGGAACAGGGAATGGATATGACTGCGATCCTGTGGAATGTGGATTCCCGCGACTGGAGCAATCGCGATGCGGGTACGACTTATCAGAATGTCATGAACGACAGCACTCCGAACGATGTCGTGCTGATGCATTCGCTATATACAAGCACGGCAGAAGCGTGCGAAAGGATCGTCCCTGAACTGATGGATCAGGGATACCAGCTTGTGACGGTATCGGAACTGATGCATTATCTTGACATTGAGGGAACGGTCTTTGGCGGAAGGTGATCATTCCGTCCTTAAAGCGACGACCGGATCCTGTCTTGCGGCTTTCTTGGATGGGATGAAGCCGGCGATCATGGTCAGGATGACGGCGATGATGATCAGAGCGATCGCGCCTTTGGCCGGCAGTACCGCGTTGACCTCATAGTTTCCGGTCAATTCGTGAATGATCTTATTGATGATCGGCAGCAGCAGCAGTGTCACGCCGATCCCTAAAGTACCTGACAGCAGACCGATGATGAATGTTTCCGCAGAGAAGATCGAGGAAACATTTCTTTTTGAAGCACCCATGGCTCTTAAGATGCCGATCTCCTTGGTCCGTTCCATGACCGAGATCAAGGTAATGACCGCGATCATGATGGAAGAGACCACCAGAGAGATCGAAACGAAAGCGATCAGCACATAGGTCACGACATCGACGATCGTCTTGACCGAATTCATCAGGATCCCGGTGATATCGGTATAACGGATCTGCGTGTCTTCGTCGGTCTTATCGTTATAGGAATCAAGGAAGGATAAGAAATCTTCCTTGGAATCGAAGTCTTTGAAATAGAAGGAAATGGAAGTCGGATCGTCGAGATCCTGATAGCCTAAGGAAAGCAGATTGCCTTTGGCAGTCTTTTCTTGTGATCCGGTCATCATCGTTTCCATGAGTCTCTGCAGTTCATCCTGATCCATGCTGAAACGGAAGGCTTTGGCAAACTTGTCCGTATCGAATTGAATCGTGTCTTCCGTGAACAGGTCCTGGAGTTTGGATAAAGAATCGGTCATCGGTTCCATCATCTGGGCGGTCGCTGTACCGATCTGCGATGCGATCATCATGACGGTGAATTCGTTGAGGAGATCGCTGATGACGCCGGACGTGTTCTCCAGGGCGGTTTCATTTCTTAGGGACTGTGCCAGCAGGACTGCGCTGTTCAGGCTGGAAGTGCCGGAATAGGTGATGTTGCCGTTGTCATCTTTGCTGTAGGTCACCTGGCCATCGATCGCTATTTCTTTGATCGAAGCATAGTATTCATCATACATCGATCGTACGCCTTGGGCAAGGGAATCGTAACGGTCCATGCTGATCATATCCATCAGCGTATCGATATCGACGCCTTCCAGCTGATCCAGATACTGCTGATTGGTTTCCAGAAGCGTTTTGGCAAATTGTTTATAGGTCTTTCCATCGATCGAGAAAGATGCTTTCTTGAGATCGTCTTCCTTCAGCACGAGTCTGGTGACTGTCGCGGTTTCTTCTACTTCTTCCTGGTTTTCTTCGATCAGATGTGCGGATTCATAGAGCTCCGTCTGCTGCTGCAGAAGCGAACTGTTGACCAGCGTAAAGACCCCTGTCAGCATCGTTTTGTCCGGGGTATTGGCGATCATGTCGGCGGCTGTCTGCGCGCTGTCCATGACGATCTTCTGCATCTGTTTCTCATCGATGTTGCCGAATCTGAGATCGTCTTCTTCGATATTGATCTTGAATGCGTCTTTCAGCATCTCTTCGTTGATCTCGACCATGTCGTTGAAATCGAGCTTCTCTTCCTCATCGTTTTCTTCATCGAAACGTTTGCCTGAAAAGATATCGGTCTGTCTGTCCGCAAGCTGTTTCTTGACGATGGAAGAACGGGATGCTTCATCGATGATGTAGCGGCAGAGATCCTTGGTGTAACAGACTCCGGGATTCAGGGCCATCGAACTGTTTCCTTCTTTGAGACAGACGATCCCTACGATCTTCAGACGCAGGGAACGGTCATAGAGATCCTGCATATATCCTTCATCGGCAGACATGTCTTCGTAGACGTCGTATTTTACGTTGTAGCGGTAGAATTCAGCGGGTCTGATCAGTCGCAGATCGATCGCCATCAGCTCGTCGTAGCTGTATTCTTTCGGCTGATTCTTGACACCGGCATCCTCTCCCGCCATGACGTTGTTTATGATGGTACGCAGTTCGTTGGTATCTCTCAGCCCCAGGGAATAGACCAACAGATCCGAGATGGAATTCGGTTCGGATAAGACGATGATCATTTCATCGTAGCTCTCTGGCCATCTGCCGGCCAAGACATCGTACTGATCCCTGTAGGAATCGAGATCTTCGTTCATTTCGGTGAAAATGGTATTATTGCCCATGGATAAGGCAGACATGAAAGAGCTTCCCTGGGAGGAATACATCGTCGACATCAGCGTGGAAGGATTGAGCTGGCTCAACCGTTCTGCCGCATCGATGGTGTAGATCGTAGGATAAACGGAATAGCTGTAATTGATATGCGTGACGCTGTCGCGGTATTCTTCGGGATGGGTATCGAGGTAGTGCTTGAAAGTCTTCAGATCGTTGGTTCCGATCGATGAAAACATGGTCGTCAGATACTGGCGTTCCCGGACTTTGTCTCCTTCCGTTTTATTGTTTTCGCGGTCCGAGACCATGGCCAGGATCGCAGATGTCGTATCGGCGGTTTCCGAGGTGATGGTCAGCGGATAGGAAGAAAGAGTGTCTTCCTGTATCTTGTCGATGTAGTTCTGGAAACCGGTCGACAGGGAAGCGATCAGGGCGATGCCGATGATGCCGATGGAGCCGGCAAATGCGGTCAGGATGGTCCTTCCTTTTTTGGTCAGCAGATTGTTGAAAGAAAGCGACAAGGCGGTCAGAAAAGACATGCGTGCCTTGCGTTTTGTGTAGTTTTTCTTTGTGACCTGTGTAGGATAGTAAGGATCGCTGTCCGCGATGATCTGTCCGTCTTTGAGCTTTACGATCCGGGTCGCGTAAGCATTCGCCAGTTCCGGATTGTGTGTGACCATGACGACCAGACGGTCTTTCGCGACCGCTTTCAGCAGTTCCATCACCTGCAAGGAAGTGGTGCTATCCAAAGCCCCGGTCGGTTCATCCGCCAGCAGGATATCGGGATCATTGATCAGCGCTCTGGCGATCGCTACCCGCTGCATCTGTCCGCCGGACATCTGGTTCGGTTTCTTATGTGCCTGTTCCTTCAGTCCGACTTCTTCCAAAGCGATCAGCGCCCGTCTTCTTCGTTCTTTGGCAGAAACACCGGCAATGGTCAGGGCCAGTTCCACATTGGAAAGGATGCTCTGATGCGGAATCAGGTTGTAGGACTGAAACACGAAACCGACCGCATGGTTGCGGTAGCTGTCCCAGTCTCTGTCTTTATAATCTTTGGTGGAGACTCCGTTGATCACAAGATCGCCTTCGTCATAGCGATCCAGGCCTCCGATGATATTCAGCAATGTGGTCTTGCCTGATCCGGAAGGACCCAGGACAGCGACGAATTCATTGTCTCTCAGGTTCAAAGAAACCCGATCCAGAGCTTTCTGTACCAGTTCGCCTGTCTTATATGTTTTTGAGATTTCCTTCAGTATCAGCATCTATTCCAATTATAACAAGCACCTTTTTCTTTCGATAAAGAAAAGCTCCCAGGGAGCTTTCTTACAGATAAGGGGGTCATTTATGTTTCTGTCATTTCTGACATCTTAATCATAGAAAACAGATGTATGAGAAATATCATGGAATTATGGAAAATTATGTGTGATAAAACAAAGAGAATCATACTTTTTTATGAAAATATAAATTATAATATAAAATTAGACACGTATATCCGGAGGGATCAGATATGAAACGTCTATTCACGATATTAATGGCTGTTGTCCTGTTGTGCGCTTCTGTGCTTTCAGCAAGGATCGTAATGGCAGAAGATGACGGCATCGCTGAATCATCTGAAGTGATTCAGGAAACAATGGAAGAACCTGAGGAGCAGGAACCTCAATCGGAAGAAGAAAGCGGAAACGACGACGGTTTCGTTACGCCGCCGCTGACTTTCCATGCGACAAAGCTGGATAAGGAGCCTTTGAAGCATCAGAAAGAATCCGATTCGATTCAGGATTCGATTCCTGCGAGCTACTCATTAAAAGATCTGGGAATGGTCACCAGTGTCAAGAATCAGAATCCTTATGGAACCTGCTGGTCTTTTGCGGCATTGGGTTCGGCGGAAAGCGGCGTATTGAAGAAATACGGCAGGACGCTGGATCTTGCGGAACTGCAGGTGGCATATTATACCTGGAGCAGCTATCAGCTGGAAGATCCGATGAACCTGATCAAGAACGACGGCAACAAGATGACGCCGAGAAGCGATGTGCTTGATGCGGGAGGATGGGATCTGACTGCTATCTTTTCGATCGCCAGCGGGGTCGGTCTGTCCGATGAATCGGTTTATCCGTATTCCCAGGCGGAAACGTATATCGCTGGAAACGGAACGGAACCTTGCTACAGCACGAAATACAGGCTGAGATCTGCCAGATGGCTGTCGATGGAAGAGACCGATCTGGTCAAGCGTTGTCTGATGAACAACGGCGCCATGGCAGTATCTTATTTCCATGATGACAAATGGTTCAATTCATCGACCGGTGCTTACTATCAGAACAGTTATGAATCCAATTACGGAAACCATGCGGTAACGCTGGTTGGCTGGAACGACAATTATAGCAAGGATAATTTCAAAAGCTCCAAGAGACCATCCGGCGACGGCGCCTGGCTGATCAAGAACAGCTGGGGCCGAGGTTGGGGAAACAACGGTTATTTCTGGATTTCTTATTACGATACGAGTATCGTTGATGCATTGGCTGTTTTCTATGAAGTGGAAATCGATGATTCCTTTGATGCGAACAGTTCCCATCTGTATCAGTATGACGGAAGCAGCCAGGATTATTCTTTCGTGGAATTCTCATCGACCGGTTATGTGTCGAATATCTATACGGTTGCCAATACGGCAGAACAGCTGAAAGATGTCGCTTTCTGCGTCGACGGTTCCCAGCTGAACTATACGATTTCCATCTATACGGGTGTCACAAATGGCAAGCCGACTTCCGGAACGCTTGCCTGCACACAGACGGGTTATATCGAAGATGGAGGATATTATCTGGTTCCTTTGAACAGCAAGGTCATTCTGACGAAAGGAGAAAAGTATTCAATCGTCGTGAAACTGTCAGGAAGCGGAACGTTCCTGGCACTGACCGACAAATCGCAGACATACAGCTACAATGACGGATCGACTTACCGTTTCTATAACAATACCAGCAACGATCTGAGCTATTCCAGCAATAATGGCAACTCCTGGAGCAGCCTGACTTCTTCCGGACAGACAGCCAGGATCAAGGCAGTCACGGTCGATGTGGAAACGGAAAGCAGCGCTTATGCGATCCTGAAAGATGACGGAGATATGATCTTCTTCAGAAGCATATCGGATTATACGAATGGAGAACGTTACACGGTAACGATCAACGGAACTTCTCATACGGGTATCGTTTATACGGATATTGAAACGATGGAAACCCCTGTTTCCATGTCCGATGTCCCATGGAACGACAAGAGAGATTCCATCAAGACCGTCAAGGTCGCAACAGGACAGACGATCGCGCCTGAAACGATGCTGTACTGGTTCACGAGCCTGTCCAAGATGACTTCGTTCGATGGAACGGGATTCGATACTTCGAACGTTACGGATATGCAAAGCATGTTCGATGGTTGTTCATCTCTGAAGACGCTTGATGTCAGTGCGTTCGATACTTCGAATGTCACTTCGATGGCGGATATGTTCAGAGGATGCAGATCCCTGACTTCGCTTGATCTGAGCAGTTTCAGAACCTCAAACGTTACCGATATGGCAAGAATGTTCTGGGGTCTCAGTTCTTTGCATACCCTGAATCTGAGCAATTTCAGTACCGCCAAGGTCACCAGCATGTATAAGATGTTCTATGAGAACACGTCTCTTACTTCTTTGAATATCAGCGGTTTCAGCACTGCAAGAGTCGAGGATATGCGGCATATGTTCGATTCCTGTCCTGCGCTTTGCAGTGTAAAACTCGGCGCGCTGTTCAGAAGATGGTTCGATGATGCCAAACTGACGGCAGGCACCTGGAACAATGCCCAGAAGGGACTGTCCAAGACGGAAACGGAACTGTATGAACAGTATCCTTCAAATGCGACAGCATGGTCAGGTACGTGGGTCAGATTCTCGATCAGTCCGCTGAGTCATCTGAAAGCCGGCAATACCTATCAGCTTACGGTCAACGATAGTTCATATGACATCGATTGGAGCACTTCCGATCCTTCGATCGCTACCATAAGCGATACGGGAATCCTCAAGGGCATCAAGGCAGGCATTGTGACGGTCACTGCGACGGAACAGGAAACGGGCTATAGCGATTCCATCCAGGTCAGGATCCTCTTCACCGATGTCGCAGAAAGCAACAAGTACTTCTATGAACCGGTTTACTGGGCATTCGATAATGGTATTACTACAGGTACAAGCGGTACCAAGTTCTCACCAAACGACAACTGTACCAGGGGACAGGTAGTCACCTTACTGTGGAGAGCCGTAGGCTGTCCTGAACCGGAAGGAGACAATCCTTTCAGTGATGTGACAGAAGACAAGTTCTTCTACAAGGCCGTACTGTGGGCCTACGAGAACGGCATAACAACAGGCACGTCCTCTACCACCTTCTCTCCGAATGCCAAATGCAAGAGGGAGCAGTTCGTGTCGTTCCTGTACAGGGCTGCCGCTTACGCAAACGGAGGATACGCTCCGGACTATGTGCCGGTCGAAATGAATTTCGCGGATGTGTCTGAAGGCAAATACTACTATGAGCCGATCAACTGGGCACTGTCCACGGGTATCACTTCCGGTGTATCTTCCAGCCATTTCGGTGTTGGAGACAACTGCGTGCGTTCCATGGTCGTGACCTTCCTGAAGCGTTACGACGACGCATATTAATCATTTAATTGTGAAACAACTCAAAGGCCGTCTATGACGGTCTTTTTGTATTTCAGCTATATATAAATGGAAAAGATTCATTTATACTTGAATTGGAAAAACATCCTAGTTTGGAATATTGGCACTGATTATGGGAGGGTCGATCATGAAATCATTAAAGAAGTATGTTCGAATAAGAGATATAAACGGTTATCCGGATATCATTCCTTGTCTGCCAGATTCTCTTCATAGATCAGATAATCATAAATGCCTTCCGCACTGAAATAGAAACGTACGGTAATATCATTCATCTTTGAAGAAGGAAGATCCGTTGTGGCTTTTACAGCGAACACGTTCGGATTGTTTTCATAGGTAACGACCTTCATTTTATACCTGTAGACTTCCTGGGTTTCGTTGTCAACCACTTCCAGATCTGCGCGTTTCAGGTTATTGAAATTGATGCTTCTCAATTTGGACAGCTGTACTACGATCTTATCGTTTTTATTGGTCTTTACATCCAGCACTGCGGTTGTCTTTAGAATATCCAGGTCTTCTTCGGTCAGAGTGATCTGGCTGATGCTTTGCATGAAAGGCGAAGGCTTTTCCAGAGCTTTTGTGCATTCTTCCAAGCCGTATGTCTCCAGCAGTGTCTTTTCTTTCGAATACAGATTTACGCCCAGACCGAGACGGTCTCCTTCAATTTCAACGCCCATTGCCGCCAGAGTCGTAGGGAACAGATCCATGGTCGAATAGTAGCGTGCTTCATTCGTTTCCGGTTCTGCCGCTCCGTTGATCACAACGAAATAGGCTTTTCTTTCATACTGTTCATCCACACGATTGCAGAAATTGCCATCCATCGTAAGATGATCGCCTGA
Source organism: Erysipelotrichaceae bacterium (assembly GCA_017539105.1). GTDB lineage: Bacteria > Bacillota_I > Bacilli_A > Erysipelotrichales > Erysipelotrichaceae > Colivicinus. Next base: position 12,523 of record JAFYHQ010000034.1, read on the forward strand.
CAGGATGATCGTTGTATTCTCATAAAAATCTTGCGATTTGATCCAATCCAGAAGTTCCGCGATCTGTCTCGAGCAGCATGCATAGACGTTCGCATACTGATCGTCACCGTATTCGTCGCCGCACAAGCGGCAGATATACCCATCAGGGAAATGCGTGTCGACATTCAGGAGCGTGAGATTGAAAGGCTGCCCGGCTGCCGAGAGAGATAGCAGTTCTTCTTTTGTATATTCGTAAAGCTTTTCATCTTCAAAGCCCCACCATACTTTATAGTCTTCCGGGATCTTTCCTTCGCTGATCGCCCATGGATAATCCAGGATCGTGTAATCGCCATGATCGCGATAATAGACGTCTCTTCCTCCGAATTGCGCATCGGAACCCAGAAGCAGTTCCTGCTTGTATCCTGCATCTTCCAGAATGTCGCCAAGGGTGGAAAGATTCGGGAAAAAGCTGTCTTTTCCTTGCATGCCATTTCCGCCGATCGCCAGCTGCAAAGGAAGACCGGAGGATTGAGCAAACATGGCTCCCATGGTCCAGTTTGAACCGGGAAGCGGGATGCTTCCGTTCAAGGAGTCGCTGTCGCCGGAAAAATCCTCATTCTCGATTGCGATCTGCTGCAGTTCCGGAATGCATCCGGTTTCAAAACCGCCACCGCTGTCGATATCGCCAAAAGTGATTTCTGCGGATTCCAGATAGATGAAGATCAGATTCCTTTTTGTTTCAGGAAACGTCAGCGCGACTTCCGCGGGATCGGCATAGTGTTCCGCGATAAAATCCTCGCTGCCATCGTCGCTGACCGTCAGGGATGCATACAGATAGCGGAACAATCCCGTTTTTCTTTCTACGCGATAGCAGGAGAACAGCATAAGAGCCAGTCCTGCGATCAGGTAGAAGGTATAAAGATATTTCAGCAATGGCTGGTGACGGCGGCGAACGAAAAGCAGGATCGCCAGAAAGGCAGCCATAACAAGAATTCCCGGAATCACATAATGCAGCACGGCTGTTTTGACCATCTTGCTGCTGGTTCCAACCAGTGAAACTTTTAAATGAAACAGCAATTCATCGGCAGAGAGTTCCGCCCAGGTTCTGAACAGCCATTTCTGTAAGCCAAATATGATGACACTGAGAAACAACGTTGCTACCGCAAAGATGCCATACAGTTTTTTCGCCACAAGTCTCATGACAATAATATAACTCATAAGAACTAAAAATAATATATTTGAACCGCTTTATAAAAGGGCACAGCCATTCGTTTCCATCATTCTCTTTTGTTTCTGTTATGATATATTTGAAAACTAGATTTCATCAGGACAAGTCTGAAAACAGAGGAAATGCAGATGCGTGATCAACATTCAAAACTTTCTTATCATAAATCGATCGGAAATCTCATTCTGATCCTGATCTTATGTTTGCAGCTGGCAAACATCGTTTTTTGGGTGGATCGGAAAGAGGCTTATTTTGGCGATGAACTCTACTCTTATGAATTCGTCTGTCAGACGGGATATCCCTCGGTCAATGCGGATCGTCCGGAGGGTTCCTATCTGAACCGCTGGCATGATTCTTCTTATTTCCAGGATTATTTTACGGTCAGCGAGGAAGAGAAGTTCGATCTGAAAGGAACCTATCGCAGCATCAAGAAGGATGTACATCCGCCGATCTATTATCTGCTTCTGCATATCGCGTGCTCGCTGAATGTCGATGTCTTTTCGAAATGGAACGGGATCGGACTGAATATCGTGTTTTTTGTCATCACGGTTTATGTGCTGTACAGGATGGCGCAGGAGCTGACAGAGAACCGGATCGTTCCGTATGTGGCGATCGGTCTGTATGGTTTCAGCGTTGCGGCAGTCAGTACGGCCGTCTTTATCAGGATGTATATGGTCCTGACCTGTGCTACGGTACTGTTCTGTTACCTGCATGTCCGCTGGTATCGCAATGATTTCCATGAGAAGGATCAGAAGAAACGTCTCATGTCTTATTTCCTGTTTCTGCTTTGTCTTGTCTTCGGTTTTCTGACCCAGTATTATTTCGTGATCTTCGCGTTTTTTGTCGCGGCATTCTGGGGTCTGTATCTCTTTTTCACAAAAAAGTATCGGATCATGATCGGATATCTGGGAATGATGCTTCTGGGTCTGGCGGTAAGTTACGGACTGTGGCCAAGCATGTATAAGCATATTTTTCAGGGCTACCGGGGGAAGGAAGCGTTCGCGAATTTCCAGGGCGACAGTTCTCATGTCCTGGATTGTGTCAAGGTCATCAATGGAGAACTGTTTGCGGGACAGAATATCCTGATCCTGGCACTGGTTGCTGCGGTGATCGCTTTGATCGCATTCGATCGGAAACGGATGGATCGGAATGGCGGAATTTTCAGAAAACCGGATTATGCGATCGCTTTTATGGCTGTTGCCTGCATCGGGGATCTGCTTATCGTATCGAAAGTGGCTCCGTATCAGAAAGACAGATATTATTTCAATATCGTACCATTGATCCTGCTGATCATCGTTCTTCTGATCGGCAAGATCTCGAAGAATCAGAAGAGTTATGTGCGTATGGCAGCAATGGTCCTGCTGACAGGACTTGTGTTTGGCAGCTATGCGACGAATACGGTGCAGTATCTGTATCCGGAATATAAAGAAAGCGTCAGGATGTCCGAGGAAATGGCGGAGATTCCTGTCGTTCTGCTGACGAATAAGAATGCCAGATATACTTCCAACTGCGCGTGCTACTATTTCCTGAATGGACAGATCGTATATCCGATCGATCAGGAAGGGATTGGAACGATCCAAGCCGCTTTCGATGAGATCGGCTATCACGGGAAAGCCGTCGTATATATCGATAATACGCTGGATGCCGATGCGATGCTGGAAGAGATACGGAACGGATCGTCCTGGTCGTCGGCGACGTTCCTGTATGATGTGGAACGCTGCAAGGCATTCCTGCTGGAGTGATTACGATTCAAGATAGAAAGATCGATAAGGGAAGGACATCACAAGATGAACAACATATCTGACAAAATACTAGCTATTTTCAGGAAGCTGTTTCGATGCCTGGCTGTATGCATGATTTTTCTGTCTTCTTTCGCAATCATAAAGGCGGATGAAGACGATACGGCTGTAATGGAATACAGCGATGTGTACGAAGCCGCTGAACCGGAAGAGGATCTGTCATCAGAAAAAAAAGAACCGGATGCCATAACCGGCCCGTTACCGGAAACTTACAGCTATGAACTCCCAGACACCCGGGCATTATCGGAAATCATCACGACACAGGATGCATATCGTCGGATCATTGCATTAAAGAGCGAATATCCCGATGGATCAAAATGGAATCGCACCATTACGTGGTATCTGTGGAGAACGAATTATTACGTAGATTTGTACGAATGCGCTGGCTGGGCGGCTTACTGTTCCAATGCGGCATTCGGAGATGATCCGAACGGAGACTACTGGGTCAAGAGATATGCCATCAAAAATGAAGATGGCGGTTATTTCTATCCCAAAGGCCATGGCATCTTCACCTATGACGCCGTTCGCCCGGGAGACATCATCCGAAACAAGAATGATACGCACTCTGTCGTGGTTCTGGAGAAATATGACGACCACATCGTCATATGCGATGCGAATCGCGATGCCCAGGGAACGGTACGCTGGGGCAGGATCATTGAGAAGAAGGATGTGCAGAAAATGGGTTATCTCATCAGCCGATACCCGGATCCTCCTGCTTTTACGGATTATTATGAACAGGCCGATGGCTTGCGTGTCGAGTGGGAAAAAGATGAAGATGCGACAAAATACTGGGTATATAGGAAAAGAGTCGGAGGCTCCTGGTCGAAGATCGCGGAGACTTCCGATAATTATTACGTGGATCCGGATGTGAGAGAAGGAGATTATCTTTACCGGGTGAAATCGTATATCCCGGGGATCTCATGGTCTCATTATTCCAACAATTATGACGTCACCGTCTATACGACATATAATCCGTTTGACGATGTCCATCCGGATCAGTACTATTTTGATTCCGTTCTATGGGCATATGGCCACAATCCTCAAATCACGACCGGAACCTCTGCCCACAGGTTTTCTCCGGATGCAACGTGTACCAGGGGACAGGTCGTTACTTTCCTGTATCGCGCAGCAGGCAATCCGCAGGTGGCAGATATCTTGACTCTATTCAGCGATATCTCGCCGGATGATTATTACTACAATGCCGTACTGTGGGCATATGATCATCAGATCACGACCGGTACGACGGATACGACTTTCGAGCCGGACAGGACCTGCACCAGGGCTCAGGTAGTCGCTTTCTTATGGAGGTTTGCGGGTTCTCCCGAGCCTGTGACGACAGCCAATCCGTTCAAGGATGTCAAAGCAGACAAATACTACTACAAGGCTGTCTTATGGGCATTGGAAAACGGAATCACGACCGGAACGACAAAGACGACTTTCGAGCCGGACAAGACCTGTAGCAGGGCTCAGGTCGTGACCTTCCTATACAGATATATGCACTAGATACGCACTTTTATTCTTATCATGCAGAACTCTTCGTAACGAAGAGTTTTTATTTCTTAAAGTATCGCAAAAGGATCAAAACAGGGAATGAAAATATTTTCATAACAATGAGAAAAAGAACGGTTTCTTGTTATGTAACCGATAACATTTATTGAAAAGAGTACCCGTTAGCAAATATAATTAATACATTAAGGGAATTTTTTCTTATTTTTCTTAATCACAGAAAGGGGAGTTGTATGAAAGAACACAACATTCTTAGGAAGCTTGCTTCTTTGGTTCTGACGTTGCTTCTTGTAGTAACGGGAACCGGTGTGGCAAGCGCAAAGGTTCTTGCAGAAGACGATTCGGAAACTGTGACTTTCGAACAGGTCGAGAACGAAGGCAAAGGCCGTCTGTTCTCTTCCAAGGAAGCCGCAGGGAAGATTTCGGCAGAACCGGAAGCGGTTGGCGGAATGGTCCGTGTTTCGATCGTTCTCGAGGATAAGTCGACGATCGGTGCAGGTTATGCCACGGAAAATATCGGCAAGAACGCTTCAGCCAAACAGTATCGTGCAGGCCTGAAGGCAAAGCAGGATGCTATGGCAAAGACGATTTCGCAAGAAGTCCTGAATGGCGAAAATCTGGATGTCGTCTGGAATATCACACTGGCCGGCAACATGATTTCTGCCAATGTTCCTTATGACAAGATCGATGAGATCAAGACGATTCTTGGTGTCAAAGATGTCATTATCGAGACAAGCTATGCTCCGGATGTCGTATCCGTGGATCCTGATGATCCGAATATGGGTACGGCTACGGAAATGACGGGTGGCAGCTTTGCCTGGGCACAGGGTTATACCGGTGCAGGAAGCAAGGTTGCGATCATCGATACCGGTCTTGATACGGATCATGAACTGTTTGATCCAGCTGCATTTGATGTAGCGATCGCGGAAGATATCGAAAATGGCAAGACAGTGAATCTGATGACGGAAGCGGATGTCAAAGCCGTCTGGGATCAGCTGAATGCCAGCGCGTTCCTGCGTAATTCCAGAAGGGTTTACCTTTCTACGAAGGTTCCGTATGCGATCAACTATGTCGACAAGGATCTGGATGTCACGCATGACAATGATTCGCAGGGCGAACATGGTTCGCACGTCGCAGGTATCGCAACCGGTAACCGTTATGTCACGGATGATAATGGCGGTTATGTGCAGTCTTTGTATAAAGATGGCGTATTCACACAAGGTGAAGCTCCGGATGCGCAGCTGTTGATCATGAAGGTCTTCGGCAAGGGCGGCGGCGCTTATGATTCCGATTACTTTGTCGCAATCGAAGACGCGATCGTATTGGGTGCCGATTCGGTCAACCTGTCACTGGGTTCTGCCAGTGCCGGTATGGTCACGACGGCTTATCAGGATATCCTGGATGAACTGTCTGCTTCGGCTACGATCACAACCAACTCTGCCGGTAACAACTATGACTGGACCCGGAACAATAATGGCGTTCTGTATGACGATGATATCAATTATCATACAGGCGGCAGCCCTGGTTCATTTGGCACATCATTTACGACGGCTTCTATCGATAATAAAGGTGCGACTGGCAATTTCTTCGGTGTTGCAGGCAAGAACTATGTCTATGACGATGGTTCCAGCGCAAACAACGCACCGATGACTTCGATCGCCGGCGAATACGAATATGTCTTCCTGGATGGACCTGGCGTCGATGATAACAACCATGTTGGTCAGGAAGGCGATACATTCTTCGCTTTAGGCGAGGATATCGTTGCCGGTAAGGTCGCTATCTGCAGCCGTGGCAGTTCTTCGTTCTTTGCGAAAGCAAACGCAGCGATGGGTGCTGGCGCAGTCGCGATTATCATCTACAACAATACCGAGGGTACGATCGGCATGAACCTGACAGGATATACTTATACGAATCCTGCCGTTTCGATCACGCAGGCCGATGGTCTGGCGATCAAAGCTGCTTCTACGGAAGTAACCTCCGAAGATGGCATCCCTTACTATACAGGTACGATCACGATCGCTGATCGCGTCGGCGTTTCCAATCCTGGCGATGTCGATTACTACACGATGAGCGATTTCTCAAGCTGGGGCGTTCCTGGCGATTTGTCTCTGAAACCGGAAATCACTGCTCCTGGCGGAAATATCTGGTCCGTCAATGGCGCGGTTGCCGGTGGCAAGGCTTATGAGAACATGTCCGGTACTTCCATGGCTGCTCCGCAGATGGCCGGTGTCGTCGCTGTCTTCAACCAGTATGCAAGAGAGCATGATCTCCCTGCCAAGACGGGTAAGACATTGAGACAGCTGGCGCTGAGCATGCTGATGTCTACGGCAAAACCGGTCGAGCACCAGACGAAGGGATTGTATTCCATTCTGAAACAGGGTGCCGGTCTGGTAGATGTCAATGCGGCTATCAATGCGAAAGCATATATCACGATCGACAGCGTCGCCGATGCGGCTCCGTTGTCTGCAGCCGATTCGATCGCTGACGGAAAGGTCAAAGTCGAATTGGGTGAAGTACGTGAGGATTCTTTCACTACAACTTTCACTTTACATAATTTCTCCGATGAGGATGTTCAATATTATCTGAGTGCAAGGTTCTTTACGCAGAAGATCCAGGATGGCTATCGTCTGCAGGATATCGAAGATCTCGATCTGGAATATACCTGGAAGATCAATGGCTATGACTTCGATGCGAATGGCACAGCCGATGAGCTGGATGCGCAGTATCTGCTGGAATATGTCGATGAACTGCATAATTCTCTGGCGGATGAGGATCTGGCTGACTTGGATAATGATGGCGATATCGATACCTATGACGCACGTCTGGCATTCGAATTGCTGGCATACAACGGCGTGATCGCCAAGGCAGGCGATGCTCTGGAAATCGAACTGACGGTTTCCGGTCTGAATGCCGCGCTGGGCGATGCTCCGAATGGCAACTATATCGAGGGTTACATCTATGCGCAGGAAGGCGAAGCTTATGATGGCGCATTAGGCGTCACGCATTCCATCCCTGTCTTAGGTTTCTATGGCAACTGGACGGATGCTTCGATGTACGATAAGATGAACCTTCTGGATGTCGTCTATGAAGAAGAAACGCGTGAACCTTATCTGGGTACCGTATGGAATTCATTCCTGATCCAGTATCCAGGCGATTCCGAGAAGCATCTCTTCGGCGGCAACCCGGTCATCTGGGATGAAGAATATATGCCTGAACGTAACGCAATGAGCAGTGATTCCAAGATCACGGATCTGCAGTATGTTCAGATCAGAAACGCTGCAGCAAGCAGACTTCTGATTACCAAGGGCAATTCTACGATCTACACGCAGGTCGGCGGCGCTTCTCTTGGAGCTTACTACCATCGTAACCAGGCAGTCTGGAAGAATATTTCGACTTCTATTTCAGTCAACTATTCTCCGGCTCGTGTCAAAGAAGGAACAGCTCTGAATCTGAAGTATCAGCTGGCTCCGGAATACTATGTGAATGAAGACGGTACGATCCGTTGGGATGATTTAGGCGATGGCGCCGAGATGAGCGTTCCTGTCGTGATCGATAATACCGCTCCGTATATCGTCGATGTCGATTTCGCAAACAATGTATTTACTGTCGTTGCACATGATAATCAGTACATTGCGGCGGTCGCATTATTTACGGATGATGGAACCACGCTTGCGACAGAAGGAAGCAAGAAGAATGTCCGTAAGGGCGAGCAGGTCACTTATGAATTCGACCTCTCTGAGCTGGAAGAAATTCCTGCACATTATCTGGTTGAAATCTATGACTATGCGACGAACCTTACAACATATAAGCTGAATCTGAATACGGAAGAACTCGATCAGGGTCTGCAGGCTCTGTCGATCGATCCGGAAGAAGCACTGATCATGAAGGGCAGCACGGTGAAACTCACAGTTACTGCGGATCCTTGGGGCGGATGCGAAGATGTCACTTGGGTAAGCGGCGATGAAAGAATTGCACTCGTTGATGGTGACGGTATCGTTACCGGTACAGGCAGCGGTACGACGACGATCACGGCGATCTCCGATGAAGATCCTTCGATCACGGCAGAAGCTACGATTACCGTCAAGGCGATCGAAACGACGATCGTCGGCGGTGTTCAGGGCGTTGATGGCTCACCGGTTCTGTATACATGGGATCTGGATCACGATGATACCTATACGGAAATCGGCGAACTGGAGAATGGCCTGACGGCGATGGCTTATGACTGGATGAGCGATGACGGACAGTACTTCTACCAGCAAGACTGGGAAGGCTTCATGTATCAGGTGGATGTCGATACTCTGGAGGCAGTTGCCAAGTCGAAATCGACGACGGCATTCGGCGCTCCGATGGAAGACATCGACTTCCCGTTCCTGTACAATGCTTCGAATGGCGGACACCTGGTATTCGGTGTATCGGAAGGCTATCTGCTTCTGAGTGCCGATATCATGGAGAACACCTTCAACAGAGGCTACAGTCTGGCAAGCTATCTGGCGAATTACACAGGCGCAAGCCAGTTTGTGGCGATTGCTTGGGGCGGCGCTGATATGTCGGAAGGCTGCGATTATCTGTACGCTTTGGATAACGCAGGCTATCTGTGGGAATTTGATTACTATACGAGCGGAAGCCTGTATCTGGGCTATATCGAAACGGATCTGCAGATGGATTATCCGTTAATGGATGAAACCACAGGCAACTCTCTGCTGCTGGGCGATGATGGCGAGTTCTATCTGGCTCACTACGACGGTTCTACCAGCGTGGTCTACCAGCTGGCTTATGAAGATGGTCAGTTCGTATCATACCGCGCAGGCGATTTCGGACCGGATGTATGGCCGGCAACGCTGATCAGCGCTTTGGATAATAATGCATCCGATGGCAGCAATGCACTGAGACCTGCTCCTGAGTTCGTGAATGCGTTCACGATGGTTGCGGAAGATCTGCAAGCAGAAGATTTCGCTCCGGTAGCGGAAAATGCGGATGGCGGTCTTGACAGCATCAGAGCCGGTGAAGAAGCCGGTACGGATGGCGTATCTACGGATGTCACGATCAATGTCACTGCAGATGAACTCAGCAAGAACGGAAAGATCGCGGTTGTCGTTCCGGCAACGGCGAGACTGACAGGCTGGAATTCCAATGCCGAACATAAGACTTGGAACGACAGTCAGAATAATACGTACCTGTTCGCATTCGTCGATCTGGAAGGCTTCAGAAAGAACGATACGATCCTGACCCTGACATTTGCTGCAGGCAGTACAGGTACCGTTAGACTGATTACGACGGATATCAATACCGATGACGTACAGACACTGGAAGAGACAGTCATCTTAGGTGCCGCTTCTTCCGAACATGCGGTTCATACGTATGGCAGACCTGTCTGGACTTGGGCAGAGGACAATCTCTCCGCGATCGCTACCTTCACTTGCACATTCGAAGGTCATCAGGAAGTTGTCGAAGCAACTGTTGAGGTGGAAGAAACCGCAATGGTGACCAAGTATACGGCAACGGTTGAATTCGAAGGTGAAACCTATACGAATTCCAAGAGTGTCGATACCGAAACCAAAGTATTGCTGAAGCAGCTGTTGCTGTACTACACGCAGTACAGAAATACGAACAATCAGTATGTCAGCTCTTACACGAGCTCCGCTGAATATGATATCGACCGTATCCTGGCTGATCTGAAAGAAGTCGATCCTTATCTGGGCGATGCCTGGAAGTCGGCTCTGGATTACTGGGATGATGCTTTGTATCCATTCAGAAACGGCTATGTCGTCAATGGCGGCAGCGAAGAAGACCGTTACGGCGAATTACCGGATGGTTTACCGGATGATGATTCCTTAGTCATCGTATGTCTGGGATTCCAGCTGAATCAGCAGACCGGTGAAATGCAGCCTGAACTGATCGGCCGTCTGCAGGTCGCTCTGAATGCATGGCACAAGTATCCGAACGCTTATATCGCTGTCACAGGTGGCGGTACGGCTGCTAACTCTACGCATCCGGAAAACACCGAGGGTGGCGAAATGAAGAAGTGGCTGATCGCACAGGGTGTTCCTGAGAACAAGATCATCTGTGAAGATCAGGCGAAGAATACATACGGCAATGCTGCCAATACGTACAAGATCCTGGCAGAACAGTATCCGCAGGTTACCAGTATCGCGATGGTTTCCAGCACGTACCATGTACCGCGTGGTTCCGTTCTGTTCGAGATCCAGTTCTTACAGACTGCTGCCGAGAACAGAGAAGAGTGCAGAGTCCATGTCATAGCGAACGCAGGTTACTATGAGCCGAAATCGAACTATGCTTCCAACGGCGGATTCGAAGGCTTCAACATGTTCTCGATGCAGGTCGCTTCGATTCCTGGCATCAGCTTAGGCGGATGGGGTCAGCCGACTCAGAAACCGGCACTGAGTGCCGCAAATGATCCGCTGACGGTTGAACTTGCTTCGTCGAAGGTCAGCCTGGGTGACGAGCTCGAAATCGCTTCTGCGACATTCCCGATCACGATCGGCGATAGCTTCAACGAAGATTACGAAGAGAACGCTGTCGTCAGCGAAATCACTTCAGACTTCGACTCTTCTGTCGCAGGTGTACAGACGGTAACGTTCTCTTACACCTGGCTGCCTGGCACGATCTATGAAAAGACTGTGACCGGACAGGCAGAAGTGGTTGTCACCGATCAGCCGACATTCATCGTAAGACCGGATAAGGCAAGCGTTGTCGCGGGCGAAACGCTGACCCTGGAGACTTCTCCGCAGAGGAGTGTCACCTGGTCATCTTCGGATCCTGCGATCGCTACGGTAAGCGCGAATGGCGTCGTAACCGGTGTCAAGGCCGGCAAGGTCATCATCACGGCTACCAGTACGGAAAATGCCGCAGTCAAGGCAGAAGCAGAGATCCAAGTCCTGTTCAGCGATGTCGCGGATGAGAACGCATACTACTATGATCCTGTATACTGGGCATACGAAAACGGCATTACCACAGGTACGAGCGCTACGACATTCGATCCGGATGGATCTTGTATCCGTGGACAGGTCGTTACGTTCCTGCACAGATATATGGGCAGTCCGGAACCGACGTTCGCGAATGGCACACCATTCAAGGATGTCCTGAAGGGCAAGTACTGGTACAACCCTGTATACTGGGCATATGAGAACGGCGTTACGACCGGTACATCGAAGACAGCATTCAGCCCTGAAAACAAGTGTTCGAGAGCGCAGATCATCACCTTCACTTGGAGAGCTGCAGGCTGTCCGCAGGTCGATAATGTTCCGACATATGACGATATGACCGACAGCAGCAAGTACTACTACATGGCTGTTGCCTGGGCACAGTCCAGGAACATGATCCCTGATGATATCATTACCGATAACAAGTTCGAACCTGACAGAGACTGCACGAGAGCAGAAACTGTTGCGTTCCTCTATGGCTTGGATCAGTACATGAACAATCATTAAGGCATCATATCACTGATTCGAACAAGGTGCTGTCTATCTAGGCAGCACCTTTTCTTATGCTTTATAATATAGGTAAGAATGTCTCTATCTTGGAGGAATATCATATGAAAAGGATCATGAAAGCATTGCTTTGCCTGTTGGCGGCGATCGTTCTGGTATCTTCCGTGATGTCAATGAATGTAGTGAACGCGGAAGAAGCGCAGGAGGAATCAGCCGATACGGTGGTTGCGGAAACGTTTGAAGAAACGGAAGAAGCAACAGAAGCAGAACCTGTAGCAGAAGAAGTACAGGAAGAAGATGAGGCGGAACCTGTGATTGAAGAGGTACAGGAAGAAGCCGGGATCATTTCGGCGGAACCTGTGGCGGATGAGGTTGCGTACGTGGACTACTATCTGGGGATTGGAGTCACACAAGGCGGTACCTATGATATCGTTGTGACAAACGAGGCAGATTTCGCTTACATTGAACACTATGGCATGAATGGTTCCATGAACTGTACTCTCATTGAAGGGGATAACGTTGTACTGACGGCACACAGCAGTTTCGAGTATGAGTTCAAAGGCTGGTACGAAGGCGTGACCGGCAGTAACGGGTTTGTCAATGGAAACAACGGCACGCTGATTTCGATGGATAAGATCTTTACTTATGAAGCGCATGAGAACAGGATCATTCAGGGGGTTTTCGAGTATATCGGGCATGCGTATGCCGTACTGCTGACAGCAGGACCTTCGGCCGGAACGATGGTTTTTACCAGAAGTTACAATGAATACGAGAATGATACGGCAGGGACGCTGGCCGATCGGTACGGTTCCACGTATACCGGCGTGATCTTCAGCAATGTCGAGAAGACTCCGCAAAGCTATGAGGTTCCATGGAAGCAGCATCTGAATGAGATTAAGACCGCACTTGCTGCCGATACCATCCGGCCGGAATCGATGCAGAACTGGTTCTATGGCTGCAGTAATCTGACCTCGTTCTCTTTTTTTGATTTTGATACGACGGAAACCGTGTCGATGATACAGCTGTTCGGAGAATGCAGTAATCTCACAAGCGGAGCTCTTGATCTTCAAAACCTTAAAACGGACAGCCTGAAAAAGATGAACGGCATGTTCCGGGGCTGCGAATCGCTGACATCGCTGGATCTTTCGCGTATCGATACATCGCATGTCGAGATGATGCCGCAGCTGTTCTATAACTGTGTAAACCTGACGGATCTGAATATCAGCAATTTCGATACTTCGAATGTCACGGACATGTCCTGCATGTTTAAAGGATGCCGGTCGCTGGAACAGCTGGATGTGACACATTTCGATACTTCCAAGGTCATTTCCATCTATGGCATGTTTGCGGATTGTGCGCTGCTGACTTCGCTGGATCTGAGTCATTTCGATACTTCGAATGTCCAGTATATGTATGAAGTATTCCAAGGCATGGCAAGCCTGGAAACGCTGGATCTGCATAATTTCGTGACGACGAGCGTCGATACCTATGCAGGCAATGACCATGGCGGCTTTTTTGCGATGTTTATGAACTGCAGGAATCTGAGGTCTCTGGATATCAGCGGTTTCGATCTGACGACCGTAACGATGATGGCGGACATGTTCAGGGAATGCAATTCCTTGGTTTCCATCAAGCTGGGTCCCGGTTTCAACAAGTGGATCGATGATGCCTATCTGCCGGAGGGAATGTGGGACAATATGACCGTTTATCAGGTGCTGAGTGAAAAGGAACTGTATGCGAAGTATCCTGCGAATGCTTCCGACTGGGCAGGAACATGGCAGAAGAGCGAAGCGTATGCCGTCTTGGATGATTTAGGCAATATGGTTTTTGTACGCAGCCATGAAACGTATAGGAACGACATGATGGGCATAGTCAGAAATATAGCCGGTTATGATTATGACGGACGGATCTTCAGCAATGTCGAGAATACCGGAGACAATCCGCCATGGCGTGCACACATGTCAAGCATCAGGAAAGTCTTTGCCGAGGATCCGATCGTTCCGAAGACGATGTATGACTGGTTCTCCGGTGCAGTCAATCTGACGTCTTTCTGGGACTATCATTTCGATACCTCGGAATGCACCAGCATGTTTTATCTGTTTGATGGGTGCAACTCTTTGAGTGAACTTTATATTGATCATTTCGATACGTCCAAGGTACAGAGCATGTATGGCATGTTCTATCACTGCCGTCAGCTGAGTAATCTCGATCTGAGCCACTTCAATACTTCTTCGTTGAGAGGCGATCTGGATTATATGTTCCGGGGCTGCAGCAATCTTGAATCGGTCGATCTGAGCAGTTTCGATACTTCAAGAGTCACTTCAATGGCCTGGATGTTTGATGAATGTCCGAATCTGAAAAAGATCCGATTCAGCGGGAAATTCGATACGAAGAATGTCATGAACATGTGCAGCATGTTCTATGGATGCAGCAGTCTGACGAACCTGGATCTCAGGAGCTTTGATACCGGGAAGGTCACGTATATGGAATCGATGTTTGACAACTGTTTCGCTTTAAAGAACGTGAAGCTCGGCGCAAAATGGACGAAGTGGACCGACCATGCATACCTTCCGGAAGGCAGATGGGAGAACTATGAGAAGAGTATTTGGATGTGGAATGATCAGCTGTATTCGACTTATCCGGACGATCCGACAGCATATGAGGGCACTTGGGTCAGAGGGGATGCTTTGTGTCTGATACCTCTGGATTCTCTGGTTGCAGGCGAGAGCGAATGGCTGCGCGTATACGGCGACACAGGAACGGTGACATGGGAATCTTCTGATCCTTCGATCGCGACCGTAAGCGATATGGGAATGCTGGAAGGCATCAAGGCGGGACTGGTGACCATCACTGTGTCTCAGGACAACGGTTCCTATGATTCCATCGAGGTCCGTATCCTCTTTACCGATGTCGCGGATAGAGGGAAGTATTTCTATGAGCCGGTATACTGGGCCTTCGATAATGGAATAACGACAGGCACCAGTGGTACGAAGTTCTCTCCGAATGACAACTGCACAAGAGGTCAGGTCGTGACATTCCTGTGGAGAGCCATGGGATGTCCGGAACCTGCGATCGTGAATCCATTCGAAGATATTTCAGAGGACAAGTTCTTTTACAAGGCCGTATTATGGGCTTATGAAAACGGCATAACTACAGGTACTTCTGCAACCACCTTCTCTCCGAATGCAAAATGCAAGAGGGAGCAGATCGTGACCTTCCTTTACAGGACAGCGGTCTATGCAAACGGCGGATTTGGTCCTGATTATATTCCGAAACAGATGAACTTCCCTGATGTCAAGGAAAGCAACTACTTCTACGATGCAGTCCTCTGGGCATATTCTACTGGCATCACCACAGGTGTCGATGGCAATACAAGATTCGGTGTTGGACAGAACTGTGTCAGGGGAATGGTCGTCACCTTCTTAAAGAGATACAGGGACGCCTATCCGGATTAACTAGCCATTATCATCTGATTTGTTTATGGTTTATAAAGGAACACTGAAAAGTGTTCTTTTTATCACAAATAGGAGCACAGAAAACAAGCGATTATTCCCAATTACATACGTACATCTTTAGTGTGTAATATATATTTATATGAAAATATTTTCAAAAGTTTTTGAAAATATATGTCTTTTTGGCTTGTTTTATAGGCCATGATATTGAAAAATCATGGAAAACTGTCATAATTAAAAAATAAAGGGGTAAAATTTTATGAAAAAAATTCTTAAACTTTTAATGGTTGTATTGCTGTTATGCAGTACATTTGGTGTGAAGAGAATTATCACAGCAGAAGAAGAGCCAGACGTTTATGAAAAAACAGAATTACCAAAGCACAAAGATGCAAAAAGAGTAATTCCGACAACGTTGAGCCTGGCTAGAGAAGGCGATCATGTTGATATGCCGCAGAAGCCAGCTACTTCGAAACGTGAAACATTAACCGGCGAAGCTTATGCGATCTTCACAGTCGTCGAAGGTCATGAATATCATTGGCCGGAGGATGGCGATGGCGAACTCATTTTCTTCAGAAGCACAGAGGAATATGAGGACGGTGAGTATTATGAGAATGTCAAAATCAATGGCGATTATTATGAAGGAACCGTTTATGCCGGTTTTGAAGATCTTGATCCATGGGATGAGGAAGCAGAGCAGTATCATCTTCCTAGCTGGACCGAAGATATCTATTATTACTGCGAATTCGTATCTGTAGCTGAAGGACATACGATCCAGCCGATTTCTATGGCGGCATGGTTTGCTTTCTTCTATTACATGTTTGAATTTGATGGCACCGGTTTTGATACTTCAGAGTGCTATGATATGTATGGCACATTCATGGATTGCGAACACCTTGAATCACCGAATCTCAAGACATGGAATACAGAAAGTGTTATGGAGATGTCGATGATGTTTGGAGCTGACGATTATGGCTGTGAATCTCTCTATGACTTGGATCTGAGCAGTTTCGATACCTCAAATGTTAAAAACATGTACGCTATGTTTGTTTATGCTTATGTACCGTTCTTGCATATCGGCAGTTTCGATACGACAGCAGTTACCGACATGGAATATATGTTCTATTATACCAGCGTGTATTTCATCGACCTTGGTAAAGACTGGGGCAACAACTGGTGCAGCGAAGCGTTCCTTCCTGAAGGAGACTGGTATCTCTTAGATGATCCGAACTATCTGGTGAAGACAGAAGAGGAACTCTATGATGAATTCTATGAGCACGGAGCAGATTGGGCAGGAACCTGGACCGTATATCCTTTCTATATCGCTTCTGACGAAGTGATCGAGAAAGAGGATTACTTTACGGAAGGTTTACCATATGTCGTAGTTGGAGAGACGCAGCAGTTTGAATTAAGCGATGATTTCTATGATAATGTAGTTGAATGGTACACTGTTGATTACATGACCGGCGAAGATGGTTCAAAGCTTGCAACTGTTAATAACTCAGGCCTTGTGAAAGGTGTCAAAGCAGGATTTGTTAAGCTCTATGCTGAAAGTACTGCATTTGAGTATGAAGACTATATTACAGTCCTGGTTGAATTTACCGATGTTGCGAATGAAAACAAGTACTTCTTCGATCCAGTCTACTGGGCATTGTTCAACGGAATCACCACAGGCACCAGCGGCAGCAAGTTCTCTCCGAACGACAACTGCACAAGAGGCCAGGTCGTTACCTTCCTTTGGAGAGCTATGGGATGCCCGGAACCTACGATCGAGAATCCGTTCGAGGATGTCACGGAAGACAAGTTCTTCTACAAGGCCGTACTGTGGGCTTATGAGAATGGCATCACGACCGGTACTTCTGCAACGAAATTCTCTCCGAATGCAAAATGTAAGAGAGAGCAGATCGTCACTTTCCTTTACAGGACAGCGATTTATGACAACGATGGAGCTGCTCCAAGCTACACTCCTGTAGAGATGAACTTCCCTGATGTCAAGGAAAGCAACTACTTCTACGATGCAGTGCTCTGGGCATACTCCACCGGCATCACAACAGGTGTCAACAACAACACCGAATTTGGTACCGGACAGAACTGTGTCAGAGGAATGGTCGTTACGTTCCTGTACAGATATTCTGATTAGGAAAGCGATCGTCTGATTCGTATTAGATTTATGTGAAAGGAACACTCAAAAGTGTTCCTTTCTTTATGAAAAAGCATGGAAATGAAAATGTTATAATGATTAGTAAGATAGCAGATCCCGTTCCTGATGTGATGGAACATGGATCATTCGCAAAGGAGACCTCGAATCGTGAGAAGATTATTCAGTATCATTCTGACGGTATTGCTTACCGTTACAGGCGTTCTGTTTCAGAATGCCGTGATCGATGCGGAAACGACGGTTACCAATGTCGCGATCACTTATGATGCGGACAAACTTCCGATTTCAAAGAAACTGACAGGAAGGGAAGTCACGTCCCTGATCGCGGAAGCATATACAGGTGCGGGGCCTTCCGCCCGTGTCGATACGAACACCAGGTATACCTATCTGGCAAAAAGAGATGGGGATACTTATGTATCGCTGGCTGACAGCAATGAATTATTGAATGAAACGGATGATTATTATCTGGTATTCAATGTCGAAGAGATGACGGGATATGTGTTTGATGTCGATAATCTTCCTTCCGTGACCATCAATGGGACTGCGGCGGATCTGGTGGAATGGCGTTCTGATCCAGTACCGAATGGAGATATCAATGCCTATAGGAAAGTCACTGTCACAGACGCGGATTGGGTCTTTTCGGTACAGATTTCGGTAGATAGCGCGAATGTCGCAGCCGGTACTTCTTATCTGTTTGAAGCCAGCGTGGCTGGCACGATCGATTCACTGAACTGGAGCATCGAGTATCAGACAAGCAGCAGTACGCATATCGATCAAGATGGCAGGCTGTATGTCGGAGCGGATGAAGCGTATGGTTCGATCAAAGTGAAAGCGGCCTCGACATTCAATGAAGCGGTTTCCGATTATGCCTGGGTTCAAGTCGTGAGCGAACCGCCTTATATCGAGAGCGTGACGATCGATCCGGGGGATACAATCATGCGCAGAGGGGAAGTGAAATGGTTTGAGGCGGTCGTCGTTGGTACGGATATCCATGATGTGAAATGGACTCTGACCGGAAACAGCAGCATCGATACTCACGTGTCTTCCGGTTATGTGACCGTCGGCAGCGATGAGGCTTCTTCTTCTCTGACGCTTACGGCGACCTCGCTCAGGGACTCTAATAAATCGGATTCCATCACGATCACGGTAATCGATGCGGAGATCATTGCGAATGTGGCAGTCACCTATGCCGACAGCGAGGCTTTGGCTCTGACGACTTCAAAAACCGGAGCGCAGATCACGGAAGCGTTATACAGTGCAGTCAATAGTTCCGCAGGGCCTTCCGCCCGTGTCGATACGAACCCGAACTATACGCATCTGGCGAAAAAGGATGGAAGCGATTTTGTCCGTTTAAGCAGCAGTACCGCTTATTTGAACGAAAGCGAAGAATATTATTTTGTGTTTAATATCGAAGAAATGGGAGGATATATCTTCGATATCGAAAATCTTCCAAATGTGACCATCAATGGGGCTGCGGCGGATCTGGTGGAATGGCGCGTCGAACCGTCAACGACCGGAGATATCAATGCCTATAAACGGGTCTATCTGGATACGCAGCTTCCGGATCATGTGATTTCGTTCGATCGCAATGGCGGAAGCGGAAGCATGGCGAATTCTTATGTCAAGGATGGCAAGAATTTTGTGACGCCGGGATGCGGGTTTATTGCTCCGTCGGGCAAAGGGTTTGCGCACTGGTTCGATAAAGATGATCCATCCTTGAAATACAATGCGAATCAGGTGATTTATTCCGTAAACAGAGACATGACGCTTGCTGCGCAATGGGCCGATCCGATGGATGCCTGGATCACCGATGATGGCGTTCTGACATGGGAAGAATATCCGAATGCGCAATACTATGTCTCCGGAATCAGATATGGAGAAGGACAGGGCCATGGCGGGGCAAGTGCCGATGCCTACAGCGATCTTTACCTGCTGTGCTGCATCTATGATATGCCAAGCGGAACTTATCCGGTGGAACTGTTTGCGGTAGGTGAAAACAACCTGCAGATCTCTCCGATGTGGACAAGCAGCTATGTATTTGTGAATCCTCGCGATGAAGAAAAGGATATCGTGTTCTTTGCGGATGGAGAGGATATGGTCGCATACCGTGTCGGAGCGTTGGATGAGAGAGTCAGCGAACTGATCGATTTCAGTCTGACGCCGAAAGAAGGGAAAGTATTCAGCGGCTGGCATACCGATGAAGCGTGCACGGAGTGGCTGGATTACCGTACGACGGTCGGAGAGCTTGAACCCGATGAGAATGGCATCCGATGGGTCTATGCCCGTTGGGCCGATGGGATCGATACGATCTCTCTGCATGATATCGCTCCGTTGTATTATTCCGAAGATGCGGATGATTATATGCATGACTATTGTACGGAACCGAATATGATGATCACTGCCGATGACAACGATATTTATTATGTGTTTGAGGTCATAGGGGTCTATAAACAGAGCGGCGGTCAGATGACTGAATATCATGACGCATTTGAGCTGGGGAATACTTATTATCTGAAGATGAATATCCGTTTCCTGCAGTTTGACAATTACCGTTTCGCTTATGATACGGTGAATGACGTTTCACTGCTGAATAAATTCTATGCGAATGGAACAGAGATCCATCCGATCATCGAAGATGCTACGGCAATCGGTGTGATCTTCTATGTGCCTGTATCATGGCCTCAAATCGTGACTCCGATCGATTATTACTATCTCAGCGTGGGGCAGAGCAGACAGCTGACTTACGAAATCAATCCGGAAAATACCCGTTATGCGGATGTGCTGTGGGAAAGCAGCAATCCTTCCGTTGCCGAGGTCGACAGTTCAGGCAAAGTTACGGGATTAAGCGCCGGAGAAGCGATGGTCTATGCCTATCTGATCGATGGAGACGGTTATATCATTACGATGGGAGAGTTTCGTATCGTTGTAGGCGATTATTCGATCTATTTTGAAAAGGATGAGGAAACGGTCGTTGTCGGAAAGACAAAGACGATCGCGGTGAAGGTCGATCCGGAGAACCATGGCAGCGTCAATGTGAAATACCAGTCGGTCAATCCGGAGATCGCGACCGTGGATAGCGTAACGGGAGTGGTCAAAGGAATCAAGCCGGGCAAAGCATATATCTGGGCACAGGATCAGGGTGCTATGGAAAAACAGGCGACATATGTCTTGCGTGTCCTGTTCACGGATGTCGCGGATTCTGGCAAGTACTTCTTTGATTCTGTCTACTGGGCCTTCGACAACGGTATCACCACAGGCACCTCCTCGACGAAGTTCTCTCCGAATGACGGATGCACCAGGGGACAGGTGGTCACCTTCCTGTGGAGACTGATGGGAAGTCCGGAACCGACGATATCGAATCCG
>JAFYHQ010000035.1 GCA_017539105.1 Erysipelotrichaceae bacterium
TGTATGTTATTCGATTTTTCATTTGGATATTTGGGCATTTAAAAAGGGATTGAAACATCCCTCTTTATTTTAGTCTCTGTTACGTTTGTTGTTCATGATTCTTAGGATGTAGATAAACATATTGATAAAGTCCAGATAGAGTTCAAATGCTCCCAGAATCGCCAGTTTCTTAACGTTATCAGACTCCCCTGCGTTATTGTAGTATATATTTCTCACCTTCTGAATATCATAAGCCGTCAGTCCCATAAACAGCAGCAATCCTGCCCAGCTAATCAGGATATCCATTTTACTGGAGTGAATGAATAACGATACGATGCTGAATATCGGCAAACTGATCAGTCCTGCGATAAATATGGTACGATACTTGCTCAGATCCAGTTTTGTCGTTTTACCGATCATCGTCATCGAAATGAAGAATCCGGTCGCATATACGAATGCCAGGAAAATGTCCGATAGCTGATAAACGATGAAAACAGTCGAAAAAGACAAACCATTCAATATGGAATATACGATAAACAGCAGCATCAGCTGTGTCTGATTGAGTCGATATAAGAATCGGCTCATTGCAAATGACAGAATCAATTCGATCAGAAAAATGAGAATAAAAGCATACGGAAACGAAACTAATAAATGATAGATGATTCCCCTTCCTGCAAAGCTGCAAAAACACAGAAAAGAAGAAGCGGACGTCGCCAGCAAGCCCAGTGACATGTATACGAAAACGTTTTGGATATACTGATTGAAAGACAATTCATTACGATCCATATCAAAAGCATCGAACTTTTGGTTCATAAGAATCCTCCTACTTCAATATTTCTTTTAAAGACTTCCCTATTTTCGGCAGTTCGACGCCATAATCGTCAGCGATCGTCGCTCCGATATCCGCAAAACTCTCTCCTAATGCCAGTTCTTTCGGTTCTTTGAATGACTTGGAATAAATGATGACCGGAATCATTTCTCTTGTATGATCGGTCCCCTTCCAGGTCGGATCGTTGCCATGATCGGCGGTGATATAAAGGATATCATCTTCTCTCATCGCATCAAGCAGATCCGGCAGATTCTCATCGAAATCGACCAGTTCCTTCGCATAGCCTTCCGGATCGCGACGATGACCCCATTTGGCGTCGAAATCGACCAGATTCGTGAAACAGATGCCATTGAAATCTTCTTTTGCGACATCGATGGTCTGTCTCAGCCCTTCATGCGAAGACTTCGACTTGATCGCTCTTGTGATACCACAGGTATTGAAGATATCATTGATCTTGCCGATGGAAATAACATCGTAACCGGCATCCTTCATGCTGTCAAGAACGGTACGATCGCTAGGTGACAGTGCATAGTCGTGACGGTTTGCCGTTCTTGTGAAATTCGATGCATTGTTGCCTACGAACGGTCTGGCAATGATCCTGCCAACCATCCATTCGGGTCTTGATGAACAGATCTTTCTGGCGATATCGCATACGC
Source organism: Erysipelotrichaceae bacterium (assembly GCA_017539105.1). GTDB lineage: Bacteria > Bacillota_I > Bacilli_A > Erysipelotrichales > Erysipelotrichaceae > Colivicinus. The sequence continues at coordinate 1,465 of JAFYHQ010000035.1, forward strand.
GATAGATCTCATCCAAACCGAAGAGTTCTTCATTCGCTGCAATCTGCAGAACGGAATCTGCAGAAGTATAAATGATCATTTCTTTGGTTTCCAGCTGCCTTTCGCCAAGATCCTTGATGATTTCCGTACCGGAAGCGGCATAGTTTCCGATATATTTATGCCCTGTCTTTTCTTCCAGTTCTTTCATCAGATCTTCCGGGAAACCCGTATCGGTAAAAGTGACTGCAGGCTGCGTGGTCAATACACCCATGATCTCCCAGTGTCCTGTCATCGTATCCTTCCCAACGGACTGTTCATGCAGCTTGCCATGATAAGCCAGCGGCTTTTCGATCGCAGGATTTCCTTCTACTTCCGTCAGATTGCATAGACCAAGCGACTGTAGATGCGGAATCTTGTATTTCCCTTGAGTTGCCTGGAACATGTGCGACAGCGTATTCGCGCCATCATCGCCATAAAGATAAGATGTTTCCTCAGAACCAACGCCTAACGAATCGATAACTACGACAAATGTCCTTCTATTGACCATTATTCTTCCCTCCTGTTTTCGCCAAAGGATGAGCATTCATGTATACCTGTCTCATTCTCTCGCTCTCTACATGCGTATAAATTTCGGTCGTTGAAATATCCGAATGACCTAGAAGCTCCTGGATCACTCTGAGATCCGCTCCCCCTTCCAGCAGATGCGTCGCATAGGAATGACGCAGCTTGTGAGGAGTCAGATGTTTATGTATATCTGCTTGTATTATACTATCTTTCAATATTCTTTCGACATACTCGGAATAGATTTTCTTGCCTTTCTCATTTATGAAAAAATAATTGCTGTTGTTTTTCGACCAGATCGGACGGATATTCGAAAAATAACGTTTCATCAGAGACAAAGTCATATCCGGGATCGGTACGATACGCTCTTTGTTCCCCTTCCCGATGACGTTTACGAAGCCATCCTGCAGATTGACCTGGCTGATTCTCAGGTTGCAGCATTCGCTGACCCGGATCCCAAGTCCGTAAATCGTTTCCAAAAGGCAATGCTTAAACAGATCCAACGGTTTCTCATCATCAAAAATGCCCATCAGACGATCGATCTCTTCCCTGGTCGCATAGATCGGAAGCCGTTTCTCGGAACCGCTCACATGCATATTAAGGGTAGGATCTTTGATGTCGTATTTGAAATTAAGAAAACGATGCAGATTGCGTATCGTTGTTTTGATGCGATTGATCGATGCGGAAGCATATTTTTCATCGATCCGATAGACAAAATCATCGAGCAAAAGATCATCGACTTCTTCGATGTTCTGAATGTTATGTTTATCCAGATATTCCTGATAGATCTTCAGATCCCGGGAATATGATTTTACGGTATTATCCGCTTTGCCTTCGTTGGTTGCGATCGCAATGATGTATTCTTTGATCGCGCGATCAGTTTTCATGTTTCTTGATCCCTTGTGCCGTCAGATAAAGCTGATTCGCCGCTTCCAGAGCGGATGGAGAATCGTCCAGAGACGAAATATAAGCGAGCTCTTTGATGATTTCATCATGATCCAGACGGCGTACTTTCGTCTTGGTTTCCAGCAGATCGTCTTCTTTGTAGATGTAGTAATGGGCATTGGCACATGCCGCAACGGATGGCAGATGTGTGATGCAGATAACCTGTTTGTTTTCGGCGATCCTGGCGATCTTCTGCCCAACTGCCAGTGCCGTCTTGCCGGAGATTCCCGTATCGATTTCATCGAAAATGACCAGAAATACTTCGCTGATCGAGGTGAAAACGCTCTTTAAAGCCAGCATCAGCCTGCTGATCTCGCCGCCGGAAGCGATATTCCGCAACGGTTTCGGTTCTTCATTCTTATTCAAAGCGATATAGAATTCGACATCATCGATGCCCTGCGGGCTTAATTCCGTTTCATCAATCCTGATCTGGAAATTGACATTCGAAAGCAGCAGATCATCGCACTGATTCCGGATCTCTTCCTCAAGTTCCATCGCTTTTGAACATCTCAGTTCATGGATCTTTCTTGCGTGATCCAGAGCAATTGCATAGGCTTCATCCAATTCTATTTTCTTTTCGTTCAATACATGATCCTTGTCCAGGAAGAAAGCGATCTTGTCTTCCAATTCTTTCTGTTTCTTCAGCAATCCTTCCACATCCGTATCATGTTTTCTTTTTAGACGCGAATAGAGATAAAGACGCTGTTCGATCTGGTCGATATTCAATTCTTCATCGAAAGTGGCATACAGATCCTTCAATTTATCGATTTCATCATTCAGCTGATAATAGATATTATCGATATTTTCTCTGACTTCCTCGATCAGTTCATCGTTCAGATGCAACTCCTTGATGATCGTTGAAAGCTTTTCTTTGATTCCGTTATCTCCATCATAAAGATCCAGCACCCCGCTAAGCATGCTAATGTATTTCTCCTGAGATTTGTAGCGCGCTTCTTTCTGTATCAGTTCCATTTCTTCATTCAGATCCAGCTGCGCTTCTTTCAGTTCCTGTAAGTCGAAACGGTAATACTCCAGTTCCGCTTCATTGTAAGTATTCTCGCTTAATTCACGGTACTCTTTATCCAGATTCCGGAAACGTTCATATGCTTCAGAATATGAACGATATAAGTCTTCCCGGCCGACATAGCGATCCAGCAGATACAGATGGTTGCGTTTGTTCAGCAGATACTGGTTGTCTTTCTGGGAATGGATATCGATATGATCTGCAAAGAGCTGCGAAAGATAATTCAAGGTAACGGACATTTCATTGATGCGGATCGAATTGTGATTATCACGCGAAATGACTCTGCGTACGATGATTTCACCCTCATGATCGATCTCCGCTTCTTTCAGAAGCTTATCCATCGATTCATCGACCGTGAAGATTCCTTCGATGATCGCTTTGTCCTGGCCGGTCTTGATGATGGAAGGATCGGCCTTTCCGCGGATCAGGAACGACAAAGCGCCTACGATGATTGATTTTCCTGCACCGGTTTCACCTGTGAACACATTAAAAAAAGGATGAAATTCGATATTCAGTTCATCGATGATCGCATAGTTTCTGATATAAAGGCTTTTAAGCATGAATGTCCTTCTTTATTCTAGCAAATATCTCTTCCATATCGCCATCGATGATCTCGATATCTTTGAACATATCGGTAACGATGTGGTCTGTTCCATAAAAATAGATATGCTTGTATGTTTTTCTGAGTTTTGCCATACATTCTTCATCCATACGGTTGAGGCATTCGCATTCAATAAGATCGTATGGAAGTTCATTTGCGACGATGATATCCCTGATCTTGATCAGATCCGTTCCATATCCCAGAATGACAGCCTTCCTTTTATCATTATTCACCAGAAAACGCCATTTTCCTACATCATTTTCAATAATCGGATCGCTGTCTTCATAAGACATGCACTGAGGATCCACAATAATGATCATAGGTTCATTGATGCAGAATGCCGTATGGATATCGTTTTTCAGATCGATACAGTCTTTCGGATGCAGTATATATGCGTTTCTGATCTGTTTCATCGCATCATATCCATGATCCTGATGTTTATATGTGTAAAACAATGCCGCTTTCTTCAATCCGGCGATTTCTTCGATCCGATAAGCATATTTATCCAACATTTCAGGCTCGATATATGCAACTGGGATCTTCCCCGCTTCCATGATGCCCTTGCTGAGCTTGAGAAGATCTTCCTCTTCCGTTTTCACCCGCATGCAACGATCCGGATAGCGGGCAAACAGATCCGCCATTCCATCGATATCCAGACTGTCATTGGAAAGACATAGGATACGTTTATCAGCATTCATGGATTGTTCGATGGATTTGCTGATGATCGTAAATGGTTTCAGATAATGATCATTCTCTGCAACGAAAGGCCTTCCGTCATTGCGGTTGAATGGCATTGTATAAGATGGAATGCTTCCTTTTTCCGCATAAGCATACCCCTTCCCTGTCTTCACCATGCAGTGAACGACAACCAGCCTTGGATTTTTTTTGACATTCTGGAAAGCCCTGGAGAGCTGTTTATGATCATGTCCGTGGATCGGTCCGAGATAATCGATATTGTATCTTTCGAATACATCTTCATCGATGATCGCTCTCTTGATGGAATCTTTGAATCTGTGGATTCCGGATATGATCTGCTCGCTGCTACGGATATTGCTCAATGATTTTTTGACTCCCTTTTTCAAGCCATTGTACATTTCTGTCTGTCTCAGATCATTTACGATCTTGTTCAAGGCATTCACATCCTTTTCATGCCTGTCAAGATAGACGACGATCATCTTCAAGCCATTTGCCTGCAACTGCCTGATCAGATTGAAATCCAGAATATCTTCATCGCTCATCACATATACGACGCGAACGGACTTCGATGTTTTCGCTGAAATCATGCCCATCGCTTCGGCAAGCGATACGTTATCATAGACAGAATCGCAATATTCTTTCTCACAAAGGATCTTTTGCGCATAAGAAAGACTTTCATGACTGAATAAAATGAAATCATTGCTTTCAAAAACTTTGTTCAACGCTATGGTCACATCGACAGCCGCAAGATTATCTGAAAGATAGCCTCCCTGCCTGCTCATGTCATCGATCATCCTGTCACGGATATCCTGACACAGTTTGAGCGTATCCTGTTCCGAGAGATTTCTGAGTTCTTTCTTTTCCATTCAGCGCTCCTTCAGTTTCATCAGTAATTCTTTCAGAGACTGCGTATCGAATGGCGCATTTTCCAGATAATGATCCAATACTTCGAATTCATCATCGATCAGCTTTTTCAATGTATCGACATCGCAGAACTGCAGAGCCGTAAGTTTATCATTGCGTACATCACTGAGATTCTTGCCCATTTCTTCTTCGGTTTTAATCATATCGAAAAGATCATCCTGATTCTGAAAGATATGTCCGATCAAGGAACCGAGTACAGTAAAATAGTCTTCTTTGTCCATATGCGCGATATACATCGGAATGAGACAGGCGATCTTAAATAAACCGGAGGTTTTGTTTTCCTGAATGAGATAAAGCTTCTCGCTGTCGAGATCGTTTTTATCGCTGGTAACATCCAAAAGCTGTCCGTAGATCATGCCATCTCTTCCTGCATAGGTGCTCAAGGCTTTTATAATATTGACTTTTGTCTCGCTGTCGTAATCGTTTGATTCACTGACGATGCGGAAACTGTCTGTCAGAAGCTGATCTCCCGTCAGGATCGCAATATCCTCGCGGAATGCTTTATGTAAAGATGGCTTGCCTCTTCTTAAATCATCGTCATCCATAGCAGGAAGATCGTCATGGATCAGCGAATAAGTCTGAATGAATTCCAGTGCCATTGCCGCATCATAACCCTTTTCTTCCGGGATCCCCATGCCCTCAAGTATCGCAAAAATGATGCGCGGACGAAAACGCTTCCCCCCTTCCAGGGCATAACGGGAAGCTTCCAGGATCAAATCGTTTCTTTGCCTATCCAGATACCGACGGATATGATTCTCAAAATTACTGTTCATCATTAAGTTCGTTGATCTTATCCTGGAATGTTTTCAGCTGCCCCTTCAATGCTTTTGCCAGCTTGAGTCCTTCTTCATACAAGCCGATGGATTCTTCCAGCTGCGCATCGTCTTTCTCCAGCTTGTCAACGATTTCCTCCAGTTTCTTCATCTGCTGCTCAAATTTCAATTCAGGCATCGGATCCCCTTTCTTTCGCGCTGATCTCGCCATCGCTGAAGCGTACGGTAAATTCCTGTTTCTTCAGGTCTTTCAATCTTTTTACGGGATGTTCATTCTGTATAACTAAAGTATAACCCCTTTTCAGGACATTGGAAGAGCTGTAAGCTTCCAGCAATGTATTTAATCGTTTCAGATGCAATTGTTCGTTATTCAGCTTAAAATTCACTTTAAAACGCATGCTATCGGTCAGACTACGTATATTATCCTCGTGATGCGTGATCTGATGAAAAAGATGCGTCCGGATACTGTCGATGGAATGATCGATCTTTAAAGCCAGCTGTTCATAGTGATGACGGTAAGCGATAAAACGTTCCATAAGAAAATCATAACGCAGATATTCCCTGTCCATACGTGAAGTCATATGCTTGCGTAATTCGTATTCATAATCATTCAGCATTTCATTGACATCATCGATATGCGGAGTGATCAGCTCTACGGCAGCCGTAGGCGTTGCCGCGCGCAAGTCCGCAGCCAGATCCGCGAGAGAATAGTCCTGCTCATGGCCTATCCCGGTCACGATAAATGTCTTGAGATCATAGATCACATTGACCAGCTGTTCATCATTGAAACAGAAAAGATCTTCAAAAGAACCTCCGCCTCTTGCCAGAATGATCGCATCATAAGCTAAAGGATCGACTGTATTCAGTTTCTCTATGATATCGCCAGCCGCTTTCTCTCCCTGTACCAGGACCGGATAATAATCCACCTGACATAAGGGCCATCTTCTGGAAAACGCTCTTCTGATATCCGACATGGCAGCGGAATCGTCTCCTGTCAGTACGGCGATCCTCTCGGGGTAATACTTTTCAAGAGCGATCTTATGCGCAGGATCGAATTTTCCTTCCTTTTCCAGTTTTATCCTTAATTCTTCATATTTCTGATACAGATCCCCGATCCCGTCAAGGCGGATCGAAGTGACATACAGCTGCAGTCTTCCTTGCGTTTCATAGATCGAAGCGGAAGCCTTGATGATTACCTTATCGCCATTCTTAGGACGGAAGCCGAGCTTTGAAACATTGTTCTGAAACATCACGCAATCGATCGAACTCTGATCATCTTTCAGACAAAAATAAAGGTGACCGGATACCGATAAAGACAGATTCGATATCTCACCGATCACATTCAGATTCTGCAGATTCCTGTCGTTATCGATCTTATATTTCAGATAACGGACAAGATTGCTTACGCTAAGTTGCTGCATAGATTATCCAATACTCCATTGATGTATTTGTAAGTATCAGGATCACAGTATTTCTGGCAGATAATGACAGCCTAGTCGATGATGACGGCTTTGTCGTTGATATTCTGTCTGATTTCGCTCATGGCTTCCAGCAAAACGGCTTGTTCGACGTAATTCAGCCGGCTGAATTCCCAGTTGTTCAGATATCTGGAAATCTCTTTGATGTATTCTTCTTCATTCACATAGAGATCTTCAATGATCGAATGTCCGAATTCCTCTTCAGGATTCAGATAGAAATCGTTGTAGCATTCAAAAAGATCTTTCTGCAAAAGAAGATGCTGGTAGATCACAGTAACCAGTTTTTCCCGTTTGGTATGACGATCTGACATACCAACATTATAACATTTTCTTTGTTATAATATGAATCGTGGAAAAGAAGATCTTTCTGAACATTTTCAGGCATCTTCATACGATCAACCGTCATCGTTTTCTGGTGATGAAAATGTGTTTTCAATGCGGCATGTACAGGCAGGGGCTGCTTCATGACTTAAGCAAGTACAGTCTTGCGGAATTCGTTCCTTCGGTGAAATACTATCAGGGCTACCGTTCCCCGTATGGAAAGGAAAAGGAACTCAAAGGCTATTCGGAAGGCTGGCTGCATCACAAAGGCAGGAACAAGCATCACTGGGAATACTGGGTGGATCGTACGCATGGACAGACGAAACTGGTATGCATCAAAATGCCGATGAATTATCTGTTAGAATCCGTGCTGGATCGAATCGCTGCATCCAAAGTCTATAACGGTTCTTCCTATACCGATTCCAAACCTTTGGAGTTCTTTACTTCTTCGAAAGAATATCATGTGATGAATCAGGAGAATGCCAAAGAAATCGAAGAACTGCTTCAATATCTTCAAAAGAACGGAGAAAAAAAGGCCTTAGCCTATTATCGCAATTTATATACACAGTTCAGGAAATGCTTATCTTAATGTTGTGAGGAGTTCTTTGCCTAAAGCGAAGAATTCCCTTGTATAGTAGTGCGGCTGCAGAGTCCATAAGCCATGGCCTCCTTTGCAGGTAACAGAATCAAAGCCGATCCGTTTTGCCAGTAGATGCGCACGGTAAAGATGATAGGAAGCGGAAACGACAACGATACCTGTTTCAGATGGATCCTTCCCTTCCTGCGATATCAGCTTTGCAGCGTTTTCCAGATTCTGATAGGTGTTAAAACTCTGATCCTCGACAAGGATCTTTTCTTTCGGGATTCCTTTCATGATCAGATATTCTGCACCTCCCTGTCCTTCGCTGACTGGTTCGCTTGGACCTTTTGCGCCGGTACAGATGATCTTGGAATCTGGATTCTCCTGAAAGTATGCGTATGCGCTATCCAGTCTTGCCTGAAAATCGATCGAAGGACCGTCCGAGCGGATCTGGGATCCCAGAACGATCACATAGTCCGCGTTCTTTTCGGAGGGTTTTAAAGCATAAGTGATGATAATGGTCTCAACGATAATGAAAACGACAGCCAGCAACAGGATGATGACAGACAAGATCTTCCGGACTGAATCATTCATCGTATCCCGGCATTTGGAAAACAGAATCAGAAACAAGCCTGCCGCAATATAAAAGAAATTGAAGATCCGGTTAGGTCCCAGGATGCATAGAACGATCAGACCGTAAATGAGAAAAATGATTCCTGTCATAAACAGTATGTTCCGGAAAACGGATGAAAGAGAATGTTTTCTATCCGGCATGGAAATGGAGATCACCTGATTTCCAGATCGACGGAAATCTCATGATCCATCTGAACCAGTTCGACTCCCGCTTTTTCCAGCATCTTCTTGGAAGCGATATTTCCTTCCGTTCCGGCATATTTATCGGATTCGTAAACGATTTTCCTGATTCCCGATTGAATGATCGCCTTGGCGCATTCGTTGCAAGGAAACAAAGAAACATAGAGCGTACAGTCTTTTACCGATCTTGGCGAATTCAGGATCGCATTCAGCTCCGCATGCACGACAAAAGCATATTTCGTATCTAAGAAACCGCCTTCCCTCTCCCAAGGGAATTCATCGTCGTTGCACCCTCTGGGCATTCCGTTATATCCGATGGAAACGACCTTGTTTTCGCTATCGATGATGCATGCGCCGACTTGCGTGTTCGGATCTTTGGAACGCAACGCCGAAAGATGCGCCAGTCCCATAAAATAATCTTCCCAAGAAATGACCATATTAACCTCCATATCGCTGATAGACTTCAATCAGCCGATTCCACAGCTTATCCGCATAGGAATCGAAGCCGAAATCTTTCAGCATCTTTATGATTTCCATATCGTTTCCTCCATAGAACGGATGAATCGATCTGATCGATAAATATTTCATGAACAGCAACGCGATCATCAGAACCAATAATACAAACGGTCCTTTGTTTTCCGGATTCTCATAGATCAGATAAACCAGATATCCGGCAATCAGTCCTCCCAGATGTGCCAGCCAGGCAGTGGTCGATATGAAATTAATGCCCAGATTGATCAATATCAGAGGAATGACACTCATGAAGTTCATCCGGTTGGCTTTCAGGCTGTCGATGATGAACACCAGCATAAACGCGTATAATGCCGCCGAAACGCCTACCAGGATCGTATTATCCGACATGATCGCCTGAGACAGGGACCCCGTCAGAACGCTTGATAGAAGCATCGCCAGATACTTTTTTCCTCCGTATTTGCGTTCGACATAGGAACCGACAAAATACATGGAATACATATTCGTAAACAGATGCAGGAAACTGCCATGCAAAAAACCGCACAAGATGAGCCGGTAATACTGTTTCAGACCTAAAGTAAACGTATGATAATTCGCTCCAAGAAAGATCAGTACCGTATTGAAAGAATAATTTCTGCTTAACAGGAACGTAATGAAATACAGTATGACGCAGATCGCCATGACCGCATAGTTATACACCGGTCTGCGCTGTTTGAGAAGCTGTTTCCGGCGTTCCATGATCGTTTTACGCATCTGCGATGCCAGAGCGAAGATCTCGGATTCCTCATTTTCAACCTGATGGATCGCCGTATAGATTTCCGGATAGAATTCATGAACATCCTCTCCTGATGAAAAAGCTTCTTCCAGTTCCATATGATGATATTCCCGGTCCGAAGAATAAGGATCCTTTGTGATATGAATATCCAGAAAACGGATCTCCTTCCCTGTGCGTTCCTGGATCGCCCTGATATAGTCGTCGATCCTGTCTTCTTCGTTACGATCGATCAATGGCGCAGCCAATGAGACTCTGATCAGATTGAAATGTTCATCATCGGGATGGATCAGCCATGCTTCTTCAGCGGCATGCTGCTGATAACGGTCAAGAACGATCTGAGAGAAACCGTAACGGCTGATAAAGACATTGGTCAGCTGATAGATCTTGTACTGGTCTTTTTTAGCCAAAGCAGTTCCCTCCTTTGCTGCGGATATAATCTTTCATATATTCCGGCATTTCCGTCTGAAAGCTGACACGCTCATGGCTTGCAGGATGAATGAAAGACAGGAAATAGGCATGCAGGTACTGTCCGGTTGCATCCAGGATCTTTTTCCCGTACTTGCTGTCATTCACGACACTGTGATTGATATAAGCCATATGGACACGGATCTGGTGGGTTCTGCCTGTCTGCAGACTGACATCAAGCAGCGTGGAATCATCGTATCGTTCCAATACTTTAAAATTCGTGATCGCCTGTTTGCTGTTGCGAGGCGTAACACACATCAACTGACGGTTCTTTTCGGAACGTCCGATCGGCGCGTCGATCTGTCCCTCGTTGTTCTGGATGACGCCGCTGACGATCGCATAATACTTCCTGTAGCATGTTTTATCTTTCAGCTGATTGGCAATAAACTGATGCGCGGCATCGTTTTTGGCGCACACGATCAGGCCTGACGTATCCTTATCGATACGATGGATGATTCCCGGACGGTAGTAGCCGTTGACATCCGAAAGTTCCTTGCAATGATACATCAACGCATTGACCAGCGTCCCGTCATAGGAACCTGGAGCCGGATGAACGACCATGTCTTTCGGTTTGTTTACGACGATCAGATCGCTGTCTTCGTAAACGATATCCAACGGAATATCCTGTGGCAGGATATCGGTCAATACCTTTTCCTCATAATGAAAAACGATTGCATCATCCGCATTGATGAGATATTTTTTATTCGAAGTCTGTCCATTGACTCTGACTTCGCCGGATTCGATCAGTTTCTGTATCGCTGTTCTGGATAAAGGCGTATTCTCAGCCAGATAAAGATCCAGCCGTATACCGGCATCTTCTTCGTTGACGGTCAGTTTGATTTCAGGCATGGCGGGATTCCTTCAGATTGATCAGGATCAGCAGAAAACAGCCTACGGTAATGAAGCTGTCGGCAATATTGAAGACAGGGAAATCATATCCGAAGATATAGAAATCCAGAAAATCAACGACATAACCAAGACGGAAACGATCGATCAGATTTCCGATCGCTCCGGCGATGATCATCAGATACGAGATCCTGGTCAGAAGATCCTTTTCTTTTCTTAACAGATAGATCAAAGCAATCACCGCAAGCAAGGATACCGCAGAAAGAAAGGCGGTCTGATCCGTGAGGATCGAAAATCCTGCCCCGGTATTTCGTACATTGGTGATCTGAAAGAAATTCTCGATCACCGTCAGTTTCTGACCTAGAGCAAAATGACTGACGATAAAAAACTTGCTGAACTGGTCAGCAAATATCATCAATCCAACTGCTACAATATAAATCAGTACAGTCATAAATAAAGAAACACGAATCATCGTGTTTGGAGCTTATAAGCTTTCAGAGCTTTCGATATCTGATCGGGACAACTCGTCCCTTTCGAACCGCACTGGACTCCTTCAAATGCGCTGATCACATCATCGATATTCATGCCGACAATGATACGGGAAATGCCTTTCAGATTCCCCGGACATCCTCCTATGACTTCAAGAGAATTGATCTTGTCATCTTCGATATCGAACGTATAATGCTGGGAACAGACCCCGCTAGGAATGTATTCGAATTTCATAGCTTTCACCTTTGAACTTATTTTATCTTAATTGCACATTTATTTCTAGTTTATTACCATTAAGAATGCTAAAATTATGATATGAAAAAAATACGTACCAGATTTGCGCCAAGTCCTACCGGTTATATGCATATCGGCAATCTCCGTACCGCTTTATATGCCTATCTGATCGCGAAAAAGGATCACGGCGATTTTATTTTGCGCATCGAGGATACCGATCAGGGAAGACTGGTGGAGGGTGCGACGGATATCATCTATGACACGTTGAAACAGTGCGGTCTGCAGCATGACGAGGGGCCGGATGTCGGAGGAGACTTCGGACCGTATGTACAGTCGGACAGAATGAGATCCGGCATCTACAAGGAACATGCCCATAAACTGATCGAGATGGGAAAGGCTCACTACTGTTTCTGCAAGGCAGAGGATCTTGCGAAGATGAGGGAGGAAGCCGGGGATTCTTTCTATTTCATCGATCCCTGCAATGATTTAAGTAAAGAACAGATACAGGAAAAGCTGAACAATCATGAAGAATACTGTATCCGTCTGAATGTCGATGACGAAGGAACGACTTCCTTTACCGATGAGATCTATGGAACCATAACCGTAGATAATAAAACGCTTGATGAGATGGTCCTTCTGAAATCTGATGGCTTCCCTACCTACAACTTCGCGAATGTCATCGATGACCATCTGATGGAGATCACCGATGTGGTTCGAGGCAACGAATATCTTTCTTCTACCCCGAAATACAACCTCATTTATGAAGCGTTCGGTTGGGATATCCCTCGCTATATCCATTGTCCTCCGGTAATGAAAGATGAACACCAGAAGCTTTCCAAGCGAAACGGTGATGCTTCATTCCAGGATCTGGTTGATAAAGGCTATCTTCCGGAAGCGATCCTGAACTATATCGCATTATTAGGTTGGGCACCTTCCGAGGATCGGGAGATCTATACGCTTGAAGAACTGGCGCAGGCTTTTGATGTGAAACGGATCGGTACGACCGGAGCGATTTTCGATATCGATAAACTGACTTGGATGAATGGCGTGTATATCCGGAGCATGGAAATGGAAAAGTATTATGAACTGGTCAAGCCATATATTCAGGAAGTGTTAGAAGACCGTTATGACTATAAGCTGGTCGGCGATGCGATCCATGACAGGATCAATACATTGTCGGAAATCAGAGATATGATCTCGTTCCTGGATCATCCGGAAGCCTATGATGACGATATCTATACCAACAAGAAAGCGAAAACGGATCCTGTTTTGGCAAAAGAGATCCTTCCTAAGGTCTATGAAACGCTTCAGGGTATCTCTGAGTGGAACAATGATGAAATCTTCGCCAAATTGGCTGAAAAAGCGTCTGAAGAAGGATTAAAGAATATTACCATGATGTATCCCCTTCAGGTAGCATTATCCGGTAGAAGTGTGGCAGCCGGAGGAGCGACCGCGATCGCTTCCATCCTTGGCAAAGAAGAGACGCTTAGCAGACTGAAAGCGGCGATCGATAAACTGAATTAACTGATACAAAAGAAAACGCCTTAACTGAAGTGTACCCCGATTAGTACACACAA
>JAFYHQ010000036.1 GCA_017539105.1 Erysipelotrichaceae bacterium
GAGCTTCAGCGTCTCCTTCTTCTTTCTGTTTCTGGATCTCAGCTCCTTTTTCGTTTTCTTGCTTGCCTTATTCTTTTTCTTCAGAAACATACTGTCTGACTCCTCCGTAGATGTATTTCCTTCTCTGGCCCAGGTTCATGACCTTTAGCGCCATGAAGGTGAAGATGTTGTGGTAGATTCCATTCGGTACCACGAACAGGACTGCGATCCCCGCCGGTATCAGCAGGACGATCGCCACCAGGAGATTGATCCTGGTGTTGTCCTTGATGTTGAGCAGGAAGATGACTTCCATCACAAGGGACAGCGTGATCCCTGCTGCGGCGATGACTAAGTCTTTCACTGTGTACTTATTGGCGATGAGCCTTCCCCTCTTAAAGTTCTTGGGTGCCGGAAAGATCATGATGCCTCACCTCCTGTCTGGTTGTTCATGGCGTTCATCATTGTCATGGAATTCATCGGATTCCTGTAGCCTCCCGTGTTCCTCCTTCCGATCGATGCGACACGGTTGGAAGCTGCGGCATAGGCTCTTGAAGCTCCCCATCCGGTCACCTTCATTCCCATCCTGGAAAACTTCTCGAATCCCGAGTATCCAGGATTGGAAAGAATATCCTTCACGGATCCGGAAGAGGCATTGAGTTCGGAGATCGGCCTGGCGATGTTTGGAAGACCGTTGGCCGCAAACCCTGCGGCAAAGTCCGTCAGCCCAGGGCTGTCGGAAGACATCATCGACTCGATGCCTCCCTGTATGCCTCCAAACGTTGATCGTTCCGATACCAGAGGGTTGAGTCCACCTGCAGCTCCCTGAAGAGCTGATTCCATCTGCCTTCCAATGGACGATCCTCCGAGCAGTCTTCCTGCGCCATACGTGGCAAGAGCTCCTGCATCCTTTGCTGTGCCTCCAAGGATCCTTCCTGCAGCACCTAAGAGACTGGAGCCGATCATCGTCGTCTGCAGCGACTGCAGCGCTGACGACACTGACAGATCGGATCCGATCAGCTGGGATATCCCTGCCGGTGCGTTCAGTACAGCGAAAAGCGTTCCGATCAGAGCCAGGATCTTGGCGATTCCTGTAAGGGTGATTCCTGAGTCTCCGGGAAGATCCGGTGTAGCCGGTACATAGAATGGTCTCATGGTATCCTCCTAAAGGCTCAGCACAAACGTCCCGCCAAGTACCAGCAAAAGAAGCTGCAGGTAGTTCGCCATTAAGTCCGCAAGAAATAGCTTGCACCAGGAATAGAATTGGTCTGGCTTCTCTTCCACCAGCGAGCTTATGGACCACGGAGCCAGGATCATCTTCATGATCATGGAAAGCATACGTGAACCTATCTGTATCGCGATGATGATCATGATGAATGACGAAAAGACCGTAGATATGAAGATGCACAGGAAGTCCGTCATAGAGTTCAGGTACTTGTATGTACCGTCATCAAGCTTGGAGTTGATCCCGTCCAGGTCGATCATCCTGAACGTCACGGATTCATCCACCCCTATGCAGGAAAGAAAGAATCCGGAATAGCTTGAAGTGCCCGATCCCATGATTCTCTCTATGCTGTCAACAAGGAGGGTCGTCAGTTGTCCGATGGATTTCAGGATGAAAGGCGCAACCGCTATGACAAGTCCTGCCGCTCCGATCCTCAGGATGATGCCGATCGGATCGAGATGCTCCATCTCCTCTTCACTGGATATCGATCTCAGGTATCTTTTCATAAGCCTGAAGACGATGAAGAATCCCAGGAATGCTCCGACAAAGCCGTCGTAGTAGGACCAGACAGTGCTGTTTGCCATCAGGTTGTATCCCGCCAGAGACTTGCAGACATCAAACATCGAGTCCAGAACATAGAAAAGTGCCGACACGATCCACCATAGAAGCTGGCGGAAGATGTCGACGAAGATCGTGAAGAATCCCGAGAACATTTCTAGAGTTCCTTGCCGAAGTCCATGTCGTTTTCCTTGGACATTGCATTGCTGAATTCCTGCATCGGCTCCTCTCCCTGACTGAACATGTCTTCGATCAGTGAGTCGTATCCGGGAAACTCATGGGTCTCGTAGTAGTCGTCGACCTTGTCCTGGTCAAAGCAGTTGTCTCTGTCGTAGTAGTACCTGTCGATGTCGAAAACGTCGTCGATATCAAGGTTCTCTTTATACAGATAGTTGACGACCTTGTCATACATTTCATCGTCGACAACGTTTCTCAGCAGCGCGAACTTCTGCTTCTGAAAGTCAATCACCCTGTCAAGATCCTCCAGACTTCTCTCCATCATTCCAAGATCATAAAGACCATCTTTGTCGATCGACATCATGACATCGTAAAGGGAATCGCCCACACTGACAGACTCGTCCCTTTCGATCCTCAGGTGTCCCAGCATCGGACCGAGGTCGATGGAACTGAGCTCCTCCAGAGAAGGCATCATGCCCCATTCCCAGCCGATATCCTCAAACAGACGTGCGCAACCGTAGAAATAGTGCTGCCCTTCCTGATAGTCGTAGTATTCTGTGAAGATCCAGTCCTGACATGCCGCAGGATTGAAGAAATGGGCCATGACCTTCAATTGCTTCGGGTCCCTTATCTCGTCCTGGGACCTGTAGGGATATTCGTCCATGAACTTCTGCATCTCCGGCGTAATCTCGTACATCTGATCGACGGTATTGTTGTAGACGGCATAGTAGAGCACGTCGCTGTTTTCCACCGCAATCCTTTCCTGATCGGTCAGTTCGTTCTGCGTCTTCTGGTATATGAGCTTTTCAGACATTGTCTTTTCCTCCTAAACATTGATCCCGAAGATCCTAAGAATAGCGGTCAGTGAAAACAGGACCACGGCCACGAAGACCGCTTTCTTGATCTTCTTGCCGATCGGGTTCTGCTGCTGCTCCTGCTCGTCCGAAGCATACCATTTGATCGCCTGTACGATGCAGTAGACGATGCAGGTCGAGGGAATGATGAGCATCCCTGCGGTCGTTGCTGGGTCAAGGAAGCTCTTGACCAGACTTACCAGTGCGTTGCCGTCCATGCTATTTCCCTTCCTTTGTTTCCTGAGATTCGAATTTTCTTTCGAATTCCTGTCTTTTTCTGTTTCTGTATCTGTTGAAGACATCGTGTATCTCCTGTCCCGTCATCTCGAAGGTCTCTTCCACTCTTGTGGATCTTGCATTCTCGTCATAGAGTGCCCTCATGACACGGTACAGCCTATCTTTCTTGAGATACGTATATCTGATGTACTCGTACTTCTTGTCCGTCTTGAGCCTTGACTCCGGAACGGTGAAGGTCCTCTTGATCTTCCGTTCGTCCCCTTCCTCATCAGGCATCTCGATGATGAACAGATCG
This sequence comes from Erysipelotrichaceae bacterium, assembly GCA_017539105.1. Taxonomy (GTDB): domain Bacteria; phylum Bacillota_I; class Bacilli_A; order Erysipelotrichales; family Erysipelotrichaceae; genus Colivicinus. The sequence goes on from JAFYHQ010000036.1 coordinate 3,323, forward strand.
TAGCTTCCTCCTTCGGTCGAGGGAAGAGTCAGCCTGTCCCTTATAAAGCTCTTTGAAAAGCTTACAGCAATTTCGTCATCCTTCATTTTTCTTTTCATCCTTTCTTTTCATGCTGTTAAGGCGGATTCAGACTTCCGGAGATGTTTGAAAGTCTGCTGTGATCCGCCTTCTGGCCGGCCTGCAGACAGCACTGCATTTCCGGTCGGCCAGTAATCGTCATTCGACGACCGTCACATAGGCAACGGCCATCGTGGCTCCCGTTGCCGTATCGATGTAGTAGATGGGATACGTTCCCGGCGAAGAGGTATTCAGTTCCGGAAACTGGATGGAGATCGTGATGTCTCCGCCGAGACCGTCGTATGTCGAATATGCCGCAGTCCCGGGATCCGTTCCGATCTTCACGGTAACGTTGTGGCAGTACACCTTCTTCTGCTCAGACTGGGGATCTGATCCTTCTGAACTGTTTCCGCCATTGGGTGCAGGATCGCTGCTTGCTGGCGAGGATGAATCTGCAGGTTTCGCACTCGCCGGATTCGGATTCTCCTTCGGTTTGTCTTCAATGAAAACGCGCAGAATTGCTTCTGCCATGTTGCCGGAAGAATCTTCCACAAGATAACGGATATCCTGCTCGTCCAGATCCCAGTCAAGTTCGCTTATCGTGACCTTGAGATCCTCATCATGGTTGTCGGAGATCTCATCGATGTACTCGTTCGGATCGAACTCGTCCACCTTCCTTGTCAGGGTGATCTCATCTTCCTTCAGTCTGATCACAGGAGCTGTCGAATCAATCACTCTGATCTTCAGGTCTTTTCTGACCGCTTTCAGTCCGTTGGACAGCTGGTAGATGACGGTATATTCGCCAAGCTCATCGGCTGCAAAGGACGGAAAGATGATCATGATATTTTCTCCTTCAGAGTGTCCGACAATCTGCTCCTCGGCATTGAAGACATCCCCGTATTCAAGGACCGCCTCATCGCTTCTGAATGTGATGAAGAGATCCTGCCTGTAGATCTGGTAGATCTTTCTTCCGAAGAGAAAGACTCCGGCAGCAATGCCGATCATTCCAAGGATCATGACGATCCTTAAAAGACTGATCGTATTGTGCAGCTTCCTGCTTTTTACTTCGGCACGGATCTGCTGCTGCTCGAGCTTCTTCTCCTGCTCCGCTTCCAGGTCCCTTTCGTTGAATTCCTTAAGAAGCCTTTCGCGGATATTCTCCATCTCTTCAGATGGCATCGACGTTCTCGCATAGGCGGACACGTCAAGACCCTGTTCAAGGCCAAGGCGGATCTGCCTGAGCTGCAGGTTGTCGAAGGAGATATCATTCATGTACTGCTCGATCAGCTTCGGATCGATCCCGCTCATGAATGCGAGTCTGATCTCCTCGAAGCAGAAAGGCATGAAGTCCTTAATTCTGTAGTCGTTCAGTTCCATAGAAAGCATCCTTTCAGCCATAAAGTTCGACACCGGTTTCCCTGCAGACAATGATCTGCCTGTACCGGGGCTGATGCTCCAGACAGGTGACAAGCGTCAGAAGATGATCCTCTTCTCCGATGGGTGTTCCGATATCGTACCTGGAAAGGTTTCGGATCAGCGAATAGTAGTTGTTTTCATACTCAGGATCCTCATTGCCGGAAAGATCCCTCCTGGGGTCTGTCCTGATCACCTGGATCTCGTCATCGTCAAGAATGTCGATCACGAAAACGGCAGCCACTTCGTACCTGCGGATCTCGTTGTCCAGGATCAGTCTCAACGTGCTGTTGCCGGCAAGACCGTCTTCATCAAGCAGGAGGTCTAGAGGAGTGAACTGCCTTCTTCCTGATGGATCCCAGTCCCTGGCGTAGTGATGCCCGTAGATGATGAGATTGATATCGTCCAGGCTGTTCCTGCAGTCAAGGAAGACGGATCCTCCTTCATCGGAATAGTCGTAATTCCCCGTCTTCCAGCTGGTCCAGATGTAGACGTCGTTACCTGAAAAGCCAGTCGGATCCTCCACCAGCTGGCCGTCCTTCGTATAGAAGACATAAAGGCTTCCGTCTTCCCTGTAGACATCCTTCGCCTGAACGAAAGGCAGGTCGATCAGCCCGGAATCGAAGATGATCTGTCCTACATAGTCGGGATTGATCTCCTCGTTCTTCAGCCACATCTTCCTGAGCTTCCTGTCCATGGGATTGGATCCGGATCCGCTGTCTAGGTCAATGTCCGCGACAGAAACGTCTGCGAGCCTGCTGACGCACAAAAAAAGCAGCAGTATCATTGCTGCTACAGCCGGAAAAGCGATCAGGATCGGTCTTTTCCTTCTCCTAGATGAAGATCTGGCATAAGAACGTTCGTAAGTGACGGTATCTGTCTTTTCATCAACGGCTTCCTGCTCGGCTTTGCCGACATAGATGTCCTCGAATATGAATTCCGGAACCGGTATTTCGAATTCCTTTTCCTTTTTTGCGTGCCTTGGAACGTAGGGTCTGTTTTCAGTCTCCTTCATATCCGGTATTCGGGATGATGATCATGGAGTTGGAGCGGTAGTTCTCCACTTCCCCGATCCCATAATCGTGGCCTACCGTCATGGTGAACGGCTTCGTATCGATGTAGTATCCTGCCGGCGCCACAAGCTCGGTAAAGGTGATCTCCGTATCCTCCGGCTGCTGATCAAGATATATAAGGCCTTTGCCGACATGGTACTTGGCTGAAGTCTCTTCTCCTTCCACTCTGGCGTAGTATGTGCCTTCGGGCAGATCAAGGATCGTAACGGCCTGCTTCCTGAAGTTGGCGTTGTACTTTGAATCGGCGGACCTTTCAAGCGCTGTCATGTCCGGATCGGTGTAGATGTTCAGTCTGAACGGCTCTTCCCTTTCGACATGGATCCCGCCGGTAACAAAGGTCCCCAGGTCTTTCTCAAAGACAGTTCCGTCCCTCTTGACCCTGCGGGTCTTCACGTCGAAGTAGGCACCGTTCAGCTTTATCGACCTGTTGCTGTCGCCGATCTTGTAGAGGACGAATGCCGCCCTGTAGAGCTCGTCGACATAGATCGTCTGATCCTCGTCTTCCAGGTCCTCGTGGTACGTAAGGCAGTTTTCGATCAGCTCTTCAGATTCCATTTCGGTTATACTTCCCTCAAGATCTTCGACCTGCTCTTTGGTAAACAGGTATTCGTAAGCGACATAGGCGGTGTTCTCCAGATTATCGAGATTCATATCGCCCAGTTCGACCACGACTTTCCCACTCTCTGTTTCAGGAGTGAAGGTGTCACTACTGGACATAACGACTTCCTCGGACTCTTTGTTCACCAGCTTGGCAACAAGAGTGTATTCCTGACCGGAGATCAGATAGTCGTAGATGACTGTATCCAGAACCGTGACCATTCCGTCCGCCGGATAGCGCTTGCTGCCGTCCTTGAAGGTAGCAACGGTGCGGATCGCTTCCTTTTCAGTCTGGGTGAGGCTGAGATTGTCAACAGTCAGCCATTCACCGCCGGAGATGGTCACAACAGTTTCGCCGTTTTCTCTTCTGATATGCCCGACATAGACATTCTCATCTCTAAGATACGTCTGAGGTGCCTTGGTCTCTTCGATCGTGAAGGTGCCTAACGGCAGGTAGAAGGTGTCTGTTTCATCAAGAAGCAGCTCATCTCCTCCTACATAGTGTTCACCGTCCAATGTCACTACAGCTTCACCGTCGTCGTTATAGACAGGATGGAATATCCATTCATATTTCGCTTTCAGACCAGAAACGTCATCTTCCTGGGTATCATAATATCTTACTGTGAATTCTGCGTCTTCAAGATACTTGACCCTTGTCTTATCAGATGCATTCTGTTTTATCAGTACTATTTTAATCGGGTCGTTGAACGGCGGTTCTGTCGATGTGATCACCGTGTCCTTGCCGCTGGCAATAACAGCGGTGTAGACCGTCGGATCAAGATCATATCCCGGGGAAGCCGTGATCTCCTTGACATAGTATGTGCCTTCGCTGTTGAACTTCATCGTCTCGGTCCTGCCTTCAGCATCGGTTGTCAGGGTTCCGACAAGATCCGTACACTGTCTGTCTGAATAGACGCCATAGACAGCGCCTGCCAGAGAGTAGTTGTTCGGGCAGTTATCAAGATAGTTGAAATCCGTCTCTGCCGGGACCTTGAGAACGTTCAGATTCATCTGGATCGCCGTGACCTTGAAGGTGGCTTTTTCGGACAGGACGCCGGATGTCACCACGTTCTGATAGGTGTCCGATGCTCTGTAAACAGGTTCAGGAAGGCTTGGATCCCCTACTGTGATGGTACAGGCTGCTCCACTAAGAGGCTTTGTAGCCTTGACATAAAAGTATCTGCCGTCCCAGACTGGAGAAGATTTAGTGTTTCCTTCGGCGTCGCAGAAGACCAGTCCATCAGGCAGCGAGACCGTTGCGTTCGAAGGGTTATTGACCGTTCCGATCCTGATCGGTTCGCCTACATAGTCCTCGTAGCTTGAAGCGACATTGATGCCACCCGAGATATCCGTATTTGCGACCGTATTGTAGTAGTAGCTGATCAGAGAGTTCTGCGTTTCACAGATCACGCGGCATCCTGCGGAATCGTTCCAGCTGTCACAGTCATTCGTGTTCATGCGGAAGAAGCCGTCCTGCTGCTCCACATAGCTCTGTGCCACAGGATCGAGCTCTACCAGCCTCCAGATGGCAGACTGGACAGCCAGAGCCTCGCCGATCTTCTGGTTCACAGATCGGTTGTTGCTCGCTGTACGAAGTACCGCGGAGTTGTTTCCGCCGATGTTCTTGACAAACTGGGTGCAGATCCTTGCGATCTTGAGCTTTGTAGCGTCCGAAAGCATGTTATAATTTGCCATCGTGACAGTAGAATATGGCACGCTTGTTCCGACGCCGAACGTAGCTGTCCTTGGCTGTACGCAGAACGACACTTCGAACTTCTCTCGCTCGCTGTAGCTGGCGTCGGTAGGCCCGACCATGTAGATGCCGGGAAAATATCTGATACTCGTATTGTTGTCAAAATAGCCGGTTCCGGGGAAGTCGTCCCATCTTGCCGTCTTAAACCTTTCATCGGCTCTCACCGGTTCAGCCATGATCTTGGCTCCGTCTTCGGAACCGTAGTTCAGCCAGGCTGCATCCGGCACAAATATGGCTTCTTCGACGATGTGCATGTATTCCAGAGCTTCTTCGCCATAGACTGCTACGACCTTTGCATAGAAGTCGTCATCGTAGACGAACGTTCCCTCCGCTTCCTCCGGATCCGTCACAGCGGATCCTTCGTCATCTGCGAAAACTGCACTGACGTTCATCACGAACATGAATGCAGTAAGAATGATCAATAACGTTTTTCCTATTCTTTTCATTGTTGTCCTCTCTTTCTCTGATACTGATCTTGATATATGAAAAGCACACCTTCTTAGGTGTGCGGTTTTCCCGAAAGAAAAGCCGTCGGGTAACGGCATGATGATTCAGTCTGTGAAGAGATCGGATCAGTCGTTTACCCAGATCTTCTCGGTTTTATAGATTGCGTCGTGGTGTACTGTCTGGTAAACCGGATCGTGCCAGACATCCCTGTAGACGGCATCGTGGTGCTTTGTATAGGAATCATACTGCTTGCAGTATTCTTCTCCGACACTGACATATTCGTTATGCCATCCCCCGCATGTTGAAGAGTTCGCAATATGCGCATTGGCCTCGGCGCCGGTGTCAAATTGAGCTCCACACTGGTTGCATACATAAACCTGCTTCTGATCTGCACCCCATAAAGCACAGTAAGTGACTTCCTCATCCCAGGCCTCCGATACCAGGACCGACTCCCAGTATCCGGCTGTGACAAGCACCTCCTCGTCCCAGGCTTCTGCCACAAGCACCTGGACATACTCCCAGTGGCCCTTCTGTCCCGATTCAGGATCCGGAGCCGGCGGTGTGGAAGGAGTATCCGGAGTGGATGGCGTACTCGGAACAGACGGAGTCAAAGGATTCAAAGGGCTGGATGGCTTCTTTCCGGTATTGTCCCCGGACGGCGTATCGATTACCTCGGCTGCCGGTTCACCCAGATGGAGATGGACATGCCCGCTGTATTTTCCGTTGGATCCGGGAAGCCAGAGCCTTGCATTCTCCTCGTCGGCCCTGTCCAGGTAGTATACGACTGTCCCTTCCGGGGAAACGATTGTTACCTTGTACTGGAACCTGTCGTCATCTGATTCTTCGATGATGCCGGTCTTGGTCTCATCGTCAGTCGTTACATCTGGATTGCTGAAGGTGAACTCCCAGTAGGTCGGATTGTCTTCATTCGAGATCCAGGTACCGTTCATCAATGAAGGATCATAATGCTTCTTCTCGATCGTGTTTACAGGAATCGTACTCTCCGCTCCTTCAGCAGGCTCAGGATCTTCGATGACCGCATCCGGGTCCTTCTGATGGTGAAGCGGGATCGCTATTTTATACTGTTCAATGTATGGGTCAAGCAAATCCTGACTGTAGGCACAACAGACTCCTATCGAAAGAAGCAGTATGAGAATCAGAAGAATCCCAGTTCTTTTTGTTTTATTGTCATGTGTGTTCATGGTCGATCTCCTCCTTAATCATATTTCCCAGTTCTGTTTCGCTGCATGAAGGTGCATCGATCTCAAACGGGTAGACGCACTCAGAATTACTGTTGCTGCTGAATGCATATCTGTATCCATTCACCCTGCACCATTTAATCACCAGCTTGCATACCCTGTCGTTTGATGTATTGTATCTAATCATAGTTGATCCTCCTTTATTCAGATCTTTATAGAGATATAGTGCCAATGATCAACAATATATTGCCAGATCATATAAAAAGAGCCGACAAATGGATCCGGATATAATCCTCGTCCACAAATCGGCTCTTCTAAATCCACTATATGGGATTTGCCAGAAATAGTCAATAACGGTTCTGTGCACGCTATTCCGATCACTTTTTTACATCGTCTCCTTCTCTCATCTTCTTGTGATTGGCAATCTGCTTCTGGATGACGGACGATAGAAACGCTTTTGGATTCTGGATTCCAGAATAACCCGGATCGTTTCCCACCAAGGCAGTTGCTTCGGTAAATATCACAGAATACTCTTCGTCAGTTAATTTGTTTATGATCCGCATCTGATTCGGACCGAAACAGTTACAGCTGTCTTCTACATAGTCGACAACATCATTACTCCACTTGCTGCCATAGGATGCTTCATCCATTCTGGCTATCTGAAGAGCAACAACCTTGCTTCTGACAAATCTTTCCCTATTAAAACCATTTGCGAATGTTTTACTGTTTCCGCCTTCTTTCAACAACAATATATTATCTTCTATATTATCAGTTATATTATTGAGTCCCATTTTGGGAGCACCTCCTGTCCCAATTTGGGACTCCCCCTGCACCGTTCTGGGACCCCCTGTCCCATTTTGGGACTCCCTATCCCATTTTGGGACTCCCCCTCCCAAATTGGGAGCATCTATCCCAAAAGGCTTTATTGCCTTGTATTTTGGAAATTCCACGTTGTTTCTGATATCCGTATCCCTGACCAGAAGGTTTCTGTCCAGAAGAGGTTTGATATATCTGATGTAGATATGTTTTCTATCAACACCTATCCAATCGCCAATATACTGCATGGATCCGGTAAACCATGTCTCCCCATCCTGAGAGAAACCGTAGATCAGGGCATAGACAAGGAGCTCCTTGTCCTTGAGACCGAGCTCCTTTACCATCCATGACTGGATTACGATATACGTATCGTCCATAACCTTTGATTTTCTTTCAGGCATAATTCAATTCTCCTTTTCTTTTCCGGGATCTGAATCCTACTTCAGATCCCTTTTCTGTATTCCGTATCTTTCCATTATTGCCTGAATGGCCGACACAGCATTCTTTCGTAGATCCTGTATCTGCCATTCCTCGAGCTGCTGCTTCTCAAAGTTCAGCTTCCTGCTGTGATCCTGGACCCTGTCCAGGTATCTATACTCCCTGTTGAAATTCTGGTTGCTGACGGACATCTGCCTGTCATCAGCTTTCTGATTTCTCTTTTCCATATAGGCTACACAGCTGCCTGCATTTTTGACATCCATATAATTTCTGCTGTTGACAATCCAGGAATCGTCCAGCATCTTCTGTATGGTCCTTTCGGAAACGCTGAGATAGTCAGCAAGCCATTCGACCTTCCGGCCGTCTCCCCTGACGATCTCTCCCTTCTTCTTTTTCGATTCATAGGTCTGATTAGCTGTGAAGAAGAGGTTGTACTGTTCCAGAGGATCGTAGTCTCTGGCCTTGTTTCCGATCAGACGGATAAGATCCTTGTCTTCGTCGGACAGATTTCTTCTGTTGACGGTACAGGGAAGTCCTTTCTCCACCGGTGAGATCAGCTGATTTCCCTTCCACTGGTATCTGAAACCAGGATCTTCTCTGATCAGCGAGAGAAAAGCGGTATACCGTCTTTCTCCGCTCGTGATCTCGTATCTTCCGTCATTCAGTTCAATGACATCCAGAGGTACATTGAGTCCGATCTCTCTTATAGATTCCTTTAGAGAATCATCTACGGAGAGCTCCTTCGAGTTGATTGGATTGGGCACGAGCTGTACGATCGGTATGAATATCAGCTTGTTGGCCTTTGCATCATCGATGTCGGCCATGCTGTTGATGTTGTTGAACTTAAGATCCGTCATTACAGGTTCACCTCCTTTCTAATCTCTTCCACAAGAGATCTGTAGTCCTTTCCCACCTTCGTGTTGGGATTGTCGATCATGAAATAGTCTTCGAAGAAGGTCTGCTTCTCCGCCGGCGCGATCTGGTTGGCTATCGTCGTACTGAAGACGATGTCAGGAAAAGATCTCCTGATCAGCTCTACGCATTCTCTGGAGACCTTTGTCCTGGTCGTCTTGGTGATGAGAATCATGAAGTCGGGCTTGATATCCTCTTCCGCCTCATTGATTACCTTGCTGATATACCGGATCGTATAGTCCACTCCCTTGATGGCGTTCTTGTCGATATTGACTGGAACGATGATAAGATCCGCCGCATAGACGCAGTTCTTCAGAATCGTCTTGTAGCTCGGGTTGTTGTCCAGAATGATCACGTCGTATTCGTCCCTGATCGGATCGAGCAGCTTCCGTATCCTCATGACGGAGGTATTGGTCCTTTCCTGCTCCTCCATCAGATAGTCTTCCCTTGCCATCTCTTCAAGACAGTCAAGCCATTCAAGCTTGGACGGGATAATAAAAAGGTTCTCGAAGTCTGTACTGTAGATGACATCCTGAATGAGAACCTTCCCGTTGATCGCTTCCACGATTCCGTCTGTATTCTCGAAGTCCTCCAGGAACTTCGAACTGGTATTGCCCTGCAGATCAAGATCCACAAGCAGCACCCTGTATCCTTCATCGGCCAGTCCCTTGGCCAGGTTTATCGAAGTGGCGGTCTTTCCGGATCCGCCCTTCTGGTTGTTGCAACTTATAATTTTTCCCATAATAAAAATACCTTTCATTAATAAAACTACATCTCCATCTTCAAAATCTTGTTAATGAAATCCACTACTGGATAATCAATATCCAATAGTGGATATCTGAATGAATTATTTTTTATACATGATCTTATGTGAATCGGAATCACATTCATCGGAGTCTCACCGGTACAATCTGGCTGTACGCATTCCCTCGCAAGTATCATTGTCACAGTACAGTATCTTCGTCATGTCATCGCAGCACTTTTATGTTTATCGCATGCGCACGCAGCCGCTCGATGATAAAGACTTGTAACTGATTAAGTTAAACCATGTTTATGAACCAAATAAAATTTGCTTGGTTATTTGTCAAAGAACCAAAGCAAATTTTGTTAGGACGCCTATAACAGTGCCTCGCGAACTAACTCGAACTAAATTCGCAAATAACCTATAGAAGTACCCAGCGATCTCACTCGAACTAAGTTCGCAAAAATAACAAAAACTCCCGTATTCATCGAATAATGTGGGAGTTTTTTAGTAAGATGGTGCCAGCTATAGGACTCGAACCTACCACCTACGCGTTACGAGTGCGTTGCTCTACCTGATGAGCTAAGCTGGCTAGATATTCAACGTAAATTCCCCTAACAGCTCCACTCTCTCGCTGTTTGGCAATTCCGTCTGCGAATATATTATATCAACTTCTTTGCGTTTTTGTTCATTAACTATATAATTCAGCAATAATTTATCGATCCCCAGCGGATCATTGCTGTCTTTCAGCAGTGTAAACAGATGCGAATGCCTTCCGGAATAATCCAGCATGCAGCAGATCCCCAAGGCCGGATTGACGCCATACGCCTTCTCATATTCATCGATGCACTTCAGAAGATACTTGTCATTATCCAAGGCAGCCTTACGTTCTTCGATCTTTTCCCTGAATTTATAATCCCCCTGATGCGAAAGGATATAATCCTCATGATCCTCGATGCTGTTCTTGAAACTCAATTTGGTCCGGTACGAATCCAGGCTTGCTTCATACGTTACCACATACTTCTCAAACGCATGATACAGTTCCGCTTCTTCCTTGGCTTTATACGTCTCGGCAATTTCCGGTTCCGTGATCGTCTTGATATCGAGAATGATATTCCGGTTGATCCGGATGGGCTTATAAGTCTGTACATTCAGTTCATAGCTGTAAAGGCTCTTGGTCTTCTGATAACCCAGATTCTCCAGGCTGAAGATCAGATATTCATGGTCCTTCAAAGGAAGATCCGGTTCGATGATCAATGTATCCACTTTCTCATGTTTCAGAAAGATCGCCAGATCGTAATTGAACTGTTTCAACATTTCCGTGTCATAGTAATTGATCAGATAGCCTTTCGGAGCATAGGCAGAATACTTGGAGAAGAACAGCGATTTCTTCTTGATTAAAAGCATTGCCAATGCGGTAGAAACATTCAGATCATTGTTGTAGCTTAAAAACAATGGCCGATAATCGTTCTTGATCATGTAATCGGCATAATACGTACTCTGATAGATGCTTGCATTGGGCTCGGTATAAGCCTGCAGATTGAATTCTTCGGCACTGATCGTCGCTAATTTCATAAGTCCATTATAGTTTAATAGTATATTTTCTTCAAATACAATCCATGCGGATCGGCATTGTATCTTCTTGTCGTTTTGCTTGGATGTTCCAGCATATCTTTAATATCTTCCAATGTCTTCTGTCCTCTTCCCAGATCGATCAGGGAACCCACCATGATACGGACCATGTTACGCAGGAATCCCGTACTGGTGATGGTGATCTTGAGCAGATCGCCCTTTCGATCGATCGAAAATCGTGTGATATTGCGTACCTGATCGGGATATTCTTTCAGACTGGAGGTATTGAAGGAAGTGAAATCGTGCTTCCCTATCAGCAAGGCGGCTCCTTCTTTCATCAGATCCACATCGAGTTTATAGAAACACTGATAGGCTCTTCCATCCAGGAAGACATCATACTCTCCCAGGTTGATCAGATATTCATAGGTCTTCTTTTTTGCGCTGTAACGCGCATGGAACGCTTCGGATACTTCTTCGATCTTCATCACGTGGATGTCTTTGGGAAGCAGGGAGTTGAAGGAATACTTCAGACGGTATAGATTCTGCTTCTCATCCACATCGAAATGAAAGACCTGCCCATAGGCATGTACGCCGGCATCGGTCCGGGAAGACATGACAATACGGATCTTCTTCGAGAAGATCGTTTCCATTACGTTTTCGATCACATCCTGAATCGCCAGAGCATTGATCTGGGACTGGAAACCGGCATAATTACGACCGTCATAGGCGACGGTCACTTTATATCTCATAGATAGATCCTCGTATAGATGCTGAAGGCAAGAGCCAGCACGCAGATGATGACATACAGGAAATCCTGCAGATGGAAACGCAGGATGTGGTAGCGGGTACGCTCCGCTCCCGGGACGTAGCCTCTTGCTTCCATGGCATCGGCCAGTTCATAGGCCCGTTCGAAAGCGACCGAAAACAATGGCACGATCAGCGACAGGATCGAAGAGATCTTGGCGGAAAGATTGCCGTTCTCGAAATCGACGCCTCTGGATTTCTGGGCATTCATGATGCGTATCGTTTCTTCGATGATGGTCGGAATGAATCGCAAAGCGATCGAGACCATCAGGGCGACTTCATAGGTCGGGAACCTGATGATTTCCAATGGTTTCAGAAGCCATTCGATGGCTAAAGTAAGATCCAATGGCTTTGTCGTTGCCGTCAGCAAGGTCGTGAGCGAAATCATCAGCAAGAGTCTTACGATCACGAATAGGGTATTGAATACCGCATCGCTGTATAATTCAAATGACTTATAGGTAAACAGAACATCTCCTGTTTTGACCGTCAATGTATTGATCACCAAAAGGAAGATCATCATCATGATCATCGGTTTGAAAGACTGGATGATCATGCGGATGCCGATCTTGGCAGAAATCAGTGCCAGCAGCACAAGAATGCCGATGGCTAAAAAAGCCCACCAGCTCTTAGGAAGGAAGATCGCAAAAATCATCACGAAGAGTCCGATCAGTTTGGCACGGGGATCGAGACGATGCATGAAGGAATCGATTGGGATATATTTACCGAAAACCAGATTGTTCATTTGATCTGCCTTTTGATTTCTTCAGCAAGCTTTTCCAATGTCCGTGCCTCATCGGATAGCTTGAATCCTTTTTCTTTCAATTGGTTTCTAAATGTAACGATCTGCGGTTCAAGAAGATCGTATTCTTTGATCATATTCTTATCGTTAAACAGTTTCAAGGTCAGTCCATGATAGGCCACTTTGCCCTGATGCAGCAGTACCGTTTCATCGGCATAGTTGTAGACCATCTCATTGTCATGGGTGACCAGGATGACTGTCTTGTGCAGGGTCCTGTTCATATCGACAAACAGTTCGATCAGCTGCTTTGCTCCCTTGGGATCCAGTCCTGCCGTCGGTTCGTCTAAAACGATGATTTTAGGATCGCAGGCGATGATTCCGGCAATGGCTACCCTTCTCTTCTGTCCTCCCGAAATCTCCAAAGGAGAGCTGTTGTAAAGCTCCTCAGGGATATTCAGAAGCTTCAAGGCATCCTTCGCCCGTTGTGTCGCTTCTTCCTGACTGTAGCCGAAATTCAAAGGACCGAACGCGACATCCTTCAGGATCGTTTCTTCGAACAGCTGATACTCCGAAAACTGGAAGACTAGCCCCACATCCTTACGTAACGGTTTCAGGAAACGGATCTTCTTATCCGCAACCAGTTCATAATCCAGGATCTCCAGGCTGCCTGACGTCGGAAGCAAAAGCGCGTTCAGATGTTCGACCAGGGTCGACTTTCCTGAACCGGTTTCCCCGATGATCGCCGTAATGACGCCTTCCGTGATCTCCAGGCTGATGTCATCGAGTGCCTTGTGGGCATATGGCATATCCTTGTTGTAGACGTAGCTTAACGCTTTGAATTTAATTGCCATAACTCGTCTGCCATCCCTTTCAGATCATTTGCCTTGAGCTTGATTTTATGATTACGGAACACTTCCTTTACCTGCATCGCAAAAGGAATATCCAGATTGATCTTTCTTAATTTCTCCGCATCCGCGAATACCTTTTCCGGCTTATCCTTCATGAAAAGCTTTCCCTTGTTCAGAACGATACATTCATCGGACTGCAGCACTTCTTCGATATCATGCGTAATGGAAATCACGGTGATATGATTGTCGGAAAGCTGCGACATCAGCTGCTTGATTTCTTTCTTGCCCTTCGGATCCAGCATCGAAGTCGCTTCATCGAAAATGATGATCTTCGGTTTCATCGCCATGATCCCCGCGATCGCGACACGCTGCTTCTGTCCGCCCGAAAGATTCTGCGGCTCATAATCCAGATAATCGCTTAAACCGACCTTTGCGACATATTCCCCGATGATCGCTTCCATCTCTTCGGACGCGACCAGCTTGTTTTCAAGTCCGAACGCGATATCATCTCTCACGGTCGAACCGATGAACTGGTTATCCGGATTCTGGAACACGATCCCCAGATCCTGACGGATCTTATTGATGTTGTCGACATTGACTTGCAGGCCGTTGATCGTAATGGTACCCTTCTGTATCTCCAGAAGGCCCGCCATCATCTTCGCCAGAGTCGATTTGCCGGAACCATTATGACCGATGATCGTGGTATAGGTTCCCTCTTCCAAATCAAAACTGACGTCATCGATCGCGACGCTGTTTTCATTATAGGCATAAGAAACATTCTTAACTTCTATCAGACTCATACTTTAAGATTATACAACACAAATGCTGTGTCAGCGTTTCATCATTTCCTGTACTTTGTTTTTTAAGGCGAGATAGGCGTCCTGAAGATCGTCGATCTCCTTGACCGTCATCTCCATCGGACACATGCCGTCACCCGTGCGGTTGACGATATAGTCCGTCAGTTCATCGTAAGCATAGGGAATATGATACTTCTCAAAAATCTCCAGCCCTGCCTTGGATAAAGTCAAAGCATAGACAGATCTCACCCCTGACAATGTCAGCAGCATCGCGCTGGCTTTGCCTACGATCTTGTCCGCAACGTCAAGATCCTTGAAATAATCGATCTTCTCATTCAGTTTCATCAGGACGGGCTTGATGCCGTTGTCTTTCGAACAGTAGCCGTTGGAAGCGGCCAGAGAGTATTCGTTTTCAAGCAAAAGCTGTTTCAATTCCATAAAACAATTATATAATATTAAGTAGAAAAAGGAGAGTAAATCTATGCCATTAGTAACATCGAAAGAAATGTTTGAAAAAGCTTATAAAGGCGGCTATGCGATCGGCGCTTTCAATGTCAACAACATGGAGATCATCCAGGGTATCACCGAAGCTGCAAAAGAATGCAACTCCCCGGTCATCCTTCAGGTTTCCAAAGGTGCCAGAGCTTATGCCAACAGGACGTATCTGGTCAAACTGGTTGAAGCCGCTTTGATCGAGACAGGTCTGCCTATCGTTCTGCACCTGGACCATGGCGACACGTTCGAAACCTGCAAATCCTGTATCGATGACGGTTTCACTTCCGTCATGATCGATGCTTCCAGCAAGCCTTTTGAGGAGAATATCGCTATTACCAGAGAAGTCGTCGAATATGCGCATGCGCATGGCGTCGTTGTCGAGGCTGAACTTGGTACCTTGGCAGGTGTCGAGGATGAAGTCGCGGTTTCTGCCGAAGATTCCTCTTACACAAAACCGGAAGATGTCGAAGAATTCGTTACCAGAACGGGATGCGACTCCCTGGCGATCGCCATCGGTACTTCCCATGGCGCATACAAGTTCAAACCGGAACAGTGCACCAGAAACGAAAAAGGCATCCTGGTACCGCCACCACTCAGGTTCGACATTCTCGAAGATGTTTCCAGAAGACTTCCGGGCTTCCCGATCGTTCTGCACGGTTCTTCTTCCGTTCCGCAGGAATATGTCAAGCTGATCAACGAGAATGGCGGCAACATGCCTGATGCGGTCGGCGTTCCGGAGGAACAGCTCAGAGAAGCAGCAAGACTGGCTGTCTGCAAGATCAACATCGACTCCGACCTGCGTCTTGCCATGACCGGTACGATCCGTCAGTTCTTCAATGAACATCCGGAAAAGTTCGACCCGAGAGAATATCTGAAACCGGCTCGTAACAACATCAAGGAACTGGTCAAGCACAAGATCATCTATGTCTTAGGTTCCGACAACAAGATTTAAAAAAGAATCACAAAAACAAAAGCCGCAGATGCGGCTTTTTTTATGTTTTATCAGTCGTCGATGCACTGATATCCGGCGTATCGTATCGCCTTTTTTGCCAGGATCAGCATCGGATCGATGAATCTGCCTTCAAGATGATACTGCTGGGCGGCGTAAGACATTTCCGTACAGCCAAGGATCGCAGCGATCTCGTGGCCATGGTCCAGTTTCGCCAGCTCCTGATTGAAGAAGGAAGCGTCATAGGATCCAAGCCCTTTCTTGACCGCGTTGTATATGATATCGTTGACCTCGTTCTGCAGGATCGGATCGGGATAGATGCATCCGATATCGTTTGCCTGCAGCACTTTGCCATATACGCCGCTGTCTCTGGTTCCTTCCGTGCATAGCACGATGACTTTTTCCTCGTTTCTGATTTCACTGACGGTTTCTTTGATCATATGCAAGATCGGGATATGGACAGCTTTTGCGATCTCATCGTAAAAATGATGCGACGTGTTGCAAGGGATGATCAGAAAATCGGCTCCGGCATTTTCCAGCACCTTTGCCGATGCCTGCAGCATTTCTACAGGCGATTCGCCGTCTGAGATGATAGCCCTGGTCCGGTCGGGGATCTGACAGTTGCTGTCGATCAGCACATGAATATGCTCCTGATCCAAGGAGGCCTTCGTATTGCTGATGATCATGCTGTATAGTTCGCAGGTCGCTCTTGGTCCCATTCCGCCAAGGATGCCTATCGTTTTTTTATCCATTCGTGTTTCCTGTTCTTTTTATCTTTGTTCGTATCCATATTTTTACATTTCGGTTTTTCCTTGTCAACAAAAGAAAACGCCTTTCTTAAGGCGCTTTCCGATGTTTCAGTGGTGCCGATACCGAGAGTTGGACTTGGATCTGACCCTTACCAAGGGCCTATAATAACCGTTATACTATATCGGCCTGTAAAACTATCATATACTATTTTTCAGGATTTTTGTAGACTAATCCATAAAATATTTCTTTAAACGCTGATACAATTCAGCGATCGGCAGTCCGACGATCGTGTAATAGTCTCCATGGATCGATCGTATGAACTTTGCCGCATCTCCCTGAATGGCATAGGCTCCTGCCTTATCGAAGGGTTCATTGGTGGAGATATATCCATCGATCTCTTCTTCTGTCAGCGGATAGAACGTCACTTCCGTGATGCTGGAGAAGGTTTCTGCTTTGCCCTGATAGAGGATCGTGACTGCCGTAACGACTTCATGGGTCTTGCCAGATAATTTACGAAGCATTTCTCTGGCTTCTTCTATCGTATGAGGCTTTCCTAATGCTTCATTGCCGATCTTGACGATCGTATCGGAACCGATGACCAAGGCATCGTTTTCCAGTCTGTATACGGCTTCCGCTTTCTGGTAAGAGAGTTTCTCGATCTCTTTGACTAGATCATTCTCATGGTCGATCTGTTCATCGATATCGGAAATGATGATCTCAAAAGGCAGATGCAGCTGCTCCATGAGTTCTTTTCTTCTTGGCGATTTCGAAGCGAGAACGATCCTAATATTTTTCATATTTCTCATAGATATAGTTCAGACCCTTGGTCACGAAATCCGGATCATAGACATTGATCACGCTGATGTAAGGAGCGATCATCTTGCCCTGTCCGCCGCAGCCTACCACATAAAGGTCCTGATTGAGTTCCCATTTCATGCCCTTGATCAGAGCCGTCAGCATGCCGATATATCCGTTATAGATACCCACATTCATGGCATCAACCGTATTGTTTGCCAGGAAGGTATTGGTCGGTTTCAGTTCGAATTCCGGAAGCTGTGCCGCATTCTTCCATAAGGTTTCCGCGATCTTTCCGAATCCTGGAGCGATGATGCAGTGCTTGAACTCGCCCTTGTTTGTCACATGGCAGAGAACGGTTGCTGTACCCATTGATACGATCAGCAGTTCTCTCCGATACAGGTTGTAGGCATAGGAACACATGACGATCAGATCATCCCCGGTCTCTTCCGGTTTCGGCATGACCAGCTTGATGCCGTAGTTCTTTTCCGGATTGATATCGATGATATTCGCTTCGGAAACGATGCTTGCCAGGGCATCGAATACTTCGTTGTATACATGCGGTACGACACAGGAAAGGATCGCTTTATCGATGTCGTCTTCTCTGAGATTGGCTTTGAAAATGAAAGACAGGATCGCGCTGCGATAGTTCTCGATCGGATTGTCGATGCACACGAAAGAAATCTGCCGGTTGTCTTTGAACAGGCCTAATTTGGTTGATGTGTTTCCTAAGTCTACCGTTAATAACATGCCTATTCATTATATAGGATTATCGTTGCAATTTCTAGTTTTTTATTATAATATGATTAAGCATTCCGGGATTGGCGGAACTGGTAGACGCGCCAGACTTAGAATCTGGTGGGCGACCGTGGGGGTTCGAGTCCCTTATCCCGGACCAGTTTAATAAAGAAAAAGCCTGAACAGGCTTTTTGTCATTTTTAGCAACAGGAATATGCAATGATCACGATCATGAGAAACGCAGGCATCATGATATGACTTACCGATCTCTGTGATATGATTGAATCAAGAAAGAAAAACAAAGAACATGGATCGCTCAACCTTTAGAAATCATTTCAAACAAGTCATCAGCATAATACTGTTCGTGTTCTGCTTCATTTCCTTTTTTCTAAGCGATTTGAGGGCAGAAAACGATGTCTTTACTGCCAGGCCAAACGAAAACGGTTTCCTTCATGTGGAAGGTACGAAAATCATCGACGAGAAAGGCGACACCGTCATTCTCAGAGGCATATCCGCACATGGCCTGACCTGGTATCCTGAATATATCAATGTGGAACTGTTTTCCCAACTTTCACAAGAATGGAACTGCAATCTCATCCGCTTGCCTATGTATTCCAAGATCTACGTGGAAGAAGACCGCAAGACAAGCCTTGAAGTTCTGGAAAAAGGCATAGAAGCTGCAATTGCCAGCGATATGTATGTTCTGGTGGACTGGCACATCCTGGAAGATAATGATCCCAATCTCTATCTTGAGGAAGCTGAACAGTTCTTTAACTATATCTCCGACAAATACAGCGATGTTCCGAATGTGCTCTATGAGATCTGCAACGAACCCAATGGCGATACAGATTGGAATGCGATCAAAAGATATGCGAACCGCATCATCGAAACGATCCGTCACAACAGCAGCAAATCTCTGATCATCGTCGGCACGCCTGCTTATGATCAGGATCTGGAAAGCGTAGCGAAAGACCCTTTAGATCATGACAATATCATGTATACCCTGCATTTTTATGCCGCGACACATTACGACGACTTGCGGAATGAACTGATGGAAGCGTTGGATAGAAATATTCCAGTCTTCATCACCGAATGCGGTATTTCGGAAGCTGACGGAAATGGCCGTCTGGATTATGAGAATGCCGGGATCTGGTTTGATCTGTTGGATGAACAGCAGATCAGCTATGCGGTATGGAGCCTTTCCAACAAGGCTGAGAGTTCCGCCTTGATCAGGCCGGACAGTTTCCATACAAAATATCTCGATGATCAGGATCTGAGTGCTGCTGGAAAATATGTGAAAGAACTGGTCAAAGGAACGAAAGCTTCCACGATCGTTCCACCCGAAGAAAATGACGATCGCTACAACCGTTTCTCTGCCATTTTGAGCAGTCTGGGAGGAAGAGGACTCAAGACGATCAGCTGTTACCCTGTCTTTACGATGATATCGTTGTTTATGGCGACTGCTTTTTTTGCTGGCGGAACGTTGCTGCTGAACAGTACAAGGAAAGGCTATCGCACGTATGACAGCATCGTCAGGGAGAAAACAGATAAAAAAGACAAGAAACGCGTCTTGAAACTGACCGTGATATTTCTCAGCATCGTCGTTACGATCGATTATTTCATCTGGAGGATCCGTTTTTCTTTGCCGCAAAATCACGTCCTGGGAATCATTGCCAATCTGATCCTTCTCTTTTTTGAACTGACCGGTTTCCTTGAAACGCTGGTCCATTATGCAGGCATGCTGAACAGAAACAAGCATGAACTTCCAAAGATCAGCGATGAAGAATATCCCGATGTGGATATCTTTATCGCAACATACAATGAAGATGAGGAACTTCTAAGAAGGACCATCAACGGATGCAAGCACTTGAAATATCCTGATCTGTCCAAGGTCCATATCTGGCTCTGTGACGACAATCGACGTCCATCCATGAGAAAACTGGCAAAAAAGATGAATATCGGTTATTTTGACCGGGAAAATAATGAAGGGGCCAAAGCCGGAAACCTGAATAAGGCACTGGAACGGACCGGCTCGCCTTATATCGTTACCTTGGATGCGGACATGATCGTGAGAAGCGATTTTCTGCTGAAGACGATTCCTTATTTCGTCAACTTTGAAAAATACAATGTTGGCAAACCTGAGTCAGAAAACGTCCATCTGGGACTGCTGCAGACCCCGCAGTGCTTCTATGAGCCGGATGTCTTCCAGTATGCCTTGTATTCTGAATACAACGCTCCCAACGAACAGGATTTCTTCTACCGAAGCATCGAAGAGGCAAAGACTTCAACCAATTCCGTCATCTATGGCGGTTCCAATACGGTACTGTCCCGAAAAGCTCTGGAAGATATCGGCGGTTTCTATACGCAATCGATCACCGAAGATTTTGCGACCGGTATGCTGATCGAAGCGGCAGGATATGTTTCTCTGGCGTTGAAAGAACCATTAGCCAGCGGCAAGACACCGCAGACGTTCCAGGAGCACGTTCAGCAAAGAACCCGTTGGGGCAGAGGCGTCATCGTAACAGCCAGAAAACTGAAGCTTTTTTCACAGAAAGGACTGTCAATGGCACAGAAGATCAGTTACTGGTCTTCGGTATTCTACTGGTATTCACCGATCAAGAATTTCATCTATATCATCGACCCTTTGCTGTTTGCGGTGCTGAATCTTCCGGTCTTCGAATGCAACTGGCTTGAGCTTGCAGTTTACTGGCTGCCGATGTTTCTGATACAGGATATCGCGCTGCGGCTGATTTCTGGCAATGAGATTTCTTCCAAATGGAGCGGAATCTATGAAACATCGGTCATGCCTTCACTGCTGATACCGATCCTGAAGGAAAGCATCGGCATCAGTCTGTCGAAATTCAAAGTCACTGACAAATCATCAAAACAGAATATCAGGAAAATAGATTATCGCCTGATGATGCCTTTCCTGATCCTGCTGGGATCCTCCGTTCTCGGACTGATCCGTGTGACTTATCTGTTATTCTGCAAAAAGATGTATGGCCTGATCACGATCGTCTTCTGGCTGATCCGCAACAGTTATTTCCTGCTGATGTCGGTTTTCCTGATCGATGGACGGGATGCGAATGGAGACACGGTCAGGGTCAAAGACGGTGAACCGGTCATCGTCACCAGAAAAAAAGGAAAAAGCTCCGTTACATATGAAGGAATCACTACCTTAATAAGTGAACATCATATGGAAGTGTTTCTCGATGAATGCAGAGAATTAAAGATCGGCGATAATGTGTCAGTATGCATCGATACGTTCTCATATAATGCGACATTAAAAGGCGTAGTCACGGATGTGAGGAGATCACGCTACGGTTCTTCCGATGTCTACAGAATCGAAATATTGGATTTCGGTGCGGACGAAGAAGAGTATTTCCAGATCCTTTATGATCGTATCCCTACTCTGCCGCAATCTCTGAAAAGAGACTTCGGTGTTTTCTTCCATCTTTGGAAGAATATCGCGATACGTCTCGGGCAAAGCGTGAAATAACTCATGGAATTTGGATGAAACAATGATTACTTTTTACATATCAAGGAGGAAAATCTCATGAAGAAAACAAGGTTAAATGCAAGAATGCTTATATCAGCCCTACTGATGGCTGTCCTGCTTATCTCTGCTTCATCCTGTAACAGAAAAGACACGGAACCGGAACCCGTACCGGATACCGCGGATGCCCAGGAAAAAGGAAGCAAGGTCATAGTCGTCTATTTCTCTTATACAGGCAATACGAAGACGCTTGCGCAATATATCGCAGAAGAAACAGATGCGGATACCTATGAGATCATCGCAAAAGATCCTTACACGGAAGACGATACCAGATATGATGAAGATACCCGTGCCTATAAGGAACAGAGCGATCCTGATTGCCGGCCGGAAATTGATGGACAGCTGCCTGATCTGAGCGGTTATGAGATCGTATTTGTCGGCTATCCGATCTGGCATGGACAAGCACCGAAGATCGTCTATACCTTCCTGGAAAATGTCGAGCTTGCCGGCAAGACGGTGATACCATTCTGCACCTCGGCGGAAAGCCCGGTCGGAAACAGCGCCAAAAATCTTGAACCGCTGGCTCCGGAAGCGAACTGGCAGGAAGGCGTACGGCTGGAAATCGACATGACACAGGATGATATCTCGAAATGGATCATCTCGCTGTATGCTTCCAAATAAAAGAACGTGAGGAATAAAATGCTGAATCATAAACTGATAAAGAAAACGGAAGCATACCTGAAAGAGAAATTCGATCATGCGACAGATTTCGAACAGGATGATCTTCCCTATCGGATCGAACATACCTATCGTGTCGCAAATATCGGAAGAGAGATCGCTTTAAAAGAAGGCTTTGATGAAACCGAAATGGTGATCGCCTGTCTTTTGCACGACATTTCCTATTGCGAAGCGACTGGAGAGAATCGTTTCTGGCCTGACTGGAAAGAACATGGAAGACGTGCCGCTCAGATTGCCCGTCCGTTCCTGCAGGAACTTGGACTTCCGGAAGACCGTATCAACGATATCTGCTACGGAATCGCGATCCATGTCGATGATGAAGCGGATTTTGAAGGAGAAAGAACTCCTTTCGCCATTTCCATCGGCGATGCCGACAATATCGACCGTTTCGATGCGTACCGTCTGCATGAAATATTAAGCAGAAGCGCATTCCTGGACATGAGCTATGAAGAGAAACTGAACTTTGTCGAAAAGAGACTTGCCAGATTTCATGAACTAAGAGAAATACCTGCTACCACAAAAACGGCAGATGCGATGTGGAAAGCAAGAGTCGATTTCTTTATCGTTTTCTTTGAGAAGCTCAAAGATCAGCTGAAACAAAGCAAAAGCATCATGGAATGAACAAACTATAGCTGCAAATGAAAAATCGCTTATTAAGCGATTTTTTAATCGATATCGATCGTACCTCCTTCGGACAGACGATCCAGTTCATTGCAGTCTCTTTCGTAAAGATCTCTTAACACATCAGGAAGATCATAGCGGAGCTCGATCAGACGGTCTTCCTCTTCATCGTAGATTCCATATTCGTTCTGTATCATAGCGATCCTTCTTTGCGGTCGAGGTTCACTCATGATTTCGGCTATCACCTTCTCTTTGTCATATTCCTGAATAAAGAAATCAATATGCCATGGCATGCCTAATTCTTTAAAGTAATTATGATCATTATTTAATCTGAATCTGTTTTCTTCAGCGATCTTTCTGATCATTTCATCTGTCTCAAAATCGTTCCATTCCCCTTCCAGAGCTCCAGAGTCCATGGCCAGACGGTATGTCGTTGTATTCTCTCCTGCATGGTTCTTCAGATAATCTACGAGTTTCTTTTCATTCAGTTTCATTTTTCTTTCCCTCCATCGTCATTATGACAGAGAGGGTTTGTACAGCGGTCGTTTATGAAACGACATTTTATGATGATCACAACCGGGCTTGAAGTATAAAAGAAACTTGTTACGATAATGATGAAGATGATATCGCGGAGGAATGACAATGGCACTGGCTGACTATATCCAGACGAAACCGGTCATCGAAACAGAACGGCTGCGTCTGCGTCCGATGACGAAAGAAGATGTTTCTGCATTAAAAGAATGGATGCCGGATGAGCGCATCTATACCTACTGGGGAAAAGGTCCTTCCAGGACAGACAAGCAACCGGAACTGCTGTTTGAGAAACAGGAAAAGCCATCGAAGAGTTTTCATCTGGGAATCGAGGAAAAAGAAGCAGGAAAAGTGATCGGCGATCTCTGGATCTACCTGATAGAAAATGACCGGATGGCAACAGCAGCGATACGGCTTTCTTTTTCTTATCAAAGAAAAGGCTACGGAACGGAAGCTTTGGCCGCCATGACACGTTTCTGTTTCGATCATACGGAGCTGCAGAGGCTGCAGGCGGAAGTCGATGTCCGCAATGTCGCGTCTTACAGAATGCTGGAGAAATGCGGATACCAGAGAGAAGGTATGATCCGCCAGGGAAAAATGGTGAATTCCTGGTGCGATTATTATATTTATGGGATCTTATCATCGGATAGGAACGAATGATTGTTATATAGTGGATATAGGAGGATCTGTCCATGCCTGTGATTGAAACGGAAAAAGGAATCGAAATCTATTACGAAGAATACGGAAACGGAGACAAGTATCTGATCTGCTCCCAGCAGAGCCATGCTTCGCATTCTCTGGAAAAGGAACTGGTGAAATACGGTTTTCACGTTTTTCTTCTGACGAACCGGGGCTTTGGAAAAAGCACGCATCTTAAGGAAGACTACGGTGACTACTGGTATGACCGTTTTGCGGATGATGTCGTGCATTTTGCGGATAAGATGGGAATCGACAGATTCGTCTATTCCGGAGCATCCCATGGGGCCGGCTGCGGATGGAGCGTAGTAAAGAACTATCCGGAGCGGGTGATCTGTTTCTTTGCGGTCGTGCCGGGACCTCACAGTCTGGATGAAGGCAAGATGTCTTTCAAGGAAATGGTTGAAAAAGGTCTGGTCGTTCTCAAAGAAAGTACCTCCCATATCGATGACCCTGCTTTGCTGGAACGAAGAAGGCTTGCGAAAGAAGAAATGGAACAGGTTTTCCAGTCGGAAGAGTACAGGAAATATTACGATGTGGATGAAGTCAAGAACATCCATTACGGACGTCCTCTTGCCTATCTGGAAAACGAAGAAAATCTCAAGGCGATGCTGCAGATGATTCAAACTCCTGTGCTGATCCTAGGCGGAGGCGATGATCCGATCAGCCGGAATGATCTGATGGTACGGACGATGGAGAATCTTCCCTGCTGCAAGCTTGTGATCTATGGGGGATTCCCTCATGGAATCGATATCTATGAGGAACTGGCTTTTGAAGCAAACCGTTTCTATGAGAACGTCACGAAAACCGGATACTACTGGGAACCGGTAAACGTATGATGAGGAGATAAAACATGTCATATCTATTGAATCGCTATGAAGTCAGATACGAAGACAAAACGATTGGCTATTATTATGTCTATGACAATGGCAAGCTTTCTTATACTGCCGCATGGGGATGCCCATGGGATATCGAAAAAGAGCTGAAAGCGTTGGGTCTGGATCATGACTTCGAAACAGACGATTCGTTTCCACTGTTTGATGAACTGATCGATGACAGGTATCGCGTTAACAACCGGAAACGGATCATCTATCACAAAGAACCGCTGACGATGGAACGATATCCCAAAGAAACCGATGAACACTTTTCGGTCTACCGTCGTGCCGCAGAGGAAGGGGATCCGGACTATTCTCCTCTGCCTCATGATGCGCCTCACCATGAAGGTCCCAACACTCCTGAAGATATGCGCGAATGGGCTTCCTGGTATGCTTTCAACAAGATGGATGATGGAACCTATGAAGCAGAACTGGATGAAGCCTGGTGGTGGGGAGGCGGTCACAATGACGGAGGAACCATCCGCAGCGAGATCCCCGAGGAATGGTTTGAATTGCCCTATGAAGAATTCTTGGGCAATGTGGTCACACTCTCTGCTGCGTCACATTACGGCTTTACGCCTGAGATACTGAAAGAAAAAGAAGGACTCAAAGAGTTCTTCGGATTTGAATCATAAAGGAGAAATAATGAAACAGGAAATCAAAACAAAAAGTGCGATCTTCCCTATGCCTGTACTGCTGATCGCCACATTCAATGAAGATGATACGGTCAATGTGATGAATGCCGCCTGGGGAACGATGCTGGATCATGATATTTTCGCATTGAATCTGGATGAATCACACAAAACAGTCGAAAACATCAAAAAACGTAAAGGCCTTGTCGTCCATCTGGCAGATGCGAAACATGTAACGGAGGCGGACTATTTCGGTATGGCCAGCGGCAATCAGGTCACAGACAAGCTCTCGAAGACCGGAATGACGTATACGAAATCAAAACTGGTCGATGCTCCAATCATCAATGAATTGCCTGTTGCCGTCGAATGTGAATTCATCGAGTTCCAGGATGATGAAACCGGCATCGGCCTGATCGCCAAGGTACTGCGTACTTCGATCGAAGAAACCTGCCTGAAGGATGGCAAAGCCGATATCGACGCGATGCAGATCATCGCGTTTGATCCTTTCACCCATGGCTACTATCAGGTAGGAAACCGTGTCGGTGATGCCTTCAAAGACGGACTGAAACTGAAATAAACTGTTACGAAACAAATGCAAGTACGGATTAATCCGTACTTGTTTTTTATATGTAATACTTTTGTGTGATCCTATTTCTTGCGGAAAACGGTTTCTCCGTTATGAAAGACATCATTGCGTTTCTCTTCCGCGATCTTCCTGCCGTTTCTATCGTAATAATCGGTTGTTCCGTCATGCCAGAAGTTCTTTCTGGAACTGCCAAGTTTCTTGCCGTTCTTATCGTAATAGACCGTTTCATTGTGGTGCCAGAAACTGGGTCTGGAATAGCCCAGCTGTTTCCGGTTCCAGTCATAATAATCTACCTGGCCATGATGGAATACGTTCTTGCGGGCGGTTCCGGCTTTTTTGCCTTTCTCATCGAAAAAAGTCGTTTCGTTACGAAGCGAAGCGTATTTCTGTGATTTCTTGATATCGTTATTGAAGAAAAACATCCTGTTTTCATTATAGAACATCTTTTTAGATCTATGGCTGAATAGACAGGTATAATGATATTGATGAAATATATCGATTTGAACCATTCCAATCTGAAGGTCTCCCGCATCTGCCTTGGCTGCATGTCTTTCGGCAAGCCTGAAGTTGGCCAATACCAGTGGACGCTGGACTATGAGGATGCAGAAAGGATCATTCAGAAAGCCTATCATCAGGGGATCAATTTCTTTGATACTTCGAACAATTATTCCGATGGCACTTCGGAACAGTTCGTAGGCAGAGCCTTGAAAGACTATCCCCGCGATTCCTATGTGATCACGACAAAGTGCTACTTCAATGAAGGAAGACTTTCCGCAGAAGCCATCCATCGGGAAGTCGAGAAATCTTTAAGCAATCTGAATACCGGACATATCGATCTTCTGATCCTGCACCGTTACGATTACAATACGCCGGTCGAAGAGACACTCGAAGCTTTGCAGGAAGAACTGCAGAAAGGCCATATCCGTTACTACGGAGCCAGCGCGATGTATGGCTACCAGTTCGCGGAATACTGCTATAAGGCACAGGAAAAAGGCTATCCGCCTTTCGTGACTCTGCAGAACCACTACAGTCCGATCTATCGGGAAGACGAGAGGGATCTCATTCCGGTCGCCAGACAGTTCAATGTTTCGCGCACTTCTTTTGCGCCTTATGCCGCAGGAAGGCTGGCACGCAAGGAATGGTCTTCCGATTCCCTGCGTTATGAACTGGATTCCAAAGAAGGGACCCGTTACGACCGACTGGAAGAACAGGACAGAAAAATCGCCGAAAGGATCTATGAACTTTCTCTAAAGCATTCCTGTTCCATGAGCAATATCTGTCTGGCCTGGCAGTATGCCAAAGGTGTGGCATCTCCGATCGTCGGTATCACCAAAGAAAAGTATCTCGATGATACGATGAACGCATTGGAAATTGAATTGAACGAAGATGAAGTGGCATATATCGATGAGCTCTATCTTCCTCATCCGATCACATGCAACCGTTGATTCAAGAAAATGTCTTCCGATCATGGAAGACATTTTTATATCAGATCAATTTCCCACCAGAGGTTTCCATCTTCTTTCAGGAATCGGAAACCGCATCTTTTCAGGACATTCTGCGACTTGACATTGTCGAGCTTCGTATCGGCACGGATGGTTTGGATCCCCAGTTGTTTTCCGAACGTAAGAAAAGCAGACAGCGCTTCCGTCATGTATCCATGTCCGATATATTTCGGATTCATCCCATAGCCCACTTCCGTCTCGCCATCGATCGGGATGTATTTATAATCGATCGACCCGATGATATGATCGTCTTCTTTTAATACGATCAAAAATTCGGTAAAGAAAAGATAATGCTCAGGATCATCTTCGATTTCTTTCTGCAGCTTTTCCAGGAATCCTTTCAGCAGATAATCCAGTTCTTCTCCCTGATAGACGACACCATATTCTTCTTCAAAACGCGGAAGATCCGTATTAAAAAGAAACAGGTTTTTACCGGTGTATGGAAACAGGACAAGCCGTTTCGTTTCGATGCGATCGATCATTTTTGAAAGGTTCATCGTTTCTCCTGATCGATCCGATGTTTTTCTTCATAGGAACGGATCCCCGCTTTCGTATCAGGACCCAGGATCAGTGTCTTGAACAGCCAGTTGCCCGGCAGAATGTCTTCGCCATAGAAATGGATATCCCTGACTCTTCCATGTGGTGTCAGAGCCGCTTCTGCCCCGATCGCTTCCGGAATGTCCGTTTCAATGACGGACAGATCTTTGCCATAGATCTTGCTCATACCATTCATCCGGAAACCGTGTTTCTCCATCATGTAACCCATCATGCCCGGCATGTATTCCAGTTTTCCTGTACTGTTGACATAGACGACAGGCACCTCGAATGCGTCCACATACAGCATGCATCGTCTGTCGTTTTCTTCATGTTCGACTTCCGGTTTCTCGGGATCGGCAGGCGCGCCATGCGGGAAAAGGATCAGGGATAGTTCTTCGTCTTTGACGTTGTCATAGAAGTGTTTCCTGCGGGAATCAAAGCAGATGGCCACTCCGACTTTTCCGAACGGCGTATCGATGACGCTTCCGAAATCACCGCGTTTGAATACTGCGGACTCCCCTTCCGATTTGGATACGATCCCATATATGCCATCCGGACCTGCGATCATGTAGCGGTTATAGAAATCTTCATTTTCCCAATCCAGATAACCCACAGCAATTGAAGTGCGATATTTATATGCCATGTCTATCGCCCATTCTGAAGTTATCCTCCCGCAGTCATCCGCATAGTTCCAGATCTCCTGGCTTGCCATATAGCTGCACAATGCCAGTTCAGGCAGGACCACCAGATCAGGAGAAGGCAGCTGTGCGATCAGTCCTTCGATATATTCTTTTCTTTCTTCGATCCCTTTGAGATCATTATTCAGTTCCAACGCAAAAATACGCATCGTGTCACCTCATACTTTCATCTGTAACACATTCATTATACCCTGCTGAAAGAGCTTTGCTGATATAATGAGGAAGGAAAAAGAAACGGAAGGAAGAAACATGCTGGCAGACTACCATCTTCATAGCGAATTCTCGGATGATGCGAAAGAACCAATGGAAAATCAGGTCGAAAGAGCGATCGGACTGGGTTTTGATGAGATCTGTTTTACCGATCATGTGGATTATGGGATCAAGAAAGACTGGGAAGAAGGCGAGATCCAGTGGAGACAGGGAGATGGCTTGAGTACGGATTCCGTGGATCTGGAACCTTTGGCGAATGTCGATTATCCAAAATATTTTGAAAAGCTGCAGCAGATGCAGCAGCGTTATGGAAAACAGATCACGATTAAAAAAGGTCTGGAATTCGGAGTGCAGACCATCACTGTCGGCAAGTATGAGAAACTCTATGACCGTTATCGGGACGAATTGGATTTTGTTCTCCTGTCGATGCATCAGATCGACAACAAGGAATTAGGAATGACACAGGACTACCAGAATGGAAAGACCCAGCAGGAATATAATGAAGGTTATTATAACGAGATCTATGAGGTACAGAAATGTTTCAAGAATTATTGTGTCCTTGCACATCTGGATCTGATGGTCCGTTATGATCTGCAGGGCATCTATCCTTTCGAGAAAGTGGAAGACAGGATCGCCGAAATCCTGAAACTGGCGATCCAGGATGGCAAAGGGATCGAAATCAATACTTCTTCCTGGCATTATGGCCTGAAGGATACCATGCCTTCAAAAAAGATCCTGAAACTGTATAAGGATCTTGGCGGTACGATCGTCACGATCGGTTCCGATGCTCATACGACGAAATATCTTGGCGATCATATCAGAAACGCTCAAGAGATCCTTAAAAACGAGATCGGCATCGATCAGATCTGCACTTATAAAAAAATGATCCCGATTTTTCACGAGATCTGAAGATATCAATACAACTCTTTATCAGTAAGCACCCGCCAAAGCGAGAAGTATTTTAATAATGAGAAACCGGAAAGCTTATGCAGCTCGTAACGTTCGTCATGATAAGTCAGATACAGGCTGTTGTTACGGAACATGCCAAGTTTGCTGATCTCTTTCCAGTAGAATGTCAAAGCAAAATCATCGCCGCTTGTCAGTACGATGCGATCGCCATAGAGCTGTGCTTTGACATCATCTTTTATGAGCGTTCTTTCGTTGTCGATGATCTTATAGAGATGTAGATCTTCATCATGGGAGAATGCTTCATCGATCTGCTTTTTCAGGTCGTTTTTATGCCCGATAAGCCAGTTTTTCTGGAAACTGTTCCATTTGATCGTGTTATCCCATTCTTTGATCTGATCGCCCCGAAGATAGCCGTATTCATCGTAGATCGCTTTCACGCCGCAGTCGCAAACGATCTCGTTTCCCTTCGCATGAAGGGTATCGAATCTCTGGCACACAGGACACAGATATAGAAGATTCTCGATCCCCTCCGCCAGGTTTTCTCCGATATAAGGGATATGATGCTTGTCCTGATACGCATAGGCATTCGCATCCAGATCCCGGACGATGATCTCATAGATCTCATCCGTGCTCATATCTTTCAGTTGTTCATAGGAATACTCGTTGACGATACGGCCGAAAAGCTTCCCCTTCCGCGGATTCCTGGCCCATCTGGGGGATCGCAGATAGCCGCCATCGAAACGATATGTGACGAGCCCGCACTTGCACTGCCTGAAGATTTCCGCTGTTCTCTTGGAAATGAAACAGGTTGCTCCATCCCAGGATTTGTTCCCTTCCGGAAACATCGCGACATCGATGCCCGCATTCAGATTCTCGATGATCAGCTGCACAGTCTCATCCGCGCTTGCACCTTTGCTTCTGGGGATGGGACCGGCCAGAAACTTGATGATCTTTCCGACAGGACCGGACATGATATTGGCGCTTGCCACGAATTTGAAATGCTTCTTCATGCTGATGACCATCAGCAAAGGATCGAAATCCGAATTATGATTCGAAAGAATCAGCACAGGCTTTCCTTCGATCTTCCGATACTCGTAAGAAAAGTTCCGAATGCGGATCACGATCCATCCGATCAGATATCTTAAAAAATGATAGACAAATTTATGACGGATCAGTCCTTTTCGGACATTACTCTTTGCTGCCATTGTTTTTCAGGTATTCGAGATAGTCTTTTTTTGCTTTGGCGATCGGAATCAGTACCAGAGGCATCCACAATGCGGCAACAATGAAAGTCACCCAGTTTGCCGAATATCCGGCAACCCCGTATTCATTCTGCATCGCAAAACCGAAATGTTTGATCAGGAAAGAACCGATCGGCGTACCGATGCACATCGGGATGACCACATAGAAGATCTGACGGATACCTTCCGACTGACCATGCATGCTTTGTGGCATGCAGTTCTTCAGCATGACCATCAGTGCCTGATAAATGCACATATAGCCGGTTCCAAACAGGAAAATTCCCAGACAGGTCACGACCGTATTCGGGATCCACACGATCAGAAGACCGACGATCGTCAGCG
This sequence comes from Erysipelotrichaceae bacterium, assembly GCA_017539105.1. GTDB lineage: Bacteria > Bacillota_I > Bacilli_A > Erysipelotrichales > Erysipelotrichaceae > Colivicinus. Next base: position 34,871 of record JAFYHQ010000036.1, read on the forward strand.
CGACGGAAATATACATGATATTATAGAACTTTCCATTGTCCAGATACTTGGAACAAAGGAAAGTGAAAGGCAACGCAGCGATCAGTGGCAGGCCCAGAACCAGTCCGGCATTGCCTGTGCTGTAGCCTTGGGTATAGACCAGGAAGTTCGTCAGATGCGAGAAGTACATCTGGAAGCCGATGAAATAGGTCGCAAAAATGATACAGATATCTCTCATCAGGATGTTTTCCTTTAAGATAGAAAAATCAAATACGGCAAATACCTGATGCCAGAATCCTTTCGGATCTTTATTCGGAATCAGATCCGGAGCATCTTTGACCATGAAATGGACGGCGATACTCATGAGGATCAGGAAGATACCTAATACGATAAAGAACTTGAAATAATCGATCCTCTCGATGATCTTGCCAAACAGCAGGCCGCCCAGTATCGTTCCGGCTACCGGCAGGACAGCGACGACCGCCCCCATCTTGCCGCGGTTTCCTTCTTCGGTAATGTCTGTCGTCCAGGCGATGAAACCCGAGTCGTTGGCCATGGCGCCGATGAAGC
>JAFYHQ010000037.1 GCA_017539105.1 Erysipelotrichaceae bacterium
CAGTATGCGGACGTGATCATCCCTCAGGGAAAAACGAATACGGTGGCTATCGATCTTCTGAAAACGAAGATCAATAGTATTATCAAAGAAAAAATGCTATAATTTACGGGCTGGAGGATTATTATGGAAGACATTTTCTATATGACGGAAGAAGGCTTGAATCAACTCAAGCGTGAATATGATGAACTGGTACATGTGACCCGTGAAGAGGTCAAAGAAGAACTGAAAGCTGCCAGAGCGCAGGGCGACTTATCCGAAAACGCCGACTATGATGCTGCGAGAAACAGACAGGCTCAGGTCGAAGCAAGGATCGCCGAACTGGATCATCAGATCAAGAATGCACAGATCATTTCCGATAAGAAAAAGGATAATATCGTCAGGATCGGATCGACCGTTGAAATCAAGGAACTGGATACCAACGATGTGCATACTTACCGTATCGTCGGTTCTGTCGAAGCAGATCCGTTAAACGGCTTGCTGTCGAATGTGACGCCATTGGCTGAAGCCATCATCGATCATAAGGTCAATGATGTCTGCGAAGTCAAAGTCGATCTGCCATATCAGGTGAAAATCTTAAAAATCAATTAGGAAAATCAGAAAATCAAGTGAATAATGAGTAGGAGAACCTGCTCATTTTTTATGTTTAAAGTCATTACGATCGTTATTTTAAGTATTTTGATCATGATATCCTACGCTTATCTTCAGTTTTGTATCGATCAGAAAAGAGTTTTGCTTTTTCATGAAGATACGAAAGCGTTGCTGCTGCAGAAAAAAGAGATCCTTTTGAATGATATCGATGAATTCGTATTTGATGATTATTTCACGGTCCTTGATTCCGATCATGTTCCTGTAAGCTATGAAATCAATGATGATACGATCTCTATACAGCTGAATGGAGCGTATTATGAATATCCTTATACGATCAGAGAAAAAGAGAAAGAAATCGTTGAAATCACTGTTTATAAAGAAATCTATCATGAAAGCACGCCTGATCCGAATACGACAGTACAAAACGCTCAAACGCCATCATCCGTATCTAATGAGCATTACCTGAATCTCTATAAAAACAGTCTTTCCTATCCTTTGAATACCAAAATCGATAAAATCATCAGCGATCTTTCATCCTGTTTTGAAAGCAACGCTAACGTCATGATCGATTTTTCACATCTGAACTGCAGCGCCAACGGGTCTTATCCTGTATATTTCCGCTACGATGACAAACAGAAAGAAATCATCGTCCATATCACATGAGAAAACATCTCAATCTTTTGTTTAAGATCTTATCTATTGTCCTTTCCATAGGAATCATTGGATATATCAGCTATGATATTCATAATTATCCGATCGAAGGATCCAAGGAGATCCATGTGGAAGTAAGAGGAGAGGTCAAAGAAGAAAAGATCTACACTATGGAAGAAGGAAGCAATCTTTCCGATCTTCTTGAACTGGTTGAGCTGAATGACAACGCCGATATTTCAGGACTGTCGTTGCAATCGGTACTGTACAATGATGAAATCATTGTCATACCAGAGAAAAGCGAACATCATCTGATTTCGATTAACAGTGCCGGTATCAGTGAATTATGCACATTGCCGGGAATCGGCCCGAAAACAGCACAGAAGATCATTGAATACAGAGAAAAAACAGGTTCGTTTCTGAGCCTGGAAGAGATCATGGAAGTCAATGGCATCGGTAAAGCAAAATTCGCGAGAATCAAAGAGTATATCACTCTTTAGGATCGTTTTATTCGTTCTTGTCGCATATAAGATAAGTCATCCGATACTTTTTATTGTCCTGTTTCTTTGGCTGCTGTTCAATGAAAGGAAGAACGTGAATGTATCAGTTTTGATCTTGCTGCTTGTGGTATCAAGCAATTCCTGCCGTTATGATCTCATCCCAATCGGAATCATTGAAAGTCAGAATAATGACCGATATACTCTCAACAAGTTCCTATATAGAACGTGTATCGAAACGCAAGATAGTCTACATATCGGCGACATCCTTCTGACATCTGATTCCGTCAGAAATGAAGATAATGATGTAAAGTATGATGTTCTGTTTTACAGCAAGGAATACCGTTACCTCGCGACATTCCGCTTAAAAAGATATTTCTATGCCAAACTCCAGCAACATCCCGCAGAAATCAGGGAAATCATCGACAAAACGATCAATAATATCAATCCGAAAACAGAACCGTCCTATGACTTCGGCTATGGCCTGATCGGCTATTATTTCTTTCGCAGATTCAGCAAGAAACATCCCTGTATCTGCATCATTGCCATCTTTGTTAACAATCTTCTGTTTGTCTCGCAGTTCAAATATATGCTGATCGTTTCGGATATTATTTCTGATCATTGCAATCATGATAAATATCTGCGATTTTCAATAAAATGTCTCATCATTGCTGTTTTGAATTTTTCTTTGTTTGACAACTATTCCATTCTTATCCCATTGCTGCTTGAGATCTTCCAGCTGATCGATCTGGATATCAGCTTCATGAATCATCTTTGTCTGATCGAATCTATTCTCTTCTGCAGGATCGATCTGTTCAGCATTGTCCTGTTTCGTTTTCTTATCGTTTTCCGCTCTGTTTTGTTTCTTGCGGCGTTGTTCTGCCTTGTATTTCCATATACGGATCGTATCTTTTTATTTATCGCAAGCATCTATTCTTATTTCAACGGATTTCATTTTGATATCAGAGGGAAAATCAGCATAATCACATTTATTCTGTGGTTTCTTATCATTCACTTGTTTCATATCAAGAAGACTTATCTGAAAACGATCTTATGCATCTTTTTGATCGTTTCGCCTTTGAATGATCCGTTCTTTCATCTGTGTTTCATCGATGTAGGACAGGGGGATGCTTCCCTGATCCGTTATCCCCTAAGCAAACATGCTATCCTGATCGATACCGGTTCGTCTTACAATTACCAGAAACTGCAAAAGAAGCTGTTTGCGGAAGGATTGTACGAGGTCGAATATCTTATCATCACGCACGATGATGAGGATCACAGCGGCAATCTAAACAATCTGCAGGAAGATTTCAGAATCATCAACATCGTTACAGAACCAATGGATTTCGAATACAAAGACATCGTATTTCATGCTCTTCCTACCGGAGAATATGACAATGAAAACGATAACAGCCTTGTTTATCTCTTGAATATCAACGGATACAAGATCCTTTTTACCGGAGAATTTCTTCCATCGTTGAAAAACAGCTGATCAGGCAGTACGGAGATTTGGATATCGATATCCTCAAAGTATCCCATCACGGCTCCAAAACGGCGAGCAGCGACTATTTCATCTCCCATATCCGGCCGGAATACGCTTTTATTTCCACTTCCGGCATGTATTATCATCCGCATTATCAGGTACTGAACACTTTAAAGCGCTATGGATGCCGCTATTTCATCACAAAAGACCAGGGAAACATCAAAGTCTGTTTCACCCGGCTGTTTGACTTTATTCAAACGGATAAAAACGAATTTGTTATAATGAGATAGATGATCAGGATCATATACGGACAGGAAGAATGCTTCATCCGTGAAAAACTCAACGAACTGAAAAAAGATGATGTGGAAATCATCCATTTTGACGGCAGCGATAAATCTTTTACGATACAAGACATGCTGGAAGCCTGCGATACCGGTTCGCTTTTTGGAGATAAAACGCTGGTTCTGGTAAAAGATCCTATCTTTTTCAGGAAGAAGATTTCCGATCAGGAAACGGAACTGCTGAACCGTTTCATCAATGATCCGCCTTTGGACAGCGATCTGGTTCTGTATACTTATCTCAACAATTTCGATTTGCGTTTAAAAACGTATAAGATGTTTACAAACAATGCGGATGTCATCGTTTGCAACAGCCTAAATCAGCAAAGTTTCAACAATTACGTGCGTTCCCGTTTAACGGAAGAAGGACTGTCTTTAAAGAACGATGCAGTCATTCATCTGACGGAACTATGCAAACGAAACGCGACACTATTGAATCAGAATCTCGCAGTGCTGAAACTGTATCCGGATCCTATCGATTCCGATACGATCGACAGGCTTTGCAGCCAGAATGACGAAAATGACGCTTTCGATCTGATCAACGCATTGGTAGACAAGAATGTATCAAAAGCGATCTATCATGCAAGACTGATGGCACAGAACAATGATTCCGTGTTGGGAATACTGGCGCTGTTAAGCAATCAGCTTCGTTTTCTGTATCATGTCGCATATCTTCGTTCTATCAATACCCCAAAACAAGAAATCCTGGATATCACCAAGGCATCGGAAAACCGCATGTATCATGTCTATAAGACCCTGGATCATCTGTCGATGGAACAGATCATGAAACTCTTATCAGATCTATTGGATCTGGATATCCGATGCAAGAGTGATAGTTCATTGAATGATTTTTCCCGTTTGGAACTGCTGATCCTGAATCTGGCAGACAGAGGCAATTATGAAAGCAATTAAACATTTGTATCGCATCGGCTATGGGCCGTCCAGTTCGCATACGATCGGTCCTTACCGTATCGCGCAGTACTACAGGAAAGAATACCCTGACTGCGACCGTTACGAGGTGTTTTTAGGCGGTTCTCTGGCGTTGACCGCAAAGGGCCACGGAACTCTCGATATCATCAAAAGAGCATTGGAATGCGATGATGTTTCCTTTACATTCCATAACGATTCCCTTGAAAACAATATGGATATCACCGGATATCAGGGAATGGAGAAAAAGACGACCTGGCATGGCCTGTCTTTAGGCGGAGGTTCCATCCGTATCGCGGAATATGATGTCGATGACGACAAGGAAGTCTATGAAGAGAACAGTTTCGAAGAAATCAAGAAATATCTTAACGATCATTCAATCGATCTTCTGACCTATATTTATAATCACGAACCGGATCTGAAAGATCATCTGAAAGAGTGCCTGAATGTCATGGATCAGACGGTAGAAAACGGACTTCAGAAAGAAGGCTTGCTGAATGAGAGCCTGAAATACTATAGAATCGCGAAAAAACTGAATGAATCAGCAAAAGATATGAATGACAGGCTGATCGCATATTCCTACGCGGCCTGCGAAGAAAACGCATCCGGTGGACTGATGTGCACTGCGCCTACACTTGGTTCCTGCGGCATTCTGATTTCGCTCATGCATTATCTGCATACCGATGAAAATGCATCTCTTGACCATTTATGCGATATGCTGGCGATTGCCGGAATCTTCGGCAACTGCATCAAACAGAATGCGACGATCGCCGGTTCGATCGGAGGATGTCAGGCAGAAGTCGGTACGGCTTGCGCCATGGCTGCTTCAACCATCGCTTTTCATAAGAACGGCGATCTGCGTTCCATCGAATATGCCGCTGAAATGGGCATCGAACACTGTCTCGGCCTGACATGCGATCCTGTTTTAGGCTATGTGATCATTCCATGCATCGAACGCAATGCCATGTATATCTTACGGGCTTTCGATTGCGCAGAATTGTCTTTAAAATTCAGAAACATCAAAGAAAACGTCATCAGTTTCGATTCTGTCGTCAATGTCATGAACTATACGGGAAACAAACTCGCAGTGGAATTGAAGGAAACATCCCTTGGCGGACTGTCCCTGGAGTATCATAAATGAAAAAAATCGAATTGCTGGCTCCGGCAGGGGATTTCGACTGCCTGAAAGCCGCCATCAGCAATGGCGCGGATGCGGTCTATCTGGGTGGAAAGAACTTTTCCGCAAGAGCGTTTGCCCAGAATTTTGATCATGAAGAACTGATCCGGGCCATCGAATATGCGCATTTAAGAAATGTCAGGATATTCGTAACGTTGAATACATTACTGAATGAATACGAGATAGAAAATGCCTTGAAAATGGCTGATTTTTACTATCAGGCACATGTAAACGCATTGCTGATACAGGATCTGGGACTTTATTACGTATTGAAAGAAAGATATCCCGATTTCGAACTGCATTGTTCGACCCAGATGCATGTACATAACTTGCAAGGCGTGATCAATGCCAGAAAGCTGGGATTCAAACGTGTCGTTCTGGCCAGGGAATCGGATCTGAACCTGATCAAAGAATGCTGCAGACAGGGAATCGAGATCGAAGTCTTCGTTCATGGCGCGATCTGCGTTTCCTATTCCGGACAGTGCCTGATGTCCGCGCATACCAAGGGCCGTTCCGCCAACAAAGGCGCTTGCGCGCAATGTTGCAGACTGAAATATCATCTGTATGACGAAAATGATCATCGCATTGCGTTGAATACCGAATATCCTCTTTCCACGAAAGATATGATGCTGCTTGACGATATCCCTGATCTCATCAAAGCCGGGGTCAGTTCTTTGAAAATCGAAGGGAGGATGAAATCCAGCGCCTATGTCGGTTATGTGACTTCCTTGTATCGAAAAGCGATCGATTCTTATTACGCGGGTAAGAAATATCAGATTTCCGATCAGGAACGGAAAGATCTCAAAGTCCTATTCAATCGGAATTTCACCGATGACTTGCTGAAAGGAAAGAATGATCTTTTCGGCCAGAAAACGCCAAATCATCTGGGAATCAGGATCGGCGAAGTCGTAAATAACCGGAATGGCTATACCTATATCCATCTGGATGATGATCTTTCGCAATTCGACGGGATCCGGATCGGCGATTTCGGATGCATAGTCAATATGCTGTATAAGAACGAACTGCTTGTAAAGGAAGGGAAAAAGGGAGAGATCGTTGTAATCAGGACGGAAACTCCTTTAAAAGGGGAAGTATATAAGACTTATGACCATCTTCTGGAAGAAAGAATCAATCAACGTACGGAAAAGAAAGTCCCGTTGGACCTGGATGTCACGATCCTGCCTGATTGTACGGTATCTGTGAAGCTTTTCTGTCTGAACGAGCAATATACCTATGTCAGCGATAAAATCGCTCAGAAAGCCTTAAAAACGCCTCTAAATGAAGAAAACATCAGGAAACAGTTCTCCCGTCTGAATGAAACGCCTTATTCTCTGAATAAAATCGACATCCACACGGAAAACGCATTCCTGCCGGTCAGCGATCTCAATGAAATACGCCGTCAAAGCATCCTGGCTTTCGATGCATACCGTTTATCAAAGTTTCATAAAGATCCGATCGATAGAAATGTTTCATTCATCGTTCCGGACGGCGAAAACAAAGGTCCGGATATGTATCAGAAAGGAGAAGAAGTCATTCTTGACCGGACACCGTATGTTTTGGAACCGGTAGTCAATCCTCAAAGTGATTATTCAAACGAAGACCATCAGGTCATCAGCGAAATCGGCGGATTATTGCTTCCATCCCAACATAAAATCGCATACTACAGTCTGAACTGCAGCAATTCTTTCTGTTACGAATTCCTGAAAAAGCTCGGTTTCGAGCAGATCATTCTTTCTACGGAACTGAATGATGAACAGATCATAAAACTCATCGGCCAGTATGAAGAACGTAATCATACGAAGATTTATCCCTATGTTTTCAAACAAGGCAAGCTCCCATTGATGCATATCCATGCGGATCCATTCAAAGACAGACTGCAAAACAATAGAAATTATCATCTTTCCGATGGACAGAATACATATGAAATCCATTACAACCAGGGAATTCTGGAATTGAAAAAAGAAGTGGCTCTTTCTCATGAGTCTCTAAAAGAGAAATGTTCCTTTTTTGTGAGCGATTGATATAAAAAGAAACTGTAAATTTGTTATAATGAGGAGGTAATCAAAGGAGATTGAATGTTTTTAAAATGGATAAAAATGCAAGGATTCAAATCCTTTGCTGACAATATAACAATCAACTTCGAGGAACCGGTTACCGGTATCGTAGGACCGAACGGCTGCGGCAAGTCGAATATTTCGGATGCCATCCGTTGGGTATTGGGCGAACAGTCGGTCAAATCGCTGCGTGGCGAGAAAATGACCGATATCATCTTTTCCGGTACGGAAGATCGCAAAGCCATGAATATGGCGGAAGTGACGCTGGTTTTTGATAACAGCGATCATATTCTGAATTCCGATCAGGAAGAAATCGAACTGACCAGAAGGATCTACAATTCCGATCAGGATGCGGAATATCTCATCAACAACAAGAATGTCCGTTACAAAGATATCATGGATCTGATCCTGGATACCGGTTTAGGCAAGAATTCTCTGTCGATGATCTCACAAGGCAATGTCATGGCATTTGCGGAAGCGAAACCTTATGACCGACGCGAGATCTTTGAAGAAGCTGCCGGCGTTTCCAAATACAAGAAGCGCAAGATCGAATCTTTAAACAAGCTCGAACGGACCAAGGATAATCTGGATCGTACTTATGATATCCTGAGCGAACTGGAACGTCAGGTCATGCCTTTGAAGCGTCAGGCGCATAAAGCCGAACTGTATCGGGAAAAGAAGCAGCGTCTGCAGGAAATCGAAGTCGCCGTTCTGGTGAACGATATCCGTAATCTGCAGATGCAGCAGACAGAACTGCAGAAGTCTCAGTTCGATCTGGATACCGCGCAAGCCATGCATGAAACGACCATCCAGGTCCATGAAAACGACAATTTCGAGAATAAAAAAGCATTAAAAGAATACGATAAACAGCTCAACAGCATCCAGGAGAAGCTGGTCAATGTGATCAATGAGATCGCAGTCCTGGAAACCAGGAAAGCGGAAATCGATGAAAGGCGTAAATATGTTATCGAACATGCCTCTTCGGAAGATAAGATCAAGGAACTGGAATCATATATCAAAGAAGCGAAATATGAATATGACGACCGTCTGAACCGTCTGACGAAATCAAAAGCGGAACTGGATCTTCTGAATACGAATCTGGAGAATAACGCTTCCGATCTGGCGGATGCTTCGATCAGAAAAGAAGAAACGGACAGTGTCGTAAATCGGGTCAGAAACCGTATCGAATTGCTGAAGAACGTACTGTCTGATCCATTTTCTGCCGCAAACCAGTCCGGCGTACGGGCAATCATGGCAAACAAAGATGCATTCTATGGCATCATGGGAGTCATCGGACAGGAGATCCATCCGAGCGAAGGCTATGAAGAAGCGATTGCGACGGCTTTGGCAGGCAGCATATATCATATCGTCACTGTCGATGAAGAAGCGGCACGCAAAGCCATCTCTTTCCTGAAGAAAAACCGTTCCGGCCGGGCTACATTTCTGCCTGTGACCGTGTGTAACGCGCGTCATGTGAAACATGAATATCTCATCATCTGCAAGAATACCAAAGGCTATCTTGGAACGGCAGATCAATTCTGCAGCTGTTCTCAAGAATATGAAGAAGTCAAAGACTCTCTGCTAGGAAATGTCCTGGTAATGGATGATCTGGAGAATGCAAATAATCTATCATATCTTCTGAATTATGGCTATAAGATCGTCACTCTGGATGGCGATGTCGTCCATCGCGGCGGTTCCATGACAGGCGGACGCGTCAAGAATGAAGTATCACTGATCACCGCGCAGTCCGAACTGCAGCGTCTGGAGAATGAACTCTTATCTTACAAAGCAGAAAACGAACTTGCCGTTCGGAAATATAATGAACTTCTTTCACAGAAAGAAGAACTGAACAAGCAGCTTACCGAAAAAAGGATCTCGATCGCTCAGCTGGAACCGATCGTTGATGCGAAACGTGCGCGTTTTGAAAAACTTCAGGCCGATTATGAGATCGTCATTCCGGCAAAAGAAGAATCCATCAATGATTCACTGATCGAAACACTGTCCAAGAACTATGCCCTGAAAGATGAATTATCTACTTCTTTGAAACTGAAGAGGGAAGAGAAGATGAAACTGTCGGCGGAAATCGATCGCAAGGATCAGCAGATCCGTCAGTTCCGTAGACAGCTGGATGAAACCAGAAACAATATCACGAATGTCATGACAAATAAGGCGGTCATTGAAACGAAGCTGGAAAACAACATTCTACGGCTCACATCCGAATACCAGATGACCTATGAATATGCGCTGCAGAACAATGACATCGAGATCGATGAAAACGCCAAAGACGAAGTCATGAATCTTCGTAAAGAGATACAGGATCTTGGAAACATCAATATGTCCGCTCCGGAAGAATTCAGCGAAATCAATGAGCGATACGAGTTCCTGAAAAAGAATTACGATGATCTCATTGCATCCCGCGATAAGATACTGTCTGCCATCGATGAAATGGATCAGATCATGAAGACGCAGTTCAAAGAAACCTTTGATGCGATCAATAATGAACTGCCTGTCATTTTTGCGAAACTGTTTGGAGGAGGGAAAGCGAGACTGGTTCTGGAAGATCCGAATGACATTCTTAATACAGGCATCGATATCGATGTGCAGCCTCCTGGGAAGGCAGTCAAGTCTATCAGACTGTTCTCAGGCGGTGAGAAGGCTCTGATCGCGATCTGTGTCTTGTTTACGATACTGAAAGTCCGTCCGCAGCCGCTGATCGTCTTTGATGAGATCGAATCTTCTCTGGATGTAGCAAATGTCGAACGTTTTGCGAAATATGTCAAAGAGTTTACCGATCATTCCCAGTTTCTGATCATAACGCATCGTCCGGGTACGATGGAGCAGTGTGATGTCTTATATGGTGTCACGATGCAGCAGCATGGCATTTCGCAGCTGTTGAAAGTCAAGCTTCGCGATGCCGTAGAAATGGCGGAACCGGAGAATAAGCAAGGAGTTGCCTGATGGCTTTATTCAAAAAAGCGGATAAAAACAAATATCTTCATGGTTTTGCGAAAACCAACGACAGTTTGGGACGAAAACTGCGTTTTGTGACGGAAAACAAGAAGCAGAATAAAGAAGATTTCATGGAACAGCTGATGATTACCTTGATCGAAGCGGATATCGGTTATCAGACTTCCGAAATGATCTGCGACAAATTCTTTACGAAATGTCAGAATTACTACTATCTGTTTGCGAAAGATATCATGTATTTTCTGGGTGAGACTTTCCGGGATGTCTACTATGAAAAAGAAGATGATCCGATCGTTTACAACGAAGACGGTCCGACCGTCATTCTGATGGTAGGCGTCAATGGATCAGGAAAGACCTCGACTTGCGCCAAACTGGCGAACAGATATCTGCAGGAAGGGAAAAAGGTTGCCTTTGCGGCTGCCGATACCTTCCGGGCGGGAGCGATCGAACAGCTCGATAAGTGGGCAGATCAGCTGAATATTCCTTGCATCAAAGGAAAAGACAACCAGGATCCAAGCTCCGTACTCGTGGATGCCTGCCGCTATGCCAAAGAAAACGATATCGATATCCTCATCTGTGACACTGCAGGAAGATTGCAGAATAAACTCAATCTGATGGCGGAACTTGAGAAAATGAGCCGTGTGCTAGGCAAAGAGATCCCGGGAGCTCCGCACGATTCCTGGCTGGTGCTGGATGCCAATACGGGTCAAAACGGACTCTCCCAGGCACAGCTGTTCAGTGAAATTACCGATCTGAACGGGATCATTCTTACCAAAATGGATGGAACTTCCAAGGGAGGGATCATCATTGCGATCAAGAATATGACCGGTCTTCCTGTCCGATATATCACGGTAGGGGAACAGCTTGATGATATCCAGGATTTCGATTTTGATCTGTATCTGGAATCGATCATAGGAGATCTGCAGCATGCCAAGTAACAGAGAATATGAGATCCGTCTGTTCGATTATTACGGAGATCTTCTGACTTCGCATCAGAAAGAGATCCTGCAGGAATACTATTACGAGGATCTTTCGATGAATGAGATCGCCGAAAACTATGAAATCAGCAAGAGTGCCGTTCAGGATCTGATCAAACGATGTCTGAATCAGCTGAACGAATATGAAAACAAGCTGAATCTGATCCGTATGGATGAAAATCTGGAACATATTCTTGAAGAAATGCGTAATGAAAACAACGATTTGTTGAATCGTTTTGTCAAAAAAATAGAAGAAATCAAGTAGGGGAGAAACATTATGACAAAAATCATGGCTGTAAACTCAGGTAGTTCATCTTTGAAATTCCAGTTGTTTGAAATGCCGGAAGGGAAAGTGCTTACAAGCGGAAATGTCGAAAGGATCGGACTCGCAATGGGTATTTTCGGCATCAACGTAAATGGAGAAAGGATTTCGAAAGAAGTACCGGTTCCGAATCATCAGGTTGCCGTTGATATGCTTCTGGATGCACTGATCGCTTTCGGTATCGTGGAATCTCTGGATGAAATCAAGGCTGCCGGACACCGTATCGTCCAGGGCGGTCCTTATTTCAAGGATTCCGTCAAAGTCGATGAATATGTCGTAGACAAAGTCAGGGAACTGATCGATATCGCTCCTTTGCATAATGCGGCACATCTGACTTGCTACGAAGCATTCAAGAATGCGCTTCCTAATATTGAACATGTGTTCGTTTTTGATACCGCATTCCATCAGACGATGGAACCGGATTCTTATCTGTTCCCGGTACCATATGAATGGTATACGGATTACAAGGTAAGAAGATATGGCGCACATGGAACAAGCCATAAGTATGTCGCCCATAAGACCGCTGAACTGATAGGCAAGAACATCGAAGATCTCAATCTGATCACATTGCACCTGGGTTCCGGAGCTTCCATTACAGCAATTAAAGGAGGGAAGTGCATCAATACTTCCATGGGTCTTTCGCCATTAGGCGGCATCATGATGGGAACCAGATGCGGTGATATCGATCCGACCGTGGTTTATTTCATGATGAAGAAACTCAACTGTACTCCGGATGAGATGGAAACCTATCTGAACAAGAAATCCGGCATGGCAGGAGTTTCCGGAATCTCTTCCGATTCCAGAGACGTCGAAAACGCGATCAAAGAAGGGGATGAAAGAGCGAAACTGACTTATGACCTTTATGTCAACCGTGTCATCAATGTAGTCGGCGGATATGTCATGCAGCTTGGCCATGTGGATGCGCTGACATTCACTGCCGGTCTCGGTGAACATGCCACTTTGGTACGTGAAATGATCTGCAAGAAGCTGGAAGAAGGATTAGGCGTCAGGATCGATTATGAATTGAATGCAAAATGCCACAGCGAAACGGAACTGTCTTTGCCTGACTCCAAGGTCAAAGTATTTGTTGTTCCAACCAATGAAGAACTTGCGATCGTAGAAGATACCGTCAGGATTTTAGGTTTATAAGATGTATAAGGAAATTCTGGATAAAATCCTGGAATTTGATCATATCTGCATTTTCAGGCATCAGAAACCGGATGGCGATGCAATGTTTTCCGCATTGGCTTTGAACCAGTTCATTTCTGATAATTTTCCTCATAAAAAGACAAGAATATGCGGTTCTGACGAATATGATATCATCAGCCGCAATGATAAGGTTTCTGATCGCTTTATCCGCGATTCCCTGGCTTTTATCCTGGATACCTCAACAAGCGCCCGTATCGATGATTCAAGGGCTTTAAAAGCGAAATATACGATCAAGATCGATCATCATCCTTACGGAGAAGACTATGCCGATCAGAATCATGTCAAAACGAAAGCAGCTGCGGCAGCAGAACTGCTGACAGAAATCTTATTTTCTAAATATTTTAAGGGATATGCGGTGTCTCCGGAAACATGCAGATATCTCTATTACGGCATTGTAACCGATACTTTGAATTTCAAAACCACGAATACGACTGCCGATACCTTTAAAACAGCAGCAAAGCTGATCACAAAAGGAGATATCCAGGTTTCCGACAGCTATGAATATCTTTTTACCGATGATGTCTCCGTCTTTAATAAAGTCAGCAAGATCCGCAACGAACTGAAATTAAGAGAAAAATTCGGTTTTATTTTATTGGATCAGAAAAAACTGACAAAAATAGAGATGGACGCTTCAGAAGCGAAAAACCATATCACAGAACTGGGTACGATACGCAATATCAATATCTGGGCGTTTGCTGTAGAGAATAATGAACACCTGTTCGATGTTTCTGTAAGATCAAAAAGAAACTATACGATCAATGGTTTCTGCAGGGAATATGGGGGCGGAGGCCACACGAATGCGGCAGGTGCCAAGGATTTAACGAAAAATCAGCTGAATGAATTATTCGATGCATTGACAAATGCTTCAAAATAGCCTTATTTTAACAGTTTTATAGCGTTTTTTAGGTATTAAAAATGTTATAATCATATAGGAGGTAAATAACATGGAAAAAATAACAAAAAAGGATTTGGCAGAAGTTTTGGTTGAAAAATTCGATCTGACAAAAAAAGAATCAAATGAAATCATTACAGTGCTTTTTGATGAAATTACAGCACAATTGGTAAAAGGAAACGTTACGGATATTACAGGCTTCGGTAAATTCGTTGTAAAAGAAAGAAAAGCAAGAGAAGGCATCAATCCGTTAAATCCGGAAGAAAAGATCCATATTTCTGCATCAAGAGTTCCTGGATTTAAAGCTGCGAAAGCATTAAAGACAGCAGTAGATCCAAAATAAGAAACAATTCAATAATGAATAAAAATCATTCAGTGAAAGACTCTGAATGATTTTTTTTATACTTTAACGATAGATTATCCACAAAACAAAATTAATCCCTTATTTATATTACATTTCGCATAATGTATGTTATTCGATTTTTCATTTGGATATTTGGGCATTTAAAAAGGGATTGAAACATCCCTCTTTATTTTAGTCTCTGTTACGTTTGTTGTTCATGATTCTTAGGATGTAGATAAACATATTGATAAAGTCCAGATAGAG
>JAFYHQ010000038.1 GCA_017539105.1 Erysipelotrichaceae bacterium
CTGGTAGCTCGTCGGGCTCATAACCCGGAGGTCGTTGGTTCAAATCCTTCCCTCGCAACCAATGGTTCTGTAGCTCAGTAGGTAGAGCAACGGACTGAAAATCCGTGTGTCGCCAGTTCAATTCTGGCCGGAACCACCATTAAAAAGAAAAAGCTCAGAAATGAGCTTTTTTGATTATATCTGCAGTTCTTCTTCGATTGCTTTTTCCAGTAATCTTGAGAAATTCAATCCGGCTGCTTCTCCTGCGTTTTTCAGCCAGAGAGGAATCGTACAATTGGTCTTGACTCTTCTGTTTTTATATTCTTTTTTATATCTATCCGGATAAATGGTTACGGGACAAATGATATTCCCTTCGATATCCTCTTTTGCCAGGTTTGTTATATCCGAAGGTCCGGGTATTATTTCTCCATCTTCTGTCATTCCATAATGGTGTAGGCTTAATGCTTCCTGAGCGTTTTTTAATACTTCATCAAAAGTTTTCCCAACAGTGACACACCCGGGAAAATCAGGAAAGAATAAACTATATCCTGTTTTTGTTTTTTCTACTATTCCCAAATAAGTAAGTTTATCCATATGCTTTCTTCCTTTGACAATTTGCCTTCATTTCAAACCTGCCTGTTTCAAGATACTGTGATATGTTCTATTTGCCATATCCCCGTTATGCATCGGAACTGTCACTGTACCTTTTTTCTTGAGGTGTTTGAACTGACGGTGAGATCAATCTTGCCTGACCTCAAACCAGCCGTCTTTCCTTAATATTCTGACGATTTCTTTTGCTGTCACATAAACTCCAGACATGTTTAATTATACGCCCATTTTATACGCATGTCAATTTAAGGCAAAGACAAAAAAACAACTTCATGGTCAGCGTTGACTGCTATATTCTTGAAGTTGTTTTTCCTGCAATAATTCATTGTTTCTTTATCGTTGATGCATGTTCAGTCTGCTTCTTATCTCATACAATACATCTTTCCAGTTACTGATGATCAGAATGATGAATATCAGAACCGCTGCGACCAGGAAACTGAACGCGATCCAGTTGGTGATCGGCCATGAATGAAGCGAATATGGAACCGCTACAAGCACGTATACCCCCAGCAGCAGGATCGAAGCGAGATGCCGGTCTTTTCTTCCGTTCAACACGAAATACAGGATCGTCATCACCAGCATCATTCCGAACATGCAGATCGGTATGACGGTCTGTGCCCATCCGGGTGCCAAGAAATAGTCGATCAGGCCCAGCAATACAACGACATAGAAACAGGCTCTGATCCCATGCGAAAAGACAGAGAATTCGATCAGTTTCAAGGAAAATATAAGTCTCCAGATACTGAACAAAGCCCAGATCACGATGATGCTCCAAAGCTTTGTTCTGGTCAGAAGATTGATCAGAAGACAGATCCCTGCAGTCGCAAGGAAAAGAATCCTCGCATAGCCCCTCAAAGTGCGGTAGATCGTGATCTGTCTTTTCGGAATCGGATATACGATCTTAGGATTCATATTCTTCACTCCCTTCCAGACGGATATGCAGACCGTCTTCTTTGAGAATGCGATAGACTTCTTCTTCATATTTCGTATCTACCGTCGCTTTGGTGATGGTCAGACGGATGCGATCCCTGAAACTGACCAAGGTGCTTGTCGCCCGGTTCGGTCTGGCCGGAACCAGCAGGAAATCATAATGGCTGATATATGGTTCCATTCCCTCAGGAACCTTGATCTGGCCCAGATTGGACAGGCAGGAAGCGATGATGCTGTTACCAAGATAACCGTAAGCGATCTGGGCGACCGGGATCTTCAGAAAGATCGGGACATGAAATAATGCCTTGATCAGATTCTCTGTCGTCGCCATCATCTGATTCATGATCTCTTCCCTGCCCTTTTCAAGGATCTGCTGCTTCATATCGGGAACCAGCTCTTTGAGATCGGAGATCTCATTGATCTCCTTGCTGGCAGAAAAATACATCGAATAGTTACGCAATGTCTTCGAGCCATTGAACTTACGCATATTGACCGGGACCTGAATATTTACAAGACCCTTCTTCGCGCTGATACAGTTCTTGCTTGCCATGAATAAGACTGCAAGGAAATAAGCGGTAACGCTTCCGTCATATTTCTTGGCGATCTGTTTGACTTCATCGATATCCATATCGAAATGAATGATCCGTTTCATTTCGATCTTTTCCAGTTTGCCATCCAGCTGCAGCGATGATTTATCCAGGAAGGTATTGAAATCTTTTACTGCGGTCGTATTGCGGAATTCGTTGACCAGTTCTTCTTCTTTCACTTCTTCATCGACATTCAGCACATTGTCCGCATAAGTCTGCGGATGATTCAGCAGGCGCAGATATTCGCTGATCAGCGAATTGAGAAAAATCATTCCCCCTGTTCCGTCGGTGATCGCATGGAAGTATTCGATGCTGATGCGTTTCTTGTAGTAGAACACACGGAAAGACCGGAAGCTTCTCAGAATGATGGAAATCGGTTTGCACGGAATATCTTTCTCTTCTTCGACCAAAGGGATGTTGCTGGTGGTTTCCAGATAATGCCAGAAAAGTCCTGTCTTGATGACAGCCGAGAAGGTCGGAAAACGCTTGATCGTAAAGTCCATCGCAACTTGCAGGATACTTGGGACGATGTCTTCTTTCAGATCGGCGGATAAACGGAACAGAGGCATTTGCCCGTATTTCATGCCCAGAGGATAAACGATCGCCGCATTATCCAAAGAGAAATAGGAACGCTTGTTATCTTTATAGAACGACCCCAGATGTTCGGGGTCCATCAGAGAAACGATTTCTTTTACGGAATAACCATGATCCAGATAATAATCGAACGCATTGCAGAAATGATCGAACAGCAGATTCCGTTTCAGAATATTCAGATCGATCTTCTCTTCCAGCGAAGCAAAAAACGCATCGATCATCTTGCAGTCTTTCTCATTGAGACCGCCCTTGAGTTTCCTTATCTTCGGATCATATTCGTTTTTTCTCATATTACTATTATAAGATGCTTCCCAAAGATAGAAACATCTTTTTCATAGAATATTTACTGACATATTATGCTATAAAATAAAGTATTTTATGGTAAAATATTGTAGTCTAAAAGACTGATAAAGGAGAGTAGAATGAGCAAGAAATACGTTTATATGTTTGCGGAAGGTAATGCAAACATGCGTGAACTCCTTGGCGGTAAAGGTGCCAACCTGGCAGAAATGGCCAGCCTTGGTTTACCGGTACCTTATGGTTTTACCATTACGACCGAAGCATGCAACGCTTACTATGATGATGGTAAAAAAATAAACAAAGAGATCATGTCGCAGATCAAGACGGCTTTGACCAAGCTTGAAAAACAGGCAGGAAAGAAACTGGGCGATTCCAAGAATCCGCTGCTTGTATCGGTCAGATCCGGCGCAAGAGCCAGCATGCCTGGCATGATGGATACGATCTTGAATCTGGGTATCAATGATGAAGTCGCCAAGACGATCGCAGAAAAGACGAACAACGAAAGATTCGCATATGACTCTTACCGTCGTTTCATCCAGATGTTCTCTGACGTCGTCATGGAACTGTCAAAGAAGAGATTCGAAGAGATCATCGACGAACTGAAAGAAAAAAGAGGCGTCAAGCTCGATACCGAACTGGATGCCGATGATATGAAAGAACTTGTCAAGAAATTCAAGGCTTTCTACAAAAAAGAACTGAAAGAAGATTTCCCGCAGGATACCAGTGTGCAGCTGGAACGCGCCATCGAGGCCGTATTCCGTTCCTGGAACAATCCTCGTGCGATCTTCTATCGTAAAGAAAACGATATTCCTTCTTCCTGGGGTACCGCTGTCAACGTACAGATGATGGTCTTCGGTAACATGGGTAACGACTGCGGCACAGGTGTCGCATTCACCAGAAACCCGGCTACCGGCGAAAGAAAACTGTTCGGTGAATTCCTGATGAACGCCCAGGGCGAAGACGTCGTCGCCGGTGTCAGAACCCCGCAGACGATCGATCAGCTGAAGAAGGTCATGCCTGGCGCATACAATGAATTCGTCAATATCTGCAATACCCTGGAACATCACTACCATGATATGCAGGATATGGAATTCACGATCCAGGAAGAAAAACTGTTCATGCTGCAGACCAGAAACGGCAAGAGAACAGCTACGGCTGCTCTGAAGGTTGCCTGCGACATGGTCAAAGAAGGTCTCGTCACCATCGATCAGGCTCTGATGATGGTCGAACCGAAACAGCTGGATGCCCTGCTGCATCCGCAGTTCGATGCCGAAGCATTGAAGAAAGCGAAACCGATCGCTACCGCATTACCGGCTTCTCCGGGTGCTGCCTGCGGTCAGATCGTCTTCAACGCGGAAGATGCGGTCAAGGAACATATGAATGGCAAGAAGGTCGTTCTGGTCAGACTGGAAACTTCCCCGGAAGATATTGAAGGTATGGCTGCTGCTGAGGGTGTCCTGACGGTACGTGGCGGTATGACTTCTCACGCTGCGGTTGTTGCACGTGGCATGGGTGAATGCTGTGTCTCCGGCTGTGGCGATATCAAGATCGACTATGCGAAGAAACAGTTCACTCTGAATGGAAAAGTCTATAAAGAATTCGACTGGCTGTCACTGGATGGTTCAACCGGAAACATCTATGGCGAAGCGATCAAGACAGTCCCTGCTTCGATCTCAGGCGATTTCAAGAAATTCATGAAATGGGCGGATGAAAGAAGAAGACTACAGATCAGAACCAATGCGGATACTCCGAAAGATGCCGCACAGGCTCTGGAATTCGGTGCCGAAGGTATCGGTCTGGTAAGAACGGAACATATGTTCTTCCAGGAAGACAAGATCAAGGCCATCCGTGAGATGATCGTATCAACCACTTCGGAACAGCGTAAGGCTGCTTTGGAAAAAGTCCTGCCGCTGCAGCAGAAAGACTTCGAAGGCATCTACGAAGCAATGCAGGGCAATCCTGTAACGATCCGTTACCTGGATCCGCCTCTACATGAATTCGTACCTCAGGGTGAAAAAGAACAGAAAGTCCTGGCAAAAGAAATGGGCATGACCCTGAAAGAACTGCAGGCTGTCTGCGATTCCTTGCATGAAGTCAACCCGATGATGGGCCACAGAGGCTGCCGTCTGGCTGTCACTTATCCGGAAATCGCAGAAATGCAGACCAAGGCTGTCATCCGTGCTGCCATCAAAGTCAACAAGAAACATCCGAAATGGCATGTCGTTCCGGAAATCATGATCCCGCTGGTAGGCGATGTTGCCGAACTGAAGTATGTCAAAGATATCGTTGTCAAGACTGCCGATGAAGAAATCAAGAAAGCAAAGACAAATCTGGATTACCATGTCGGTACGATGATCGAAATCCCTCGTGCCGCTTTGCTGGCAGACGAGATCGCAAAAGAAGCGGAATTCTTCTCCTTCGGTACCAACGACCTCACACAGATGACATTCGGTTTCTCCAGAGATGATGCCGGCAAGTTCTTAGGCTCCTACTATGATGCCAAGATCTTCGAACAGGATCCGTTCGCAAGACTCGACCAGCACGGTGTCGGTATCCTGATCGAAACGGCTGTCAAACTCGGCAGAGAGACCCGTCCGGATATCAAACTGGGTATCTGCGGCGAACATGGCGGCGATCCTGCTTCTATCGAATTCTGCGATAAAGTGGGTCTGACCTATGTTTCTTGCTCACCATATAGAGTTCCGATCGCCAGACTTGCTGCTGCCCAGGCTGCTATCAAACATGATGCGAAACCTGCCGCAAAGAAAACAGTCAAAAAAGCGGTCAAGAAAACAGCTAAGAAAACCACAAAGAAAGCTGCAAAATAAGCGCAAATCAAAAGCCATATCGATCAGTGATATGGCTTTTCTTATGCTCTTTCAACTATTTCCATTCCTGTTCCAGGATACGCATCATGATGAAATCGCTGTATTCATTGTTGTAGTAGTATGCTTCTTCCAGTATGCCTTCCTGTCTGAATCCGATCCGTTTGTAGAATTCCAGCGCATCAGTATTCCTGGCAACGACGCCGATCGAAACGCGATGCATTTCACATTCTTCGAACGCCATCTTAAGCATGATCCGTATCGCTTCCGTTCCGTAGCCTTTGTGCTGATTGCCCGGATCGGGAATGATGATGCTCAGATCCGTCTGATGCCAGGCCGGAAACATCCGAAGCAGTCCCGTTTCCCCAATGATGCTGCCCTCAGGATCCGTGATCGTATACCAGATGCAGTCCTCCGATTTGTGATCGACATTGATCATCTTTTTTACTTCTTGCAGATCGGTTTCTTTCTCAAATCCGCATTGGAACATGACTTCCGGCTGATTGAACCAGTATGTGAAGTATGGGGCATCATCTTCTCTCTGCTCGCGAAGGATGATCTTCTTTCCACTGATTTCTTGTTTCATAAGAACATTATAATTCGTATAGTTTCTGATATTTCTCTTTCAGATAATCCGTATAGTAGTGCGGATCAAATGGTTCTCCTGTCGCGATCTGCAGGATCCTGTCGTAGTCATAGAGGTTTCCGTATTTCTGGATGTGATCCTTCAGATAGTCTGTCAGAGCCTTGAAATCGCCTTTAGAGAGCGATTCATCCACATCCATGTCTTTACTCATCTGATGGAAGATCTGCGCTCCTATCGCGCTTCCTAAGGCGTAGGTCGGAAAATAACCGAAATAAGCCAGCGACCAGTGGATATCCTGCAGGATCCCCGAAGCATCATCCGGCACATCCAGTCCGAGATAGTCTTTGTATTTCTGATTCCAGATCTTTGGCAGATCATGAAGATCGATCTCATCGTTAAAGATCATTTTCTCGATCTCATACCGGATCAGGATATGGATCGGATAGGTCAGTTCATCCGCATCCGTCCGGATCAATGAACATTTCGATACGTTGGCGGCCTTGCTGAAATCTTCAAGAGAAACATCTTTCAGATTCTCCGGGAAGAGTTTCTGCAGCTTCGGATAGAGTTTCGTAAAGAACGATTCCCTTTTGCCCAGATAGTTCTCCAGGAAACGGCTCTGCGATTCATGCATGCCACTGGACATGCCCGATAACTCGATCAGTCTGTCATAGGCAGGATCCAGCTGATGCTCATAGAAGGCATGGCCTGTCTCATGGATAATGGAATAGATCGAACTGATGACATTGTGTTCCTCGTAACTGGTCGTGATACGCACATCGTTTCGCGAGAAAGCGTTGGTAAACGGATGCTCGGAAACGCCCATATAACCCCAGGACGGATCGAATCCCAGATACTTCTTGAGATCCTTGCTGAAGCGTTCCTGTTTCTCTACCGGATAATACTTGCAGATAAAAGAATCATCGATGAAATCCTGTTTCTTGCTGACCTTTTTGATCAGTGGAACGAGTTCCTTTCTTATCAACTTAAAGAACGCATCATACTTTTTCATGTTCATGCCTTCCTCATAGTCATCCAGCAAAGTGTCATAAACATTCGCATCCGGTTTTTTCTTTAATGTCCTCTGTTTCGTCAGTTCGATCAGCTTAAGCAGATGCGGTTCAAAGATGCTGTAGTCTTTCTTCTGTTTCGCTTCCAGCCAGGCATCGTTCGCATTCATCTGCACCAGTGCGTACTCCATGACTTCCTCTTTTGTGAAACGAAGTATCTCTTCCAGATTCTTTTTTGCCAAAGAAATCTCTCTGCTCATCTTTTCATCCAGTTTTATGCCATTCAGATAATCGATCGCTTCCACCAGTACAGGATCCGTCTGGATCGGGAACGCTTCTCCCTGGACGATGCTCATCATCTTGTTGCGATAGGCATTCCCTTTCTTGGGAGCGATCGTACTGCTGTCAAAATCTGCCGTTGCCAGTACGAGATCATAGGCTTTGATCTTTTCGATATGTTCATGATAGATCTTCAGTGCTTCTTTCTTATTCATAAGTCTCCTCTTAAGAAAATGGCGCAAAACGCCATTATTTCTTTAATAATTCTTCGATCCGGTCTGCTTTATCCAAAGTATCATCGACTACGAAAGTCAGATCCGGGATCTTACGCAGCTTCAGACGCTTCGCCAGTTCCGACTTGATGTGCCCTTTGGCTCTGCGTAATGTATCGATGCCGTCCCGTTTCTTATAGTTCTTGCCTAAAAAAGAAACATATACCTTGGCATTGTTCAGATCCGGAGATACATCGACTTCCGTTACGGTCGGAAAACCGAGTTTCGGATCATTGATCTCCTGCGAGATGATCATCGAGATCTCTCTCAGCAGCAGAGAATCCAGTTTATCCGTTCTAGCCATCAGTCTCTCTTGACCTCTTGATCGACATAACCTTCAATGATATCCAGTTCTTTGATATCGTTATAGTTTTCGATCGTCATACCGCACTCGTAGCCTTCGGCGACTTCTTTGACATCATTCTCGAAACGACGCAAAGAACCGAGATTTCCGGTATAAATGACGATACCGTCACGGATCAGACGGATACCGCAGTCTCTGGTGATCTTGCCTTCGGTCACCATGCATCCGGCAATCGTACCGATCTTTGATACTTTATAGGTCTTACGTACTTCCGCCTGACCGATGATGACTTCTTCATAGACCGGTGCCAGCATGCCTTTCATGGCAGCTTCCATTTCCTCGACTGCCTTGTAGATGATATTGTGCAGACGGATCTCGACACCGACATCCTGCGCTTTCTTGCGCACATTCGCATCCGGACGGACGTTGAAGCCGTAAATGACCGCATTCGATACGGAAGC
>JAFYHQ010000039.1 GCA_017539105.1 Erysipelotrichaceae bacterium
ATGCTTGGAGTCATCAAAAACCGTTTCGTGGACAAATACGGATGGTTCAGCAAGGAAGAGATGGAAGACTATATCGCTCTGGCACAGAGCTGTCCGGGACCGATCGCCTGTTCCTCGGCGACGATCATCGGCTATCAGAGCTGCGGTTTTCTTGGCGCGTTGGCTTCCGTTTTCGGAGTCATCCTGCCCCCGTTCATCATGATGATCCTGGTCACGATGTTCTATACCTTTATATCTACGAATACCTATGTCCGTATCTTTATCACAGGCATGCAGGCCGGAGTCTGCGCGATGCTGCTAGATGTCGTGCTGGGGCTCTTCGCAGGCGTACGGAAGATGAACCGTCCTTTCTATTATGTGATGGTCGTTTTATCCTTCCTCTATGTCCGGTTGACGAAGTATTCGATCTTCTATCTGGCTCTGATCTGTATCGGTATCGCTATCGTCAAGACATTGCTGGTTGGCAAGAAAGTGGAGGAAAACTTATGATCAGCATTCTCAGCATCTTTCTGAATTTCCTGAAAATCGGCATGTTTGCGTTTGGCGGAGCCTATGCAGTCATTCCTTTGATCGAGGAACAGATGGTAACCAATACCGGATGGATGACCTTCGAAGAGTTTTCCGATCTGGTGGCCATCGATGAGCTGACACCCGGGCCGATCATCATCAATTCATCGACCTTCATCGGCATGAAACTGGCAGGTATTCCGGGAGCGATCGCGGCTACGCTTGCCTGCGTGATACCGGGAGCCGTCGTTGCTCTGATCCTGGTCTATCTGTATCAGAAATACAAAGAGATCCCGATGATCTCGGAGGCGATCCGTATCCTGAAATGCATGTCGGTCGCTTTGATCTTTTCGGTATTATTAAAAATGTTCATCAACGCCATATTCCCGCAGGGAACGATGGAACTCTCATCAATCAGCTATCTTTCCCTTGTCATGGTGATCGCGAGCTTCTATGTATTAAAGAGATTCAAAACCAATCCGCTCTATGTCATGCTGGTCTGCGGAACGATCAATCTGCTGCTATCGCTGATCATACGATAAACAAACGATTCAAAGAAACAGAAACCGTCACAGAAATGTGACGGTATTTTTATGAATGATGGCTGAACAGATAGAGAATCAGAAGGAAACTTCCGGAAAAGAGAAGTCCCAGCAGGCACAGGATCAGTCCGGCTTTGCAGTCTTTGTTTCCTTTCCGATAGCCTATGTAAGCCAGAATGACTCCCAGCAGATCCAGCAGGACCCACAAGGGTTCCAGTTCATACATCAGCAGGCACAGGCTCATCGTGATCACGCCAATGAATGCAGTGAATTTTGCCATGTTACAGAATCCCTTCTTTCTTCAAATAGTCCTTAAGATGATCTGTATCATCAAACAGATAGGCTTTGATACCCAAACGTTCTGCCGCATCGGTATTGGCAGGCATGTCATCGATAAAGAAACATTCTTCCGCTTTAAGATCATATCTATCCAGAAGGATCCGATAGATCTTAGGATCCGGCTTGATGCATTTCTCGAAAGAAGAAACGACGACGCCATCGAAACAGGAAGAACAGTGTATGTCGGACCAGTACAGCTTCTGGCTGATTGGAGCATTGGATAGCAGATAGATCTGATAGCCTTTCTCTTTCAGCGTAAAGACCAGTTCGTCGATTCCTTCGACAGGGATCAGTGGTTCGTACCAGTGGAACAGCAGCCGTTCCACAGCTTCATGAAGATGAACGGGAATGTTCGCAATGATCTTCTGGTACATTTCCTTTTCATCGTACAGACCAAGATCCATTTCTTTCCAGCGATACGAATAAAAGATCTCTTTCAGCAAGATCTCTTTATCCTTCGGATCGCTGATATTCAGCCGATCAGTGAAGAGTTCCGGATCGAAACGGATCAGGACGCCTCCCATGTCGAAAATGAAATTGCGGATCATCTATTTCATCTTAACAGGAACATAAAAAAACTGCCACTCGGATGAGCGGCAGCATTATTTCTGATCTTTACAGGATCTTTTCCAGCCAGCCAAGGCAGAGTTTTGCCCAGGTCGCGACCGATGGGATATCCATTGCCAGATCGTTATGGCCATCAGCCATTGCCAAGCCATGGACGCCTTCGGGATACAGGTGCATCTCGAATGGGATGCCTTTGGCTGTCAGTGCCTGCCCCATCGTAAAGGAATTGCGCGGGTCATCGCTGTTGGTCTGCCAGATGAAGAATGGCGGGGTATCGGTCGAAATATTGACCTCCGGAGAGAAGCGCAAGAGCTCTTCCTTGTTCGCAAAGAACGGGTTACGGATCTGATTGGCAAACGGATCGACGAAGAAACCGCCAGGCAGTCCGGCAAAGCAGAATGCGCCATAGCCTAAGACAGCGCCATCCGGTCTGGAAGATTCCCGTTCGATCGGATCCTGCGCATCCTTGTTTCCATCATCGAACAAGGTTGCGGCATTCCCCGACAGCATGCCTCCGGCTGAGAAACCCATGCATACGACTTTGTCGGTGACATTGAGTTCGTCTTTCTTGTTACGGATCAGACGGATCGCCCGTTGCATGTCATCCAGGGCATCCTGTCTTCCGTAAGGCTGCAGACGATAGGTCAGGATCGCCGTATTGAAACCGTTTGTCGCAAAGTATTCCGCGACATTGAAACCTTCGCAGCCTGTTCTTGTCGAAAAACCTCCGCCGCAGGCTACGATAATGGTTCCTGTCTTTTTCTCTGTATTCTGGGCAGGAATGAAAATAAGATTCGGCTCGATCTGCAACGGATCCCGATCATCCCAGTTGGGCGTTTTGCCTTGAGGCCATAACGGAATGATCTCAAAACGCTTGACCGCCTCGTTCCAGGTATTCATATTCAATTCCCGGTTCATCGAACCATCCGGCTTGCGATGTCTGGAAATATTGATGACGACTGCGTCTTCTTCGACGACTTTCTTTAATTCAAGATAATTATTCTCGTACATGTTTCTCCTCTAAAAAGGTCCTTTCGGACCTTTTTTCTTTAGATCAGATTTTCTTCTGTTTCCGCATCGAACACATGGATCAGTGACGGGTTGAAGTTGAAGGTGAAATCTTTATCCAGCGATACGGTCTCGAGATCCAGATTCGCGGTAGGAATGACGGCAACGATATCATCGCCATTCAGATTGATGTGCAGATGGACTTCGGAACCCATCATTTCGGATACTTCGATCTTGCCTGTGAAACCATCGTTTGATTTCTCGATATGGACAGGTCTGACACCGACGATGACTTCTTTTTCAGGAACGTTCTTTTCTTTCAGAACTTTCTGATATCTTTCATCCAGCTTGATGTCTCTGCCCTGGATCGTGATATAGTAGTCGTTCCCTTTCCTGCTTAGCGGAACGTGGTGGAAGAAGTTGATCTGCGGCGTACCGATGAAGCCGGCAACGAAGACGTTGATCGGATGATTGAAGACTTCCTGCGGAGTACCGACCTGCTGGATGAAGCCATCCTTCATGACGACGATTCTATCGCCTAATGTCATAGCTTCGATCTGGTCATGGGTGACATAGACGAAAGTCGTATCGATCTTCTGACGCAGACGGATGATTTCGGAACGCATCTGTCCACGCAGTTTGGCATCCAGGTTGGACAACGGTTCATCCATCAGGATGACCTGAGGCTGTCTGACGATGGCACGGCCGATCGCGACACGCTGTCTCTGGCCGCCGGACAACGCTTTCGGAAGACGGTCGAGGATCTGGGTGATTTCCAGGATCTGTGCGGCTTCCTTGACTTTCTTGTCGATCTCTTCTTTCGGCAGTTTCGCCAGTTTCAGAGAGAATGCCATGTTTTCATAAACTGTCATATGCGGATACAAGGAATAGTTCTGGAAGACCATCGCGATATTACGGTCACGCGGTGCGATGACATTCGAATAGACATCACCGATATACAGTTCGCCATCGGTGATTTCTTCCAGACCGGCAATCATTCGCAAAGTCGTTGATTTGCCGCAGCCGGACGGACCGACCAGTACGACGAATTCCTTGTCTTTGATCTCCAGATTGAAATCCTGAACGGCAACGACACCTTCATCGGTGATCTGCAGATTCGGGACAAAGCCGTCATCCGGTTCCGGTGTGTCGACTTTTCTCTTCTTTGCTGCACGTTTGTTGGATTTGACTTCCTCAGCTGTGATCGGATAGATCTTCTTGATGTTTTTCAGTGTAATACTTGACATAGATTTACTCTGGCAGTTCGGCCTTCGCTTTCCTGCCTCATTCCATACCGACATAAAGATATGGAACATTTTCAGCATGTCTCCACTATGCTGACCCGCGAGTCACGGTTTCCTCCTTTTCTTTACCGCCTAAATCGGTGGAGCGCAGTATTATCTAAGATAATTATGCCAATCAAGAGGGAAAGAACGCTTATAAATATGTAAGGAGTATTTTTAAAAAAAGGGATACAATATAGATGTGCATCAACATAAGATGACAAAAGACAATTCATTTCTGAAACGCTTTGTGGAGAAAGATGTATTTTTGATTCTTCTCTTTTTTTCTGTCGTTCTGATCCTGATTATGCATGATGGCTATTACGATCTGATGAAAACCAAAGCGGATCTGTTTACCCGATTCATGTATCTGTTTCTGCCGGTCTGTCTGTTTGCGATCGTCTATCGGCTGATCCATCATCGTTTTTCGATCAAAGGTTTCTTTGAATGGTCCTTGCTGGGACTGCTGATCTCGTCGTTTGTGTCGATGATGCTATCTTATGACAGGCTGTATGCTTTCAATGGAAAACAGGGCTGGTATGTCGGTTTCTTTGCGATCTTTTCACTGATCGCTGTCTATTTCGCTTTGAAAGAGAGTTCGCCGGTCAGTGACAGGTTCTATCTCGTTCCTGTTCTGCTGTTTCTGTTTGAGTGCATTCTTATGATTACCGATTGCGCAAGACTGGATCTTTTCCATCTGAAAACAGAATTCTATGAGTACCAGTATTATGATTACTTTGCAACGATCGGCAACTGCAACTGGTGCGTGGGCTGTCTGAGCCTGTCTGTTCCGGTAATGTTATGCCTGTATGTATTGCAAGAAGATCAAAAGAAGCGTTCCCTGTTTTATGCCGCTTCCCTGCTTGGCCTTTTGTCTTCGATACTGAACGGGGCAGATGCGATCTATCTGGCATATGGACTCTGTTTCATGGCCATAATCCCATTTCTGTTTGCACAACGGATCCGTTTGAAGAGACTGGCTTTCCTGTGCGTTTCTGTCTGTATCAGCCTGCTGCTGATCCGTGTCATCCCGGCATTTGCAGAACGGCTGTCCCGGCTAAATGGGCTTGGACAGTGGATCATGGATCTGAGGTTCCTTCTTCCGTGTGCCTTGGTTTCTTTGTTTGTCTGTCTGTTTCTTGATGGCAAAAAAGAGAAATGGTATCAGAAGAACCGGAAGAAACTGATCATATGCACTGAAACGATCATGGCGATGATCGTCGTATGTGCAGCGGTACTGGCTCTGACCCGGAAGGATGGGGATCTTGGCAATGGACGTCTGCTGATATGGGCACAGTCATGGAAAGCTTATACAAAAAGATATTCGTGGAAAATGAGATTCTTCGGTATCGGACCGGAACTGCTGAACAACGTCTATGCGCCTTTGTATGAGAGGCTGGGATCCTATTGTGTCTGTTCCCATAGCGAACCGATACAGATGCTGATGACGATGGGGATCTTTGGACTGGCGTTCTGGCTGATGCTCTGGTTTTCGGTGTTTGCGACATATTTCAAATCAAAGAACGATCTTGCAGCTGCTCTATCGGCAGGCATGATCGCCTATTTCGGCCAGAGTCTGGTGAATTCAGCGACCATACCGAATCTTGTGCTTCTTTGCCTGGAAGCGATCTTGCTGAATCAGGCGATTCGCAGCAGCGAACGTCTTGATATAATAAAAAAGAAATCAGTGAAAAACAGTCATAAAGGAGGATAAAATGAAAAAACTGTTCACAGTCATAATGACGGTTCTTTTGCTTGCAGGAACTTTTTCTGTCAGTCCAAAAACCGTCAGTGCCGATGACGGCAATCCGCCGGGCGATGTGACGATCAGCCTGGTCGGCGGCGATCTTCAGATCAGCAGCGATGATACCGAATGGATCAGTGCCTTGTCGTATCAGTCGGAAGAAACCCGTATCCAGTTTGTGGAAGTGATAGACGATGAGAATCGCAGGACAGCGGGATACGTGGAAATGAGGAAATACGAGTATTTTGAAACCATCAACAATGGCAAGACCCTGGTCGTTCCCGCAGATCAGATTCCGGTGACGATTTATGATGGGACGTTCTTGCTGTATCTGTCTGCAGAGGGTTATGATGGTTTCTCCATCAGCAATAATACGATCGTGCTGAACAGAGGCTATGACAAATACATTCATATCATTCTGCATGCCAATGGCGGCACTTTCTACAACCAGAATGATCCGCAGGAATTTGATATGATCCGCGGTCAGACGCTGGAAGAAGCATATTTTGACGATTATAACATCAATCTGTGGCCGGAAAAAGAAGGCTATTGCTGTATCGGATGGTTTGATGAAAATGACAATCATGTAGAGACAAATAGCGACAGACTCATCAGCGATACGGAACTGTATGCCCATTGGAGCAGCCTGTCCGTTGTTTATGACGATGGTCTGTATGTTTATACGGACAATGAAGAATGGCTGGATTATGTCACGGAAGATACATATTACAGCGATCATAACCGTGGAATCCATATGTTTAACAGTTTTTATACTTGTATCTACAACAATACATACGCTTACAACATCCTTGAAAGAGGAGACGGATACATCTATATCTCTGAAAAGAACCTGATCAACCGTTATCAGCTTCAAGACTGTACTTTTGATTGTCTTTATCTGCTTACAGAATCTGCTTCCTGGTCAGTTGAATTCACTTCGTTCCATCTCGATGGCGTCAAGAACGCACCTGCGGATGTAAAACTTCGCCAGGACGAGGATGGGAACCTGATCATCAGTTCAGATGACAAAGATTATCTCAGAGCGCTGACGGATCCTTGTATCCTGAATCAGAACGCTCAGATCACGACGATCGGTTCAAGGATCGGAATCGCAGACCAGTACACGACATCGAGCGACGCAAGAAACAGATCGCCGATCGATTGGGGATGCATTGCCAATACCCAGTATGAACAGCCGATCGTTTACGACGAAGAAAACGGTGTCGCCATCGTTTCTTATGAAGCGCTCACTGACAATTATCTGCAGACCGATGAATATCGTTTCTATATCGATGCATCCGGATATCAGGTCACGATGGCCAGAATTGATCTGGTCATCCCGGAATGTACGGTGACTTTTGATCCGGATAACGGAGAGGATACTTTCACAGAAACCGTAACCAAAGGCCATACCATATATTGTCCGGATCCTCCGGAAAAAGAAGGCTATTCCTTTATGGGCTGGTATTTAAACGGGGAACTGTTTGATTTCACGAAGCCGATTATGAGCGATCTCACTCTGGTAGCCGGCTGGGGTCATCTGTCTGCTGCTTATGACAATGGCTTGTATGTCTATTGCGATGACGATGACATACTTGAAATCGTTGCGAGCGAATCGTATTACAGCTATGAGCAAGGAATCGGTATGCAAGGCAATACGAATTACTGTTTCTATCACAATTCAGGTGCCTATCATATCATTGAAAAAAGAGAAGGATCTCTGTATATTTCCGAAAAGAACCTGGTGAACTTCGTTCATTTCCAGGATTGCACTTTCATTCAGATCAATCTTTATTTGGGCAACAATCATTATCTGCCGATCCCGATCGACGCATTCCATCTCGATGGTTCCGAGGAGCTGCCGTATGATCTAAAACTCCGTCAGGACGATCAGGGGAATCTGATCATTTCGTCGGACGATGAAGATTATCTCAGGGCCCTGACCGAACCTTGCGTATTGGATGAACAAGGAAGGATCACTTCGATCGGCTCCAGGATTTTTTGCCAGAGATTCCCAGATGACTTCCAGCGATGCCAGAAGAAGAAGAGCAGGCGATCCGGGATTCTTTGTGAATACCGCGGATTCGCAGCCGATCGTTTATGACGAAGAAAAAGGTGTCGTCATGATCTCTTATGACGACCTTATCAGAAATCAGATGGGTGCCGATGAATACCGGTTCACTATCGAAGCTCCTGCATATGTAGCGGCTTATATCAGCGCCGAATTGGATCTACCGGAAAGATGCACAGTCACGTTTGTTCCGAACAACGGCGAATATTCATTCAAGAAATCCGTATGGAAAGGCGATGCGATTGAAAAACCGGATGCGCCGGTAAAGGACGGATATGTATTTATCGGCTGGTATCTGGAAGATGAACCGTTTGATTTCTCGACACGAATCGAGGAGAATATCACGTTGACTGCGCAATGGATCAATGGCGATGTCCAGAGCGGAGAAAACACGATCCCTGATTATACCGATGAGGATAAACAGGAAGTTGCGGAGTGTGTCGAAGATACAAGCGTCGATCTCATGGATGCAATCAATTCGCTGATGGATGAACTGATTACCGACGAGGTCCTGCAGGCAATGGAATCGGAAGAGGTGCAGGCACTTGGCGAAGATGTGAGACTTGTGGTTGAGACTTCTTTGGCATTGGAAATCGCTGATGTGACACTGGACGAGGATGGATCTGTCATTGACTTCGTGGTGGATATCGTTCCGCAGTATCGCCTGAAGGCAAGCAATGCGGATGGTTCAGAAACGGTAACGATCACAGACTGGACGGATCTGCCAGAGATCAGTGAAAACGTTACGGTAAGGATCTATGTGCCGGAATCGATGGCTGCATTTGCAAACTTATGGGTCATGCATAAGAACAGCATCATTGGCGGCGAACACGAAGTCCTACATGATGAGAATGGTTATTATATCGAGTTTGATAACGACGAAGGATTCTCTCCGTTTAAGATTTCAACGGAAAAGCCAGCTGTTCCTGTTGTCGATTCCATCGAACTCGACCATTCTTCATTGAATCTTCTTGGCGGAGCATCAGAGCAGCTTGTCGCGACAGTCCTTCCTGAAGGAGTAGATGATACCGTTTATTGGACCTCAAGCGATCCTGAAGTAGCTTCTGTCGATGATACGGGCCTTGTAACAGCTCTCAAGGTAGGAAAGGCGACCATAACGGCAGCATCCGCCCTGGATGAATCGGTTTCCGCTTTCTGCGAAGTCAGAGTCATGTTTACAGACGTCGCAGAAAGCAGCAAGTACTTCTATGATCCCGTCTACTGGGCATTCGATAATGGTATTACTACAGGTACCAGCGGTACCAAGTTCTCACCAAACGACAACTGTACCAGAGGACAGGTAGTCACCTTCCTGTGGAGAGCGGTAGGCTGCCCTGAACCGGAAGGAGACAATCCTTTC
>JAFYHQ010000001.1 GCA_017539105.1 Erysipelotrichaceae bacterium
CTGGCAATATTCTGCCATGGCTTTGCTGTCAAGCAGATTACCCGCCTGTTCAAACAGTTCGATTGCTTTTTCGTAATCTTCGGCGGCAACGCTGTCGCTGATGATTTTTTCCGCGTTGATGTAGCTGATGTACTGCTGGGCTTCTCCAAGATCGCTTACGCTTGTGAATGCATCGATCGCCTGATCGAGCTCTCCGTTGCTGTAGTGTTTCAGAGCGTCGCAGTATGTGATGTATCTGTCAGCGTCTTTGTATCCGGAAAGACCATCGAGCGATTCATAGGCTTCTTCGTATTCTCCCCGCTCCATCTGCTGTATCGCGTTCTGGTATCTGCCATCCTTCTGAAGCGTCGGAAACATGAAGTAGCCGCTCACCGCCAGTGCCATCAGTACCGCCAGCAAAGCGATGTTCCTGTATTGCTTATTGGTAAACCTTCCTTTCTTTTTCTTCTTTGAAGGTTTCTTCTTGCCTGATTTTTTTTGTTCCGGCTGTTTCTGTTCCGGTTTCTTTTCTTCCTTCTTTTTCTTTTCCGGTTCTTTTTTCTCGACAGGCTCCGGTGTTTCTTCTTTCTTCTTTTCTTCCGGCTCTGTCGGCTGTTCCGGCTTTTCTTCCTTTGTTGGTTCGGTTTCAGTTTTCTCTTCAGGCGTTGCCGGTGTTTCCGGTTTTGTTTCCTCAACCGGCGCCGTTTCCGTTTCAGTAGGTTTTTCTTCCGGAGCGGCCTCTGTGTCAGTCTTTTCTTCCAGTGCAGCTTCGGTTCCTTTTTCAGGTTCTGTTGCTTCGGTAGCTTCCGGCGTTCCTTCTTCCGGCTTTTCTTCCGCCGGTACCGTTTCTTTTGTTTCTTCCGTCGAAACCGTTTCTTCTTCCGGTTTTGTTTCGCTGACGATTTCCTCTTCCGTTTCCTGTTTTGTTTCCTCCGTCACCTCCGTTGTTTCGGTTTCTTTTTCGGGTTCTGTTTCTTCCGTTGTTGTTTGGGTCTCTTCTTTTTCTGTCTCAACAGTTTCTGTTTCTTCCGTTACCGGCCGTTCCTGTTCCGTGCCTTCATCGGTAACCGTTTCCTTGCTTTCAACGGTTTCTTCAGACAGCACAGCATCTATTTCTTCTGCCGGTTCTACTTCCTGTTCCGTTTCATCATTAGATAATCCGTTTCTGATACGCATGTCTTCGACATCGTTCTGCAGGTCGTGCTTGACGTTGTCGTAGACCAGTGCGGCATTATCTCTGGAATCCGCCATTTTTTCCGCAAGGTATTCCAAAAGAAGATTGCTTTGTTCCTCGACGTCGCGAAGCTTTTCTTCGATCTGGGTTTTCAGATCATCTGCATCTTCAATCGTTGCCTTGTTTTCAGAAGATCTTTCGATTTCTGTTTCTTCGGTTTCTTCAACCGTTTCTTCCGTCGGTTCCTGTTCCGTTTCCGCTGTTTCTTCTTCAACAGATTTTTCCGGGATATCGTCCGTGATTTCTTCCCCGGTTTCTTCTGTTTCGTCTTCGCTTGCTTCTTCTGTCGGTTCTTCCGTAATCTGTTCAAGAGCATCTTCCGGTTCCGGCTGTTCTTCTGCTGCTTCTGTTGCTTCCTGTGTTTCTGTTTCTTCTGATTCTTCAGGAGTATTTTCTGCCGCTTCTTCTTCGGCCGGCTCCTCTATGCTTTCTGTTTCCTCAACCGTTTCGATTTCCTCTTCGATCACTTCAGTTTCTTCTTCAGTTGCTTTATTTTCTTCTTCCGGTGTTTCTATCGTTTCCTCGACAATTTCTTCGATCGGTTCTTCTTTTTCTTCC
This sequence comes from Erysipelotrichaceae bacterium, assembly GCA_017539105.1. Classification (GTDB taxonomy): domain Bacteria; phylum Bacillota_I; class Bacilli_A; order Erysipelotrichales; family Erysipelotrichaceae; genus Colivicinus. The sequence goes on from JAFYHQ010000001.1 coordinate 1,772, forward strand.
GTTGTTTCATTGAGAGCGTCCATCATTTCCTTGGTAATAACAAGGGAACTCTCTTCTTCTGTCAGGGACTCCGCTTCGGTATCGGTTGTGTCGTTTTCTTCCGTTTCTTGCGTTTCTTCAATATCTAAAAGATCCGCCTCTTCGCCTTCGACTTCTTCGTTCTCTATTTCGTTTTCTTCAGCAGAGATTTCTTCTTTCTTCATGGAGCCGATTCTTTCTTCCAGGGCTTCGATCCGCTTCTCGATTTCACGGATATCTTCTTCCTGAAGGACTTCGTCATCCATTTCAACTTCGTTGTTCAGTTCTTTTTCTTTATCTTCCATTTTGCTACTTCCTTTACACAAACCGATGCAATCCCATGACTAAAACAAGCAATGTGATTCATTTATTCAATTATATCGTATTGATTTTATATTTGATAGTGTTCGTGATCTCATAAAAACCCAAAGGGTCTGCTGGTGTTCTGCCGCTTTCTCTTTGGGTTCTGTTTCTGTTTAATGTTTTGTGTCAGGATTCCTTGACTTCTTCGCCGGTTGCCAGTTTGACGGCTTGCGCGTTTTTCACGAAGTAGAATTCTTTATCTGATCCTTCGTATCCGATGCCGTCTTTTGCGAAGAAATCTTGTTTGCCGTTCGTGCTGCCGGAGCTGTTTGTTTCTCCTACTTCGATGACTTCGCCACCTTTCTTGAACGCTTTAAGCGTCTTGCCGTCCTTGTAGTAGAAGTAACCGTCACTTCCGTACATAAAGATGTCTGGATCGTTTTCTTCAATGACGGTAACGCTCTTGCCGTCGCTGTAACACAGTTCGGTGCTGTTGTTGACGAAATACAAAATCTTGTTTTTCTCGTCCCATGAAAGGAGTCTCATGACTCTCTTTTCCCCGCAATCAAAATCGGTGTTGCTGCTTCCGTTGAAGCGATGTACCGCATCATCAAGATCTTTCCAGATCAGCGTCTTTCCGTCGCTGCTGAGGACATAATAGGAAGAGACATTTTCACAGATCGTTTCTACCTTTAGATTATTATTCAGACGGACGATACTGGTGCTATCAGCGATATAATACAGTTTCTTCAGATCGCCGACACCGAGATGATAGAACATGTTATAGACACTGCCTCCCGAGAAATTCATATAACCGGTGAGCAATATTTTTTCCGGGAGAACGATATTGCTGAATGAGCCGGAATCGTTATAAGTTCCGTGACGGACGCGGCCGTTTTCATATAAAACAAACTCTTCCTCTCCCCAAGCCATCAGCTGGGAATTATCGATATTGGAACAGACAAGGATGTTGCTTTCGATGATCGTTGAAGTTTTTTTGCCATCGCAGACCATCAGGTGTCCGTCGCTGTTGTAGTAGTAGACTTCGCCTTTTTCCGATACTGCCAGCAGTTCGCTGACGTCATTGGCAGGAAGGAACTTGTGACCGGATGAACTGTAAACATACAGTTTGGTTTCGCCATCGATATTGGTGGTGTAGGCCAGCATCTTTCCGGAATAAGACAGAACGTGTTCATCATAGGATTCTTCGTTCTCCGCATCAAAGACGATATTGTCTTTTTTGTTTCTGATCTGATACAGATGAACCGAGCCATCGCTCTTTGCGGTGTAATAAAGAGTTTCTCCGCTGTCTGATACTTCAAAACGATCGACGTCATCAGTGACCTGATCGACTTTGCCTTTGCTGTAAACATACAGGTCGTCGGTATCTGCCGTATAGTCTTTGATCGCCAGTACCTGCTTGTCAAAACCGTAGTCCGTGGCGTCTGCGGTCACTTCCGGAAGATCCGCCTTCTTGACGCTTCCTTCAAACAGATAGACACCTTTTTCTCCGTCAATAAACTGTATCTGGTTGCGTGACAGATAATAGTCGCTCTTGCCTTTAGTGTGGGTCAGAAGGTAAATGCCGCCCGCCAGAAGAAGCAGTACAGCCGCAATGATTGCGATGGATTTTTTGTTCAGACCGATGCTGATCGGGCCGTTTCCTTTTTCGCTTACGTCGTTTTTTGGCAGCTTCCTGCCGCAGTTCATGCAATAGATGAAATCATCCGGATTCAGGGTTTTGCAGTGCTTACACTCTTTCATCAGAAGTCTCCGTAATTGCTGGCTTTATGATCGACGTTGCCGTTGCTGACGTTGAATTTCAAAGTAAACGAATTACCGCCTGGGAAGTCATAGTACTCGTTGCTTCCGTTCAGCAGCAGGCGCTGGTAGGTTCCCATGGAACCAAACGCTTCTTTCGGACCGAACCAGTAGTCGCTGTCGCCGGTAGCGATCGCCATACGGAATCTTCCTCCCGGGAAATATGCAGTCGCTGACGATCCGTCTCTGATGTACAGGGATTCCACCAGGTTGTCGTCGCTATCGTAGATCTTCACAAACATATCTTCTTCGTCTGCGGTGTCATAGATCGTTACGCTGACGGAGCTGGAAGAGGTGTTGCGGTAAACGATTCCTGAAGAAGGTCTGTCGCGGTAGCAGGAATCAAGAAGCTCGGAAGCGTCTTTAAAGTTTCCGCATCTGCTGAAACAGCTGGATGCGCTGTAATAAAGTTCCTGCTCATAATACTGCTTGCCTTCGATGTAATTGGCATATTTGGAAGCGTTGGATGATACCAGAGGATCTCCGTTGGATGCAATCGTTTTGAATTCTTCCAGACCGGAATAGTCTTCTTTATCAAAGAGACCTTTTGCGTTCAGGAAACGGACAACATCATTGGCGGCTTCCAGATACATTCCGTTGATCGTCTGATCGCTTAATACCTCGTTCAATGTTCCGATCGCTTCGGCGTCTTTCTCTGACAGATAAGCCAGGATACCGTCACAGTACTTGATCATGCCTTCGCTATCCAGCAAGTCTCCTGCTTCGGTGAATAATTCTTTTGCTTCGCTGTAACTGTCTGCGGAATCGTCTTCCGTGATCAGTTGCACGGCAGAAATATAGTGCACATATTTTTCCGCATCTGCCAGTTCACTGACGCTTTCAAAACGGCTGATCGCTTTTTCAAAGTCGCCATTGCTTAAGGCTTCCAAAGCGCTGCAGTATATGACGTAATCGTCGCTGTCTTTGTATCCTTCCAGTTCTCTGAAACCATCGGCCGCTTCCAGATAATTTCCTTCGCTTAACAGCTGCAAAGAATTCTTATACTTGTTGCTCTTCTGGATTGCAGGTATCGCAAACAGCGCGACCGCAAGCAGCGCCACAACAGCGACTGCCGCAATGATAAGCGTGCTCTTTTTCTTGCTGCTTTGAGCGGCTTCTTTTTCATCGACCGCCTTTCCGCAATACGGACAGTGTTTCGCAATAACCGGTATCGCTTTGCCGCAATGAGGACATTTGATCGTGTCTTCTATCGTGGCTTCAACGTTTTCTCTGACCGGTTCTTCTGTCTCTTCTTCTGCGCTTTCCTCTGCGGTTTCTTCAACAATTTCAGCTGTAACTTCTTCAACCGTCTCTGCCGGGGTTTCATCAGGAATTTCTTCCACGACTTCCTCGACGGTTTCTTTTGTTTTTTCTTCAGGTGCCGTCTCTAAAACCTCTTCCGTTGTTTCTTCTACGGCTTCTTCTGTTTTTTCTACTGTTTCCTCAACGGCTTCTGCCACGGATTCAGTTTTCTTTTTTGTTGATTTTTTGGATGTGCTTTTTTTCTTTTTCGGTTTTTCCGTTTTTTCTTCCGGAAGAACTTCTTCTTTTGCTTCTTCTTCGTTCAAGATTTCTTCGTTTTCCATATGATTCTCCCCTTTGTTCTGATGAAACCAATAAACAAAAACGATATGCGGATTGTTTTATGATACCAGTACTCTTTAATAGAATTATACATTGTTTATATCCGTCTTTCCATGAATTCAGCTGAAAAGAAAAAGTGCTTATTCAGCACTTTCTTCTATTGCTTCTGTTTCTTCTGATTCTTCTTCGCCGTGGCTCATCAGGCTGACGGCCGAGACGAAGGTTCCTTCCTGAGGTTTGATCAGGCGGACGCCCTGGGTCGCTCTGCCCATGGTCGATACCTTGGCCAGATGGATACGGATTATGATGCCATCGTTGGTCATGATCAGACAGTCTTCGTCGCCATTGACTGATTTCAACGAAACCAGTTCGCCGTTCTTCTCGTTAATGTTGATGGTCTTGACACCCTTGGCTCCTCTTGAGGTCAGACGGTAGTCTTCGACCGGTGTCTGCTTACCGTAACCGTTCTTGGATACGACCAGGATCTTGGAACCTTCCGCATCGGTACACATGCCGATGACTTCGGATCCATCCACGTTCATGCCTTTGACGCCGCTGGCGGTTCTACCCATTGCACGGACTCCTCGTTCATCAAAACGTACCGCTTTGCCGTTTGCGGCACCGATGATGATCTGGCTGTCGCCCTGGGTCGGTTTGACTGCGACCAGTTCATCATCTTCTTTCAGCAAGATCGCAATCTTGCCGTTCTGTCGGATCGATTCAAATTCAACGGCAGGGACACGCTTGCACAGACCGTTCTTGGTCACAAAGAACAGGTATCCTTTGATTTCCCATTCGCGGTCGATCGGTACCAGTGCCCTGACTTTTTCATCCTTGTCGATGTTGATGATGTTGATGACAGGGATTCCTTTCGCGTTGCGAGATGCTTCCGGAATCTGGAAACCGCGGACACGGTAGACCTTGCCTTTGTTGGTGAAGATCAGCAGATAGTCGTGGGTCGACATTGTAAGGCTCTGATCGACGACATCGTCTTCATTCAGGCTCATACCCTTGACGCCGCGGCCGCCTCTGTTCTGCAGACGGTAAGTATCTACCGGCAGTCTCTTGATGTAGCCGTTGGTACTTAAGGAGATGATCACGTCTTCAACCGGAATCAGGTCTTCGTCTTCCATATCGATTTCGCCTTCGATGATTTCCGTACGGCGTTTGTCTCCGTATTTATCTTTGATCGCGGTCAGTTCGTTTTTGATGATCTGGATGACTCTGGAATGGTTTGCCAGAATATCTTTCAGATCGGCGATTTCGATATACAGTTCTTCCAATTCGCTGAGGATCTTTTCTCTGGAAAGTCCGGTCAGTCTTCTCAGCTGCATATCCAGGATGGCTTTGCCTTGGATCTCGTCCAGACCGAACTCCGCGTTCATTTTTGCGAGCGCTTCATCATCGTCGCGGGAAGATTTAATGATCTCAATGATGCGGTCAATGTTGTCTAAAGCGATCTTCAATCCTTCCAGGATGTGGGCACGCTTCTCGTCTTCATTGAGGTCGTACTGCGTTCTTCTGCGGATCACAGAAACCTGATGATCGATATAATACTGAATGATTTCTTTCAGCGACAGCAGCATCGGCCGGTTGTTAACCAGGACGTTGTTGTTGATGCCGAAAGAAGACTGCAACGGCGTGAGCTTGTACAGCTGGTTCAGTACGACTTCCGGCTGTACGTCTTTCTTCAGTTCGATTTCGATCCGGATGCCGTTACGGTCGTTGGAAAGGTCTTTCATATCCGAGATGCCTTCAACGATCCTGTCTTTCGCAAGCTGGTGAATCTTTTCATACATCACCAGTTTATTAACCATGTATGGTATTTCCCGGACAATTATCTTGTGTTTGCCTTGCGGCAGGTCTTCGATTTCGACTTTGGAACGGATGATGATGGATCCTTTTCCTGTTTCATAAGCCTGGCGGATTCCGGAACGTCCGACGATGTATCCTCCGGTCGGGAAGTCCGGTCCGGGGATTTTTTCCATCAGATCGACTGTGGATATTTCAGGATCGTCAATGACTGCGATGACGCCGTCGATCGTTTCACCCAGATTATGTGTTGGGATATTGGTTGCCATACCGACAGCGATACCCATGGATCCGTTGACCAGGAGGTTCGGGAAACGGCTTGGCAAAGCTTCCGGTTCTTTGTGTCTGGCATCATAGTTGTCTCGCCAGTCGACGGTCTCTTTCTTGATGTCCTGCAGTAATTCCAGGGAAATCTTTGACATTCTGGCTTCGGTGTATCGCATCGCGGCTGCAGGGTCGCCATCCAGGGAACCGAAGTTTCCGTGACCATCTACCAGGGTATAACGGTAAGAGAACGGCTGGGCCATTCGGACCATCGTGTCATAGATCGCGGTATCGCCATGCGGGTGATATTTACCCATGACTTCACCGACGATATTCGCCGACTTGACGTGCGGTTTGTCCGGCAGGAATCCGGCATCATACATTGCCCAAAGGATCCTGCGGTGTACCGGTTTCATGCCGTCTCTGACATCAGGCAGAGCACGGTCGATGATGACCGACATCGAGTAGCTTAGGAAGTCATCTCTCATTTCTGAAGAGATATTGACTTCTTTCATGTTTCCGTGATTGAAAAATCTGTTATCTAATTCTTCCATGAGTGCCTCCTAGAAATCCAGATTCTTGGCAAAGTGAGCGTTCTCGACGATGAAGTTCTTTCGTGGTTCGACTTCATCGCCCATCAGCATCGAGAAGACCTGGTCGGCATCGATCGCGTCTTCGATGGATACGCGTTTCAGTGTGCGGTGTGCCGGATCGAGCGTCGTTTCCCAAAGCTGGCTGGCATCCATCTCGCCCAATCCTTTGTATCTCTGAATATCGTATTTCTCATCACCGAAGTCGCGTTTTGCGAGTTCCAGTTCTTCATCGGTGTAGCAGTATCTTAATGTCTTCTGTCCTTTGAACAGCTTGTATAGAGGCGGCATTGCGATATAGACATAGCCTCCCTCGATCAGAGGTTTGAAGTAACGGTACAGGAATGTCAGCATCAGTGTAGAAATGTGTTGGCCGTCGACATCCGCATCGGTCATGATGACGATTTTGTGATAACGAAGCTTGGAAATGTCGATATCGTTTTTATAGCCGCAGCCAAACGCCTGGATCATCATGCGGATCTCGGCGTTGTCGAAGATCTTGTGTTCTCTGGCTTTCTCGACATTCAGGATCTTGCCTCTTAATGGCAGTACCGCCTGGAAATTGGAATCTCTTCCCTGCTGAGCAGAACCGCCAGCAGAGTTACCCTCGACGATATAAATCTCGCAGATCGATGGATCGCGTGAGGCACAGTCTTTCAGTTTGGTCGGCAGGTTGCCGGAACCGAAGTCGTCTTTCCTACGTACGCTTTCACGCGCTTTCTGCGCAGCGAGTCTGGCTTCGGAAGCGGATTTCGCTTTCTCAATGATGATCTTAGCGACATCGGGATTTTCCAGCAGGTATCGTTTCAGGAAGTCACCAAAGATTTTATTGACGGCCGGTCGGACTTCAGCGTTTCCCAGTTTTCCTTTGGTCTGTCCTTCATACTGCGGATCCGGATGCTTGACAGAAATGATAGCAGTCAATCCTTCCCGTAAATCATCGTTTGTCAGATTCGCATCATCTTTCTTGATCAGATTTTTTTCTCTGGCATAGGCGTTGATGACTCGTGACAGCGTCTGTCTGAAACCATCGATATGCATGCCTCCGTCCGGAGTGAAGATGTTGTTGCAGAATGAATAAGTCTTCTCATTGTAGTCGGTGTTATACTGCAACGCAATCTCGACAGCGATCGAAGTGCTGTTGTCATAACCGTCGCAATATAAGACATCATCAAACAAGACGGTTTCGTTCTGATTCAGGAACTGGACATATTCTTTGATTCCGCCTTCATAACAGAAGGAATGGAAACCGTTGTGTTCGTCGTCTTTCTCCCAGTTGAAGATGAAATGGATTCCTTTATTCAGAAAAGCCATCTGACGGATTCGGTCATACAGCGTTTTGTAATCATAGATCGTTCCTTCTTTAAAGATCTCTGGATCCGCTTTGAACCGTACGGTAGATCCTGTTGTGTGGATATCACATTCACCGGTCTCGATCAGTTTCTGGTCGACCTGACCGCCATCCTTGAATCGGATGAAATAAACCTTGCCGTCCTTATGGATTGTGACTTCCAGCCATTCGGATAAAGCGTTGACGACAGAAGCGCCGACGCCATGAAGACCGCCGGACACCTTGTAGGCACCGCCACCGAACTTGCCGCCCGCATGCAGAACGGTAAAAATCGTTTCAACAGTCGAAACACCGGTTTTCGGATGGATCTCTGTAGGCATACCTCTTCCATCATCTTTTACCGTGACGACGTCATCGTTGTCTACGCTGATTTCAATCGTATGCGCATATCCGGCCAAAGCTTCATCCACGGAGTTGTCGATGATTTCCCAGACAAGATGATGCAGACCGGTCGATGATGTCGTACCGATATACATGCCGGGTCTTCTTCTGACGGCTTCCAGGCCTTCCAGGACTTGTATATCATCCGAGGTGTAATTGTCGTGTTTGATTGAAGTATTAGACATGCGCTTCCTCCTTTAATTCGATCAGTTTATATTTTTTATCGATATTCAGATCTTTGATATCGGTGTTGGTGATAATGACTTGAGCATCCGCGGGCATGATCCGAATCAGACGTTCCTGGTTTTCTCTGTCCAGTTCCGAGAGGATATCATCCAGCAGGACGATCGGGATCTTGTCGGTTTTTTCTTTGACGTATTCGATCAGCGCGAACTTGAACGCAATCAGTGTCATCCGTTTCTGTCCTTGGGATGCAATCGCATTCAATTCACGGCTATCCATCAGGAAACTGTAGTCGTCGTGATGGGGACCGAAAGTCGAATAGTGATAGTAGAAATCTTTTTCTTTCGCTTCCTCAAGCTTGTTTGCGATTTCCGCGGTTTCACAGCATTTCCTGTAAATGATGCGGATCTCGCTGTCGGATGCGGAGATTCTGTTGTAGATTGCGGAGATGTGACGGTTGATCACTTCAAAAAAGTAATCCCGTTCTTCCAGTATCGTTTTGATCAGCGGAACCATCTGCTCATTGATGGTCTCTAGCAGGGTCCCGTCCACTTCCGTTTCTTTCAGAAGCCTGTTTTTTTCTTTCAGCAGATAATTGTACTGAAGCAGCGAACGGATATAGGATCGAGAGACTTTGCTAATTTCGATATCCAGAACCTTTCTTCTTTCATTCGGCGCCTGAACAAAGATTTCCAGGTCGTTCGGTTTAAACAGAATCGCATTGAGCTTGCCGATGAATTCCGAGCTTTTCTTGATCAGGACATCATTGATATACAGCGATTTGCTTTTATTTCCGAGAACCACTTTGTATCTGCCGGTATCGGATGACAGTTCAATCTTGGAAAACTCGCTGTCTTTTTTGATCAGGTTCTGATCATTGTTCGTGCGAAAAGATTTTGTATTCGAAACAACAATGATGCTTTCCAGGATATTGGTCTTGCCTATGCCGTTCGGTCCGGTAATGATATTCAGTTCCGGATCGAATACGACATTTTTACGGGCATAATTGCGATAATTATAGAGTTTCAGTTCTTTGATCAGCATATCTTGTACTGTTCATCATTGATACATATAAGATCGTTTCTATACAGTTTTTTGCCTCTTCTATTTTCGTTTTCTCCATTTACGCTTATTTCGTTTTCATTTAAAAAGTCGCGTGCTTCACCGCCACTGGAGACCAGATCAACATATTTCAGAAACTGACCTAAAGTGATAAACTCGCTATCGATTTTTATTTCTTTCATTATCGCCATATCCTTAATAATTATAACATTTTCCGTTTATTTTTTCTATTTTGGGCCTTTATGTTTTTTGCGTATGTTACCTAATAAAAATAAAAACTCGTCCGAAAACGAGTTTAAATGGCTTTATTTTTGAAATTTGGCTTTTAACGATAGGTTCTGACTAAAGAAACGAGCTGAATCAAAGAGTCATCTCCTTCTTTCTTTATTACGATCGTTTTCATATCTCTGGCAAAATCGATCAGGATCTCGTCGGAGCCGATCGCTTTGATCGCGTCCTGCAGATATTTGCCTGAGCAGGAGATCTCTAAAGGATCGCCTTCATAGCGGATGACTGGAAGCTCGTTGTTGTAGGAAATGCCTGTCTGGTTGGAAGAAGCCAGCTCAACGCGTTCATCATTCACATTCAGACGGACGATATTCTTTCCATCCGCTTTAATAAATAAAGTACTGTCGATCGCATCGATCAGCTGTTTGGAAGAAACGACCAGCTTCTGGCTGATGGAAGTCGGGATCAGACGTTCGGTATTTGGGAATTCATCATCCAGTAGCCTGGTTTCGATAATAGTGTTGTCAAACAGGAAAGAAATCTTCTGATTGTCGATGGCAATCGTGACTTCATCTTTATCAGCGATCGCGTGGTAGATTTCTGTAAGATATTTCTTTGGAATCGTGATATCGAAAGAAAGATCTTTATCGATCGTGATCGTTTTGGAAGCAAGACGATAAGAATCAGTCGCGTTGGCAAAAATCTTGTTGTCGCGGGCTTTCAGGTTGACACCGGTCAGAACAGGTCTGGTTTCTTTTTCTGAACAGGCAAATGCTGTTTCATCGATGATCTGATTGAACAGTGTCGTCTGTAGTTTGAAAGGAGTCGTGTTCTCGGTGTTGAAACTGATCTGCGGATATTCGCTTGCGTCCATTCCGTTGATCTTGTATTCCGATTTACCGCTATAGATCCTGACAAGTGTTCCATCCATGATTTCGACATTGATGAATTCGCTATCGATTTTTCTAACCATTTCCAGAAGATATCTGGCATCAAGAACGATCTCGCCCGGTTCATTGATAATCAGTGTGCTTGTATCATTATTATTAATGCTGGTTTTAATAGAAATATTGGAATCGGAAGAAATCAATGTCAATGAATTTGGAGTAGCTGTGATCTTTACACCTAAAAGAGAAGGCAATGGTGTTGTAGTTGAAATCGCTCTTGAGCAAAGAGATAATACATCGAGAAATTCTTTCTTAGCTATTTTGAAATTCATTGTTGAGCTCCTTTGTTTTTATAATTGGAAGAGTTATTATTATTAGCTTTGGGGAATTTGTGGAAAACTCTCAAAAAACCTTTATTTATAGTTTAATTTTATCATTTTTAATATGGAGAATAAAGTGTGGGAAATCAGGTCTTGATTCTGCTTTCGATCTCGTTGATCGCTTTCAGATACAACGGATCCGTCTTGATTTTTTTCTCGACAGCATCGATAGAACTCATCACTGTGGAGTGATCCCTTCCACCGAATTCCTTGCCGATGTCGTCATAAGTTGCATCCAACAGCTTCCGGCAAAGATACATTGCAATCTGTCTTGCCTGAGAGATGTTACGGGTACGGTTGGCGGATGTGATCTGCTGCTTAGTGAGGTTGTAGTAGTCACATACCGCCTTTCGTACCGTAGAAATAGCTAATTCGTTTGTTCCGTCTTTGATCTGATCCTTAAAAGCCTCGATCGCGAGTTTTAAGGAAATGTGACTGTTGTTTTCTGTTGAATAGTTGATGGAATAGAACAGCAGACGGTTTACTGCACCTTCCAGCATTCTTACATCCTGCGAGAAGTTGGTTGCCAGGTAACTTAAAACTTCATCATCGACAGACAACTGGTCAAGATCGGAACTGTTGGAAATTTTCATCTTTAATATATTGATGGAAGTTTCATATTCCGGAGCTTCGATATTGACGGTCAATCCCTGATTGAAACGGGAAATGATCCTATCTTCCAAACCTTCGATATCGCTTGGCGTACGGTCGGAAGTGATACAGATCTGTTTCCGATTGTTTACCAACTCGTTGAATACCGTAAAGAACAGTTCGTGTGATTTCGGTTTCTTTGCCAGGAACTGGACATCATCTACCAATAAAAGATCCAGATTGCGGAAAGATTCCTTAAAATCATCAAAACGGTTTTCCTTGGTTGCTTTATATACACCATTCACAAAATCCAAACCGCTGATAAAACCGATTTTCTTTTCAGGATAAAGCTGTTTGAACTGGTTTCCGATCGCATTCAACAAATGTGTCTTTCCCAGACCGGAATTGCCATAAATAAATAACGGATTATATACGATACCCGGATTGGATGCGCACGTCATGGAAGCCAGGTGGGCCTGGGCATTGGAACGTCCCACGACAAAATTGGTAAAAGTCTGTCTCGGGTCGATGCTGATAGGAAAGAAATCAACAGGCGGGTCGGGTTCCGGTTTCAGATTTACAGGATAAGCGTCGTCTTGCCAGACGACTTTTGCTTTGACTCTTCTGTGCAGCACCTCTTCAATGCAGTCCTCGATCAGATCGATGTGCTGGTTCATGATGCTGTAATTAATAAAGTTAGGCGCAATGATAACTGCCTCCGCATCTGTCAGAGATACCAGCTTCGATTCATAAAAAACAATCGTCTCCTCCGGAACCTGACCGGAATTAGCAATGTTTTTCCTTATCTGGGACCATATATCAGTTAAATAAAACTCAATCGTTGTCATGTTACTGCACCTGTGAAGGTAAACATATAATAACACTATTTTTCCACAATTTTTTATTTATTTTTCAAAAGTTTTCCACAATCCACAACGGGTAATTTAAAGAAAATGGCGATTTTACAGGGCAAAACAGAGTTTTCCACATTTTTCCACAATTTCATTTTTGTGGGAAAATTGTTGAATATTTTTCCACAACGATTTCAACATGTGGAAAAAGTGAACAGTTTCCGTTTTTCCACACTGTAAAATTGAAATCCAAATTTCAAAATAACCCATAAATAAAGGATATTTTGCAGTTTTCCACTTTTCCACGTTTTGTTGAAAAATCCGTTTTGTGGAAGTGGAAAAAGGTGTTTTCTTTCTTTTGACAGATTTTAAGATTCAAGATAGTTTATAATAAAAATGTGGAAAAAGTTCAGAAATGTATCCTAACCAACATCTGTCTGGTTTACCAAGGAAATAAAATTTTGGTTATCGATCGTCAGAAAAAGGACTGGCCCGGTCTGACTTTTCCTGGCGGACATGTCGAAAAGGACGAAGACTTTGATACGTCGGTCAAAAGAGAGGTGAAAGAAGAAACCGGACTGACCATCTATAAACCGATCCTGTGCGGCATTGAAGAGTTCAAAACAGAAAACGAGGACCGGTATCTGATGCTGTATTATAAAACCGATCGGTATAAAGGAAAACTGAAAGATTCGAAAGAAGGAAAGGTCTTCTGGATCGAAAGAGAGGATTTAAAAAAATACAAACTGTCGCTGGATCTTGAGAGGATCTTAAAAATCATGGAAAGTGATGATTTGAGCGAATTGATATATTATAGAAAAGATGACAAATGGTTATCGAAAATCGTATAAGGAGTCTTTATGTACAAAACAACGGAATTATTCGATCTGGAACACACGATCGCCAAGGACCTGTTAAGCAGCCACGAATATCCCTGGGAAGTATTGCAACTGATCAAGGAAGAGATTCTGAAACTGGGAGAACAGCTGGACAAGAACGAATATAAAGAAATCAAAGAAAATGTCTGGGCGCATGTCACGGCCAAAATCGCGGACAGCGCATATATCGATGGACCGACCATTATCGGCAAAGACACCGAGATCCGGCATTGCGCTTATATCAGAGGCAGCGCGCTTGTTGGCGACGGCTGCGTCATCGGTAATTCCTGCGAATTAAAGAACACCGTCATTTTTGACGGATGCCAGGTACCGCATTTCAATTATGTCGGAGACTCGATCCTTGGCTACAAAGCGCACATGGGTGCAGGTTCGATCGTTTCCAACATCAAGTCCGATAAACACAACGTCGTTGTGAAGGATGAAGAAGAAAACTACGAAACCAACTTAAGGAAATTCGGCGCCATGATCGGCGATTATGTGGAAGTCGGATGCAACAGCGTCCTGAATCCGGGAACGATCATCGGCCGTCATTCCAACGTATACCCTCTCGCAAGAGTCAGAGGCGTCGTGAAAGCAAACTCCATCTACAAAGATGAACGTAAGGTCGTGGAAAAATATGACGATTAAGGGTTTGATTCTGGATCTGGACGGAACGACGGTGTCGACTTTGGAAGATATACAAGATTCCATCAACCAGACACTGAAACAGAACGGTTTTCCGGAAAGAAGCTATGAAGATGTGCGCATGGCTGTCGGCAACGGTTCTTTGAACCTGATCCGAAAGACTGCGCCGGAAGGGCTTGATGAGGAGCGTATCCAGGAACTGCTTAAGCAGTATATTGTAATCTATTCGAATGGTTACAATATCAAGTCCCGCGCTTATGATGGTGTCTATGATCTTCTCCATGAACTTCAAGAAAAAGGAATCCTGCTGGCGGTCAACTCCAACAAACCGGATCACCTGACCAAAGCGCTGATCACGGAATGTTTCCCGGGAATTACATTCGTTGAAGTGATGGGCGACCACAAAGACCGGCCGAAAAAACCGGACCCGACCGGAGCCAATCAGCTGGCAGAGATAATGAGATTGAACAAAGAAGAAATCCTCTACGTCGGAGACAGCGAAACCGACATCGCGACCGCAAAGAACGCCGGAATGAAATCGATCGGCTGTCTCTGGGGATTCAGAGACCGAGAGACACTGACAGAAGCAGGAGCGGATTATATTGTAAGCGAGCCTGCAGAGATACTGAAGTATCTGGGAGAATAAAAATGAATTGTCCGTATTGCAACGAAGAAATGGTAAATGGCTACATTCAAAGTGCCAACCAGATCTATTTCAACAAAGGCAACAAAGCCCGGTTTTTTGCATCCGGAGACCTTAGAAGCAGGGGGCTGACCAGAGTCAGTCTTCGTGCGCCGTACATCAGGTCTTACCTTTGCGAGAACTGCCAGAAGATCATCCTGGATATCAACAGAGTCAGAAAGTGATCAAAGTTTTTCTTAGATATCCTTTCAGCAGCGAAGAAAAAGATCGGTTCCAGAAACTGTCGCCCGATATCTTTTTTCAAGACAAACCGGACGAAGAAACGAAAATCATCATCGGCAGCTACCGTGCGGAAAAACTGAAAGAATATCCTTCCCTTAAATGGATACAGCTGTCTGCGGTGGGCTACGACCGTTATATTGCCAAGGGAATACTGAAAGAAGGAGTCTTGCTGACGAACGCGGTAGGCGTTCATACCCAGGAAGTGGCGGAACATATCTTTGCAGTGATGCTGATGATGATCAAGAACGAACAGCTGTATCGCGACAACCAGCACGAGCACTTATGGAGAGATGAAGGCAAGGTGAAAAGCTTCGGCGATCTGAAAGTAACGATCATCGGATTTGGCAGCATCGGAAACTGTCTGGCCAGAATGTGCAAGGCTTTGAATATGCGTGTGACCGGCGTCAAACGGAAACCGATCGAAAAACCGGAATATCTGGATGAACTGTATCTGAACGATGAACTGAACCAGGCGATCAGCGATGCCGATGTGGTCGTTTCGGTACTGCCTGGAAACAAAGAGAACGAACATCTGTTTGATTTAGATACTTTCAAAGCGATGCGGGAAGACAGCATCTTCATCAATGCCGGAAGAGGCAACCTCTACAGCGAAGAGGTTTTGACGGAGGTACTGGATAAAAAAATCATCAAAGCCGTTTCGACCGATGTGTTCGCAAAAGAACCGCTTCCCCCTGAAAGCAAACTTTGGGACTATCCCAACCTGTTCATCACGCCTCACGCCGCAGGAAATTTCCATCTGAAAATTGCGCACGAAAAGTTTGTTGAACTGACAGAAGAAAACCTGAGAAGATACATTAGTCATGAAGAATTGAAATACCTGGTCACCGAAAGAGAATGACACGAAAATAGAAACAACGAAAAATCGGCATCCGCCGATTTTTTAATAAAACAGACTCGCAACGAAATCCAGGAATATCGTAATATCGCTTCGATTGCGCAACTCTTCGATCAGTCCGTTGGCTTGAGAAACATTATCCGTGATGATCGCATCAGCTGCGCTTAACAGGAAATACCGCTGCGATTCCGTGGTGTTTGGCGTCCAAACCAGTACCTTTTTATTCTGGTTATGGATCGCATCAACAGTGATTGGCGTCGCCGTTTCTTCTTCCAAACCCAGAAAATCACAGTTCAAAGAAGCCACATCACCGAATGACGCAAACATCAGATAAGCGGTCTGTATCTCGGGATAAGTCATTTCCGCATAATCGATGATGTCATATTTCAACGAAATCAGCACGCACTCGTCTTCCATCTCATACTGACGGATCAGAGCCACAGCATCATCCACCATCTGCTGATCCGCGGTGTTGCCTTTCAGTTCCGTAAACAGAACGACGTTTCCTTTGGCGGCTTCCAGCATTTCTTCAAAAGTGGCTACCGGTTCCTGCTGATCAGGATAAAGAGGATCGCTGATCGTCAGTTCTTTGACTTCAGCCAGCGTCATCTCCTCCGGTTTTTTATTTACGTTACAAAGCCTGCTGAAAGTCCCGTCGTGGTTGACGATATAATAGCCGTCAGAAGTGCGCTGTATATCGATTTCGCTGCCATAGACGCCCAAAAGAATTGCTTTCCGTATCCCTTCGACCGTATTCTCCGGAGCCTCCGAACCTCCACCTCGATGTGCGATCACCGAAACGGAAATCTCATTGACAAATACCTGATCAAAATATGTATCGATCACATAAGAAGAAAACACCAGCAAACCAAGAATAAACAGATTCGATACTGCAAAGAACAAGTTGTGCTTTCTGCTTCGTTCAACAGGAATTTCATCCTCCCGCTCCCGGTATGTATAATACATCCAACTCATTTGGACGATGTAACAGAACGAACCGATATAATTAAACAAAGACGCCCCGACAATAATCAGCAGCACCACAAACACAAAGAACATCCGTTCGTGACTCATGACAAGATCTCTCGCGCAGAAATACAGAACAAACAGCAAAAGCGCGATGATCGCAATCACAAATAAAGCATTGACTAGCATCGACAAAAAGAACAGGAACGACTGTTTCAGATACGACTGCCAGTTTGTTTTCATCATACAGCGCGACAACGCGAACGCTTCCCGCGGTTTCAGGTTATCGATCACGATTGCGAAGATGCTGAAAATATGCAGTAAGGCAACAACGATCAGGACCGTGATCGCAACATAATAAATAACGCGATACAACGGAGTCGACTGGATCACGGAACTGATGAAGGTCGGAATCTTAAGATTCCTGGTAAGCGAAATATACAAACCGACACCGGTCAATGGCGCCAGCAAAGAGACGAAGAGAACGATCAGCGTACCGCCGACATTGAAGAAACGAGGCAGCTCCGCAAAACTCTCCTTCAACAAAGAGAGCGGCGTATATTTCTCGTTTTTCAAAAACTTGTTTGCGAAAATGATTTTGGTGTTGATGTCGACCGCGACATACAGATAGAGCGATACCAGGCCAAACAGAAGAAGCAGGATGCCCTGCCAGGTTGTAAAGAGAAACAGGAAATCGCCGGTCGTGACAGCCACCCTGCCTGTGGAGGCAAGCGCCATCATTGCCAGCTTTTTCAGCAGCATCAGCAATATAGCCAACACCGCTTTCGAAACCAGCTGGTATGCAACGATATCGCCGAAAGAATCAACGCAGGATCTCCAGGTTTTAAAGCCTTCTTTCATATTCTTAACCCACCCATATCTCAATTATAGTACCGGCAATAGAAATCATCTTTTGTTTTCCTGATAATTAAGGTAAAATATCAGTGTCACGAAGAATGGACGAGTAAGATATCTATGATCTCACAGAGAGTTTCCGTTGCTGAGAAGGAAGCAGACACATTTATCTGAATAAAAACCGGGAGTGAAGCGTATGTCGCGTTAAGACAGCAATGAAGGTGTCCGTACTTGTACGGGAACTAAGGTGGTACCGCGTGATCAACGTCCTTAGAGATAGGGGCGTTTTATTTGTTTTGGGGGTAACTATGGCAAGAGAATTAAATGATCAGGAATTAGTCAGAAGACAGAAGATGGAAGAACTGCGTGCTAGGGGCATCGATCCGTTCGGACAGGCGTATGAAAGAAACGCCAGCTCGAAATCGATCAGGGAAGGATACGGTTCTTTCAACAAAGAAGAACTGGAAACGAAGAATGTCGAAGTATCGATCGCAGGCAGGATCATGTCCAAGCGCAGAATGGGTAAGATGTGCTTTATGCATATACAGGACAAGGACGGACAGATACAGCTTGTGATCAATAAAGCGGATGTCGGAGAGGACCCTTATGAACTGGTGAAAAGCTCGGATATCGGAGACTTCATCGGCGTCAAAGGAACCGTATACCGGACCAATCCTTCTGAAAACAATCCGCAAGGGGAACTGTCGGTCTATGTGAAAGAATATACCCATCTTTCCAAATCGCTGAGACCTTTACCGGAAAAGTTCCATGGCCTGACCGATGTAGAAGAACGTTACCGGAGAAGATATGTCGATCTGATTATGAATGAAGATTCCAAAAGGATCGCTTTCTTGCGTCCGAAAATCATCAGCACGATCAGGGAATTTTTAGGCAAGCGCGACTTTACCGAAGTCGAGACACCGGTGCTCACGACTCTGCTGACGGGAGCCTCTGCCAGACCGTTCATCACGCACCACAATTCGCAGGATCTGGATATGTACCTCAGGATCGCTTTGGAACTGAATCTGAAACGGCTGCTGGTGGGCGGCATGGAGAAAGTCTACGAGATCGGTCGAACCTTCCGTAACGAAGGTATGGATCTGCAGCACAACCCGGAATTTACCATGATGGAGATCTATGAAGCATATTCCGATCTTTCCGGCATGATGGAACTGACCGAAAGCATGTACAAGTATATCGCCGAGAACGTCTTCGGACGTACGACATTCCGATATCTCGGCCAGGATATCGATCTGGGCGGGGAATGGAAGCGCGTATCGATGACAGACGCGATCAAAGAAAAGACCGGGATCGATTTCAAAGCAAACGATTATACGCTTGAAGAAGCGACGGCTCTGGCCAAGGAACATGATATCGAGGTCGAGAAACACTTCACGGTCGGTCATATCATCAATGCGTTCTTTGAGAAGTATGTCGAAGAGACGCTGATCCAGCCGACCTTCCTCTACGGCCACCCGATCGAGATCTCGCCGCTGACCCAAGCCAATAAGGAAGATCCTCGTTTTGTGGAACGGTTCGAATTGTTTATCTCCGGTCACGAGTGTGCCAATGCCTATACGGAACTGAACGATCCGATCGATCAGCTGAAGCGTTTCGAGGACCAGCTGAAAGCGAAAGAGCTTGGCGATGATGAAGCGAACGATATCGATATGGATTTCATCGAAGCGCTGGAATACGGAATGCCTCCGGCAGGCGGAATCGGTTACGGTATCGACAGAATGGTGATGCTGTTTACGGAATCGGATTCGATCAGAGACGTGATCCTCTTTCCTACCATGAAACCGAGAGAAGGCGAAAGATCCGTCATCAAGACGGTGGAAAAGAGCGAAGAGAAAATCGATTTTTCCAAAGTCGAGATCGAACCGCTGTTTGAGGACTTTGTTGATTTTGATACTTTCTCAAAGTCCGATTTCAGAGTCGTTAAAGTCTTGGCCTGCGAAGCTGTACCGAAATCTAAGAAACTCCTGCAGTTCAGACTGGACGACGGATCAGGCAAGGAAAGGATCATCCTTTCCGGTATTCATGAATTCTATGAACCGGAAGAGCTCATCGGAAAGACCTGCGTGGCGATCGTCAACCTGCCTCCAAGAAACATGATGTGCATTGATTCCTGCGGAATGCTGATCAGCGCCGTACACAACGAAGAAGGGCAGGAGAAGCTCCATCTGCTGATGCTGGATCCGCATATCCCGGCAGGGGCAAAACTGTATTAAGCAGCAACAAAAGCCTTGAAACAAGGCTTTTTTAGTGAACTAATCTTTAAATAGTGTCGCTTGTTATGACCGGGTTCTATGGAAGAAGATCCATAAGTGTACCAAGCCGGAATATAATATCATCACAAATTCAACGCCCTGATAAATGCTCTTCATCTTTTTTTCACTTTTCCTTATAATTCTGTTTAGGAGATGTGATATGAAAAAGTTAATAGTCTTTCTTCTTTGTTTTCTAAGCTTATTCACCTTATGCGGGTGTGGACAGGAATCTAATTCAAATCATGATTCTATTGTAACCGACTCCGATAATAACGACCCTGCTAGCAGTTCTTCCTCTCAAAAAGATGATTATTATAAGAGTCTGCGTGATTTCCCCGAAAATCCTACTTGCAAACCGGAAGACTGTCCTGTTGGCCAGAGCTATCAGGATTTTGATTATTCGACTGATACTAACAGGATTCTTTATTTTTATGGTGTCGGAGACTATGAGATGCATTGGCTTCGCGGCAATGATGATTATTTAATTGCCCAGACTGTTGATCACAGGCTTCAGAATCTTGACCATGGCATTACTGCTTTCGATGCTGGCTATGGGTGCAATGGACATGTTATTGAGGATGATGTCAATGGTTATTTCAAAATGATCTCTGAAAAGAACAAAACTTTCTGGTACATCGCTACCGAAAGAGATCTTCAGAAGAAATTTCTTAAAGCTGTAATTTATAATCTTGATGTTAACAAAGGTGATGAAATTTATGGTGAAATTCATGAGATTCCTGAGAACAGAGAAGAAAGCACATATGAGCTCTATATAAATGGGCAACTAATCGAGCCGATAAAAATCCTATACTGCACTGATGCAGATGATTACATCAATAAGAACTTCAGTGTAAGAAATTATTAAAAGCTACCAAGCAGCTTTTATTTATTAAATAAAACCCCCGGATAGTCCGGGGGTGGACGGACAGGCTTGCAGCGCAGAGTTTATGACCATCCCTTTATTTGTCATAATGAAAGCCCCTCTATCTATAATGGTTTTGTGGTCTGCAAACTACAAACGATACAGATAAAGGAGGCAATACTATTATGACAAATAAAGGAGATGAATTAAACTCCCTCTCCCACACGAAATGGAACTGCAGGTATCATGTCGTCTTCGCCCCGAAGTACAGAGGAAAGGTGTTCTACGAATCGCGCAGGCTCGAGATCATAAAGATATTCAAGGACCTGTGCCAATACAAAGGGGTAAGGATCGTGGAGGGCGAAGCCTGTGTCGACCATGTCCATATGCTTCTGGAGATCCTGCCGAAGTACTCCGCTTCGTCCTTCATGGGATACCTGAAGGGAAAGTCCTCGCAGACGATATACGAATGCTGGCCAACGCCAGACCTTTCATTACGCACCACAATGCCCTGAACAAGGATTTCTATCTGCGCATTGCGACGGAACTGTACCTCAAGAGACTGATCGTCGGCGGCATGGAAGGCGTCTACGAGATCGGCAGGCTGTTTAGAAATGAAGCCATGGACCTCAAGCACAATCCGGAATTCACGACAGTAGAAGCCTATGTCGCCTACTCCGATATGGAAGGGATGATGGTTCTATGCGAGAACCTGTTTGAAGATGTAGCGATGTCCGTACTAGGAACGACCGAGATACAGACCGGAGATCATACGATCTCCCTGAAGGTCCCGTTCAAGAGAGTCAACATAACCGATGCGGTCAACGAAAAGACAGGCAAGGATTTCCGTAATATCTCTCTGGAAGATGCGGAAGCGGTATGCAAGGAATATCATATCGAACTGCAGAAGCACGAACACGATCTGGGTCACATCATCGACAAGCTTTTTGAAGCCCTGTGCGAAGAAGACATGATCGGTCCGGTCTTTGTCTGGGGACATCCGATTGAGATCTCGCCTCTGGCCAAGAAAGATCCTAAAGATCCGCGTTTTACTTCCCGTTTCGAGGTCTACATCAACGGTACCGAATATGGCAACGCCTTCTCTGAATTGAACGACTCGATCGATCAGTACGAAAGATTCGAGAATCAGCTCAAGGCAAAGGAACTGGGCGACGCCGAAGCAAACGACATGGATATGGACTATGTCGAGGCACTGGAATACGGTCTTCCTCCCACGGGAGGCATCGGCATCGGCATCGACAGATTCGTGATGCTGCTGGCAGGAACGGATTCCATCCGTGAGGTTCTCTTGTTCCCGACAATGAAGCCAAGAGAGGGAGAGAAGTCTGTCATCAGGACAGTTGAAAATACAGATGAGGCTATCGATTTTTCCAAAGTCGAGATCGAACCGCTGTTTGAAGACCTGGTCGACTTCGAGACTTTTTCAAAATCTGATTTCCGTGTCGTAAAAGTGCTGGCTTGCGAAGAAGTTCCGAAATCGAAGAAGC